>DATEDF010000070.1:0-99663 GCA_035286465.1 Gemmatimonadaceae bacterium | reverse complement strand
TCGAGGGAAACAAGCTCAAGGGGCGCGGCGCCTGCGACGCCAAGGGAATCGCCGCCGCGATGCTCGCGGCCGCCGATCGCCTCGTCGCCTCGGGCGAGGAGCGCGTGGACCTGCTGTTCGTGGTCGGCGAGGAGAAGGGTTCCGACGGCGCGCGCGCCGCCAACCAGCTCCCCGCGACGAGCAGGTACCTCGTCAACGGGGAACCCACCGAGAGCATCCTCGCCTCGGGGAGCAAGGGCGCGCTCCGCGTGATCGCGCGCACCCGGGGGCGGGAGGCGCACTCCGCGTACCCGCATCTCGGCGTCTCCGCCATCGAGCCGATGGTGCGGATGCTTCCTGAGCTCGCGGCACTCGAGTTGCCGGCCGATCGCGTGCTGGGCGACACCACGATCAATGTCGGGCTCATTCGCGGCGGCACCGAGGCGAACATCATCCCCGGACTCTGCGAGGCCGAGATGATGGTGCGCGTGGTGGGCGACCCCGCGCCCGTGAAGCAGGCGCTCGAGGCGTGGGCGAAAGGGCGCGCCGAGCTGGAGTACGGTTCGTACACGCCGGCGCAGTTGTTTCACACCGTGGGCGGCTTCGACGCGAAGCCCGTGGCGTTCGCGACCGACGTCCCGCTGCTCGGCAACTGGGGCACCGCGCTGCTTTTCGGCCCGGGCTCGATCCACGTCGCGCACACGCCGGACGAGTTCATCGCGCTCGACGAGCTCAAGGCGAGCGTCGGCCACTACGAGCGGCTCGTGCGGTCGCTGCTCGCCGCGTGAGCCCGGCTGTGCCGGACGCGCGCATCCCCGTCGCGGTCCTCGGCGCCACGGGCGCCGTGGGGCAGACCTTCATCCGCCTGCTCGAGGGCCACCCCTGGTTCCGCGTCGCCGAGGTCGCCGCGAGCGAGCGTTCGGCGGGCAAGTCCTACGCTGAGGCCACGCGCTGGATCGAGGGCACGTTCCCCGACGCGGTCGGCGCGCTGCCCGTGAAGCCGTGCGACCCCGCCGTGCTCACGTCGCCGGTCGTCTTCTCCGCGCTCGACAGCGCGGCCGCCGGTGATCTCGAGCCGGCGTTCGCGCGCGCGGGCCGCGTCGTGCTCAGCAACGCGAAGAACTTCCGGATGGAGCCCGACGTCCCCCTCGTGATCCCCGAGGTGAACGCGTCGCATCTGGCGCTGATCGCCACGCAGCGCACGGCGCGCGGCTGGACCGGCGCGATCGTCACGAACGCGAACTGCGCCGCGACGGTCGCCGCGATGGCGATGGCGCCGCTCCACGAGCGCTTCGGCATCCGCACGGTCTTCGCGGCTACGATGCAGGCGCTCTCCGGCGCGGGCTACCCGGGCGTGCCGTCGCTCGACATCGTCGGAAACGTCATTCCGTTCATCGGCGAGGAGGAAGGGAAGATCGAGCGCGAGCTTCCCAGGATGCTCGGGCGCCTGGCGGGGACGGTGATCGAGCCGGCGCCGTTCGTCGTCAGCGCGCACGCGAATCGCGTAGCCGTCGAGCACGGGCACACCGTGTGCCTTTCGATGGGCTTCGAGCGGCGGCCGACGCTCGACGACGCGATCGGCGCGCTGCGAGAGTGGCGGGGCGCGGGCGCGGTGCGCGGCCTGCCGTCGGCGCCCGAGCGGCCGCTTCGGTACCGCGACGAGCCCGACCGCCCGCAGCCGCGGCGCGACGTGCACGAGGGACGCGGGATGACCGTGTCCGTCGGACGCGTGCGCGAGGACCCCATCCTCCATCTGCGCCTCGTGGCGATGGGACACAATACGGTGCGGGGGGCGGCGGGCGGCTCGATTCTCAACGCCGAGCTGCTGGTCGCCACGGGCGTGATTCCCCGGCCGCGGCAGGGCGCACGCGGATGATCGTCGCCAAGTTCGGCGGCACCTCGGTGGCGGACGCGGCCGCGATCCGGCGCACCGCCGACATCATCCACGGACGCCTCGACCGACGGCCCGTCGTGGTCGTCTCCGCGCTGGCCGGCACCACCAACGTGCTCCTCGGCGCGGCGGAGCAGTCCGCGGCCGGGCATCTCGTCGCGGCCATCGCGCAGATCGAAGCGCTTCGCGAGCGGCACCTCGGCGTGGTCGCGGAGCTGCTCGGCGAGGGCGCGGACGCGCAGGACATCGCCGCCGAGGAGAGCATGCTCTTCGACGAGCTGGCGCACCTGGCCGAGGCGCTGTCGGTGCTCGGGCACGTGACGCCGCGTTCACTCGATGCCATCGCGTCCATCGGCGAGCAGCTCTCGGCGCCGATCGTCGCGGCGGCGTTCGCGCGACACGGCATTGACGCCGCGCTCGTGGACGCCCGCCGCGTGCTGATCACCGACGCCTCGTTCGGCCGCGCGACGCCCAGGGCCGACGCGATCGCGGCGGCGGCGCGCGAACACCTCGCCCCGCTCGTGCGCGACGGGCGCGTGCCCGTGCTGGGCGGCTTCATGGGTTCCACGTCCGATGGGGTGACCACGACGCTGGGCCGCGGCGGGTCCGACTACAGCGCCGCACTCCTCGGTGCCGCGCTCGAAGCGGAGGCGATCGAGATCTGGACCGACGTGGACGGGATGCTCACCGCCGATCCGCGCGTCGTCGCGGGCGCGCAGCTCATCGAGCACATCCGGTTCGACGAGGCAGCCGAGCTGGCGAGCTTCGGGGCGAAGGTGCTCCACCCGAACACGATCGCCCCGGCCGTGCGCCAGGGGATCCCCGTGTGGGTGTTCAACTCGCGTCGCCCGGCGGGGAAGGGGACGCGCATCACCTTCGACGCGCCCCGCGTCGCGGTGCGCGCGATCGCCGGCAAGGGGAACGTCGTGATCGTGAAGGTGCGGAGCCCGCGGATGCTCGCGACGCCGGGCGCGCTCCGCGCGATCTTCGAGGTCTTCGAGCGGAACCGGACGTCCGTGGACGTCGTGGCGACCTCGGAGGTGTCGGTGTCGCTCACGGTGGACGACGCCGATCACCTCGACGCCGTCGTGGCAGAGCTCGCCGAGCTGGGGGACGTGAGCGTCGAGCGCGGCCGCGGCATCGTCGCCCTCGTCGGCGCCGGGCTCGGCGAGTGCAGCCCGGCGATGGCGAAGGCGCTCGCGGCCGTGGGCGAGGTGCGGCTCCACATGCTCTCGCTGAGCGCGACGGGAATCAACCTGACGTTGATCCTCGACGACGAGCAGGTGGCGCCGGTGATGCAGCGGCTGCACGAGACCTTCTTCGGGAGCGGCGCGTGAGCGACCGGCGGACGCTGCGCCTCGCCGTGATCGGCGACGGGAAGATGGGGCGCGCGGTCGCGTCGCTGGCGGCGGATCACGGCTTCGAGGTCGTGGCGCTGCTCGGCGAAGCGCAGGTGCTGCCCGGCGGTGTCACCCGGACGCTGCTGGGCGGGGCCGAGGTGGCCATCGAGTTCACGGTGCCCGCGCACGCCGCGGCCAATGTGCGCGGCTGCGTGACCGCCGGCTGCCCGGTGGTGAGCGGCACCACGGGCTGGGACGCCGAGCGCGTGGCGGTGGAAGCGGAGGTGCGCCGGCAGGGCGGCGCGCTGCTCTGGGCACCCAACTTCGCGCCCGGCGTGCACGCGTTCGCGCGCATCGTCGAGCACGCCGCGCGCGTGATCGCGAGTGCCGGGGCCGGGTTCGACGCCCAGATCGTCGAGACGCACCACAAGGCGAAGCTCGACGCGCCATCGGGCACGGCGCGCCTCCTCGCGGCGCGCGCGGCGCTCGGGCTGGGCCGTGAGCCGCCGATCACGAGTGTGCGCACGGGGAGCGTACCCGGCACGCACGAGGTCGTCTTCGACGCGCCGTTCGAACAGATTCGACTCGAGCACACGGTGCGCGACCGCCGCGTGTTCGCCGCCGGTGCGCTCGCCGCCGCGCGCTGGCTCGTTGGCCGGCGCGGCGTCTTCACGCTCGACGATTGTCGTGGGGCCGACACATGACGCACCACCCGCTGCAGGGATGCCTCACCGCGCTCGTCACGCCGTTCGGGACGGACGGGGCCGTGGACGAGGAGGCGCTGGGAAAGCTGGTGGACTGGCAGCTCGCTGAAGGAATCCACGGGCTCGTGCCGGTGGGCTCCACGGGCGAGGCCGCCACGATGACGCTCGAGGAGCGCGTGCGCGTCGTCCAGCTCACGGCCGAGCGCGCCGGGGGCCGCGTACCGGTGATCGCGGGCGCTGGGGGCAACGATACCCGTCTCGCGATCGCGACCTCGAAGGCGATGGCCAAGGCCGGGGCGACGCATCTGCTCCACGTCTCGCCGATGTACAGCAAGCCGCCGCAACGCGGGATCCTCGCGCACTTCCGAGCGATCGCCGGCGCGTCGCCGCTCCCGATCGTGGTGTACAACGTCCCCGGGCGCACGGGAAGCAACCTCGAGGCCGAGACCACCCTCGCGCTCGCCGAACACCCGAACATCTGCGCGGTGAAGGAGGCATCCGGGGACTTGGCGCAGATCTCCGAGATCATCCGGAACGCGCCGAAGGACTTCCGCGTTCTTTCCGGCGATGACGCGCTCACGCTCGGCGTGATCGCCGCGGGCGGTCACGGCGTGGTCTCGGTGGTGTCGAACGCGGTGCCGCGCGTCATGGCGGAGCTCTGCGATGCGGCCCTCGCCGGGCGGCTCGACGCGGCGCGCGCGCTGCACCTCCGGCTGCTGCCGTTCATGGGCGCCGCCTTCTGTGAGTCGAATCCGATCCCGATCAAGGCCGCCCTCGCGCTGCTCGGCCGGATCGGGAACCACCTCCGCCTGCCTCTCGTGCCGATGGACCCGAAGCACGAGCCGCGCCTCAGGGCGGCGCTGCTCGAGGCGGCGGCGGTGCTCTCGTGACTGCGCGCACGCTGGCGTCGCTCGAGCGGCGCGTCGAGGCGCTCTTCGCGTGTCCGGCGCGCGCGAAGGCGCCGCGCGACGCGGCGAAGACGATCCGTGAGCTCCTCGCGGTCCTCGAGTCGGGCGCGGTGCGCGCCGCCGCGCGGGGCGCGGACGGCACGTGGCGCGCCGTGCCGTGGGTGAAGCGGGGCATCCTGGCGGCCTTCCGCTTCGGGAAGTCGGTCGGCTTCTCCCGGCGGGGCTCGGCCTTCTCGTTCGTGGACAAGGACACGATTCCGCCGCAGCGCTTCGCGCCCGCGCGCGGCGTCCGCATCGTGCCGGGCGGCTCGACGATCCGCCGCGGCGCCTTCGTCGGCGCGGGCGTCGTCTGCATGCCGCCGATGTTCGTGAATGTGGGCGCGTACGTCGGCGCGGGAACGATGGTGGACTCACACGCGCTCATCGGCTCGTGCGCGCAGGTGGGCGAGCGCTGCCATGTGAGCGCCGCGGCGCAGATCGGCGGCGTGCTCGAGCCCGTGAACGCGAGCCCCGTCGTCATCGAGGACGACGTCCTCGTCGGCGGGAACTGCGGTGTCTACGAAGGTACCGTCGTGCGCGCGACGGCGGTGCTCGCCGCCGGCGTCGTCCTGACGCGCGGCACGCCGGTGTACGACCTCGTGCGCGCGCAGGTGTACCGCGCGGGCGCCGAACGGCCGCTCGACATCCCCGCGGGAGCGGTGGTCGTGCCGGGCGCGCGCGCGGTGAAAGGCGGCTGGGGCGCGGCGCAGGGACTGGCGCTGCAGACACCGGTGATCGTGAAGTATCGCGACGAGAAGACCGACCTCGCGACCGCGCTCGAGGACTGGTTGCGGTGAGAGTCGCGGGCACGCTCCGCGTTCCGGGCGACAAGTCCATCTCGCATCGCGCGCTGATGCTCGCCGCGCTCTCGGACGGCACCTCCCGCGTGCGCGGGCTCCTCACCTCCGCCGACGTGCGCTCCACGGCGTCGGTCCTTCGCGCGCTCGGCGTCGCGATCCCGGACCTCACCGAGGGCGAGATCGAAGTGCGCGGCGTCGGGCGGCGCGGGCTCCGCGCGAGCGCGGCCGACCTCGACTGCGGCAACAGCGGCACGACGGCCCGGCTCCTCTCCGGGATCCTCGCGGCGACGCCGTTCACCGCGCGCCTCGTCGGCGACGCGAGCCTGAGCCGCCGTCCGATGCGCCGCGTGGCGCGCCCGCTCGCCGCGATGGGCGCTCGCCTCACCTTCGACCACGGCGACGGCCTCCCGCTCACGATCACGGGCGGCGCGCTCCGGGGGCTCACCTGGTTCAGCGAAGTCGCGAGCGCCCAGGTGAAAAGCGCGATCCTCCTCGCGGGGCTCGTCGCGGACGTGCCGGTCGAAGTACACGAGCCGCAGGCCACGCGCGACCACACCGAGCGGATGCTGCGGGCGCGGGGCGTGGACGTCCGCACCGAGGGCCTCACCGTGACCCTCGTCCCCGGTGGCCGTCTCGACGCCGCCGACACGGGCGTCCCGGGCGACCCGTCGTCCGCCGCGTTCTTTGCGGCGCTCGCCGCGCTTGCCGGGAGCGGGACACTCGAGATCGAGCGGGTCTGCACCAACCCGTCGCGCGCGGGCGCCCTGCGCGTGCTCGCGCGCATGGGCGCGTTCGTCGGCCACGAGGACGCCGCGACCGACGGCGGTGAGCCGGTCGCGCGGCTGGTGATCGCGCCGCGGACGCTCACGGGCACGACGATCGAGCCGCACGAGATCCCGTCGCTCATTGACGAGCTTCCGGTGCTCGCCTGCGTCGCCGCCCGCGCGGCGGGCGAGACCCGCGTCACGGGAGCCGCCGAGCTGCGGGTGAAGGAAAGCGACCGGATCCGGGCCGTCGTGGACAACCTGCGCGCCGTGGGCGCCGACGCGGAGGAGCTGCCGGACGGCTTCGTCGTTCGCGGCCGCGACACGCCGTTCCGCGGCCGCGTCACCACGCACGGCGACCACCGGATCGCGATGGCGTTCGGCGTCCTCGGCGCGCTCGACGGCAACGCGATCGAGGTGGACGACCGCGAGTGCGTCGCCGTCTCCTATCCCGGCTTCTGGAGCGACCTGGACCGTGTCCGGCACTGACGCCAGGGCGACGCCCCTCGTGATCGCCATAGACGGCCCTGCGGCGTCGGGGAAGTCGTCCACGGCGAAGCGGGTGGCCGAACGACTCGGCATCGCGCACGCGGACTCCGGCGCGCTCTACCGCGCCGCGACGCTCGCCCGCCTCCGCGCCGGCGGCGCTCCGCCCTGGACGGAGGCGTCGGTCCTCGACGCTACGCGCGCCGTCTCCCTCGCACGGGGCACAACCAGCTTCGAGCCGCGCGTGGATGGCGCGCCGGTCGCCGAGGCGCTGCACGGCGAAGCGGTCACGGCGCAGGTCAGCGCGGTCGCGAAGATGCCAGGGGTGCGGGCGTGGGTGAACGCGCGGATGCGCGAGTGCGCGGGGCACGGGCCCATCGTCGTGGACGGCCGCGACATGGGGACCGCGGTCTTCCCCGACGCCCGGCTCAAGGTCTTTCTCGTCGCCGAGCCCGCGGTGCGCGCCCAGCGCCGGCTTCTCCAGCGGCTCGGCCGCGCGCCCACGGACGACGAGGTGGCGCGCGAACGGGCGGAACTGACCCGGCGCGACGCGATGGATGCCGCGCAGAGCTCGCCCGCGCGCGACGCCGTCGTGATTGACACGTCGCACCTGTCCGAGGAAGAACAGGCCGAGCGGATCAGCGCACTGGCGCGTCGTCGGGGGTGAACACCGGCGCCCGCAACGTCTTGCGCCGGTTGATCTTCTGAGGTGACTGACCTATGATTAATGGCTCCGGCAATTCCACCGGAGCCGCTTTCATTAAAAACCACCCTTGTCCTCGCGGTCGCGGCGAGCCGAAAAGATCCACGCGACGCTGGAGAAGTTGATGCCTACCGAGACGCCCACCGAACCGCTCACCACTCCCGTCAGCGCTCCGCTCTCCGCGCCCCTCGCCGCCGCGCTCACCGCGCGCGAGAAGCGCGACCTCCAGAAGGCGCAGCTCCGCCCCCTCTCGAACCGCCGCCCCGAGCTGTACGAGGAGGACGAGTACACGTCCTCCGAGTACCAGCAGATGATGGAGATGTACGCCGGGACCCTCGCCTCCATCGAGGAAGGCGAGATCGTCAAGTCGAAGGTGCTGGAGATCCGCGACAACCTCGTCGTGCTCGACATCGGATTCAAGTCCGAAGGCTCGATCCCGCTCGAGGAGTTCAAGGACCTCCCGGAACTCAAGCCCGGCGACGAGATCGAGGTCCTGCTGGAGCACCTGGAGGATCAGGAGGGCGCGGTCGTCCTCTCGAAGAAGAAGGCCGACTTCATGCGCGTGTGGGAGAAGATCCGCATCGCGTACGAGTCCGACCATCCCGTCGAAGGGACGCTCACCAAGAAGATCAAGGGCGGCGTCGTCGTGGACCTGATGGGCGTGGACGCCTTCCTCCCGGGCTCGCAGATCGCGCTCCGCCGCGTGCCGAACATTGACGAGCTGCTCGGCCAGCGATACGCGTTCAAGATCATCAAGCTCAACAAGCGCCGCCGGAACATCGTCGTCTCGCGCCGCGTCATTCTCGAGACCGAGCGCGCCGGCAAGCGCGAGAAGCTCATGAAGGAGCTCGAGAAGGACCAGGTCCGGAAGGGCATCGTCAAGAACATCACCGACTTCGGCGCCTTCATAGACCTGGGCGGCGTGGACGGCCTGCTCCATATCACCGACATGTCGTGGGGCCGCATTCAGCACCCGAGCGAGATGGTGCAGATCGGCGCCGAGCTCGAGGTGAAGGTGCTCGACATTGACTGGGAGCGCGAGCGCATCTCGCTCGGCCTGAAGCAGCTCCAGAGCTATCCCTGGAAGGACGTCGCGGCGAAGTACCCGGTCGGCACGCGCGTCTCCGGCAAGGTGGTCTCGATCACGAACTACGGCGCGTTCATCGAGCTCGAGCCCGGCATCGAGGGGCTCGTGCACATCAGCGAGATGAGCTGGACGCGGAACGTCCGCCATCCGTCGAAGCTCGTGTCCATCGGCGAGGCGATCGAAGCGGTCGTGCTCAAGGTGGACCCCACCGAGGAGAAGATCTCGCTCGGCATGAAGCAGACGGAGCAGGACCCGTGGATGATGCTGCCGCAGAAGTACCCGGTCGGCACCCGCATCCGCGGCAAGGTGCGCAACCTCACGAGCTTCGGCGCGTTCGTCGAGATCGAGCCGGGCATTGACGGGCTCATCCACATCTCCGACATGAGCTGGACGAAGCGCGTCCAGCATCCCTCGGAGGTCGTCAAGAAGGGCGACGACGTGGACGTCGTCATCCTCAACATTGACGGCGACAACAAGCGCATTTCGCTCGGCCTGAAGCAGGCGGAAGAGGATCCCTGGCTCAAGATCGGCGAGAGCTATCCGGTGGGCACCGAGCTGCGCGGCCGCGTCGTGCGCCTGATGGACAAGGGCGTCGTGGTGGACATCGGCAACAACATCGAGGGCTTCGTCCCGATCTCGCAGCTGAACATCACCGGGAAGCCGCTGCAGAGCCCGGCGGACCTCGCGTACGAGGGAATGAACCTCGACCTCCGCGTGCTGGAGGTGGATCCGATCCACCGGCGCATCGTGCTCGCGGTGACGGCGATTCCGGAGGAGCAGCCGCCGCGGCCCGAGACGCCGTCGAAGGTCTTCACGGAGGACGCGGAGGTCGCCGCGCGGGACGTGCCGCCGGAAGTGATCGCCCAGGCGCTGGCGGAGGAACCCGGCGAAGGGTGAGGGCGGGGCGTCCTCCCACGGAGACGCGGAGCACGCGGTAACTTTCCCCCCCATGTCCCTGCGCGAGAAACTCGACCTCCTCGAGCAACGCCGCGCCGAGTCGGAGCTGGGCGGCGGGGCGGCGCGCCTCAAGGCGCAGCACGACAAGGGGAAGCTCTCCGCCCGGGAGCGGCTCGACGTGCTCCTCGACGACGGGTCCTTCGTCGAGCTCGACCGATTCGTCACGCACCGCTCCACCGACTTCGGCCTCGACGCGCAGAAGCCGTTCGGCGACGGCGTCGTCACGGGGTACGGCAAGATCGGCGGCCGGCTCGTCTACGTCTTCTCGCAGGACTTCACCGTGTTCGGCGGCTCGCTCTCCGAGGCGCACGCGGAGAAGATCTGCAAGGTGATGGACCTCGCGATGCGCAACGGCGCTCCCGTGATCGGGCTCAACGATTCGGGCGGCGCGCGCATCCAGGAAGGCGTCGTCTCGCTCGGCGGCTACGCGCAGATCTTCCTCCGCAACACGCTCGCGTCCGGCGTGGTCCCGCAGATCTCGGCGATTCTCGGGCCGTGCGCGGGCGGGGCGGTGTACTCGCCCGCGATCACCGACTTCGTGTTCATGACGCGCGGCACGAGCTACATGTTCGTCACGGGGCCCAACGTCGTGAAGACGGTGACGCACGAGGACGTGACGATGGAGCAGCTGGGCGGCGCCGAGACGCACGGGGCCACGAGTGGCGTCTCGCACTTCACCTGCGGGAGCGAGCTCGAGTGCCTCGAGGCGATTCGCACGCTCTTCCGGTTCCTCCCGTCGAACAACGTGGACGCTCCGCCCCGAGGCGCGGGCACCGACCCGCGCGACCGGCGCGACGCCGCCCTCCTCGAGGTAGTCCCCGACAGCCCGAACAAGCCGTACGACATGCACGACGTCATCCGGCGCGTCGTGGACGACGGCGAGTTCGTGGAAGTGCACCGCGAGTTCGCGCCGAACATTCTCTGCGGCTTCGCGCACCTGGGCGGGTACAGCGTCGGCGTCGTCGCCAACCAGCCGGCGGTACTCGCCGGCGTGCTGGACATCAGCGCGAGCGTCAAGGGCGCGCGCTTCATCCGGTTCTGCGACGCGTTCAACGTGCCGCTCGTGACGTTCGAGGACGTGCCGGGCTTCCTCCCGGGCGTCGCGCAGGAACACGGCGGGATCATCAAGCACGGCGCGAAACTGCTGTTCGCCTACTGCGAGGCGACGGTGCCGAAGCTCACCGTGATCACGCGCAAGGCCTACGGCGGCGCGTACGACGTGATGAGCTCGAAGCACGTGCGCGGCGACTTCAACGTCGCGTGGCCCACGGCGGAGATCGCGGTGATGGGGCCCAAGGGCGCCGTGGAGATCCTGTTCAAGAAGGAGATCGCCGAGAGCCGGGACGCGGCACAGGCGACCGACGCCAAGGTGGCGGACTACACGGAGAAGTTCGCGAACCCCTACGTGGCGGCGAGCCGGGGCTATGTGGACGACATCATTGACCCGCGCGACACGCGGCCGCGGCTGATTGACGCGCTCGAGATGCTGCAGGGGAAGCGGGACCGGAATCCGGCGAAGAAGCATGGCAACATCCCGCTGTGAGCGGCAACGGCGAACAACAGCGAGTGGACAGCCGTCAGCCGTCAGCGCTCAGTCGTCAGTTCGATGCCGCAGACGACTGACCGCTGACCGCTGATCGCTGACGGCTGCCGTTCGATGTTCACGAAGCTGTTGATCGCCAACCGAGGCGAAATCGCGCTCCGGGTCGTTCGCGCCTGCCGGGAGCTCGGCGTCCGTTCCGTCGCCGTCTTCTCCGACGCCGATGCCGACGCGCCGCACGTGCGCGCGGCCGACGAGGCGGTGGGCATCGGCCCGCCGCCGTCCGCGCAGAGCTACCTGCGCGGCGACGTGATCATCGCGGCGGCGCAGCGGGTCGGCGCCGAGGCGATCCATCCCGGCTACGGCTTTCTTTCCGAGCGCGAGTGGTTCGCGCGCGCCGTGCGCGAGGCGGGGCTCGCGTTCGTCGGGCCGCCGGCGGAGGCGATCGCGGCGATGGGCTCGAAGACGGCCGCGCGCCTGCTGGCCCTGGCGCACGACGTGCCGGTCGTGCCCGGCACCACGGAAGCGCTCGGCGACGCCCGCGAGGCCGCGGCGATCGCCGCGCGCTTCGGCTATCCGGTGTTCCTCAAGGCGGCCGCGGGCGGCGGAGGGAAGGGGATGCGCGTGGTGCACGGCGCGCGCGAGATCCCGGGCGCGCTCGACGCTGCGCGCCGCGAGGCGCGCAACGCGTTCGGGGACGACGCGATCTACGTCGAGAAGTACATCGAGGGCCCGCGCCACGTGGAGATCCAGGTGCTGGCCGACGCGCACGGCACGGTGCGCGCGCTGGGCGAACGCGAGTGCTCGGTGCAGCGGCGCCACCAGAAGATGATCGAGGAGGCCCCGAGCGTCGCGGTGTCGAGCGAGATGCGCCGCCGGATGGGCGACGCCGCGGTGCGCGTGGCGCGCGCGGCGGGCTACGTGAATGCCGGGACCTGCGAGTTCCTGCTCGATCGTGCCGGCCGGTTCTACTTCCTCGAGATGAACACGCGCATCCAGGTCGAGCATCCGGTGACGGAGCTGGTCACGGGGATCGACCTGGTCCAGTGGCAGATCCGGATCGCCGCGGGGGAACGCCTCACGCTCCCCGGGACGATCGAGCCGCGCGGCTGGGCCCTCGAATGCCGCATCACGAGCGAGGATCCGGCGAATGGCTTCCTTCCCTCCACCGGGCGGATCACCTACCTGCACGTGCCGGGCGGTCCGGGCGTGCGCTGGGACGGCGGTGTGGAGACGGGAAGCGACGTCGCCCTCTTCTACGATCCGCTGCTCGCGAAGCTCGTCACGTGGGGCGCCACGCGCGAGGACGCCGTGGGGCGGATGCGGCGCGCGC
Source organism: Gemmatimonadaceae bacterium (assembly GCA_035286465.1). Lineage (GTDB taxonomy): Bacteria > Gemmatimonadota > Gemmatimonadetes > Gemmatimonadales > Gemmatimonadaceae > Fen-1231. The sequence goes on along the minus strand of DATEDF010000070.1, from coordinate 87,132 downwards.
TCGCGGAGCTGACGGTGGACGGCATCGAGACGAGCCGCGAGTTCCACCTCCGCGTGCTCGAGGACGACGAGTTCCGGCGCGGCGCGATTGACGGCCAGTGGCTGGAGCGGCGGCTGCCGTCGCTCCTCGCCGCGCCGGCGGCGCGAGAGGAATTGCATGCGGCTGCGATCGCCGCGGCGCTCCTCGCCGACCTCGAGCGGCGCCCCGGCGCGCCGGGGGGGCGGGGCGCGCCGGGGGGGCCGGGCACGGAGGAGGGCGCGCCGGCCGGCGCGCCGTCGTCGGGGGCCGTCCGGGGGCCGCCGCTCTCCACCTGGGCGGCGCTCGCCCGCCGCGAGGCGTTGCGCGAGTGACGAGCGACCGCCGCACGCTGGAGATCGAGTCCATCGCCGCCGGCGGTGACGGCGTCGCGCGCTCCGACGGCCTCGTGGTATTCGTGCCGCGCACGGCCCGCGGCGAACGCGTCGTCGCGCGCGTGACCCGCAAGGGGCGGCTGGCGCGCGGCGTCGTCGAGGTGATCGAGCGCGCGGCGAGCGAGCGCGTCCCCGCCGAGTGCCCGCACTACGAGCGCGACGGCTGCGGCGGCTGCCAGCTGCAGCACCTTTCGCTCGCGGCGCAGCGCGAGGCCCGGCGTCGCATCGTCGCCGATGCCTTTCGCCGCATCGGACGACGCGAGGTGCCGCTCCCGGAGTTGCAGAGCGGGGAGCGCGCGTGGCGCTACCGGCGCAAGCTCACGCTCGCGCTCCGGCGCGTTCCGCGCGACGCGATGGCGCGTGCGGCTGGCGGCGCGGCGCGGCGCGGCGTGCCCGCGTGGATCGCGGGGCTGCACGCGTACGACGATCCCGAGCGGGTGTTCGCGCTCGACGACTGCCTCATCACGGAGGAGCGCGTCGTCGCCGCGTGGCGCGAGATTCTCGCCGCGGGCGAGTGCCTGCCGCGCGCCCCACGGCTGCGTGGCGCGGTGCGCCTGCTCGGCGAGCGCAGCGCGCGCGCCGCCTTCGTCCTCGAAGGCGCGCGACGCTGGAGCGCGCACGGGGAGTTCTTCGCGCGCGCGCCGTCGCTGGCCGCGCTCTGGTGGGTGCCGGACGGCGGTACGCGGCGGCTGCTCCACGACCGCCGCGAAACGCGCGGACCGGGCGCGTCATTCGCCCAGGTGAACCCGGAGGTGGCCGAGCGCCTCGCGGCCTTCGTGATCGCCGCAGCGATGGCGCACACGCCCGCGACCGTCGTGGATGCCTACGCGGGCTCGGGTGAGGTCGCCGCCGCGCTGGCGGGGCGGGGCGTCCGGGTGACGGCGATCGAGCTCGATCCGGAGGCGAGCGCGTGGAGCGCCACGCGCCTGCCGGCGGGCTCCCACACGGTGCGCGCTCGCGTGGAGGACGCGCTCGACGGCGCGCTGCCGGCCGACGTCGTGCTGCTCAATCCGCCGCGCGCCGGCGTGGACGCGCGCGTCACGGCGCGACTCGACGCGGCGCGCGACGTGCGCGCGATCATCTACGTGAGCTGCGATCCCGCCACGCTCGCGCGCGACGTCGCGCGCCTGCCCGCGTGGCGCATCGCGCGACTCACGGCGTTCGACATGTTTCCGCAAACCGCGCACGTCGAGACCGTGTGCGAATTCGTGGGCGCGAGCGCGCCGTGAGATACGTCGTGGACGTGGACGGCACGCGCTTCGAGGTGACGCTCGACGGCGGCGCCGCGAGCGTGGATGGCGGCGCGCCTTGCGCGGCGAACCTCAGTGAGGTGCCCGGCACGCCCGTGCGGATCGTCCGGATCGGAGACGCGGTGCACCGGGTCACGGTGCGGCGCGAGGGCGCGCGAGGCCGGTACGTGCTCAGGCTCGGCGGCCGCCGCTTCGCCGTCGAGGCGCTCGACGAACGCACGCGCGCGATCCGCGACCTTTCCCTCGCGCACGCCCGCCCCGCCGGACACCCGGCTCTTCACGCGCCGATGCCGGGTCTCATCGTCCGCATCCACGTCGCCGCCGGCGAGCACGTCGAAGCCGGCCAGGGCCTCGTCGCGATGGAAGCGATGAAGATGGAGAACGCGCTCTCCGCCCCCGCCGCCGGACGGGTGAAGGCCGTGCACGCGAAGGTCGGCGAAGCCGTGGAGAAGGGGGCGCTGCTCGTGGAGTTCGAGTAGGGGCGGGCGACCGCCTCGCGACTCACACGGCACGCCCCTCGGTCCGGAGCCGGCGCTTCCCGCACGCATTGACTCCGCCTAAGTCGTTATCTAGCTTACATGTCTGTCCAAAAACGCCTTCGGGCGGCCGAGACCCGGGATGCAGCCCGCACCGGTGAGGCGAACGACGTACACCGGGGGCACTTCCGGCTCCCGACTTCTCTCACGCACTTGATGGCTACGTTCAGCGCACGACCCGCCGACATCGCGCACCAGTGGTTTCTCGTGGACGCGGACGGGCAGGTTCTGGGACGACTCGCCTCCGAGGTCGCCAGGATCATTCGCGGCAAGCACAAGCCGTCCTTCACGCCGCACATGGATACGGGCGACAACGTGATCGTCGTCAACGCGGCCAAGGTCCGGGTGACGGGGCGCAAGGCGGAGCAGAAGCAGTACTTCGCGCACTCGGGCTACATGGGGCACGACAAGCTCATCCCGTTCGCGACGGTGCTCGCGCGGCACCCCGAGCGCGTCATCGAGCGGGCCGTGCACGGGATGCTCCCGAAGAACGCGCTCGGCCGCCAGAAACTGCGGCTCAAACTCCGGGTCTATCCGGGCGCCGAGCATCCGCACGTCGCGCAGCAACCGACCCCGCTCTCGTTCGCGAAGCGAGCGGAGCGCGCCCGGCCGACCCCTGGTGGCGCTCCCAAGGCGGCCGCCACGCCCCGCAAGCGCGGAACGAGCGGAACGAAGGGAGCGAAGTGATCCATGACCGATAGCACGATCCACACCGTCGGCCGCCGCAAGGAAGCGGTCTGCCGTGTCTACGTCACGCCGGGCTCGGGAAAGTGGGATGTCAACGGGCGCACGCTCGGCGATTATTTCCCGCGACCCGCGCTCGTGTCCGCGATCCAGCAGCCGTTCACGGCGACCGACACGCTCGGCCGCTTCGACGTGCAGGCCAACGTCGCGGGAGGCGGCTCGACCGGCCAGGCCGGCGCGCTCCGCCTCGCGGTGGCGCGCGCGCTCGTGAAGGTGGACGAGGCGCACCGCCGCAAGCTGCGCGATCTGGGCCTGCTCACCCGCGACGCGCGCGCGGTGGAGCGCAAGAAGCCGGGCCGGCCGAAGGCGCGCAAGCGGTTCCAATTCTCGAAGCGCTAGAGCGCTTCACATCACCCAGGCGGGACGAGCTTCACTCGGGTGCCGCGCCCACCGGGGCGGTCGAATGAAGCGGTGACCCTCGCCGACGACATCAACCCGCGCAGGAACGCATGGCACAGCCCACGCTCGACGATCTCCTCAAGGCCGGCGTCCATTTCGGCCATCAGACGCGCCGCTGGAACCCGAAGATGCGCCGGTTCATCTTCGCGGAGCGGAACGGGATCCACATCATTGACCTGCAGAAGACGCTGCGGCAGATGGAGCTCGCGCAGAAGCTGGCGCGCGACGTCATCCTCCGCGGGGACAACGTCCTCTTCGTCTGCACCAAGCGGCAGCTCGCCGAGATCGTGAAGGGCCAGGCCGAGCGGTGCGGGGCGCTCTACGTCACCGAGCGCTGGCTCGGCGGCCTCCTCACGAACTTCTCGACCATCAAGCGGCAGATCCGCCGGCTGAAGGACCTCGAGGCGGGCACGGAGGCCGGGGGCGAGTTCGAGAACTACACCAAGAAGGAGCAGCTCCTCCTCTCGCGGCACCGCGACAAGCTGGCGAAGAACCTCTCCGGCATCAAGGCGATGTCGCGGCTGCCCGGGCTCCTCTTCGTGGTGGACGCGAAGAAGGAGAAGATCGCGGTGGACGAAGCGAACAAGCTCGGCCTCTCGATCGTCGCAATCTGCGACACGAACTCGGACCCCGACGTGATCAGCGTGCCGATCGCCGGGAACGACGACGCGATCCGGTCGGTGGAGTTGATCACCGCGGCCCTCGCGGACGCGATCGTCGAGGCGCGCCGCGAGGCGCCGGTGCGTGAAGAGGTCGAAGAAGGCGAGAGCTACACCTACTCGTCGGATCGCGGCGCCGAGCCGGAGGGGGACGCCGAGCGCCGCCGGAAGCGCCGCCCCCGCCGGCGTCGTGCGAAGCCCGAGGCGATCGCCGCCCGGCTCAAGGGTGAACCGGTCGCCGGCGCGGAGAGCGCCGAGGCCGAGGGAACGCCGGCCGAATGAGCACCGTGCAGATCGCCGCGAAGGACGTCGCCGCGCTCCGCGCCCGCACCGGCGCGGGAATGGGCGACTGCAAGAAAGCGCTCGAGGAAGCGGGTGGTGACCCCGAGAAGGCGCTCGACATCCTGCGCACGAAGGGGATCGCGAAGGCCGACAAGCGGGCCGGCCGGGCCGCCTCCGAGGGGCAGATCACCATCTGGCTCTCCGACGACCGCTCCGCGGGCGCGATGGTCGAACTCAACTGCGAGACCGACTTCGTCGCCCGCACGGAGGAGTTCGTCGCGCTCGCGCAGGCCGTCGCCGCGCACGTGGCCCACGATCCCGGCGTGGACGGTATCGTCGAGGTCGGGGCCGGACACGCCCTGCTCGGCCGTCCGTGGTCGGGTGACCCGTCGCGCACGTTGGGAGACGCCATCAAGGGTGCCGCCGCGAAGACGGGCGAGAACGTGTCCCTGCGCCGCGTGGCTCGTTTCAGCACGCGCGGTACCCTCGGCGCCTACCGGCATCACAACGGGAAGGTCGCCGTGCTGGCCGAAGTAACCAGTGCGACGGGTGACGCGGCGCGGCAGCTCGCCTATTCCGTGGCGGAGCACGTCGCCGCCGGCGTGCCGACAGTTGCGGTCGCCGTGCGGAAGGCCGACGTTCCAGCAGCGCTCGTGGAGCGCGAGCGCGCGATCTTCGCCGCGCAGGCGAAGGCGAGCGGCAAGCCGGACGCGATCGTGGAGAAGATGGTCGCGGGCCGGCTCGACAAGTACTTCAAGGAGATCACCCTGCTCGAGCAGCCGTGGGTGCGCGACGACGGCAAGACGATCGGCCAGCTGGTGCGGGAGACGTCCGGCGCGGACGTGGCGCGGTTCGCGCGCTTCCAGATGGGCGAGGCCTGAGGCGGCAGCGATGCCGCGCGCACGCTCGTCCAGGGGGAAGCGCACGCTGCGCTACACGCGCGTGCTCCTCAAGCTCTCCGGCGAGGCCCTCGCGGGCGAGCACGGCTCGGGGTTCGACTTCCAGTCCATCGCCAAGTTCGCGCGCGAGATCCGGCAGCTCGCCGCGGAGGGCGCGCAGATCGGCCTCGTGATCGGCGGCGGGAACCTCGTGCGCGGATCCCAGCTCTCGAAGATGGGGTTGGATCGCGTGAGCGCCGACTACATGGGGATGCTCGGCACCGTCATCAACGCGCTCGCGTTCCAGGACATCCTCGAGCGTGAAGGGCTCGACACGCGCGTGATGACCGCCATCCGGATGGAGGAGCTCGCGGAGCCGTACATCCGGCGACGCGCGATGCGGCATCTCGAGAAGGGGCGGGCGGTGATCTTCGCGGCCGGCACGGGGAATCCGTATTTCAGCACCGACACGGCCGCCGTGCTCCGCGCGATCCAGATGAAGGCGGATCTCATCATCAAGGCGACGAGTGTGGACGGGGTCTACTCCGCCGACCCGAAGACATCGCCCGGCGCGAAGAAGTACGAGCGCATCAGCTACCGCGACGTCATGCTGGAAGAACTTGGCGTCATGGATCAGACGGCCATCACGCTGTGCAAGGAGAACGCGCTCCCGTTGATCGTGCTCAACATCAACAAGCCGGGCGCCGTGATCAGGGCCATCCGCGGCGAGCCGGTGGGGACCTTCGTCTCATGAACAGCATCCAGACCATCATGAAGGATTGCCGCGCCGGGATGGAGAAGGGAGTCGAGGCGGTGAAGCGCGAGTTCCATTCCGTGCGGTCCGGCAAGGCGTCGCCGACGATGCTCGAGACCGTGCGGGTGGAGATGTACGGCGCGCAGATGGCGATGAACCAGGTGGCGCAGGTCGCCGCGCCCGAGCCGCGCCTCATCCTCGTGACGCCGTTCGACAAGAGCCAGGTCAAGGTGATCGAGAAGGCGATCCGGGACTCGGGGCTGGGGTTCGACCCGGTGACGCAGAGCGGGGTGATCCGCGTGCCGCTCCCGGCGATGACCGAGGAGCGGCGCCGCGATCTCACGAAGGTCGTGCACAAGTACGCCGAGGACGGGCACATCGCGGTGCGTCACGCGCGCACGCACGCGCGCGAACTCCTCAAGAAGCTCGACGGCGTCTCCGAGGACGACGTCAAGCACGCCGAGAAGGACCTGCAGAAGATGCACGACGAGTACATCGCCAAGATTGACCAGTTGATGAAGGCGAAGGAACACGAGATCATGGACGTGTGATGGCTACCGCCGTCTCGAGCGATCTCCTCAGCCAGATCCGCGCCCACGGCGCGCCGCCGCGCCACGTCGCCATCATCATGGATGGCAACGGACGCTGGGCGCGCGAGCGCCGGCTGCCGCGCTCCTTGGGGCACCGGAGCGGGATGAAGGCGGTGCGCGAGGTGGTGGAAGGGGCCCTCGAGGTGGGGCTCGAGGTGCTCTCGCTCTTCGCCTTCTCGCAGGAGAACTGGCAGCGGCCCGCGGGCGAGGTTTCGGCGTTGATGTCGCTCCTGGAGGAGTACATCCAGAGGGAGGCGGACGAGCTCGAGGGGCAGGGAGTGCAGGTGCGCGTGCTCGGCGAGCTGGAGCGCCTCACGCCCGCCGCCGCCGCGGCGGTGGAGCGCGTGGTCCGGCAGACGGCGCTCGGCGCGAAGCTCCGGCTGAATCTCTTCATCTCCTATGGTGCGCGCGCCGAGCTCGTGCGCGCGGCCCGGCTCCTCGCGGAGGATGTCGCCGCCGGCCGGCTCGCCAGCGACCAGATCGACGAGCGCGCCTTCGGCCGCAAGCTCTTCACGAGCGACTGCCCCGACCCCGACCTCCTGATCCGGACCTCCGGCGAGCAGCGGATCTCCAATTTCCTCCTCTGGCAGCTCGCGTACGCCGAGCTCTTCATGTCGCCGGTGCTCTGGCCCGACTTCAGCCGGCGCGAGCTCTACGAGGCCATCCTCGACTACCAGAACCGCGACCGCCGTTTCGGGCGCGTCCCGGTCTGACGTGACGGCCGCCCCGGCCACCGCGCGGGACACCCGCGCCGCGTCCGAGCTCACCAAGCGCGTCGCGTTCGCCGTCTGCGCGATCCCGCTCGTCATCGGCGTGACGTGGCTCGGCGGCGCACCGCTGGCGGCGCTCCTCTCGGTGGCGTCGGGCATCAGCGCCTGGGAGTTCTACCGCCTGGCGATCGGGGCGGGCAGCGTACCGCTCTGGGGTCACGGCGTCATCTTCAGCGCGTCCGTGCCGCTCCTCGTCCACGCCCGCTTCCTCGGGCTCTTCACGGTCCCCGTCAGTCTCGTGATGCTCGTCGTGCTCGAGCTGCTCATGGTCGCGCTCTGGGTGCGCGGCTCGCACGGCAAGCCGCTCGAGGTCGTGGGCATCACGATTCTCGGCGTGTTCTACACGGGCGGCATGCTCTCTTTCCTGTACGCGCTCCGGTATCACCCGTACGCCGTGGGCGCGACCGCGGGCGCGGCGCTCGTCGTGCTGCCCCTCGTGCTGACCTGGGCAACGGACACGGGCGCCTTCGTGGTGGGTCGCGCGATCGGCAGGCGCAAGTTGATGCCCGCGGTGAGTCCGAAGAAGACCGTGGCGGGCGCGGTGGGCGGCCTCGTCGCCGGCGTGCTCGTCAGCGCCGTGTATGCGCGCTACGCGCTCCCGCCGCTCGCGCAACTCACGCTCTCGCCCTGGAGCGCGCTCGCCCTCGGCGCCGTGGTGAGCGTGGCGGCGCAGGTCGGCGACCTCGCGGAGTCGATGCTCAAGCGGGAAGCCGGCGTGAAGGACAGCTCGCACCTCATTCCTGGGCACGGCGGCGCGCTCGACCGCGTGGACTCGCTCCTGTTCACGCTTCCGGTGACGTTCGTGCTGCTCGGTCCGCTGCTGATGCCGGCGCCCAGATGAGCGCGGCAGCAGTGACGCGGCGGAGGGCCGGACCCGTGGGCGTGCGGGGCGTGGCGGTGCTCGGGTCCACGGGCTCCATCGGTACGACCGCACTCCGCGTGATCGCCCGGCAGCGCGAGCGATTCCGCGTGAGCGCGCTCACGGCGTTCTCGAACGCCGCGCTGCTCGCGTCGCAGGCGGCCGAGTGGAACCCGCCCTACGTCGGCATCGTGACGCCGAACGGGGGTCCTCCGCCCGCGGCGTGGCGCCTCGGCGCCGCGGCGCTCGTCGAGGCCGCGGTGCGCGACGACGTGGACATCGTCCTGAACGCGGTGGTCGGCGCGGCGGGGCTCGACGCCACGCTCGCCGCGCTCGAGGCGGGGAAGCGCGTCGCGCTCGCCAACAAGGAGACCCTGGTGGTCGCGGGCGCGCTCGCGCAGGCCGCGTGCGCGCGGGGCGGAGGGGAAATCGTGCCGGTGGACAGCGAGCACTCCGCGATTCTCCAGTGCCTGGCGGGCGGCCGGCGCGAAGAAGTCCGGCGCCTCATCATTACGGCGAGCGGAGGGCCCTTCCGCACGGCCGGCCCGGGGGAGGTCCTCGACGCGACCGTGCCGGAGGTGCTGAACCACCCCACGTGGGCGATGGGACGCAAGATCACGGTGGACAGCGCGACGCTGGCCAACAAGGCGCTCGAGGTGATCGAGGCGCACTTCCTCTTCGGGCTCCCCTACGAGCGCATCGAAGTCGTCGTGCACCCGCAGAGCGTGGTGCACTCGATGGTCGAGTTCGTGGATGGCAGCGTGCTCGCCCAGCTCGGCGTGCCCTCGATGGAGCTTCCGGTGCTCTACGCGCTCACCCACCCCGAGCGCATCGTGGACCCGGGCGTGCCGCGCTTCGATCCCGTGGCGGCGTCGCCACTCACGTTCGAGCCTGTGCGGCTGGATGCCTTTCCGGCGCTGCGGCTCGGGCTGGAGGCCGGGCGTGCGGGGGGCGCCGCGCCGGCCGTGTTCAACGCCGCCAACGAGCAGGCCGTCGCATTCTTCCTCGAGGGCCGGCTCCGCTTCGGCGACATCGCCGCTCGCATCGCCGAGGCGCTCGACGCGCTCGGCGGCGCCCCCGCGGGCGACAAGGCGGCGCTCCTCGCGGCCGACGCGGCGGCGCGCGACCTGGTGCGGCAGCGCGCCTGATGCTCGTCTGGCTCGCGCCGCTGGTGGTGCTCGGGCTCGTCGTGTTCGTGCACGAGCTCGGCCACTTCCTCGCTGCCAAGGCGGTCGGCGTCTACGCGCCGCGCTTCTCCCTCGGCTGGGGTTCGCCAGTCTTCCGCTGGCGCCGGAAGGGCGCGGAGACGGAGTACGTGATCTCGTGGCTGCCGATCGGTGGCTACGTGCGGATGGCGTCGCGCCTCGACGAGAGCGCCGCGATCCTCGAGGGCGGTCCGGAGAAGGTCGCGGCCGGCGCCGAACGGGATCCGCATTGGGACCCGGACGCGATGGTGCCGCACGGGCCCCGGCCCGTGCCGAGCGACCGGTGGTTCGAATCGAAGCCGACGTGGGCGCGCGTCGTCATCCTGCTGGCGGGCGTCACGATGAACGCGTTGCTGACACTCGTCGTGGCCACCGGCGTGTACGCGACCTACGGCCGGCGTGACCCCCCCGCCGTGATGGACTCCGTCGTGGCCGGGAAGCCGGCCGAACGCGCCGGCTTTCAGCGCGGCGACAGCATCACCGCGATCAACGGCGTCGGCGTGGGCTCGTGGAGCGACCTGCTGGCCCGCGTCTCCGCGTCACCCGGACAGTTGCTGCGCTTCGACGTCGTGCGAGGCGCCGGGCGGGTGACGCTGGTGGTCACGCCGGAGCCGCAGGTGGTGGCAAACGTACTGACGGGGAAGGCGGAGCGCGTCGGGCGCATCGGCGCGGGTCCGGTCAACCGGTTCATCCGGCATCCCGTGTCGCTGGGCGAGTCGGTCCGGAGCGGATGGCGCGCCACCTGGCAGATGGGCGGTGCGGTGATCGGAGTGCTCGGCGGCCTCGTGCAGGGCACCGTGAGCGTCAAGACGCTCGGCGGCCCCATCGCCATCGTCGGCGCCTCGGTGGACGCCGCGAAATCGGGGGTCGAGTCGCTCTTCGCGCTCATCGCCTTCCTCTCCATCAACCTCGCGGTACTGAACCTCCTGCCGATCCCCATTCTCGATGGCGGACAGATCCTCATCACGATGGCCGAGGGCGTGAAGGGACGCCCGTTCAGCGATCGCACGCGGGATGGCCTGATGAAGATCGGGATCGCGCTGATTGCCGCGCTGTTCCTCGTGGTGATGTTCAACGACCTGAAGGCGCTGGCGCTGCGGATCTTCTAGTCATGGGGCGGGCTGGGCAGCGCGGACCGGCGGCGACGCGGCACGGGGACAGGCGCCTCGCGTGCGCCACTTTACAGGAGCCGGGAATCCGGCTACGTTTACACGCTATAACAAAAAGACAGACAAGAGCTTAGGAACAGACCATGGCCTTCACGAAAACGGCGGCGATCGCCAAGAACCGCCGCCATCCGACTGACACCGGCTCGTCCGAGGTCCAGGCGGCGGTGCTGACGGAACGGATCAACTACCTGACCGACCACTTCCGCCAGCACGCCAAGGATCATCACGGCCGCCGCGGCCTCCTCATGATGGTCGGCAAGCGCCGGCGCATCCTCGACTATCTCAAGCGCACCGACCTCGAGTCCTATCGCAAGCTCATCGGCGAGCTTGGGCTGAGGTACTGATCACCGCGAAGGCAGAAGGCGGGAGGCGGAAGGCAGGACCCACTGCACTTCTGCCTTCGGCGTTCTGCCTTCTGCGTTCCGGCCTCGCCCTCCCGCCTTCCATTCCCGAGTCTCCAGCATGATGCACAGAATCGAGCGCACGTTCGCGAGCCGTCCCCTCGTCATCGAGATGGGGCGTATGGCCAAGCAGGCGGCCGGCAGCGCCCTCGTGCGCTTCGGCGACACGATGGTGCTCGCGTCCGTCGTGGTGAGCGACAAGACGAGCAACCTGCCGTTCTTCCCGCTCACGGTCGAGTACCGCGAGAAGACCTACGCGGCGGGGAAGATCCCCGGCGGGTTCATCAAGCGCGAAGGGCGGCCGCGCGACGAGGAGATCCTCGCGGCGCGGATCATCGACCGCTCCATTCGCCCCCTCTTCCCGGAGGGGTTCCAGAACGAGGTCCAGGTCTTCGTGTACGTGATCTCGGCGGACCAGGAGAACGATGCCGACGTGCTCGGCCTGGTCGCGACGTCGCTCGCGCTCAACGCCTCCAAGACGCCGTTCCCGGGCCCGATCGCCGGCGTGCGCGTGGGCCGCGTGCAGGGGAAGTGGGTGCTCAACCCGACATTCCAGCAGCTCGAGTTCTCCGACATGGACCTGGTGGTGGCGGGCTCGCGGGACTCGATCGTGATGGTCGAGGGCGGCGCGCTCGAAATCCAGGAGGACGACGTCGTCGAGGCGCTCGGGATCGCGCAGCGCGGCATCCGTGAACTCATCGCGATGCAGGAGGAGCTGCTCCCCAAGGTGCAACAGGAGAAGATGGCGTGGGCGAAGGTCGCCACGCCCGCCGAGGTGACGACGCGGGTGAAGGCCGAGGCGGAGGACCGGATCCTCGGGGCCATCAACCAGCGCGAGAAGCACACGCGCATCGCGGCGGTCGAGCAGGTGAAGGCGGAGGTCAAGGAGAAGCTGAAGGCCGAGTTCCCGGAAGAGCTGCACGGGTTCATCGGTGGCGTGCTCGGCGACCTCGAGTACGGCGCGCTCCGCGCGCAGGTGCTCGATACGGGCTCGCGCGTGGACGGCCGCGCGCCCGCCGAGGTGCGCCCCATCACCGTGGACACCGCGCTGCTGCCGCGCGCACACGGTTCGGCGCTCTTCACGCGCGGCCAGACGCAGGCCTTGGCGAGCACCACACTCGGCACGGCCAACGACGTCCAGCGCCTGGATTCGATTGACGAGCCGAAGGAGAGCACGAAGAGTTTCATGCTGCACTACAACTTTCCGTCGTTCTCGACCGGCGAAACGCGCCCGATCCGTGGAACGAGCCGGCGCGAGATCGGCCACGGCAATCTGGCCGAGCGCGCGCTCCAGGCCGTGCTCCCCGCGTTCGAGGAGTTTCCCTACACGATCCGGATCGTCTCCGACATCCTCGAGTCGAACGGGTCGTCGTCCATGGCCTCGGTGTGCGGCGGCTCGCTCGCGCTCTTCGACGCCGGCGTGCCGATGCGCGCGGCCGTCGCCGGCGTGGCGATGGGGCTCATCAAGGAGGGCGACCGCTACGCGATCCTCACCGACATCCTCGGCACCGAGGACCACCTCGGCGACATGGACTTCAAGGTCGCGGGAACCGGAGCAGGGATCACCTCCATCCAGATGGACATCAAGATCCACGGGCTCGACCTCGGCCTGATGGAGGAGGCACTCGCGCAGGCGAAGGAGGGCCGGCTGCACATCCTCGGCGAGATGGCGAAGGCGCTGCCCGAGCCGAGGGCCGACCTCTCGCCGTGGGCCCCGCGCATCGTGACGATGCAGATCAACCCGGAGAAGATCGGCGACCTGATCGGCCCGAAAGGGAAGACGATCCGTGGGATTCAGGACGAGACGGGTGCCGAGCTCACGGTGGACGACTCGGGGACGGTCACGATCGCGGCGGTCGGCGGCGAAGCCATGGAGCGCGCACGGCAGATGGTGCAGGCGATCACCGCCGAGCCGGTCGTGGGGGACACCTACGAGGGCCCGGTGAAGAGCACGACGGCCTTTGGCGCGTTCGTGGAGATCATGCCGGGCACCGAGGGGCTGGTGCACATCTCGGAGCTGAAGCACGGGCGCACGGAGAAGACCGAGGACGTCGTGAAGCGGGGCGACCGCGTGAAGGTGAAGCTCATTGATCGCGACGAACGCGGTCGGCTGCGCCTCTCGATGAAGGCGCTGGTGCCGAAGCCGGGGGCGGAGGAAGGCGCCGCGGAGCCCGCATATGCGGAGGCGGGAGCTGGCGCCGGCGAGGAGCGTGCGCCGCGCGACGAGTCCGGCGAGCAGGGCGAGCGAGGGGGGCACGGGGGGCACGGCGGGCGGGGCGGGGGCGCCGGGGGCCACGGTGCTCCGCGCGGGGCGCGTGGCGGGCACGCTCGCCGGGGTGGTGGCCGCGGAGGCCGCTGAGTCGCGTGGGCGCTGATGGCGGCGCGCTGCTCGCGCAGGCCCGCATCCGCACCGCGGAGGAGGGCGTCGAGCGCACCGTCCTCGCGAACGGGCTGACCGTCCTGTCGGAGCACTTTCCCGGGGTGCGCTCGATCGCGCTTGGCGCGTGGGTGCGCGCGGCATCCTTGCACGAGCCGCGCGAGCGGATGGGGATCTCGCACCTCCTCGAGCACCTCGTGTTCAAGGGCACCGAGCGACGCAGCGCGCGCGAGATCGCCGGCTCGCTCGAGTCCCTCGGCGGCTCGCTCGACGCGTATACCTCGCGCGAGCATACCTGCTTTCAGGCGCGCGTGCTCGACGAGCACCTCCCGCAGGCGGCCGACGTCATCGCCGACCTCGTCTTCCGTCCGCTGCTCCGCGCGGACGACCTGACGCTCGAGCGCAAGGTCGTCCTCGAGGAGATCGCGATGGTGGACGACACGCCCGACGACCTGGTCTTCGAGCTGCACAACGCGGCGCTGTGGGGCGAGCATCCGTACGGGTACTCGATTCTCGGCACGCGTGAGAGTGTCGCCGCGATTCCCGTGGACGCGATCCGCGACCTGCACGACCGGGCGTATCACCCGCGCCAGATCGTGGTCGCGGCGGCGGGAAACGTGGAGCACGCCGAACTGCTCGCGGCGCTCGAGCGCACGGGCTGGCACGGCGTGCCGCACGGGCCCGAGGCGCGTTTCGTCGCGCCGCCCGCCCAGCCGGCGCCGCCCGTCGAGCGCGTCGTCGAGCGCGAGTCGCAGCAGGTGCACGTGGTCTTCGGCTCCGCCACGGTGCCGCACGCGGACCCCCGGCGCTTCACGCTGATGCTCGTGGACACGCTCCTGGGCGGCGGGATGAGTTCGCGGCTCTTTCAGCGGATTCGCGAGGAACTGGGTCTCGTGTATTCGGTGTACGCGTTCCAGTCCTTTCACGCGGGCGCGGGTGTGCACGGCATCTACTTGGGCACCGCGCCCGACACGGCGACGCAGGCGATCGCGGCCGCGCGCGAGGAGCTCGCGCGCCTCGCGCGGGAGGGCATCGGCGAAGCGGAACTGCAGCTGGGCAAGCAGCAGCTCAAGGGACAGATCACCCTGTCGATGGAAGGCGTGACGAGCCGGATGTACCGGGCGGCGGCAGTCGAGCTGTTCAACGAGCCGTTCCAGCCGCTCGACGAGGTGCTGGCGAGAATCGACGCGATCACCACGGATGATACGCGCGACGTCTGCGCGCGCTTCTTCCGGCCCGAGGGGCAGACGATGGTGCGACTCGGACCGGCGGGCGCTTGAGAACATCACCCCAACTTCCCTTTCCCCATGCGCATAGGAATCCCGAAGGAGATCAAGACAAACGAGAATCGCGTTTCCCTGGTCCCGGCGGGCGCTGAAGCGCTCGCGGCCGCGGGCCACACCGTGCTGGTCGAGAAGGGCGCCGGCGGCGGCAGCAGTTTCGACGACGAGCAGTACCGGGCGGCGGGCGCGACCCTCGCGCCCAGCGCCGAGGCCGTCTGGGCCGACGCGGAGATGATCGTCAAGGTCAAGGAGCCCATCGAGGTCGAGTGGAAGCGGATACGGAAGGGGCAGACGATCTTCACGTATTTTCACTTCGCGGCCGACGAGAAGCTCACGAAGGCGCATGTCGCGTCGGGTGCGACGTGCATCGCGTACGAGACGGTGGAGCTTGCGTCGCGCGAACTGCCGCTGCTGACGCCGATGTCGGAGGTCGCCGGGCGGATGGCGGTGCAGGAGGGCGCGAAGTACCTCGAGAAGCTCTACGGCGGCCGCGGCGTGCTCCTGGGCGGGGTACCCGGGGTCGCGCCCGCCAAGGTCGTGGTCCTGGGCGGCGGCGTCGTGGGCGTGAACGCGGCGAAGATCGCCGCCGGGATGGGCGCCAAAGTCTCGATCCTCGACGTCTCGCTCGAGCGGCTACGCTACCTGAGCGACGTGATGCCGGCCAACGTGACCCTCATCTACTCCGACCGGCACAACATCCTGGAGCAGATCAGCACGGCCGATCTCGTGGTCGGCGGCGTGCTGATCCCAGGCGCCAAGGCACCGAAGCTCATCCGGCGCGAGGATCTCAAGCTGATGAAGGCGGGCTCGGTCATCGTGGACGTCGCCATTGATCAGGGCGGCTGTGTGGAGACGATCCACGCCACGACACACGAGAACCCGACCTACGTGGTGGACGGCATCATCCATTACGGCGTCGCGAACATGCCTGGCGGCGTGCCGCGCACGTCCACGCTGGCGCTGACGAACGCGACCTTCCCGTACGCCCTCACGTTGGCAAACAAGGGATGGAAGCGGGCGCTGCGCGAGGACGCGGCCTTGCTCAAGGGACTGAACATCGTGGACGGCGCGGTGACGTACCGCGGCGTGGCGGAGGCGTTCGGGCTCGACTACCACGATCCCGGCCGCTTTGTGAGCCAGGAACGGGTGACGGCCTGAGTGTGGAGAGGGTAAGGCCTGTATAGATGAGCTTGACGCACGCGGTAAATCGGGAATATTCAACACGTTCCACGCTGAGCGACCCTGAGCGACCCGGTCGCGTCCGGACCCCTTCGAGGAGAAGATCGTCCATGAACAGGTCAACCCCGTGGCGGCAGCGCCTCGCGCGCTGGTGCACTCTCTGGATCGTGCTGGTGGCGAGCGCGATGCCCGCAGTGGCGCAGCAGGCCACCGGCAACATCGGTGTGTCGGTGCTCGAGCAGGGAAGCGGTCGCGCGGTCTTCCAGGCGCAAGTTTCCGTGGTCAACACGACGCTGGGCGGCCTCACCGGTCCGGAGGGCAGGGTGCTGCTCCGTGGCGTGCCCGTCGGCCGCCAGCAGGTGCGCGTGCTGCGCGTGGGCTACGCGGAGCAGAAGAAGGAGGTGACGGTCTCCGCGACGACCACCGTCGCGGTGGAGTTCACGCTCTCCAACGTCGCGATCCAGCTCACGCCGGTCGTGACGACGGCCACGGGCGAGACGCGGCGTGTGGAGCTTGGCCACGCGGTGGTCTCCATTGACGCGTCGAAGCTCACCGAGACCGCTCCGATCGCGAGCATGAACGACCTCCTGAACGGCCGCACGCCGGGCGTGCTGGTCACGCCGGGCATGCAGACGGGCGCGGGTGCGCGCATCCGCATCCGTGGCACCAGCTCGCTCGCCCTCGGCAACGACCCGATCTACATCATTGACGGCATTCGCATGAACTCGGGCCAGGGCACCACGCTCTTCACGGGTGACAACAACCCGAGCCGCGTGGGCGACATCAACCCGAACGAGATCGAGAACATCGAGATCGTGAAGGGCCCCTCGGCGGCGACGCTGTACGGGACGGACGCGGCGAATGGCGTGGTGGTGATCACCACGAAGAAGGGTCGCGCCGGCGCCGCGCAGTGGACGGTGAACGGCGAGTCGGGAATGCTCTCGGACCGGAACGTCTATCCCTACAACTACACGATCGCGGGCCACTCGCCGGGCGCCACGGCGTACCGTGAGTGCGCGCTCCCGATCATCGCGGCTGCCACCTGCCTCAAGGACAGCGTGCGCATCTACAGCCCGCTCAAGGACCCGAAGGCCACGCCGCTCGGCAACGGCTACCGCGGCGAGGTCGGCATCGGCGTACGCGGCGGCACCGACGCGGTGCGATACAACGTGCAGGCGTCGCGCGAGAAGGAGACGGGCATCTTCAAGCTGCCCGACTTCGAGTACACGATGATTGACACGATGAAGATCCCGCTCCGGCCCTGGCTGGAGCGGCCGAACGTGCGCGACGCGACGAGCGTGCGGGCGAACATCAGCATGGCGTTGAACTCCAAGCTGGACGTGAACGTGAGCACGGGGTTCGTGACGATCGGCCAGCGACTGGTGCAGTCGTCCAACGCGACGGCGGGACTCGGGTCGCAGGGCTTTGGCGGCCCCGGGTATGAGAAGAACGGCAACGTCGCGACGGTCGGCACGCCGCTGCACGGCTACCGTGCCTGGACGCCGGTGTACACCTACCAGGAGAAGGTGGAGCAGGGCATCAACCGGTTCATCGGCTCGACGAACATCAACTGGCGCCCGACCTCCTGGCTCCAGACGCGGGCGGACATCGGCAACGACTTCACCGACCGCGTGGAGGACAACCTCCTGATGCGCGGAGAGGGTCCGCCGATTTCGGCGACCTACCGCAACGGCTTCGTTGAAACGAACCGCGCTGACATCCGCTCGTTCACGGCGAACCTCTCGGCCACGGCAAGCTGGAACCCGCGTTCGTGGCTGAACGGCAAGACCACGTTCGGCGCCCAGTATGTGGACAGCAAGACGTACGCGAACAGCGCCCAGGGCACGGACCTCCCGCCGGGCACGCAGGTCGCCGGCGCCGCCGCCACACCGGGGGCCAGCCAGAGCACGACACTGACCCGTACGCTCGGGCAGTTCGTCGAACAGGTCGTCGCGATCAACGACCGGCTTTTCCTGACGGGCGCCGCGCGCAGCGACCAGAACAGCGCGTTCGGCACGAACTTCCAGAATGTGCTCTACCCGAAGTTCAGCGCCTCGTGGGTGGTCTCCGAGGAGCCGTGGATGAAGATGCCCTCGTTCATGGACCAGTTGCGCCTCCGCTACGCCTTCGGCAAGTCGGGGGTGCAGCCGGGCCCGAACGATGCGCTGCGCACGTTCTCGGCCACCAGCCCGAACATCCGCGGCGTGGATGTCCCGGCCGTGGTATTCAACGCACTCGGGAACTCCGACCTCCAGCCCGAGCAGGCCACCGAGATCGAGTCGGGCTTCGAGGCGCGATTCTGGCGCGGCCGGCTGAACGTGGATGTCACGTGGTACTACAAGCGCAACGAGAACGCGCTGATCAACGCGATCGTCCCGCCGTCGCTCGGCGCGGCCGCCAGCGTGCGCAGGAACCTCGGCGCCATCCGCAACAACGGATGGGAGCTGACGCTGCAGGGGCAAGCGTTCGACCGCTCCTACCTGGGCGTGGACATGACGCTCACGGCCTCGGCCAACGAGAATCGGGTGCTGAGCCTGGGCGGTACCCCGCCGCAGATCGGCACCACGAACCGCGTGGTCGAGGGCTGGCCGATGTTCGGCATGTGGGCCCGCCGGATCACCGGATGGGACGACAAGAACAAGGACGGCATCCTCGTCTACAACGCGGACCCGACCCTCAACGAGCTGTTCGTGGCAGACTCGGTCACGTTCGTGGACTACAGCTCGCCCCGGAAGTTCGTCGCGCTCACGACGGGGATCGACCTCCTCCAGCGCAAACTGCGCATCACTTCGATGGTGGACTGGCGCGGCGGCAACCACTGGTACAACAACACCGAGCGAATCCGGTGCGTCAGCCGGCAGAACTGCAACGGCCTGATGAACCCGGCGGCGACGTTTGAGGAGCAGGCGATGGTCGTCGCGACGCGCAACCACCCGGCGCAGACGCTCGACGGCTTCTACCAGCCGGGCGCGTTCGTCAAGATTCGCGAGGTATCGGTGCAGTACACGCTGCCGCAGCGCCTCGCCTCGTCGCTTCGCGCGCGCAGCGCGACGGTGACCGCCTCGGCGCGCAACGTGGCCAAGTGGAGCAAGTACCGCGGCGTTGACCCGGAGAGCGACTTCACCGCGACAGGTGGCGGCGACAACCCGGCCGACTTCCAGAGCTACGGGGCGCCGAGCTACTTCATCCTGCGTCTTTCCTTCGGCTTCTGATGACCACCCCCCGGAATACGACCATGACCAATCGCTTGCTTTCGGTTCGGCGCGGGCTCGCGGTGGCGTCGGCGGCCGCCGTCCTGGCGATCGCAGCTTCATGCCACGGTGCCGTGACGGACGCGCTCCTCGTCGCGAACGACCCGGACATCATCAATCCGGAAAACGTCAACACCGCCGACGGCGCCACGGCGCTCCGTCTTGGCGCGCTCGGCCGGCTCCGCGGCATCACCGCGGGCGGCGAAAGTACCTGGCTCTTCGGCGGCCTGCTCGCGGACGAGTGGACCACCAGCTCGACCTTCATCCAGAACGACGAGGCCGACGAGCGATCGTTCAAGAGTCCGCCGGACAACAGCTCGATCCAGGGCCAGTACCGCAGCATCAACCAGGTGCGCACCTCGGCGAACCAGGCCATCGCGGCGATGAAGATCTTCCTGCCGGCGCAATCGGCGAACATCGGCGAACTGTACATGGCCCGCGGCGTGGCCGAGCTGACGCTGGCGCAGAACTTCTGCAACGGCACGCCGCTGAGTGACGGCTCGGGCGCCACGCTCATCTACGGGGCGCCGATCACGAATGACGCGATGTTCCGCGTCGCGATCGCTTCGTTCGACTCGGCGACATCCGTGGCGAGCGGCACGGACGCGCTCAGCGTCTCCGTCTTCCGGGCGGCGAAGATCGGCAAGGCCCGCGCGCAGCTCGGCATCAACGACTACGCGGGTGCCGCGGCTTCGGTCGCCGGCATCCCGACGTCCTACACCTACGACATCACCTTCTCCCTCACGGGCGGCACGAACACGCTCTGGGGCCAGCCCTTCAGCTCGCGGCGCTACAACGTGGGGGACACGATCGTCACGACGAGCGCCGGCAAGTTCAGCGTGAAGCCGTCGCTCCCGTTCGGGTCCGCCGGGGATCCGAGGCTTCCGGTGAGCAACTCGCCTGCGGGCACGAAGTCGCAGGACGGTTCGGTGATCTCGTACACCACGCCGCTCTACGATCAGCTCACGTCCACGTCGCTGTTCAATGGGATCGACGCCCGGCTCATCGAGGCGGAGAACCAGCTCAAGCTCGGCGACGTGACGGGCTGGCTCAACACGCTCAACACCCTTCGGCGCGCGCCGCCGAAGCTCGGAACCGTGCAGCCCGCCGTGATGGCGGACCTCGCCGATCCCGGGACGACCGCCACCCGAGTGGACCTGCTCTTCCGCGAAAAGGCGTTCTGGACGTTCAGCCGAGGCCAGCGCCTCAGCGACATGCGGCGCCTCGTCCGGCAGTACGGCCGGGCGGAGAACACGATCTACCCGACGGGAACCCACTATCGTGGCGTTCCCTACGGCGACTGGCTCAGTCTCCCGGTGACCAACCAGGAGGATAACAACCCGAACTTCAAGGGGTGCTTGGACAAGAAGGCGTGAGGGGTCAGAAGTGAGGGGTGAGGGGTCTGGTGAAGAGTGAAGGGCGAATGGTGAGGGGCGAAGGGCAATTGTGAGGGGCGAAGGGGGCTACCGCTTCGCCCTTTGCTTTTCACCCAACTCTTCGCCCCTCACAAGCCCTTCACTCTGCACCATTCGCTCTTGGCCCTTCACCCACCCCCTCACCTCGCACTCCTCACCTCTCACCGAAGTCGTGTAACAACAACAGCTTGCCCCCTTCCACCCCCACGGACTAGCTTTCGGCTCGTCCCCCGCCCGAGCCCGTTGTTTCCTCCGCGCCGCGAAACCTCGCGGCATCCGTGCGAGTCGCATACCTGATGCGCTGGCCCTTCTTCAAAACCGGCTCGCTCTTTCCCGCCAATGCGATCGCGGTGGATCTCGGCACCTGCAACACGCTCATCTACGTGAAGGGCGAGGGGATCGTCCTCAACGAGCCCTCGGTGGTCGCGCTGGACCGCGAGACGAAGAAGATCAAGAGCGTGGGGCTCGAGGCGAAGCGCATGCTGGGTCGCACGCCGGAGGGCATCATCGCGGTGCGGCCGATGAAGGACGGCGTCATCGCCGACTTCGACGTGACGGAACGGATGCTGCGCTATTTCCTCACGCTCATCATCGAGAACCACGTCTTCAAGGTGAAGCCGCGCGTGATCGTCTGCGTACCGTCGGGGATCACCGAGGTGGAGCGGCGCGCCGTGCGCGACTCGGCGCTCGGCGCGGGAGCGAAGGAGGTATTCATGGTCGCCGAGCCGATGGCGGCGGCCATCGGCGTGGGCCTGCCGATCGAAACGCCGACCGGGAACATGGTGATTGACATTGGTGGTGGAACGACCGAGATCGCGGTCATCGCGCTCTCGGGCATCGTGAGCGACACCTCCATCCGGGTGGGCGGCGACGAGCTCGACACGGCGATCGTGCAGTTCATGCGCAAGAGCTACAACCTGCTCATCGGGGAGCCGACGGCGGAACAGATCAAGATCCAGATCGGCTCGGCGGCGCCGATGGGCGAGGAGCGCGAGATGGAGGTGAAGGGGCGCGATCTGGTTTCGGGGATTCCGAAGACCGTGCGCGTGCACTCCGCCGAGATCCGCGAGGCGTGCCAGGAGCCGGTGCAGCAGATCGTGGATGCGGTACGCCGCGCGCTCGAGATCACGCCGCCCGAGTTGGCGAGCGACATCGTGGATCGCGGGATCGTGATGACGGGCGGCGGCTCGCTGATTCGGGGGCTCGACGTTCTGTTGACGCAGGAGACCGGGCTGCCGATCCACGTGGACGAGGATCCACTCACCTGCGTCGTGCGGGGCACCGGGCGCATCCTCGACGACGAGGAGAAGTACTGGTCGGTGCTCACGACCTGAGGGCCCCGAGCGAGCCGTGCCGCGGGCCGCGCGAACGGACACCCGAGTGGATCTCGTGCTCGCCGGCGTGTGCGGCGTGGCCGCGCTCGTGTGCCTGATCCTGCCTGCGCCGATGCGGAACGCGACGGCTGCGGCGCTCCGCGGCACGATGGTCGCGCCGCTCGCGGCGTTGCAGGAGCGGGCCGAGCTGGGGCGGAAGGCGTTCCTCGCGCGCGACGAGGCGCTGCGCGTGGCCGACAGCGTCACGCTGCGCTCGCAACGTCTCGCGGGCGTGGAGGAGGAGAACGAGCGGCTGCGCCGGCTCCTGGGCCTCGCCGCGGCGGTGCAATGGGGATTCGTCCCGGCGGAGGTGCTGCAGGGCCGGGGCCTCGGCGACGAGTTCACGGCGACGTTGTCGGCGGGCCGGCGCGAAGGCGTCGAGGCGTTTTCGCCCGTGATCGCGCCGGAGGGCCTCGTAGGGATGGTCGAGCAGGCGGATGCCACGCTCTCGCTCGCGATCCTCTGGCCGCATCCCGATTTCCGGGTGAGCGCGATGGTCGCCGACGGCAGTGCGTACGGGATCGTCGGCGCGCACCTCGGCGGGCAGGGCGCCGAACGCTACCTTCTCGAACTCCGGAGCGTGCCGCTGCGTGCGCCGCTCAAGCCGGGGGCGCTCGTCGTGAGCTCCGGGCTCGGCGGCGTCTACCCGAAGGGGATTCCGGTCGGCACCGTCGTGTCGGAGCTGAAGACCGGCGAGAGCTATGCCCGGACGTACCTCTTGCGTCCGGTCGTCAAGCTGCCGGACGTCGCATCCGTGCTCATCGTCGGTGCCGCGCGTGTGCGTGCGGGGCTCGAGAGCGCCTGGGAAGTTGGTGCCGCGACCGACGCGGCCACGCGGCGCGTGGTGCGCGCGGCGGACTCCCTCGCAGCGCTCTCGCGTCGGCGCACGGCGGACTCCCTCGCGCGCGCTGCGGCCCGGCCGGAAAGCACGCGGAAGGTCCCGTGACTCCGGCGCGCGCGGCGCGGCTGGCGGCCGTGTTCCTGCTGCTCGTGGCCCTGCACTACACGCTGCGGCCCGCGCTCGCGTGGCGCGCGCCGATTGATTTTCTCGTGATCGCCGTCCTCCTGGTGGCGGTGCGCGCGCGACCCGGTGTCGCGGCGCTGCTCGGCTTCGCGCTCGGACTGGTCTCCGATTCACTCACACCGGCGGCCTTCGGAGCCGGCGCGCTCTCGATGACCGTCGTGGGCTTCAGCGCCAGCCGGCTCAAGGCCGCGTTCTTCGCCGACAACATCGCGCTCAACGGTGTCTTCGTCTTCCTCGGGAAGTGGGCGTTCGACCTCATCGAGCTGATCGCGGAGCAGCGGCTCCGGGGCGTCGAACTGCTCGTGCAGGCGGTGTTCTGGTCGCCGCTCGCGGCGGCGGTGACGGCGGCGGTGGGGCTCGTGGTGCTGCTCGCGGTCCGCCCCGTGCTCGGGGCGGCCCGGGCATGAACTTCCAGCCGAACGAGGTCCAGCGGCGCGCGCGGATCGCATCCGCGCTGCTCTTCCTGACTTTTCTCTTCCTGGCCGGCTCCTTCTTCCGTACGCAGATTCTCCAGCACGCGCGGTACGTGCTGCGCTCGGAGTTCAATCGGCTGCGCGAGGTGCCGATTCCCGCCGCGCGCGGCATCGTGTACGACCGGCACGGCGCGATCATCGCCGAGAACATCCCGGGGTACACGGTCTCGCTCTTTTCACCCGGTCCGGATTCATTGCGCGAGGCGCTGCGGCGGCTGGCCGGCACGATCGCATTGCCGGACGACCAGATTGACGCCGTGGTGCGGAGGTTCCGACGGAATCAGAACCGGCCGGCCGTGATCTTCGACGACGCACCGTTCACCGTGGTCTCGGTGCTCGAGGAGCACCGCGTCGAGTTTCCCGGGCTCATCATCCAGCCGACGCCCAAGCGGTTCTATCCCGACGGACCGGTGGTCGCCGCGCTCTCGGGATACACGGGCGAGATCAACGAGAGCGAGCTCGACTCGAGGACGTTCGCCGGATACAAGCCCGGGCAGCAGGTGGGGAAGAGCGGAGTCGAGCGCGAGTACGAGTCTCGGCTGCACGGCCGCGAGGGCGTGCGGTTCGTCGAGGTGGACTCCCGTGGCCGCGTGGTGCGGGAGGCGGGTGCGCGGCAGGACCTGCCGCCGGTGAGCGCTCCGCCACTCCACACCAACGTGGACCTCGACCTGCAGCGGTTCATCGTCGGCCTCTTCGGCGACTCGCTCGTGGGAGGCGCCGTCGCGCTCGAGCCCGGCTCCGGCGCGGTGCTCGCGCTGCACAGTGCGCCGAGCTTCGACCCCAACCGGTTCATCGGCAGCATTCCGGTGGACTATTGGCGCGCGCTGAACTCGGATCCGCGCAAGCCGCTCTACAACAAGGCGCTGCAGGGGAAATACCCGCCGGGCTCGACGTGGAAGCTCGCGACCGCCGTCATCGCGCTCGAGACGAAAGTCGCGACGCTCGACGACCGGATGAGCGTGCCGTGCATGGGCGGCTATCAGTACGGGAACCGCTGGTTCCGCTGCCACAAGAAGGAGGGCCACGGGTCGCTCACGCTCGCGCAGGCGATCGAGCAGTCGTGCGACGCGTACTTCTATCAGCTCGGACTCAAGATCGGCCTGACGAACCTCGTGGCGGGGGGCGTCTCGCTCGGCGCCGGCGCGCGTACGGAGATTGACCTGCCGAGCGAGATGCGCTCCGACTTTCCGACCGTGCCCGCGACGGCGTACTTCAACCGCGTCGCGGGCCCGCGCGGATGGAGCCAGGGCGGCGAGGCGCTGAACCTCGCGATCGGGCAGGGGCGCAACGCGCAGACCGTCCTGAACATGGCGCGCTTCTACACCGCGCTCGCGACGGATGGCGCGGCCGCGCGGCCGCGAGTGGCGCGCGGCCCGCCTGTGCGCGAACGCCTCTTCCGGCTCGATAGTGCCCAGCTCGCCGGACTCCGCGCGGCGCTCGCCGGCGTCGTGAGCCGCGGGACGGCCGCCGCGAGCCGGATCGAGGGACTCCTGCTCGCCGGCAAGACCGGTACCGCGCAGAACGCGCAGGATCCCGCGCGCGACCACGCCTGGTTCGTCGGCTTCGCGCCGGCGAACGACCCGAAGATCGTGGTGGCGGTGATGCTGGAGTTCGGCGGCCACGGTACGCGCGCGGCCCGGATCGCCTCGAAGATCATCGCGCATTATCTGAAAGCGGCGCCGCGGCAACTCCTCAGCACGGAGGGGGACGGGTGAAGCGACCGCGCGTCGCGGATTATCCGCTCGTGGCCCTCGCGCTTCTGCTCTCGGCGTTCGGGATCGCGATGGTCTATTCGGCCGGCCAGACCGACGTCCCCACGATCGTCGCGGGGATGTGGAAGCGGCAGCTCATCTGGCTCGGCGTCGGCGTTCTCGCGGCGTACTTCGCGAGCCGCGCCTCCTCGCGGCTGCTCGACTGGATGGCGACCCCGGTGTTCGTGGGAACCTGCATCGTCCTGCTGCTCCTCCTCTTCATCGGGACGGGCTCCGGCCCGGCCGCGCGCACGCGGAGCTGGCTCGCGATCGGCGGCGTCAAACTCGGCCAGCCGGCAGAGCTGGCAAAGATCGCGGTCGTGCTGATGCTCGCCAAGGTGTTCGCCGCACGGAAGGAGGCGCCGAAGTCGTTGCTGGACCTCTGGCAGCCGGCGCTCGTCGTGGGCGTCCCGTGGCTCTTCATCATGGCACAGCCCGATCTCGGGACCGGGCTCGTGTTCATCGGCATCTTCTTCGCGATGCTCTTCTGGAGCGGCGCCTCGTGGCAACTCCTGGTGCTCGTGGCGAGCCCCGCCCTGAGCCTCGTGCTCGCGTTCGGCACGCCGCAACTGTGGGGAGCGTGGTTCCTGCTCTTCTTCGCGCTGGTGCTCTGGTACAAGCCCTACGTCGCCGAGGGCGTGTTCATCGTCGTGATGAACGTGGTGATGGGGGTCGTGGCGCCCGTCGCGTGGGAGAAGCTCGACCCGTTCCAGCAGCGGCGCTTTCTTGCCTTCCTCGATCCGTCGGCGGATCCCCAGCGCGCGGGCTATCAGCTCCTGCAGTCCCAGGTTGCGATCGGCTCGGGCGGCTGGCTCGGCAAGGGCTTCACCGAGGGCACGCAGAAGCGGCTCGCGTTTCTGCCGGAGCGTCACACGGATTTCATCTTCCCGGTCGTCGGGGAAGAGCTCGGCTTTCTCGGCGTGACGATCGCGCTGGCGCTCTTTCTGGTGCTCTTTCTGCGGTCGGTGCGCGTCGCCGCGCGCGCGACGCATCCCTTCGCGAGCCTGGTCGCGTTCGGTCTGGTCTCGATCTGGTTCGTTCACGTGCTGGTGAACGTCGGCATGACGATGAATCTGATGCCGATTGCCGGGATTCCGTTGCCCTTCTTCTCGTACGGAGGGTCGTTCATGCTGGCGTGCTGGATTGCCGTCGGGATAGAGGGGAGGTTGTCGGTGGAGGGGAGGGGGAAGGCGGATATGCTGGCGATTTGACGCGGCGGAGTGGCGAGAGGCGAGATCGAGTGGCGAGCGGCGAGAGCGAGCGGGGAGCGGCGAGAGCGAGCGGGGCGGACGCGTCGTGGGGAGTAATGGCGCGATCGAATGGTCCGGACGGCACGGAATGGGTGATGGTTCTGCCAGGCCCCGTGCCCACCTTGGGGCCATGCCCATCATTCATGACGAAGCCTTCCTCGGGTGGGAGGCGTGCGCACCGGCAAGCATCCGCGACGATCCCATCTGGCGGTTCCACGGTTATCGCGTGGCGCTGTACGTCCTCGATCTGGCGGCGCGTGACGCCCGCAACCTTCGAGGCCGTCGCATCTCCATCGAGTGCGCAGATCAACTCCTCAGGGCCGTCAGTTCGATCAGCGCAAACGTCGCCGAGGGATTCGGACGCTCGCGCCCCATTGATCGTTCGCGGTTCTTCGGGATCGCGCTGGGTTCACTCCGGGAGAGTTTCAGCTGGTATCGCGCGGTGCGCGATGATCTTCCGGCGGGCGTCGCCGAGCTGCGCTTCGAGCAACTGTGCGAGCTGAGGCGCATACTGATCGGCGCGCAGAAGTGGCTCGCCAGGCGCCCGGCAAAGTCCCATCTCGTCTGAGACGTTGAGAGCCCTCGCCGCTCCCCGCTTTCTCTCACCGCTCCCCGCTTTCTCTCGCCGCTCCCCGCTCGATCTCACCGCTCGCTGCTCCCTCCCATCTCGCCTCTCCTCCGGTTGCCGCGGCCCGATCCACGCGCGAGATTGACCCCATGGCCTGGTTCCGCAAAGAAAAGAAACCCCGCCAGCCCCGTGGCGAGCGCCTCGAAATCCCTGCCGACGTCTGGGAAAAGTGCGAGGCCTGCGGCCACACCGACATCCGCGAGAAATTCAGCCGGAACCACAACGTCTGCCCGAGTTGCGATTATCACCGACGGCTGCGGGCGGTGGACTACGTGAATCTCCTGCTGGACGAAGGCTCCGTCGAGGAGACCGAGCCGGACCTCCGCTCCACCGACCCGCTCGGCTTCCCCGACTATCGCGAGCGACTCAAGCGGGCCCTGACGAACGCGGGCGACAGCGACGCGATCGTCACCGCCGCCGGCACGATGGAGAAGATGCCGGTCAATCTCGGCGTGATGGACTTCGCGTTCATGGGCGGCTCGATGGGCTCGGTCGTGGGCGAGAAGATTGCACGCCTCGGGCAGCGCTCGCTCGAGAAGAAGTTCGCGCTCATCCTGGTCTCCGCGTCCGGGGGGGCGCGGATGCAGGAGGGCGTGCTCTCGTTGATGCAGATGGCGAAGACGTCGGCCGTGCTGTCGCAGCTCGCGGAGCGGCGCATTCCCTACGTCTCCATCCTCACGAATCCCACCACCGGCGGCGTGAGCGCGAGCTACGCCATGCTCGGCGACGCCATTCTGGCCGAGCCGGGCGCGGTCATCGGGTTCGCCGGACCGCGTGTGATCAAGCAAACACTCGGACAGGACCTTCCCGAGGGGTTTCAGACCGCCGAGTTCCTTCTCGACCACGGCATGGTGGACAGCGTGGTGCACCGACACCAGCTCAAGTCCACCGTGGGGCAGCTCCTGCGGCACATGAGCGGCAAGCCGGCGGCCACCGGGTGGGCATCGGCCTGAAGACATACCACGACGCGCTCGACTTCCTTTTCGCGCGCACCACCGGCATCTGGAAGTTGGGGCTCGAGCGGGTGGAGGCGTTTCTCCATTCGCTGGGCGATCCACACCGCGCATTGCACGTGCTCCACGTGGCCGGCACGAACGGGAAGGGGAGCGTCTGCGCGATGCTCGAGGCGGTGCTGCGCGCCAAGGGGCTTCGCGTCGCGAAATACACGTCGCCTCACCTGGTGGACTTCCGGGAACGGTTCCTCATTGACGGCGAGCCGGTCGATCCGGAGCGGATCGTGGCGTTCGTCGAGCGGTGGACGCCGGAAGTGGAGCGGCTCCACGCGACCTTCTTCGAGGCGACGACGGCGATGGCCTTCCAGTTCTTCGCGGAGGCGGCGGTGGACGTCGCGATAATCGAGACGGGGCTCGGCGGGCGGCTCGACGCGACCAACGTGCTGACGCCGCTCGTCGCGGCGGTGACCAACATCGGCATTGACCACGTCGAGTATCTCGGGGCGACGCGCGAGGAGATCGCGTACGAGAAGGCCGGGATCTTCAAGTACGGCGTGCCGGCGATCATTGGTGATCCGGACCCCGCCATCCGCGCGCTCCTCGCGCGGCACGCGCGGGAGCACGGCGCGGCGCCGGTCCGCGTCGTCTACGACGAGGATGGCCCGCGGGATGTGAAGATCGGGGCCGATGGGACTTCGTTCGCGCTCCCCGGCCTCGGCGTGGCGGCGGCGCTTGCCACGCCGCTCCTCGGCGCTCACCAGGCGGCGAACGCCGCGGTCGCCGCGGCGGCGCTCGATGCGCTCCCGCCGTCCTTCGCGCCGACGGGGGACGAGCTCCGGCGCGGACTCGCGCACGTGCGCCTGCCCGGCCGCTTTCAGCGCTGGGGCAAGTACCTGTTCGACGTGGCGCATAATCCCGATGGCGCGGCGGTGGTGGCGACGACACTTGCCTCGATCCGGCCCCCGCGGCCGCTGGTCGCGGTGCTGAGCGTGCTCGGGGACAAGGACTGGCGCGCCATCATGGACGTGCTCGGTCCCGTCGTGGATGAGTACGTCCTGACCATCGCGCCCACCGCGCCGGCGAGCCGCACGTGGAGCCTGCCGGTGGCGCTCGCGCACGCCCGAGCGAAGGGGTGGAACGCGGAGGTCGTGCGGGACTTCGACCGCGCGCTCGCGCGCGCGGCGGAGCAAGGGGCCTCGGTGCTCGTCACCGGCTCCTTCCACACCGTGGGCGACGCGATGGCTCGGCTGGAGGTCTCTCCGACCCCCGCGTAGCTTTACTGAATGGCTGGCGGAGCGCTTCCCGGGTTTCGAGACTTCTATCCAGACGAGTTCGCGCGGCGCGTCCACCTCTTCCGGGCGTGGCGCGAGGTCTGCCGGCGCTACGCGTTCGTGGAGTACGACGGCCCACCGCTCGAACCGCTCGAACTGTACACGAAGAAGAGCGGCGACGAGATCGTCAGGCAGCTTTACGCCTTCACCGACAAGGGCGGGCGCGAAGTCGCGCTCCGGCCCGAAATGACCCCCACCTTCGCGCGGATGGTGGCGGCGAAGGCGCAGGCGCTCCGCAAGCCGATCCGTTGGTTCTCCATCCCCCAGCTGTTCCGCTACGAACGGCAGCAAAAGGGGCGCCTTCGCGAGCACTTCCAGCTCAACGTGGACATCGTCGGCGAATCGAGCGAGACGGCGGATGCCGAGGTGCTCGCGGTGGCCCTGGACATCATGCGGGAACTCGGGCTCACGCCGGCCGATGTGCGCGCGCGAGTCTCCGACCGCCGTTTGCTGAACGCGCTGCTCGACGCGGTGGGGGTGCGTGACACGCAACGGGAGGCCGTCTACGCCGTGCTCGACAAGTCCGCACGGCAGCCGCTCTCGGCGTCCCGGGACAAGCTCGCCGAGGCGGGACTCACCCCGGCCAGCATCACGCGGGTGATGGCCCTCCCCGACGTGCGCGACGCCGGGGAGCTCCGGCGGGAGTTCGGCAAGGCAAAGACGGTCGCGCCGCACCTGGACCACCTCGACCGCTATCTGGGGCACCTCGAGTCACTCGACGTCCGGGGCTGGGTGGACCTCGATCTGGCGGTGGTGCGCGGCCTCGCGTACTACACGGGCATCGTCTTCGAGTTGTTCGATGCGCAAGGCGAGTTGCGCGCGATCTGCGGCGGCGGACGCTACGACAACCTGCTGAAAGAACTGGGCGGCGTGGACCTTCCCGCCTGCGGCTTCGGCATGGGCGACGTGGTGCTGGGCAAGCTCGTGGAGGCGCGCGGCAAGTTCCCGACCGTCGCGAACCGGCTCGACTTCTACGTGGTTGAGAGCGGCGCCGAGCCGATGCCCCGCGCCCGCATGGTGTCGGCCAGGCTCCGGCGGCTCGGGTACAGCGTCGAATGCGCACTGCGGGAACAACCCGTGGCGAAGCAGCTCAAGGCCGCGAGCAGCGCCGGAGCCGCACGCGCCGTGCTCCTTCTGCCGGAAGGGCACGCCGTCCTGAAGGATCTCGCGAGCGGACGGGAGCAGCCGTTCGCCATCGAAGCCGTTCCTCCACGCCATCCCGACTGATGTCCGACGACAAGAAGCTGACACCTCGCGCCGAGGACTTCAGCGCCTGGTACAACGAGGTCGTGCTGCGCGCCGAGCTGGCGGACTATGCGCCCGTCAAGGGGTGCATGGTCATTCGTCCGCACGGCTACGGGATCTGGGAGCGGATGCAGCGCGCCCTGGACGACATGTTCAAGGCGACCGGCCACGTGAACGCGTATTTCCCGCTCCTCATTCCCGAGAGCTTCCTGCACAAGGAGGCGCAGCACGTCCAGGGGTTCGCGCCGGAGACCGCGGTGGTCACACACGGCGGCGGGAAGAAGCTCGAGGAGCCGCTGATCGTGCGTCCCACGAGCGAGACGATCATCTATCACTCGTACGCGAAGTGGGTGCAGTCGTACCGCGACCTGCCGATCCTGATCAATCAGTGGGCGAACGTCGTGCGGTGGGAGCTGAGGACCCGGCTCTTCCTGCGGACGCTCGAGTTCCTCTGGCAGGAGGGGCACACGGCGCACGCGACGCACGACGAAGCCGAACGGGAGGCGCGCACGATCCTGGGCATCTACCGCACGTTCGCGGAAGAGTGGATGGCGATGCCGGTGATCACCGGCCTCAAGACGGAGAGCGAGAAGTTCGCCGGCGCGTTGCGCACCTACGCGCTCGAAGCGGTGATGCAGGACAACAAGGCGCTCCAGGCAGGCACGTCGCACAACCTCGGCCAGAACTTCGCCAAGGCGTTCGACGTGAAGTTCCAGAGTGAGTCAGGGAGCATCGAGTACGCCTGGAATACCAGCTGGGGCGTTTCGACGCGCCTGGTCGGCGGGCTCGTGATGACCCACGGCGACGACAACGGCCTGCGCCTCCCGCCGCGCCTCGCGCCGATCGAGGTCGTGATCGTTCCCATCTGGAAGAACGACGACGAGCGGGGGCGAGTCGTGCCGGCGGCGCACGCGCTCCGGGACGAGCTGGCCGCGTGGACGGGGCGCGGCGCGTCCGACCGCCTGCGCGTGCACGTGGACGCGCGCGACGGCCTCAAGCCCGGCGCGAAGTACTACGAGTGGGAACTCAAGGGCGTCCCACTCCGGCTCGAACTCGGACCGAAGGACCTCGAGAAGCAGTCCGTCTTCTCCGCGCGCCGCGACACCCGCGCGAAGGCGGCGATTCCGATGACCGGCGTCGCCGAAGCGGTCGCCAGGCTCCTGGGGACGATCCAGGGGGACATGCTCGCCGCGGCGACGGCGCGGCGGGACGCCGCCAGCGTCCGCGGCCCCATCACGTACGAGCGCTTCCGTGAGATCATGGACGGCGACGGCGCGTTCGTGTATGCCGGGTGGAATGGCGATCCCGCGAGCGAAGCCAGGGTCAAGGAAGAGACCAGGGCCACGATCCGCCTGATTCCCGATCCGGAGTTCCGGTCGCCCGAGGCGCCGAAGACCTGCCTCGCGACCGGCCAGCCGGCAAAGCACGAGGTCGTGTGGGCCAAGGCCTATTGACCTCCGTCTTCGCGCGCAGGGACGGCGTGCTCCACTGCGAGGACGTCCCCGCCGAGCGTATCGCGATCGCGGTGGGCACGCCGACGTTCGTGTACAGCGCCGCGGCGCTCCGCGAGCGCTACCGGCGCCTCGCCTCGGCGCTGCACGCCGTGCCTCACCGCGTGCACTACAGCCTCAAGGCGAACGCGAATCGCGCACTCCTGGTGCTCCTGCGCGAGCTGGGTGCCGGCGCCGATGTGGTCTCGGGGGGCGAGCTGTTTCGTGCCCGCCGCGCGGGATTCCTCGGGCACGACATCATCTTCGGGGGCGTCGGCAAGACGGCCGGGGAGCTGCGTGAGGGGCTACAGGCCGGCGTGAAGCTGATCAACGTGGAGTCGGAGGCGGAGCTTGTGCTCCTCGACGCGATCGCCGGCGAGCTGGACACGAGTGCGCCGGTGGGGCTGCGCGTGAATCCCGAGGTCACCGTCGAGAGCGCCCATCCGTACACTGCGACGGGGGAGCGAGGGCACAAGTTTGGGATCCCGTACGACGAGGCGTTCGAGGTGGCGCGCCTGGCGCTCCGGCTCCGGCACATCCGGCTGCTCGCGCTCGACATGCACGTGGGCTCCCAATTGATGACGCTCGAGCCCTATCGCGACGGTCTCGCCCGTCTCGGCGAGCTGGGCCGCCGCCTGCGCGACCTGGGCGCGGTCCTCAGGTACCTTGACGCCGGCGGCGGCCTCCCCGTTCGGTACGGCGAGGGCGACGAGGAGCCCGACCTGGACGCCTTCGCGCGGATCGTCACGCCGGTGGCGCGCGCGCTCGGCGTGGAGCTGCTGGTGGAGCCGGGCCGTTTCTTCGCGGCCGAGAGCGGCGTCCTCCTGACCCGTGTGCTCTATCGCAAGCGGAGCGGCGGCAAGGAGCTCGTGATCGTGGACGCGGGGATGTCGGAGCTGCTCCGCCCGTCGCACTACGATGCGTTTCATCTGGTGGAGGCCGTGCAACCCTCGGGGGAGCGCGCGGTGGTGGATGTCGTAGGGCCGGTGTGTGAAAGCGGCGACTTCCTCGCCCTCGAGCGGGAAACGGACGACGTGTCGCCGGGGGACCTTGTCGTCGTCCACGGCGCGGGTGCATACGGATACGCGATGTCCTCGAACTACAACTCCCGCCCCCGCGCGGCGGAGGTCTTCGTGGACGGCCACCGTTTCGCACTGGTGACCGCGCGGGAATCGTACGAAGATCTGGTTCGGATCGAGCAGGCCGACCCCGACTGGAGGGATGCCTGATGCTCGTGGGACTGATCTCCGACACGCACGACCGGGTGCCGGCGATTGCGGAACTGGTCAAACGGATGACCGATCGGGGCGTCGGGATGCTGCTGCACGCCGGCGACTTCTGCTCGCCGTTCGCGCTGAAGCCGTATCAGGAAGCGAACGTCGCGCTCGCCGGCGTGTTCGGCCACAACGACGGCGATCCGGAAGGACTCAAGGCCTTCGCCGCGCAGGGGATGGGGCACGAGCTGTTCGAATCGCCGCACTCGCTGACCATCGGCGAGCACAAGGTCCTCCTCGTGCACGATATCGGCGACGTGACGGCGCGCTCCATCAAGGCGCACCACGTGGTCGTGCACGGCCTCGAGCACCAGCAGAGCATGAAGACCCGTGGCGACACGCTGATCATCAATCCGGGCGAGGCGTGCGGGTGGATCAACGGGTCGCCCACCGCGGCGGTGCTGGATCTGGACTCGCGGCACGTGGAGTTCATCAAGCTTTCCGAGCCCCACTGGAGGTTCTGAGCTGCCCTCGCGCATTCTCATTCTCGACTGCGGCTCCCAGTTCACCCAGCTGATCGCGCGACGCGTGCGCGAAGCCAGGGTGTACTCCGAAATCCATCCGGCCGGCCGCTCGCTGGAGTGGGTCCGTGCGTGGAACCCTACCGGCATCATCCTGAGCGGTGGCCCGGCCTCGGTGACCGACGAGGGGGCTCCCCGCTTCGACCGGGCGCTCCTCGACGTCGCCCCGCTGCTCGGTGTGTGCTATGGGCTGCAGTGGATCGCGCACGCGGAAGGGGGCGTCGTGACGGCCGGCGGCGGCCGCGAGTACGGTCGCGCGATGGTCCGTATCGAGGAGGGCGCCGGGCTCTTCGCCGGATTCGACGTGGGCGAAGAAACCCAGGTGTGGATGAGCCACGGCGATCACGTCGAGGCGCCGCCACCCGGCTACGTGAGGACGGCGTCGAGCGGCACGCTGGTCGCGGCGTTCCGGCACGCGACCAAGCCCGTGCACGCGATCCAGTTCCACTCGGAGGTCGCGCACACGGTGCGCGGCGCCGACATCATCGCGAACTTCCTCTTTGGGGTCTGCCACGCACAGCCCGACTGGACGCCCGGCTCGTTCGTCGAGCACGAGGTCGCGATGATCCGTGAGACCGTCGGCGCGTCGCACGTGATCTGCGGGCTCTCGGGCGGCGTGGACTCGTCGGTCGCGGCGGCGCTCGTGCACCGCGCGATCGGCGACCGGCTCACGTGCATTCTCGTGGACACCGGCCTCCTCCGGCTGCACGAGCGCGAGCAGGTCGAGCGCACGTTCAAGGCGCATCTCGGCATCGAGCTGGTGACGGTCCGCGCCGAGGAGCGCTTTCTGAAGGCGCTCGCCGGGGTGGAGGAGCCGGAGCGGAAGCGCACCCTCATCGGCCACACGTTCATTGACGTGTTCGAGGACGCCGCGGACCACGCCGGGAAGGACGCCGAGTACCTCGTGCAAGGCACGCTCTATCCCGACGTGATCGAGAGTACGAGTCCGAAGGGTGGGCCGAGCGCCACGATCAAGACGCACCACAACGTCGGCGGGCTCAAGCCGGGGATGGCGTTCAAGCTCATCGAGCCGCTGCGCGAGCTGTTCAAGGACGAAGTGCGCAATGTCGGGCGCGAACTGGGGCTGCCGGAGGAGGTGGTGGGGCGGCACCCGTTTCCGGGTCCGGGACTCGCGATCCGGGTGATCGGCGCGGTGGACACCGGGAAGCTCGACACGCTGCGCCGCGCGGACGCGATCTACCTCGAGGAGATACGCGCGGCCGGTCTGTACGCCGAAATCTGGCAGGCGTTCGCGGTGTTCCTTCCGGTGCGCTCCGTGGGCGTCATGGGCGACTTCCGCACCTACGAGAACGTGATCGCGCTCCGGGCCGTGACGAGCACGGACGGGATGACGGCGGACTGGTTCCCCTTCCCGCACGAGGTGCTGGCGCGCATCTCGAGCCGAGTCATCAACGAGGTGAAAGGCGTGAATCGCGTGGTGTACGACGTGAGCAGCAAGCCCCCCTCGACGATCGAGTGGGAATGAGCGACCCGCCCGTGGCCGCCGGCCGTGTGGTGTCCCGGATGGCGTGCCTCATTCCGGCCGGCCTGACGATTCGGGCCTGCGCGCTCACGACGATGTAGGTGCTGGCCCTCTCGGAACTCCGCCCAACGCGAGGCGAGCTGCGCGAGATGCTGCGGCTCGCCTCGCCCGTTGTGCTCGCTCAGGTCGGGCTGATGCTGATGGGCGTGGTGGACACCGCGATGGTGGGCCGCGTCTCGCCTGCGACGATCGCGGCGGTCGCGCTCGGCCACATCTACTGGGTAAACCTGACGATTCCCGGGATCGGCGTGCTGCTGGTGCTCGACCCGGTGGTGTCGCAGGCGGTGGGCGCGCGCGACCACGAGGGCGTGGCGCGAGGCGTGCAGCGCGGCGTCTTGCTGGCCCTCGGCCTCAGCATCCCGACGGCGCTCTTCCTGATTCCCGGCGAGCTCGTGTTCGGGGTGCTCCGGCAGCCTCCCGAAGTCACGCCCATCGCCGCGACCTTCTCGCGCTGGTCCATCCTGGGCGTCGTGCCGTTCTATCTCTTCGTCGTGCTCCGCCAGACACTCCAGGCGATGGCGCGTGTCCGCGCGGTGGTCATCTCGATCATCGCCGCCAACGTCGTGAACGCCGGTCTCAACTGGGTGCTCATCTACGGCCACTTCGGCCTTCCCGCCCTGGGGGCGGTCGGCTCGGCGATCTCGACGGTGCTGAGCCGCTGGGCGATGCTCGCGATGGTGCTCGCGCTGGGCTGGCGCGAGCTGCGCCCGGCGCTGGCACGATGGCGCACCGGGGCGACGCGCTCAGGCCCCCTCCTCAGGATGGTCCGGATCGGCCTGCCGATCGGATTCCAGCAGTGGCTCGAGGTCGCGGTCTTCGCCGCGGGCGCGGTGTTCATCGGCTGGTTCGGCACCGTACCGCTCGCGGGTCACGAGATCGCACTCAATCTCGCGGCGCTCACGTTCATGGTGCCGCTCGGCCTTTCGGCCGCGGCCGCGGCCATGGTGGGGCGGGCGATCGGCCGGCGCGATCTGGCGGCTGCGCGCCGCGACGCAGTGGCGGCCATCGCGGTGGGCGTCGGCTTCATGACGGTGGCGGCGGCCGCGTTCCTGGTGCTCCCTCGCCCGCTCGCCTCGCTTTTCGTGTCCGACCCGGAGACCGTCGCGATGGCCGCGTCGTTGATCCTGATCGCCGGCATCTTCCAGATCTTCGACGGCGTCCAGGGCGTGGCGGCGGGTGTCCTGCGCGGCACGGGCGACACGCGCGTGCCGATGCTCCTCCACCTCGCCGGCTTCTGGGGGATCGGTGTGCCCCTGAGTCTGCTGCTCGGATTCGCGCTGGGGCTGGGCCCGCGGGGGATCTGGTGGGGCTACGTGGGCAGCCTGCTGGTGGTGGCGGGGCTTCAGCTCTGGCGCGTTCGCTGGCGCCTCGCGCAGGACATTCGACGCCTTCAGATAGACGAAGGGGCGGAGTATGCGGTGGTCGTTGACTGAAGGCGGCCGCCGGGACGTGCACATGCTCGTGCCGCGCCCCGCGGAGGCGCGGCGCTGCGGCGCTCGCTTGCGCGGCGGGTCGCTGTCACCCATGCTAGCTTCCCACTTGGAGACCAGCGCTTGCCGGCCGGAGGCGGGATGGTGCTTCCGTGCCGCGCATCCACTCATCGGATGACCGAACACTGACATGACGGCCGCCAGCGCACTTCGAGCCGTGCCGCTCTTCGCACAGCTCCGGGAGAGCGATCTTGAACTGCTCGCCCGCCTCCTGAAGCAGCGGGACTACACGAAGAACCGGGTCATCCTCTTCGCCCACGACCCCTGCGATGCGTTCTATGTGGTCATCGCCGGACAGGTCAAGGTGATGCTTATCGCCGAGGATGGGAGGGAAGTCGTTCTCGCGCTGATGCGGCACGGCGACTTCTTCGGCGAGATGGCGCTGATGGACGACGAACCCTATGCGGCGACCGTGATCGCGATGGAGGATTCGAGTCTCCTGGTGCTGCAACGGGACGATCTGCGGCGCTGCATCGCGGACATGCCGGGCGTGGCGTTCGGACTGCTGCGGGCGCTCTGTAGCCGCCTGCGCGAGGCGGACCACAAGATCGGTGAGTTGATGCTGCTCGACGTCGCCGGACGGGTGTCACACCTGTTCCTGGAACTCGCGGCGCGCCGCGACGGCCAGCACATCCCCGACCCGCCGACGCATCAGGTCATCGCGCAGATGGTCGGCTCCAGCCGGGAGACGGTCTCTCGCACGATCAGTTCGCTCGCTTCCCGGAATCTCATCGAGACGTCCCAGAACGGAATCAAGATCCTCAATCGTTCCGCGCTGGAGGCCGCCGCCGGGCAGTTGCTCAAGCGAAGGCTGAGGACGGCTCCCGTTGACGGACAGGAGCGCCGTCGGTCGCCGGGTCCATCTCCGGCCATCGTCGTGAAGGGAGACCCCGGCTAGACGATCCGCGTTTGTCGTTCCCGTCTTCCGTCGCGTTCCAGCTCAGCCGGGCGACAGAACCACGTGACACGCCAGAGGAGATGCTCGATGTCGCCGTTTGACATGCGTTTGGTGCAGCGCGGCGCGCGTCTGCGCCGCTCACCGTTCTACGAGGCCGAGCAGCGCCACGGGCCGCGTGGATACACGGTGTACAACCACATGCTGTTCCCTACCAACTACGACGACTTCGAGGCGGAGTACTGGCACCTCCTGAACCACGTGACACTCTGGGACGTGGCCGTTGAGCGATGCCTGGAAGTCTCCGGCAAGGACGCACAACGGCTGGCTCAGCTCATGACCCCCCGCGACCTCTCGACGTGCGCCGTCGGGCAGGCGAAGTACGTCCTTCTCTGCGCGACCGACGGCGGCATCCTGAACGATCCGGTGATGACCCGGATGGGCGAGCACCGGTTCTGGTTCGCACTCGCGTCGAGCGACGCGCTCTTCTTCGCCCGGGGACTCGCGGCGAGGGCAGGGCTCGACGCGCATGTTCGCGAGGCCGAGGCCCACCCGTTGCAGATTCAGGGCCCGAAATCCCGTGACGTGGTGCGCTCCCTCTTCGGCGACGGGATCCTCGATCTCAAGTACTACTTCTTCCGCGAAGCGACGGTGGACGGCATCCCGGTGATCGTGACCCGCACCGGCTGGACCTCCGAGGTCGGCTATGAGGTCTACCTGCTCGACCCGACGCGCGGGACCGAGTTGTGGGAGCGGATCATGAAGGCCGGCGCTCCGTACGATATCCGGCCGACCGGCCCCAGTGACATTCGACGAATCGAGGGTGGGATCTTCAATTGGGGCGCCGACATGACCTACGAGAACAACCCCTTCGAGATGGGACTCGAGCGACTCGTGGACTTCGGGATGGCCGGTGAATGCGTGGCGATGGAGGCGCTCCGGCGGATTGGCGATCGGGGGGTCGAACGGCGCATCGCCGGCGTGGAGCTGAGCGGCGATCCATTCCCGGCGCTCAACTTCACCAAGTGGCCGGCCTACGCGGCCGGCACACGCGTCGGGAAGGTCACCTCGGCGATCTACTCGCCAAGGCTCAGGAAGAACATCGGCTACTGCTGGCTCCCGACCCGGCTTGCCGTCACGGGCGCAGCCGTTGACGTGGAAAGCGAGTGGGGCCCGCGCACCGCGACGGTCGTCCCGCTCCCGTTCGTGGATCCGGAGAAACGGATACCCGTGTCGTAACCGCGGTACGCCGCGCGGCAGGCGCCGTACGAGACGCGCCGCGCGGTACGCGCCGCGAGCGGCCGATGCGTAACCGGTCCGTGGGGTTTTTCCGATTCTCCAGAACGGTGCAGGTCCCCATCCTATAGCGTCCCCGCGAGCGCGTTCCGCGTCGCGGTCTCGTCTCGGGAGGGGATGTTGGACCGCCTTCGACTGCCGCCTACGAGCTTCGAGTTGCGACTCCCACAGCCCGGGCTCGGGGTCCCGTGCCTCGAGGCGCAGGCGGACGGCGTTCCGTGTCCGGAGCTCGGCGTGGATTGCGTCGACTGCGAGAGAGCGCGGCCGTCACGGGATTCGTCGCCGAACGGGCGGCCGGGCGCGGCTGATGCGTGAACTCCGCTTCCACGGCCGTGGCGGCCAAGGCACCGTCGTCGCCTCCAAGCTGCTGGCGGTGGCGCTTTTTCTCGAGGGACGCCAGGTCCAGTCGTTTCCGATGTTCGGTGTGGAGCGTCGCGGCGCACCCGTCACCGCGTTCCTCCGCGTGAACGACTCGCCGATTCTCCTCCGCTGCGAAATCCTCGCTCCCGACGACCTCATCGTCCTGGATCCCACGTTGGTCGAGGTGGTGGACGTCACCGCGGGGCTCAAGCCCGGTGGCAGCATCCTCATCAACTCCGATCGACCGCCTGAGGCATATCCGCGGCTGCTCGAGCGCTTTTGCGTCGCCACGGTGGATGCGAGCGCCATCGCGAGTCGCCACGGGCTCGGCTCGCATACGCAACCCATCGTGAACACCTCCATTCTGGGCGCGTTCGCCGCGGACTCGGGACTGGTGCGGCTGGACTCCGTGTGTGAAGCGATTCGCTCGGAGGTGCCGACGCAGACCGAGGAGAACGTCGCCGCCGCGGTGGCGGCCGCTCATGCCGTGCGGCGCGCGGTCGAGTCGGGGGCGGCCCGTGTCTAGCCGCTCAGCGGGGCGGGCCACGAGGCGCGGGATCCCGCCCGTTTCGGTGAGCGGCACCTCCACGCTGGTCACGCACACCGGTTCGTGGAAGTACATCTGGCCCGTGTACCACGACCGCGTGGCGCCGTGCAACCGCGGGTGTCCGGTCGGGATCGACATCGAGGGGTACCTGAACCTGATGCGCGAGGATCGCGTTGCCGACGCCCGGCGGCTGCTCCTCGCGGAGAACCCGATGCCGGCGGTCACGGGCCGCGTCTGCCATCATCCGTGCGAGAGTGCGTGCAATCGCGGGATGTTCGACGCGGCCGTGTCGATCCACGCCGTCGAACGGATGCTCGGCGACCTCGCGCTGCAGGAGCCACTCTCCGACTCGGTCGCGCCGAGGCGCGACGAACGCGTCGCGGTGGTCGGCTCCGGGCCCGCGGGGCTCTCCTGCGCGTATCACCTCTCGCGGTTCGGATATCACGTCACGGTGTTCGAGGCGGCGTCGGCACCGGGCGGCATGCTGCGCCAGGGGATTCCCGAGTACCGCCTGCCGCGCGCGATTCTCGATGGCGAGATCGAACGGATCCGCGCGCTCGGCGTCGAGATGCGCTGCGGCGTGCGCGTCGGGGCCGACCTGCCCTGGGAGCGCGTGCTCGCCGACTTCGACGCGTTGTTCGTCGCGAGCGGAGCGCACGCGAGCCGCGCGCTCGGCGTGGAGGGCGAAGACGGGACGGGCGTCAGACCGGGCCTCGCCTTCCTCAGGGAGGTCAACGCGGGCGCGCGGCCGAGCGTGGGCCGGAGAGTGGTCGTGGTGGGAGGCGGCAACACCGCGATGGACTGTGCGCGCTCGGCGCTGCGCCTGGGCGCCTCGGTCACGGTGCTCTACCGGCGCACGCGCGCGGAGATGCCCGCGATCGCGGATGAAGTGGAGGAGGCCGACCGCGAAGGCGTGGCGTTCGCCTTCCTGGCGGCTCCGGTGGGGTTCCACGTCGTGCACGGCACGCTGCGTGCGGTCGAGTGCGAGCGGATGGCGCTGGGCGAGCCGGACGCGAGCGGGCGGCGGCGCCCGGAGTCCACCGGCGAGCGGTTTACGCTCCTCGCGGACACGGTGCTCACGGCGATCGGTGAGTCGCCGGACCTCGACGCACTTCCTCCGGATCTCGCGCGGCGTGACAGCGGCGTGCGGGTGGACCCGCTCGGACGGACGAGCAGGGCCGCCGTGTTCGCGGGCGGTGACGTCACGGAGGCGCCGCGCACGGTCGCCGACGCGCTCGGCGCCGGCAAGCGAGCCGCGGTCGGCATTGACCGGCAGCTCCGCGCGCGCCCTCGAGAGCCGCGCGACGCGGACGATCTCGAGGCACTGCGCTTCGGCGGCGGGAACATCAGCGCGCTGCGCTGGCTCGGGCGCGACCCCGTCGCGCGCGTCGCACCGGTGAACGAGGTGGTCACGTTCGAGGAGCTGAACCTCAACCACTTCGTGAAGGTGGCGCGAAGGCGCGACACGCACGCACGGCCCGAGCGCGCACGCGCCACGTTCGACGAAGTGAACCGCGGGCTGACGCGCGAGGAGGCGGAAGAGGAGGCGCGCCGATGCCTCAACTGCGGTGTCTGCACGCACTGTGATGTCTGCCTGATCTTCTGCCCCGACCTCGCGATCTCGCGCAACGGCGACGGGGCGTACCGGATCGCGCTCGACTATTGCAAGGGCTGCGGCGTGTGCGTGGCGGAATGTCCACGCGGCGCGATCGTGATGACGCGGGAAGGGCCGTGAGACAGGTCATCGTGGGCAATCACGCGGTCTCGTGGGGCGCACGACTTGCCCGCGTCGAGGTGATCTCCGCGTACCCCATCACGCCGCAGACTCAGGTCGTCGAGAAGCTGTCGGAGATGTGCGCCAACGGCACACTGGCCGCCCGCTTCATCAAGGTGGAGTCGGAGCACTCGGCAATGGCCGCCTGCGTCGGCGCCTCGGCTGCGGGCGCCCGCGCGTTCACGGCGACCTCCTCGCACGGGCTCGTCTTCATGCACGAAATGCTGCACTGGGCGGCCGGCGGCCGGCATCCCATCGTGATGGCGAACGTGAACCGTGCGCTGGGGCCCGGGTGGAACATCTGGACCGATCAGAACGACAGCCTGTCGCAACGCGATACTGGATGGGTCCAGCTCTACTGCGAGACCAACCAGGAGGTGCTCGACACGGCGATCCAGGCGTTCAAGCTCGCGGAGGCGGTGGATCTCCCCGTGATGCTGGTGCTCGACGCGTTCTATCTGTCGCACACCGCCGAGCCCGTGGACATTCCGGATCAGGAGATGGTGGATCGGTTCCTTCCGCCGCGAACGGCGCGGCTCAAGCTCGACGTGAACGAGCCCCGGGCCTTCGGGGCACTCGTGCGGCCGGACAGCTACATGGAGATGCGGTGGCTGCAACAGGAGGCGATGCGGGAAGTGCCGCACGTCCTTGAACGCATCGAGGCGGACTGGCTGCGGATGTTCGGTCGGCGCTACGGCGCCATCGAAGGTTACCGCACGGAAGACGCGGAGCTGCTGCTCGTCACGTCGGGGACGGTGACCTCGACGGCACGCTTCGTCGTGGACCGCCGGCGGGACGAGGGCGAGGCGATTGGGCTCGTCAAGGTGAAGATGTTCCGTCCATTCCCGACCGCCGGCCTCCGGCGGCTCCTCGCGGGCGTGGCGCGGGTGGCCGTGCTCGACCGGAACGTATCGCCGGGGCACGGCGGGATCTTTGCCGAGGAGACGCGCTCCGCCCTGTACGATCTCCCATCGGGAGACCGGCCCGAGGTCTACGGCTATGTCCTCGGGTTGGGTGGCCGCGACGTCACTCCGTCGGTGATTGACGAGGTCATTGACCGCACGCGGCAGTGCGCGCAGCCCGAGCGTGAAGACGTCTGGGTGGGGGTGAATCCGTGAGCCAGCTCCTGATTCGCGACGAGGTCCCGCGCGACGACCTGATGACCTCGGGGCATCTCGCCTGTCCGGGATGCGCGGCGCCTTTGGCGATGCGCCTGGTGCTCAAGGGGATGGGACCCAGGACGATCGTCGTGATGCCGGCGAGCTGCTGGTCCATCATCGCGGGTCCGTGGCCCCAGTCGTCGCTCCAGGTACCGGTGTACCACACGGCGTTCGCCACAGGGGCCGCGCTCGCCTCGGGCGTGCGCGCGGCCCTGGACGTGCGAGGGGAAACGGACACCGCCGTGATGGTCTGGGCCGGCGACGGCGGGACCTTCGACATCGGCCTGCAGGCGCTCTCGGGCGCGGCGGAACGCAACGAGGACTTGCTCTACTGCTGCTATGACAACGAAGCGTACATGAACACGGGGGTCCAGCGCTCATCCGCCACGCCGTGGGGCGCCTGGACGTCCACAACGCCGGTGCCGCACCCGGAAGCGAGTCCGAAGAAGGACATTCTGGCGATCCTCGCTGCGCACCGGATTCCCTATGCCGCGACCGCCAGCGTCGCCTATCCGGTGGACCTGCTTGCAAAGGTGCGGCGTGCGCGCGCCGTGCGGGGAACACGCTTCCTGCACATCCTCGCGCCGTGCCCGCCCGGATGGAAGTCCGCGGACGAGGAGACGATCGAGCTGGCGCGGATGGCCGTGCAAAGCCGGATCTTTCCGCTCCTCGAGGTGGAGGACGGCGAGCGCTGGCGCCTCACGGTGAACCACGCCGCGGAGGCCGTCGAGCCGTACTTGCGACGCCAGGGGAGA
This sequence comes from Gemmatimonadaceae bacterium, assembly GCA_035286465.1. Taxonomy (GTDB): domain Bacteria; phylum Gemmatimonadota; class Gemmatimonadetes; order Gemmatimonadales; family Gemmatimonadaceae; genus Fen-1231. Next base: position 43,588 of record DATEDF010000070.1, on the reverse strand, counting down.
TTCCGTCATTTGAGCGAAGAACAGGTCGCACGCATCCAGGCGGATGTGGACGCGCGCTGGGGCGCGCTCATGCGCCGCGTGGACACGGGGGTGCTGGAGGTCTGAGCGTCCGCGCCCGCCGGTTGAAGCGCCACCGGGGCAAGCTCGCTCGTGTCGTCCCGAACCCGAGGTCCCGGTGCGACTGCAAGATCAGCTTCGAACCGCGTTCGAGAACCTGTCACGGCGACTCCAGGCCGCTGATGCGCCGTTCGTGCGCGAGCGCGAGTTGGTCAGCCTCTTCGCGTTCGGCCCGCTGCTTGCCGTGGTGCACTCCGATGGCGAGCTCTTCGACGCTCGCCAGATCGGCATCGAGGTCGCCGTACCTCAGCGGCCGTCTTGGCCCGGCGAGCGCCTCAAGGTGGACGTGTGCAAGGACCTCGTCATCTGGGAGAGGCCCGAGATGACGTGCTGGGGTCCGGACGGCGCGCACCGGCTCTTTCCCCGGGCCGTGCTCGAGTGGAAGGCCGTCCCACCACGCGGACGTGCCTCCGGTGCCGTGCGAGGGCAGCGGCACGGCGAACTGTGGCTGCAGTGGATGGTGAACGAGTCGCCGGCCTCCGAGGGATACTCGGTGCTGGTGCGCGGCGATCGGGGGCGCTGGACCGTCTGCGTGGATCGCTATTCCCACCTCGGGATCGAGGCGCCCTGGTTCGCGACGCCATAGCGGCCACGCCTTCATCAACTGCTTCGAGAGGATGGGCGGGGTCGCGAAACCTGCGCGCGACGTCAGGAGCTGCGAGCGGCGCCGGGGAGGTGCGCCTCGAACCAGTCCGCCGCGAGCCGCGTGGCCGTCTCGAGCGCACCCGGCTCCGGGAAGAGGTGCGTGGCATGCGGGACGATCTTGAGCCGCGCGGGGCAGGTGAGACGCCGCAATGCGAGGCGGTTGAGCGCGATCACCTGCTCGTCGAGGCCGCCGACGATGAGGAGCGTAGGTGCAATCACGCGCGGCAGCGCCGCGCCCGCGAGGTCGGGGCGCCCCCCGCGCGAGACCACCGCCTTCACCACTCCCGGCCGCTCGCCGGCGGCGACGAGCGCGGCGGCCGCGCCCGTGCTGGCGCCGAAGTAGCCGAGCGAGAGCGCGCCGGTGTCAACCTGCGCACGCACCCAATCGGTGACGCCCACCAGCCGGCCGGCGAGCAGCGGAATGTCGAAGCGCAGTCGCGCCGTGCGCTCGTCCACCTCCTCTTCGGCCGGCGTGAGCAGGTCGAAAAGGAGCGACCCGATGCCGCGTTCGTGCAGGGTCTGCGCGACGAAGCGGTTCCGGCTGCTGCGACGGCTCGACCCGCTCCCGTGCGCGAAGACGACGAGCGCGAGCGCGCCGTCGGGCACCGCCAACGTGCCCTTCAGTTGCGCCTCGCCGATCCAGATGCCGACGTCGCGCTCGTGACTCGCGCTCAACGGAACCGTCATCACCTCCTACGGTGCGACCGCGCACGCGCCGTGTCAGTCAGGGAGGGACTGATGCGCCGTGCGGGAAGCGGAGGAAACGTACCGCGCGAGGGAGTGACGACAAGCGCAGTCACGTCGTACTTTGCCTGACGTGGTGTGATCAGCACGCCCGACGCACGGCGCGCGCTCGCCCCTTAGGCTGCGCATCGAGGCGCCTCCGGAAGAGGAGCGCCATGATTGCCAGAGACCTGATGACGGCGAATCCGTTCGCCGTGACCGCGGACGCCAGCGCGAAAACCACCACGGTGCTGATGAGCACGCACGGCGTCGGCATGCTTCCCGTGGGCGCCGGGGGAGGGCGGGTCCAGTGTTGAAGCTCCGGGACATCATGACGCGCGAAGTCGTCGTCGTGTCGGAAGACATGACGCTGCGGCGCGCATTGGAGCTGTTCGCGCAGCGACACATCACCGGCGCGCCGGTTGTGAAAGGGATGACGGTTGTCGGCGTGGTGTCCACGACGGATCTCCTGACGTTTGTCGCGTCCGCGCCCGAGCGCGGTGAGGAGGCCGAGGACACCAACCGGCGCGCGGGAGGATGGGACGAACTGCCGCCGGGGGAATCGGACGGCCTGCCGTCGCTCGAGGAGGAAAACGAGCCCGCCGCCACGTACTTCACCGAACTCTGGTCGGCGCCCAGCCCCGACGCCGAGGCCCGGCTCCGGGTGGGCGCGTCCGGCGCGCTGGATGTGCTCGAGGAGCACACGGTGGACGAGGTGATGACGCGCGACGTCGTCGCCTTGCCCCCGGATACGGCGGTGACGGCCGCCGCGGACTACATGCGCCGCGCGAACGTCCATCGCATCCTCGTGCTCCAGGAGCGGGAACTGGAGGGCATCGTCACGACGATGGACATCACGCGGGCGGTGGCGGAGCACAAGCTGACGGCCCGAACCTACCTCTTCCCCCGGGGGAGGGGCGCGGCGTAGGTCAGGGCGCCGGCTTCCTGTACGGTGGAGGCGTCTTCCCGTACACCTCTGCAACGGTGACGATCGTCGCGCCGCGCGAAAGCGACGGCACGCCGCGAATGAACGTGACGACGCCCGCCTGCGGCGCGAGCACGTCGCCCAGGGACCGGCCCACGTAGTCGGTGACATATCCGACCTTCTGGCCCTTGGCCACCCGGCTTCGGCGCGCCACCGCGGCGTAGAACATCGCGCCGCTGTCCGCGCGCACGCGCTGATCGTTCCCGACCCAGGTGACGCGTGCCGCCGCCGGGTTCGTGGGCCGGACGAGCATCTTGAGCGCGCCCAGCACGTTGAGCGAGCCGTTGATGAGTGCGTCCGTTTCGGCCTTCGTGACCACCCCCGTGCGTCCGGCTTCGGCGACGAAGGCCGTCTTGCCGAGTGAGATCGCGTACCCGGAAAGCCCGCGTGTGCTCGCCGGGTTCGTGACGTCAATGTCACGCACGATGATCAGGTCGAGCCCGAAGGCGAGCGCGAGCGCGCGGGAGTCGGCGTCCTGTCGCGCGACGCCGCTTCGAATCCAGTAACTGTACGGCGTGAGGTCCTCGTCGAGGTCGCCGCCGTGCAGGTCCACGACGACGTCGGCGGGCCGCACCACCTGCGCGGCGACGAGCGCGAGCGCGCGCTCCGTCTGCGTCCCCGACGCACTGCCGGGATAGCTCGCGTTCATTCCCTTCCGGTCCACCGGATTGATATGCGGCACCATCTGCTCGAACGACGCGACGTTCACCAGCGGCACGACAATCACCGTGCCGGCGACCGCCTTCGGGTCCACGCGCTCAATGAGCCGTGTGAGCGCGACGATGGAGGTGTACTCGGTGCCGTGCGCGCCCGAGATGAACGCGACGACGGGCCCGGGTCTGGCGCCGTTGATCACGGCCACGCGGATGATGGTGCCGGAGTCGGACCCCGGCGGCACGACGATGGAGCCGTAGGCGCGCTCGCCGCGCGCGGCCGTGGCCGTTCCGACTGTGACGATCTGGTGTGGATCGGCGCTCTGTGCGCCGAGCGCGAGGGCAGGCGCGACGGCGAGCGACGCGAGAACCGGGGCGAGAAGGGAAGGACGCATGCTCCGAAGATGTCGCCCGCGCCCTCGCCCTGCTAGACGCCCTTCTCCTCCAGGAGCTGCATGAACCCGGCGGGTTGCGTGAGCGCGAGGAGCCGGTCCGGCACGTCCGGCTCCTTCGAGAACTGCGCGATCTTCCCGAGCACGGGGAGGTACTGGTTCGAGACCTCGAGCGGCGGCGCGACGATCAGGAAGAAGAAATGCACCGGCTTCTCGTCAATGGCCTTGAAGTCGAGGCCTGCGGTCTTCCGGCCGAACGCCACGCGCAGCTTGTTCACCACGAGCGAGCGGCAGTGCGGGATCGCGATCCCGCGGCCGATCCCGGTGGACCCGAGATTCTCCCGCCGCTTGAGCATCTTGAAGAGCATCGCCTCGTTCTTCTCGTCGAGACCGAGCAGGGTGATCAGCTCCTTCAGCACCTCGTCCTTCGTGGTGCCTTCCAGCTCGAGCTTGACCGCGTCCTCGGAGAAGAACTCGCGCAGTTCCATTCGACAGGCGGCAGGGGGCAGGGGGCAGGGGGCAGGGGCGGACGAACGGCGGTGATTCTCGGGAGAGAGGGGTGGTGCGGCTAAGCTAATGCAAGTGCCAAGAGGCGTCAAATCGTGACGTTGCAAGCAGTTGCCACTGCGCTTAGCTTGCGGTCAGTGCCTGCCTTTCCCTATCGAGTTCCCTTCCGCATCCCGCTGATCCTGGCGCCGATGGCAGGCGTGTCGGAGTCGCCCTTCAGACGCCTGTGCCGCCGCTTTGGCGCCGACGTGGTGGTCACCGAGTTTCTGTCCGCTGAGGGAATTCGCCGCGAGAATCGCTCGACCTTTTCGAAGCTCGCCTTCGGCGCGGACGAGCGGCCGATCGGTGTCCAGATCTACGGCGCCGAACCGGGCGCGATGGCCGAGGCGGCCGCACTCGTGACCGACGAGTTTCAGCCCGAGTTCCTTGACATCAACTTCGGGTGTCCGGTCAAGAAGGTCGTGCGTCGGAACGGCGGCTCGGGATGCCTCAAGGATCTCGGACTCGTGGAGGACATCATTCGCGCCGTGGTCGCCGCGACGCACCTGCCCGTGACGTGCAAGATCCGGAGCGGCTGGAGCGACGAGTCGCGCGATCCGGTGACGATCGCCCGGCGCTGCCAGGACGCGGGCGCGCGCGCGATCGCGCTGCATCCCCGCACGCGCTCGCAGATGTACACGGGACAGGCGCGGTGGGAGGAAATCGCGCAGGTGGTCGAGGCGATCGAGATTCCGGTCATCGGGAACGGCGACATCAAGACCGCCGAGGACGCGTGGCGGATGCAGCACGCCACCGGTTGCGCCGGCGTGATGATCGCGCGCGGGTCGTTCGGGCAGCCGTGGATTTTCGCGCAGGCACGCGCGCTGCTCGAGGGCGTGGAGCCGCCGGGCACACCGGGGGTCGAGGAGCGTTTCGGGATCGCGCTCGAACACGCGCGACTCGTGCAGGAGTACGAGCGCGACCCGGAGGGCGCGGCGATCGAGTTCCGGAAGCACCTCGGCTGGTACGTGCGCGGCCTTCCGGAGTCCGCGGATCTGCGGCGCCGGCTGCACCTCGTTGAGAGTTTCGGCGAGGTGGAGGGGATTTTCGCCGAGTATCTGGCTGGTGGCCTGCACCTGGAGCGCGGCGCGTCCTCCGCCGCGACCGACATCGTGGAGCTGCTCGAGGCCTCTCACGCATGAGGCGCGCGCGGGTCCGCGCGCTGCTCGAGGATGTCGCGGCGGGCCGGGCCTCCGTGGAGCAGGCGCTCGTGGAGCTCGACACGGAGCCGATCGAGGCGCTTCCCTTCGCGACGATTGATCACCATCGGGCGCTCCTGCAGGGGTTCCCCGAGGTCGTTTTCGGGGAGGGGAAGACCGTCGCCCAGCTCGTGACCATCTGCGAGCGGCTCGCCGAACGCGGCGACGGTTTCCTCGTGACGCGCACCGGCGATGAGCAGCGAGCAGCGCTCCTCGCCCGTTTTCACGAGGCGCACGAGAATGCGCTCGCACGCACGGTGCATCTGGCGGAACGCGGACGGCAGAAGGCGGACGACCAGCGCGCGGCCCGGACGGTGCTGATCGTCACGGCGGGCACCAGCGACCTGCCGGTCGCCGAAGAAGCCGCGGCGACGCTCGAGGCGCTCGGGCTCGCCGTGGCACGCGTCGCGGACGTCGGTGTGGCCGGGCTGCACCGACTCCTGGCTCATCGCGACGCGCTGGGTGCGGCCGCTGCCGTGATCGTCGTGGCGGGGATGGACGGGGCGCTGCCATCCGTCGTGGGCGGCCTCGTCCACGTGCCGGTGATCGCCGTGCCGACGAGCGTCGGCTACGGCGCGAGCTTCCGGGGGCTCTCGGCGCTCCTCACGATGCTCAACAGCTGCGCCGCCGGCGTGACGGTGTGCAACATTGACAACGGGTTCGGCGCGGCGATGGCGGCCGCGAGGGTCCTCTCGCCGTAGCGGGCCGCTCCTGCCCCGGATGGCGCGGCACAGCGCGGTGCGCGCGTGCCGCGGCGGCGTAGAATAGAGCATGTCCTACGTCCTCGCCGGGCTGATCGGGGCCATTCTCGCGCTCGTCGCCCTCGGCTGGTGGATCCGGCGGCAGCGTGCGGCCCTGCTCCGTCGCGGCGCCGGGTCCGAGCGTGTGGGGGATCGCCGGTCGCCCGCCCGCGGGCTGCGCGCCTCCATGCTCGCGGCATTGCGTGACCCCATCCAGACGACGGAAGGATTCGAGGCACGCGAACGCGAGCTCGCGGACGACCTCAGGGGCTACCTGGGAGACGTCGCGGCGCAGCACGGTGCTGACGATGCGATGCTCTTCGCGCGCGGCTCCGACAGCGCCCCTTTCCTGCCGGTCGCGTGGAACCACCCGGGCGCGCCGAGCGCCGTCCCGTGGGGCACGGAGCAGCAACGCGGGCTCGTGGCCTGGGCCGCCGGTGAGGGAGTCGTCAGCTTCGATCGCGCGGAGGACCCGCCGTCGCTCGCCGCCGCACGCGTGCCGCTGGAGTGGGTCGTGGCGCTTGGTCCGACGGGGCAGGCGGGCGGCGCGCTCGTCCTGCACGCCGAAGGCGGCATCCGGGGATCGCGCACGGACCTCAAGCTCTGGCTGCCCCGGCACGCGCAGCGCCTCGCACAGCTCGTCGAGTTGCAGGTCACGCGCAACGAGGTCGCGCGGCAGAACCGCCGGATGCGCGCGCTGATGCGGAACGCGCAGGAGCTGCAGGTCACCGGCGAGCAGGAAGAGCTCGAGCGCGGCATTGCGGAGAGCGTGCTCGATGCGAGCGGGGCGACCTTCGCCGCGCTCGTCGCGTGGAATCCCGACGTGCGTCGCGGTGCCGTGCGACACGCGACGAAACAGTACCCCGACCCGGCGCCCTTGCCCGACGATCCCGTGGAACCCGAGTCGCTCGTGGGCGGCGTCTGCCTCGACGGAACACAGCGGCTCTGGGAGGACGCGAGCGCCGTGGCCGGCGTGCAGATGCTCTACTCACCCGCGGCACGGGTGCCCGACACCGGGTCGCTCGCGATCCTCCCGCTGCAGCGCGCCAAGATCACCATCGGCGCCCTCGTGATCGGGGCGCGCGAAAAAGGCGTCATCCGGCCGAGCGATCTGCGCACCGTGCACCTCATCGCGCAGCTCGCGGCCTCGGCGCTCGAGGCGGCGTGGGAGATCGAGGAGGTGAGCCGGCGCTCGCGCACCGACCAGCTCACCGGGCTCTGGAACCGGCGCCACTTCGACGAAGAGCTGCGCCGCGCCCTCGATCAGACCGACCGCTTCGGCGGCACGTGCGCGCTCGTCGTCGCCGACGTGGACCGTTTCAAGGTCGTCAATGACACGTACGGACACGAGGCCGGCGACGCGGTCCTGCGGCGGCTCGCGGACGTCACGCGCGATCTCGTGCGTACGACCGACGTCTGCGCCCGCATCGGGGGCGAGGAGATCTGCGTGATTCTTCCGCAGACGTCGCTCGGCGGCGCGCTCGAATTGGCCGAGCGCCTGCGGGCCCACCTCGAAGCGTCGGTCGTCGGGTGGCGGACGACGGACATCCGGGTGACGGCCAGCTTCGGCGTGGCGACGTACCACGCGGGGGCGGGCCTCGCGATGCGCGCGAAGTTGTTCGAGACGGCGGATCGGGCGATGTACCGGGCGAAGCGGGATGGGAGGAACTGCGTGCGCTCGGAGTCCTGAAAGGCAGGGACAGGGGACAAGTGAGAGAGACAGGGGGGAAGCAACCTCGAAAAGCCAGAAACCAGTGCACGAGGGGAGGGCAGTGAGATGCACGCTCTCACTCCTCCGCCCCCATTGCTGTGCCCTCACAGAGGGGCCTTGTCCCTTGTCCCTCTCACTCGTTCCTTGTCCCTGCCGTTCCCCCTCACTTGTCCCTTGCCCCCGTGGCGCTAGCTTTCAGCGCGTACCGGGGGCGACCGGTTTCGATTGTGTAGGTGGCCCCGCGGCGGCGTGCCCAGGTCCTCGGGTCCCTGGTAAAACACCCGGGAAACTTTCAACCGCGAACTCAAACTTCGCTCTCGCTGCGTAAAGCTTCGGCTTCACTGCAGCAGTGCCTGAACGGCAGCCCGCCCGGGGCGGTCCTCAGGTAACGCAAATCCGGGCTAGCCCGGCGGCGCGCCTCCCGCCGACGGGCGAAACTCCAGGGGGCTCATCCAGCCGTGGGTGGCCCACGAGCCAGCGGCTGGAGACATCAATCCGTGGGCTACGCACGTAGATGTCGCGGAAGATCTTATGCAAGACGGGAGTTCGAATCTCCCCGCCTCCACTGGAACGGCGCAGGGCCGCGCGAGCGATCGCGCGGCCCTTTTCCGTTGCGACCATCGGGACGTCGGCGCGACCACGGCGGTTGGCGCGATGAGGCCGCGGTCGCAGACCTACGCGGCTTGCGCGACGAGGCCGCGGTCATACCATTCCCGCGACGAGACGCACGCGTGGCAAACCGACAGCATCACGGGCACCTCCACGAGGACGCCGACGACCGTCGCCAGCGCGGCGCCGGACGTCGGCCCGAACAGCGTGATCGCCACGGCGACCGCCAGCTCGAAGAAGTTGCTCGCGCCGATCAGGGCACCCGGCGACGCGACGTTGTGCGGCACGCCGAAGCGCCGCATCAGGAGGTAGGTGAGCCCGGAGTTGAAGTAGACCTGGATCAGGATCGGGATGGCGATCAGCACCACCGCGATCCAGTTGCGGAGAATGTTGTCCGCCTGAAACGCGAAGATCAGGACGAGCGTCGCGAGCAGCGCCAGCATCGTGACCGGCTTGAAGACGGGCAGAAACCGCTGGTCGAACCACTCGGCGCCCCGGTGACGGATCAGCAATGTGCGACTCGCGTATCCGGCCGCCAGCGGAATGACGATGAAGACGACGACTGACGTCACGAGCACGTCCATCGGCACCACGACATTCGCCACGCCGAGCAGGAACATCACGATCGGCGCGAACACGACCAGCATGATGAGATCGTTGATGGCGACCTGGGCGAGCGTGTACGCCGAGTCGCCGTCCGTCAGGTAGCTCCAGACGAACACCATCGCGGTGCACGGTGCGGCCGCGAGGATGATGAGCCCCGCGGTGTAGCCCTGCGCCTCCCCGGCGGCGATGAACGGCGCGAAGACCTTCTGCAGAAAGAGCCAGGCCAGGAAGGCCATGCTGAACGGCTTGACCAGCCAGTTGACCACGAGCGTGATGAACAGTCCCTTCGGTCGCCGCGACACGCCCGCCACCGAGGCGAACTCGATCTTCAGCATCATCGGATAGATCATCAGCCAGATGAGCACGGCAATCGGGACGTTGACGTGCGAGTCCTGGCCGAACTCGTAGCGTGAGAGGCTCGCCGTGAGGCCCGGGAGCACCTTGCCGAGTGTGATGCCCGCGCCCATGCAGGCGAGGACCCACGCCGACAGGTAGCGCTCGAAGAACGCCAGGCGCTTCGGCCGTCCGGCCATCGCGAGGTCCTCAGCTCGGTTTCGTAGCCCTCACGAAGCCGCTGATGAACTTGGCGTCAATCTCGGTGGCGATGCGCTCCACGTCGAGCCCCGTGCCGCCGGCGAAGGTGCGCACGTCATCGGCCCGGTAGACGCGCGTGGGCTCGATGGAGGGATGCGCGAATCCCGCCGAGCGCAGCAGCGCGAGGAACTCCCCCTCCTCGAGCGCCCCGGCGATGCAGCCGACCCAGAGTTCCACGGAAGCGCGCACCTCCGTGCTCACCTCGCCGCGCACGACGATGTCCGACACGGCGAAGCGCCCACCCGGCCTGAGCACGCGGAACGCCTCGGCCAGCACCCGGCGCTTGTCGGCGGCCAGATTGATGACGCAGTTGGAGATGATCACGTCCACCGACGCGTCGGGGAGCGGGATGGCCTCGATGTCGCCCTTGAGGAACTCCACGTTCTCCACGCCCGCGGCACGCTGGTTCGCACGGGCGAGCGCGAGCATCTCATCGGTCATGTCGAGACCGTAGGCCTTTCCCGTGGGGCCGACGCGCTGCGCGGAGAGGAGGACGTCAATGCCGCCGCCCGAGCCGAGGTCAAGCACGGTCTCGCCAGGTCGCAGTTCCGCGAGCGCCGTCGGATTGCCGCACCCGAGCGAGGCCAGCACGGCGGCCGCGGGTATGCCCGCGACTTCCGCTTGCTCGTACAGGTTCGAGGTGATGGGATCATCGCAGCCGCAGCTACCGGTGCCGCAACAGTTCCCCTTGTTGCCTTCCACGACGGCGAGGGCGGCACGCCCGTACCGCGCGCGCACGATGGACTTGATGTCAGGGGTCGAAGTCATGGCTCAACAGCATTTGAGGGGGAGCTTGCGGTGCTTCGGTTGACGGATGGCGGCGACGACGTCGTGTGCCTGCCGCAGTCCCGCGTCGGAGAGACGATAGTGCGCCCAGCGCCCTTCCTTGCGGTAGGTCACGAGACCCGCCTCGCGCAGGGTCTTGAGATGGAACGAGAGGAGTGACTGGCCCGTGTCGAGTGCCGCTTCCAGCTCGCAGACGCAGCGCTCGCCGTCGCGGAGCAGGTCGAGAACGCGGAGCCGCGTGGCGTCCGACAGCGCGCGAAAGACGTCGGGCGCCGTGGCGGGCGCCGTGGCGGGCGCCGTGGCGGGCGTCGTGGCGGGCGTCGTGGCGGGCGCGCCGGTTCCCGGTTTGGAACGCGCGCGGAGCCGGGCACGAGCAGGGGCGAACGGCATACCCATCAATATATCGAGATGTATTGATGTGTCAAGCGGGGCTTCCGGTCGGCGGTTGACGGCTTCGGGCCTTCAGCTCCCCCCGAGGCGATTCTTCGCCGCGATCGTCGGCGGTCTCGTCGGATACCGGCCCGAGAAACAGGCGTGGCAGAATCCGGTCGGTCCGCCCGGCACCGCGTGCAGCATCCCCTCCAGCGAGATGTAGCCGAGCGAGTCCACGCCGATCTCCTTCGCGATTTCGCTCACGCTGAGGCGCGCCGCGATGAGCTGCGACTTGTCCGGCGTGTCAATGCCGTACCAGCACGACCCGGTGATGGGGGGCGACGAGACGCGCATATGCACTTCGCGCGCGCCGGCGTGGCGGATCATCGCGACCAGGCCGCGCGTCGTCGTGCCGCGCACGATCGAGTCGTCCACCATCACCACGCTCTTGCCCGCGAGGATCTCGCGCACCGGATTGTACTTCACCTTCACCTTCTCGTCGCGCCCCTGCTGTGTCGGCTGGATGAACGTCCGGCCGACGTAGTGGTTGCGGATGAGCGCGTGCTCGAGGGGCAGTCCCGATGCCTCCGAGAACCCCAGGGCGGCAGCGTTCGAGGAGTCGGGCACCGCGAAGACGAGGTCGGCGCCCGGCGCGGGATGCTCCTTCGCGAGCTGGCGGCCGAGCGAGCGGCGAGCCCGGTCCACCGAGCCGCCGAACACCTGGCTGTCGGGGCGCGCGAAGTAGACGAACTCGAAGACGCACCGCTGCAACTCCGCGGCGGGCGGCGCCTGCAGCGTGCGGAGCCCGCGCGCGTCCACCGCGACGATCTCGCCCGGCGCCACCTCACGCTCGACGGTCGCGCCGACGATGTCGAGCGCGCAGGTCTCCGACGCGAACACCACGGCCTCGCCCAGGCGCCCCATCACCAGCGGTCGCCAGCCGCGTGGATCGCGCGCCGCAAGCAGCGTCTCGTTGATTAGCACGAGCAGCGAGTACGCTCCCTCGAGGCCCTGGAGCGCTTCGGCGAGCCGGCCCTCGGGCGTCGCCGCGGTCCCGCGGGCCAGTCGGTGCACGATCACCTCGGAGTCCATCGTCGAGCTGAAGATCGAGCCGTGCGACTCCAGCTCGGCGCGAATCTCCGTGGCGTTCACGAGGTTGCCGTTGTGCGCCAGCGCGATATGCCCGCCCTTGAAGTTCACGAGCGCGGGCTGCGCGTTCTCGAGCGTGGACGATCCCGCGGTCGAATAGCGCGTGTGCCCGACGGCGGTGGACCCGGGCAGCGACTGGAGCGCCTCGGGCCCGAACTTCTCGCCGACGAGGCCCATCGCGCGCAGACCGTGCGCGCGGCCACCGCCGACCGCGACGATCCCGGCCGACTCCTGCCCGCGGTGCTGCAGGGCGTACAACCCGAGGTGCGTGAGCGCCGCCGCGTCCGGATGGCCGCTCACCCCGAAGATGCCGCACATCAGACCGGCGCTCCGGCGGCGAGGTCATCCACGACCGTCTCCGCGCTCACCCGGCTCATCGCCCGCGGCAGGGCGTCGTGATAGGCCGCGCGCAGCGCGAACGGGGAGATGCGCAGCGTGGCGGCGCCCGCGACGATGGCGAAGCCGTCCACCGCCGGCCGCACCTCGCCGATCGCGCGCGCCGGCACTCCCTGGCGCACCGCGATCGCCAGCACGTCGGCGGGTCGCGCGGTGGAGATGACCGCGCGCCCCTGTGCCTCGCCGAAGAGCAGGGTGCGGAGCGCCAGCGTGCCCCAGGCGGAGAGATCCACGGCGGCACCGAGCGGCCGCGCGGAATCGGCAATCGCACATTCGGCCAGCGCGATCGCGAGGCCGCCCTCGCTGCAGTCGTGCGCCGACCGCACGTGGCCGGCTCGGATGGCCTCGAGCAACGTCTCGATCAGCGCGCGCTCGCGCGCGAGGTTGCACGCGGGCGGCGCGCCCGCGACGACGCCGTGAATCCACGCGAGGTACTCGCTCGCACCCAGCTCGTCCGTCGGTTCGCCAAGCAGGAGGATGGCGTCGCCCGGCGTGCGGAACCCCATCGGCGTCGCGTGGGAAACATCGTCGAGGAGTCCCACCATCCCGATCACGGGCGTCGGGTAGACCGCGCCGCCGGGGCTCTCGTTGTAGAACGAGACGTTGCCGCCCGTCACCGGCGTCCCAAGCGCCGTGCACGCCTCGGCGATCCCGCCCACGGCCTCGGAGAACTGCCAGAAGATCCCGGGACGCTTCGGGTTTCCGAAATTGAGGCAGTTGGTGACGGCCATCGGGCGGGCGCCCACGCACGCCACGTTGCGCGCGCACTCCGCGACCGCGATCCGCCCCCCGGTACGTGGTTCGAGGTACACGTAGCGGCCATTGCAGTCGGTCTTGAGCGCCAGCGCCTTCCGGCTTCCCGGGATGCGCAGCACCGCGGCGTCGCCGGCGCCCGGGCCGAGCACCGTGTTCGTGCGAACGGTGGAATCGTACTGCGTGTAGATCCAGCGCTTGCTCGCGATCGTCGGCGACTCGAGGAGCCGGGTCAGCGTCCACGCGGGGTCGCGCTCCTCCGCGCGCTCGCGGATGGCGCCCACCTCGCGCGCGCGCAACGCCGCGATCTCCCGGCTCTCGCGACCCTCCGGACGGTACTGCGGGCAGTCGGTGACGAGGCGCGTGCCCGGGAACTCGGCCACGACGCGATCGCCTTCGGTGACCCGATAGACCGGCTCCGCGATCACCGTGCCGATCACCTCCGCGGTGAGGTCCCACTTGGAGAGGATCGCGCGGACTTCCTGCTCGCGTCCCTTCCGCACGACGACGAGCATCCGCTCCTGCGACTCGCTCAGGAGGATCTCGTACGGCGTCATCCCGCGCTCGCGCACCGGCATCCTGAGCACGTCGATCGTCACCCCGACGTCGCCTCGCGCGGCCATCTCCGCGCTCGAGGAGGTGAGCCCGGCCGCGCCCATGTCCTGAATCGCGACCACGTGGCCGCTCGCAATCAGCTCGAGCGTTGCTTCGAGCAGCAGTTTCTCCGTGAACGGGTCGCCCACCTGCACTCGCGGGCGCTTCGCGTCGCTCTCGTGCGAGAGATCCTCCGACGCGAAGGACGCGCCGTGAATCCCGTCGCGCCCCGTGCGCGCGCCGACGGCCATCACGGGGTTGCCGACGCCCTGGGCCTTGGCGCGCATCAGCTCCGCTTCGCGCAGGAGGCCGACACACATCGCGTTGACCAGCGGGTTCCCTTCGTACGCCGGGTCGAACATCACGTCGCCCGCCACCGTCGGGATGCCGACGCAGTTGCCGTAGTCGCCGATCCCCTTCACCACGCCGCTCACGAGGTAGCGCACGCGGGGACGTTCGAGCGACCCGAAGCGGAGCGAGTTGAGCATCGCGATCGGACGCGCACCCATCGTGAACACGTCGCGCAGGATCCCGCCGACGCCCGTCGCGGCGCCCTGGTAGGGCTCGACGGCCGACGGGTGATTGTGCGACTCGATCTTGAATGCCACCGCCAGACCATCACCGATGCGGATGACGCCCGCGTTCTCCCCGGGGCCCTGCAACACCCAGGGCGCGCTCGTCGGGAGCGAGCGGAGGAGGTGCCGCGAGTGCTTGTACGAGCAATGTTCGTTCCAGAGCGCACTCACGATGCCCAGCTCGGTGAACGTCGGCGTCCGTCCGAGCATCGCCACGAGCCGGTCGTATTCGTCCGGCGTGAGCCCGTGCTCGGCGACGAGCGCCGGTGTGACGGCCGGGTCGCCGGGGCGGGGAACCGCCGTCACCGGCCGCCGAGTCCGCGGAAGAGGTCCGCGAGGAAGCTGCCCGCGCGATGCTCCTTGACCTGCGCCAGCATCTCGATCTCACCGGCGTCGAACCACGTCCCGCCGCAGTCGGGACAGACGTCCACCTTCACGTGCTGGTAGTCCGTCTCCCTGAGGTCGGCGCCGCACTTCGGGCACTTCATGTAATGCGTCTTGCGTTCCTGGTTCGCGCGCTCCGCGTCGAGCTTGTCGCGCATTCCCTTGATGAGCTCGGCGTCGAGCTTGAGGAAGTACTCGTCCTCGTTCTTGCTCGGCTTGGCGTGGACGGGCTGGGAACTACGATGGTCGGGCACGGGAATATCGGGCGTTGGAGTGGGTGACCCCGATTCAGGTCTGGGGCTTCTTCTTGGCGGCGCTCGAGTCGGTCTTCGCGGCCTTCGCGGCCTTGGCGGAGTCCGCGGCTCTCGCCGCCGCCTTCTCCCTCTCGAGGATCGCCGAACGCGCGGGCGGCACGGGCGCCACGATCTGGGCTTCCTGCGCTTTCTCGGCGGGCATCTTCTGCGTCGCCCTGGCCCCGCTCGGCGGGGCGGGGGCAGGGGCCGCCGCCGGAACGGCCGGCGCGGCCATCGGTGCCTCGGGCGGCGGCGTCACCGGAGGGTGCTTGCGCGCGACCTCGGCGGGGATCGCGGCGGGCGACGAACTCTTCCCGCTGTACTTCCGCGCGCTCGAGCGGAAGATGGCGTCCACGACCTTGTCGTCCTCGAGCACCACGATGTCGCTCATCCCGGCCGTGCGCTCGACACCGTTCCGGTAGTAGAGATACGTGGCGGTTCCCGCCGTTCGTTCCACCGCCGGCCGGCCGAGTGCCGCGACGACCTGAGCCTTCGTCATCCCCGGATCCACGACGGCTTGTGCCGCGAGCGCGGCGGGCGCCGCCGGCGCGAGCATGACGGCGAGGGTGAAGGCGGCTGCGAGTGGGCGCATCGGGCTCCTCCGGTCAGGCGTGGACGGCGACGAGCAGGGACTCGAAAACGACAAGCCCGTCACGCGACCCGAGCAGCGGGTCCACCGCGCGCTCGGGATGTGGCATCAGTCCGACGACGTTCCGCGTGGCGTTGGCGACGCCCGCGATGTTGCGCATCGAGCCGTTGGGATTCGCGTCCGCCGTGCATTCGCCGGCGGCGTTGGTGTAGCGGAAGACGACCTGTCCCTCACCCTCCAGGCGCGCGATGGTCTCCTCGTCTGCGGTGAAGCGGCCGTCGCCGTGCGCGATGGGGATCGTGAGGAGCTGGCCCTCCTCCGCGGCGGCCGTGAAGCGCGTCGCCGTCTGCTCGACTTTGACGATCACGGGGAGCGAACGGAACTGGAGGCTGTCGTTGCGCAGCAGGGCGCCCGGCAGCAGCCCTGCTTCGCACGCAATCTGAAAGCCGTTGCAGATGCCGAGCAGCGGCGCGCCGCGCTCCGCGTGCGCGACCACCTCACGCATGATCGGGCTGAAGCGCGCGATGGCGCCCGCCCGCAGGTAGTCGCCGTAGCTGAACCCCCCCGGCAGGATGATCACGTCCGAGCCCTGCAGGTCGTGGTCCTTGTGCCACAGCATCACGGCCTGCTCGCCGAGATAGTCCACGACGGCGCGGAACGCGTCGTCGTCGCAGTTCGAGCCCGGGAAGCGCACGATGCCGATCTTCACGCGGCGACCACCTCCACGCACTGGGCGATCTCGAAATCCTCGGTGACCGGGTTGGCGAGCAGCCGCTCGCACATGACACGCACCGACGCCTCGGCAGCGGGCGCGTCTTGGGCCTCCGTCTCGATGACGAGATGCCGGCCGACGTGCACGTCGGCGACCGCGTGGAAGCCGAGGGCGTGCAGCGCGTCGGACACGGCCTTGCCCTGCGGGTCGAGCAATCCCTGGCGCGGGACGATGTGCACGGACACGCGAAAGCGCGTCATTCGGAGCGGTCCTCCGGCATCGTGGGCCCCGGGGGCCCCGGGGGCGTCGGCGCGCCACGGGGGCCGCGACGGCGCTGACGGGGCCGGTGCTGCTGGTCCTGAACATGACTGCCGTTCTCGAACGATCCGTGGGCGAACTCGAAGGCGTCGTCATCGGCGCCAAGCTCGCCGTTCCCCAGCTCCTGGCGGTCAAGGAGCCCCCGCACCACGGCGGCGACCAGCCCGAAGACGACATACAGCATGCCGACCGGGAAAAAGAACTCCTTCGGCAAGAGGAAGAGGCCGCTGGCGAGTGCGATGAAGAGCAGCAGCCCGACGACGCCGCGCCACGTCTTCGTGCTGAACGTCGGCCACGTGGGGTAGGGCACGTTGCTGATCATCAGGAATCCCAGGCCCGCCATCATGAAACGCACCATCGTGTGCCACGGCAAGTCGCCAATCAGGGTCTGGTTGTACAGCGGCGTCTGACTGAACCAGAGGTAGGTCGCGAGTGTCCCGCCCGCGGCGGGGCTGGGGAGGCCGCGGAACGAGGACTTGAGCCGGCCGGCCTGCTCGACGTTGAACCGCGCCAGCCGCATCACGGCGCACGCGACGAAGAGGAACACGAACACCCAGTCCCAGCCGTCCTTGCGCAACACGGCGAAGTACATCAGCAGCGCCGGCGCGAGACCGAAGGAGAGGGCATCCACGAGAGAGTCCAGCTCCTCGCCGAAGCGGCTTTCCGTGCGCGTGGCGCGGGCGACTCGCCCGTCGGTCGCGTCGCAGATGCCGCTGATGAGAATGTACCAGACCGCGCGCTCGTGGTCGCCCCGGGACGCGGCGACGATCGAGAAGACGCCGAAGAAGAGGCTCGCCAGCGTAAAGCCGTTGGGGAGCATGACCATGGAGGCGCGGGCGAGGCGCGGCCGGCGCACGCTACGGGAGCTCCGCCAGCACCGTCGTGCCGGCAAACGTGCTTGCGCCGATGGTGACGCGTACGCGGCTCGCCTCGGGCACGAACACGTCCACGCGCGAGCCGAAGCGGATCATGCCGAACCGGTCGCCCTGTCGGACGACGGCTCCCTCCGTGCTGTAGGTCACGATGCGCCGCGCGATCACGCCGGCGATCTGCCGCACGAGCACCCGGTGCGGGCCCGCTTCGAGCCCCACGGACATCTGTTCGTTCTCGAGGCTCGACTTTTCCCGGGCGGCGTGGAAGAACCTGCCCGGGTTGTAGTGGAGATAGCGCACGGTGCCGCTCACCGGATAGCGGTTGACGTGCACACTGAAGATGTTCATGAAGATCGAGATGCGCGTCGCGCGACCGTGAATGAAGGCCGGCTCGTCCACCGCGCTGACCTGGATCACGCGGCCGTCGGCCGGGGCGATCACGAGCGCGGTGCCGCGCTCGCCCGTGCGTTCGGGGTCGCGGAAGAAGTACGCGACCCAGAGCGTGAGGGCCGTGAGCACGACCGCCAGGAGCCAGATCGGCCACAATCTGGTGCGGAGCGCGACGCCGAACGTGCCGAGCGCGACCGCCGCGGCGATCACGATGAACGGAAGCCCCTCGCGCGCGACGATCACGGGAGCCGGGAGGTGTCGAGCGGCACGCCGGTGAGCCGGGCGTACGCCTCGAGGTAACGCCGGCTCGTCGCTTCCACGACGTGCGCCGGGAGTGCGGGCGGCGGCGCATTGCCGTTCCACTGCCCGGCGCGGCGCTCCGCGTGGAGCCAGTCGCGCAGCGGCTGCTTGTCGAAGCTCGGTTGCGAGTGCCCCGGCTGATACTGGTCGGCAGGCCAGAAGCGCGAACTGTCGGGCGTGAGCACCTCGTCAATGAGCAGGATGCGTCCGTCCACGCGGCCGAACTCGAATTTGGTGTCGGCGATGATGATGCCGTGTTGCGCGGCGAGATCGCGACCGCGGCCGTAGACGCGGCGGCTCAGCTGTTCCACCCGGTCGGCGGTCTCCGCGCCGAGCAGCTCGCGCACGCGCCCCGCGGTGATGTTCTCGTCGTGCCCGATGTCGGCCTTCGTGGCGGGGCTGAAGATCGGATGGTCGAACCGGTCGCTCTCGACGAGGCCCAGCGGGAGCTGTTCGCCGGCCAGCGTGCTGGTGGCTTGGTATTCCTTCCAAGCCGAGCCCGAGAGATACCCGCGGACCACACACTCCACGGGAAGGACTTCGGTGCGCCGGCAGAGCATCGCGCGGCCCGCGAGGGTGTCCCGATGCGGCGCGAGCACCGGCACCAGTCGCACGATCTCGTCGGCGTCCGCGCTGAGCATGTGGTGCTCGATGTCGTCCTCGAGGTGGCGCAGCCAGAACGACGTGATTTGCGTGAGGACGGCGCCCTTGTACGGCACGAGTTCGCGCATCACGACGTCGAAGGCGCTCACGCGATCGCTGGCCACCAGGAGGAGGCGTGCGGCGTCCACGACGTAGACGTCGCGCACCTTGCCGCGCCGCAGCGGCTCGAGCGGAAGGGCCGTGCTCCCCACGACCGTGGTCATACGCGGACTTCCTCCGGCGGCAGGACCGGGGCGTCGGTCGCGTCGAGGAGCGGCTGCACGACCTCGGCGAGAAACTCGTCCACCTGCTGCGGCGCGCGGCCGACGAAACGCAGGGGATCGGTGGCCGCGCGCAGGTCGGCGATCGGAACGCCGCACGCCGGGTCCTTCGCGAGCCGCTCGAGGAGGTCGTTCGGCATCCCGTCGTGCTTCATCGCCCGCGCCACCGCGATGCTGTGGCGGCGGATCATCTCGTGCGCCTGCTGCCGGTCCCTGCCCGCCTGCACGGCGCGCACCAGCAGCGCCTCGGTGGCCATGAACGGCAGCTCGGCCGCGACGCGCGCGTGGATGCGCGCGGGATGCACTTCGAGTCCCGCCGCGACGTTCTCCACGAGAATGAGGATCGCGTCGGTGGCGAGGAACGCCTCCGGAATCGCGAGGCGCCGGTTGGCGCTGTCGTCGAGGGTACGCTCGAAGTACTGCACGCTGTGTGTCTGGTTCGCGTTGGGCTCGAGCGCGAGCACGAAGCGCGCGAGCGAGTTGATGCGCTCGGCGCGCATGGGGTTGCGCTTGTACGCCATCGCGCTGGAGCCGATCTGCTCCTGCTCGAACGGCTCCTCGATCTCGCCGAAGGCCTGCAGCATGCGCACGTCGCCGGCGAACTTGGCCGCCGTCGCGGCGAGGCCGGCGAGCACGCCGAGCACGTGCGCGTCGAGCTTCCGCGTATAGGTCTGTCCGGTGACGGGCAGCGTGGCGGTGAAACCCATCGCGGTGGTCACGCGGCGGTCGAGCGCGCGCACCTTGTCGTGGTCGCCTCCGAACAGTTCGAGGAAACTCGCCTGCGTCCCCGTGGTGCCCTTGACGCCGCGCAGCGGCAGCTCGGCGAGTTGCCGGTCGAGATCGGCCAGGTCGAGCACGAGATCCTGCATCCAGAGCGTGGCGCGTTTGCCCACGGTCGTCAGTTGCGCCGGCTGCAGGTGCGTGTAGCCCAGGGTCGGCTCGGCGCGCCACCGCCGGGCGAATGCCGCGAGCGTCGTGAGAAGTGCGATCAGCCGCCCGCGCAGGAGGGCGAGCCCACGCCGCATCTGGATCAGATCGGCGTTATCGGTCACGAACGCGCTCGTCGCGCCGAGATGGATGACGCCGCGCGCCGCCGGCGCGGCGTCGCCGAACCCGTGAACGTGCGCCATCACGTCGTGCCGGAAGCGCTTCTCGTACGCGGCAACCGCGGCGAAATCAATGTCGTCGAGATGCGCGCGCATCTGCGCGATCGCCTCCGCGGAGATGTCCACGCCCAGGTCGCGCTCCGCCTCGGCGAGCGCAAGCCAGAGACGCCGCCAGAGCCCGCAGCGCGTCCGCGCCGACCAGAGCGAGAGCATCGCGGACGAGGCGTAGCGCTCCGCGAGCGGGGACCCGTAGCGGTCGTGCGCGCTCATCGGATCGAGAAGTCCGTGTAGACGATCCGCCCACCGCGCTCCAGGAACATCCGGATGAAGCCGCGCCCCGTCAGCGACTCGAGCATCTGTTTGGCCTGCTGCGCATCGGTCACCTGCGCGTTGTTGATCTGGACGATCAGGTCCCCCGCCTGGATGCCGAGATCGTCGGAGACGCGCGCGGCGACGTTCACGATGAGCGCGCCGCGGGCGTTCCGGAACCCGCGCTCCGCGCGGATCGCCGGCGTGAGGCTCACGAGCTCGATCTCCTTGAGCACGGCCACCCGCGGCGCGTTGACCTCGGGATAGTCGGCGATGCGCACGCGCGCCTGGAACTCCCGCGTGCCGCGACGGACCACGAGCGGCACTTCCTCGCCGACCCGCAGCTCGAGCAGCTCGGCTTCCCAGTCGTAGCCGTTGCGGAGGACCCGGTCGCGTGATCGCACGAGCACGTCCCCCGCCTGGATCCGGGCCGTCGCGGCGGGCGACTCCGGTACCACCTGGCGGACCGTCGCGCCCGACAGCAGGTCCTCGCGCGTCGCGCCCGGTTGCGGGACGTCCACCTTCACGCCGATCCACGGCCGCCGCACCTTGCCGTGCTCCAGCAGGTCGTTGGCCACGCGCATCGCCCGATCAATCGGGATCGCGAACCCGAGCCCGACCGAGCCGCCGGAGGGCGAGTAGATGCTGCTGTTGACGCCGATCACCTGGCCCAGGGCGTTGACGAGCGGGCCGCCCGAGTTGCCCGGATTGATCGACGCGTCGGTCTGGATCATGTCCACATACACGCCGCTCCCTTCGCTCTGCGCCGCGAGGTTGCGCCCGGTGGCGCTGATGACCCCCGCCGTCACGCTCGGCTCCGTGTTGCCCAGCACGAAGCCGTACGGATTGCCGATCGCGATGGCCCATTCGCCGATCAGCAGGCCGCGCGACGTGCCGAGCACGGCCACGGGGAGCTTCTTCTGCTCGATCTTGAGCACCGCGAGGTCGTTGAACGGGTCCATCCCGACGAGGCGCGCGGGGTAGGTGGTCCCGTCCTTGAGCGCGACGCTGATCTTCTGGGCGTTGTTGACGACGTGCGCGTTGGTGACGATCACGCCGTCTTCACGGATGATGAACCCCGAGCCGAGGCCGGGCGTGACCTGCTGGCCGGCCGGGGCGCCGAAGAAGAAGTCGAAGGGCGAGGCCGCCACGCGCTGCACCACTTCGGTCTGCACCGTGACGACCGCCGGTGCGACCTTCGCGACGGCGTCCGTGATCGCGGTGCGCCGCTGCGCGCTGATCGCCTCCGGCGAGGGGTCCGCGCGCACCGCCTGCGCGATGGACGGGGCAGGCGACGCCCCCTCGCACGCGATCACGAGGAGGAGGACCACCGGAGCGAGCGCGCGCGGCGTCATCGCGAGCGGCGGGGTTTGGGCCGCCGGCTGACGTCGCGGAGGAAACGGTCGAGGCCGCGGTCCGTGAGCGGGTGCTGCATCAAGCCCTTCAGCACCGTGGGCGTGACGATCGCCACGTTCGCGCCCGCCACCGCGCAGGCGGCGAAACTCGAGGCGCTCGACGGCCCGGCGGCCGCGACATCGCACTCGGTGTCGCTCTCGTCGAACGCCGCGCGCAGCTCGGCGATCACGCGGGGACCGTCCTGGCCGACCGCCTCGAGCGCGTCAATGGCCACCGTCACCATCGTCGCCCCCGCCTTCGCGGCGAGGATCCCCTGCGCGGCGGAGTGGACGAGCGTCGCAGCCACGCGCACCCCGTCGTTGGCGAGCCGCCGGATGGCCGGCACCGCGTCCTCGATGAAGGGCACGGCCACGATGAGATGGTCCACGGTCTTCGCGAGGTCGCGTGCGCCCTTGTAGATGTCGGCCGCGCCGACGGCGGGCACGCTCGCGCAGACGTCGAGGCGCGTGGCGCGGGCGATCTCCGCGATCACGTCCCGCGCGTCGGCATTCGGCAGCTCGCTCGCGATGATCGTCGGGGTGGCGACGACGCCGTCAATGAGCGCGGCGTCGCTGGCCCAGCGGATGTCGTCGAGCGAGGTCGTGGCGAGGAAGATGCGCATCGGAGCTCTTCGCGCTCAGGCGGTGAGATAGAGTTCGTCGGGGTACGTGACCTGCTCGAGACAGAGGCCCTGCGCCGGCGCCGGCGGCGAGATGGCGTCGTTCGCGTCCGCGCGCAGGAGTGCGTCGTACTCCTCGCGCGGCCGCCGCCCGCCGGCCACGTCGAGCATCGTACCGACGAGGAACCGAACCATATGATGGAGGAATCGGTTCGCTTCGATGTCGAACACGAGCCCGCCGGGCGCTTCGCGCCACCGGCACAGCCGCACCTCACAGCGATGCTCGTCGTTCGACGGTGCCGTGCCGCGCACCGCGAACGCGAGAAACCGATGCGTGCCCACCGTCCGCTCCGCACACCAGTCGAGCGCTTCGCGGTCGAGGGCCCGTTCCCAGGGGACCTCCCACCGCCGTCGGAACGGCGAGTGGGCCGCCTCGTCGAGCCCCACCGCGTAACTGTAGCGCCGGCCGGTCGCGCTGTAGCGGGCGTGGAATGCGCCTTGCATCTCGCAGACCCGCGCCACCCACACGTCGCGGGGGAGCAGGTGGTTCAGCGCCCGCCGCAGCCGCTCCGCGGTCCACTGGGCGCCCACCTCCACGCCCGCCGCCTGCCCTCGGGCGTGCACTCCCGCATCCGTGCGCCCCGCACCCGTCACCCGCACCGGCCCATCACAGAGACGGGAGAGCGTCGCCTCGAGCACGCCTTGCACCGTTCGCCTCTCCGGCTGGACCTGCCACCCGGAGAAGTCGCTGCCGTCGTAGTGCAAGACGAGTTGGAGCACGCGTCCCGCCATCGCCTCAAAACTACCTGCGCGGTTGCGTGACTTCAAGCAAACGCGAGCGCGGAACCGATTGACTTTGCACGACGTACGCCGCAAGCTTCGGCTCCCGACACCTCGTTTCTCCCGCTCGCGGCGCGACTCCCAGGATGCCCTTTCCCGCTCTCGCCTCGCTCGCGCACGCGCTGAGCGCCGCGACCGACCTCGACGCCGCGTTTGTCGCGCTCGCCGAGGGACTCGCGGAGACCGATCGCTCGTCCCACGTCGCGCTGTTCCGGCTCGACGCGAAGCGGTCGCTGCTCTGCGAGCGCGTGACCGCGGTGCGCGGCAGGGTCGAGCGCGCGCCGCTCGAGACGTCGATCGAGCAGTTCCCGAAACCCGTCGCGCAGAAGATCGCCGAGGGCGGCGCCTTTGCCGACTTCGGCGACGAGTCGCCCGAGTTCGCGCGCATGCTCGGGATCGCTCCCGTCGCCGACGGCGGCTATCTCGCGATGCGCGGCGTGCGGCTCGACCGCCAGCTCGCGGCGCTCGTCGGAGTGCTCGAGCCCAAACGCGTGTTCGGCACGCGCGTGTCGGAGCGATTCGCCCCGATGGTGGCGCTCTTCGAACTCGCCTTCCTGCGCTACGCGGAGCGGGAGGCCCGCGCGGAGGCCGTGCAGACGCTCGAAGATGTCACGCAGCGGGTGCACGGGGAATACGTCGCGCGGCTTTCCGCACTCGACGCGCAGCTCTCCGAGGCGCGGAGCGCCGCGCGCGGCGATTCCCGGGACGAGGCCGCGGACGCCGTCACGCGCGAGCGTGAGAGCGCGCGCGCGGCAGAAGAGGCGCGGCGCTCCGCGCGCCGCCTCGCCGCTCTCGAGCAGCAGCTCACGGCCGCGGTCGGACAGCTCGAGCAGGCGCACGTCGAGCTGCATCGGCGGAGCGAGGCGCTCCGGCAGCGCACGCGCACGATTTACCTCATCGAGCGCGTGCTGGGCCGGGCCGCTGGGAAGGAGGATCCGCAGCGGCTCGCCGAGGGGCTGCTCGGTCTCGTGGGCGACGACATGCAGGCGCTCCGTTGCTCGCTGTTCCTGCGCGTGCCCGGCGATCCGCAGCGGCTCTATCTCGCCGCAGGTCGCGGGCTCGCGCCGCACATCACGCGGGGCACCCGCATCACCATCGGCGAGGGCGTCGCCGGGAAGGTCGCCGCGTCGCGCGAGCCGCTTCTCGTCGTGGACGCGGCCGACGTCTCGGAACCCCTGCTCGGCGATGAGTATCTCACGACCGGTTCGTTCATCAGCTTTCCCCTCGTCATGCACGATGAGCTGATCGGGGTCGTGAACCTCACCAACCGCGCGCAGCACGGGCTCTTCGTCGAGGAGGACGTAGAGCGCGTGCGCCTGCTCGGTCTCGTGATCGCGCTCATCGCGCGAGAAGCCGACCTGCCGGAACAGATGCTGGGGACGATGCGTGACCGCTGATCCGGCGCCCGCCCTCCAGGCGGCAGTGCGGACGCTCGCTCAGCACGAGTCGCTCACGACCGACCAGGCCGCGCTCGCGTTCGACGCCGTGATGAACGGCGACGGCACCAGCGCGCAGGTGGCGGCCCTCCTGATGGGGCTCCGGGTAAAGGGCGAGACGCCGGCGGAGGTCGCGGGGGCGGCGTTGGCGCTCCGGCGCGCGATGACCGCGCTCGACGTGCCGCAGCCGGCGGAGCTCGTGGACACCTGCGGCACGGGCGGCGGCGCCATCGCGACGTTCAACATCTCCACCGCGGCCGCTCTCCTCGCCGCCGGCGCCGGCGTCCGCATCGCCAAGCACGGCAACCGTTCGTTCACCTCGAAGTGCGGCAGCGCCGACGTGCTCGAGGCCCTCGGCATCGAGATTGACCTCCCCGTGGACCGGATGGCCCGCGTGCTCGACCATGCCGGCATCGTGTTCATGTTCGCGCCTACGATGCACCCGGCGATGCGCCACGTCGGACCGGTCCGCCGGGAGATGGGCATCCAGACGGTGATGAATCTCGTCGGCCCGCTCGCAAACCCGGCGCGCGTCGGCCGGCAGGTGATCGGCGTCGCCGACCCCGCACGACTCGGGCTCATCGCCGGCGCACTGCAGGCGCTTGGCACCGTGCATTCGCTCGTCGTCCACGGCGAGCCCGGACTGGATGAGATCTCGCCGCTCGGCCAGACCGTCGTCATCGAGTTGCAGGACGCCGAGGCGAAACGCTGGACGCTTGATCCGCTCACGTTCGGCATCGCCCCGGTGAGCCGCGCGGACCTGGAGGGCGGTGAGCCGGCGGCGAATGCGGCGCTCATCGAGCGCGTGCTCGCCGGGAAGGGGCCCGCCGGCGCCGAGGCGGCCGTCATCCTGAACGCCGCCGGTGCCGTTTACGTGGGCGGCCTCGCGGCGGACTTCAGGGGTGCACTGGACACCGCGCGCGAGGCGCTCAGGAGCGGCGCCGGAAGGGCCGCGCTCGACCGGCTGCGTGCCGCAGCGCCACGGGGCTAGGAATCGCACACCACGAACCGCCCGCCGCGCGGGGCCAGCCGGTCAGTAGCGCCGCAGGACTCCGACCACGATGCCCCGCACGTGCATCTGGTGTTCCTGCACGTAGATCGGCGCCACCTGGTCGTTCGCGGGCTGCAGCCGAATGCGGCCGTCCCGTTCGCGGAAGTACCGCTTGACCGTCGCCGCTCCTCCGTCGAGCATCGCGATCACCATCTCGCCGTTGTCGGCGGACTGCCGGTCGTGCACGACCACCAAGTCGCCGTCGCTGATCTGATCGTCCACCATCGAGTCGCCGCGCACGCGGAGCACGTAGTGCTCTCCGGTTCGTCGCACGAAGTCCGGCGGCACCGCGACCGACTCTGCGACGCTCGCCTCCTCGATCGGAAGGCCGGCTGCGACCGCACCCAACAGCGGCAGCTCGACCGCCCGTGGCAGCACGTCGCTCGGCAGGATCTCGATCGCCCGGCTCTCGTTGTAGCTGCGCTTGATGTAGCCCTTGCGCTCGAGGTTGCTCAGGTGTTCGTGCACTGTGGCCAGCGAGTTATAGTTGAAGTGCCCCGCGATCTCCTCGAAGCTCGGCGCGTAGCCGTGCTCGGACGAGTAGCTCGTGAGGTAGTCGAGGATCTGGCGCTGACGCTTGGTGAGCGGCATGCGGCGGTCCGTCGTGGAGAGTGGTGGAGCGGAGCTTCAGGAGACGCAGGCGAACAACCAGAGACGCCCGAACAGCACCCGAAGTAACGGTAGCCGAACATTGACCGAAACGCAAGCCGGTTCCATTGAGTGGGCGGCCCCGGACGGCGCTCTCGTCGGGCTTCTCGCCGCCGCCGAGACACGCGCGGCGGCGCTTCGCGCCAGCGTGACGGCTCTCGAGCGGGCGGCGGGCGTGACGGCGGCGGCACCCTCGTTCCGCGCGGCTCTCCAGGGCGCGGCGGTCGGCGTGGTCGCGGAACTCAAGCGCCGGAGCCCGAGCAGCGGCGTGATCAACGAGCGCCTCGACGCCGCGACGCGGGCGGCCGAATACGCCGCCGGGGGCGCGGTGGCGCTTTCCGTGCTCACGGAGCCCGCGCATTTCGGTGGGTCGATTGCCGACCTGAGCGCGGCTCGTCGCGCGACGGCGCTGCCCGTCGTCCGGAAGGACTTCATCGTGGACCGCGCGCAACTGCTCGAGGCGCGTGCCGCGGGCGCGTCGGCGGTGCTCCTCATCGCTCGTGCCCTGCCGGCTTTGCGCTTCGCGGCCCTCGCGCGCGAGGCGGCGGAGCTGGGGCTCGAACTGCTGCTCGAAGTGCGATCCGAAGCCGAGCTGGAGCGCGCGCTCCGGGTGGAGGGCGCCGTCATCGGCATCAACAGCCGGGACCTGGAGACGCTCGCCGTGGACGACGCCGCGTGCGAGCGGCTGCTTCCGCGCGTGCCGGGCGACCGGCTCGCCGTGTACGAGAGCGGCATCCGGGACCGCGCCGGGGTGGAGCGGGCGGCGGCGCTCGGCGCCGACGCGGTGCTCGTCGGGTCGTTCCTTTCGGCCGCGCGGGACGGCGAGGGCGCGGTCGCGGCGCTCGTCGGCGTTCCGAGGCACACGCGTGGGCGCTAGGGTGAAGATCTGCGGGCTTACCCGGCCCGAGGATGCCCGCGAAGCCGCGCGCCTCGGAGCGGCGTTCGTCGGCGCGATCTTCGCGGGCGGCCCGCGCCTGCTCACCGCCGAGCGCGCGCGCAGCGTTTTCGCGGGCGCCGGCGCGACGGTCGAGCGCGTCGGCGTCTTCGGTGCGGACGCGCCGAGCCGGATCGACGAGGTCGCGCGCGAGTCGGGCGTGGACATCATCCAGCTGCACGGCGATCCACGCGCCGCGGACGTGGTGGTCATGCGCGCGCACTTCAGCGGACGCATCTGGGCCGCGGCGCGCGCCGACGGCTCGCTGCTTCCCGACTGGGCCGAGGAGCTGTTCCGCGAGGCCGACGCGGTCCTGCTCGACGCGCGCGCGACCGGCCGGCTGGGCGGTACGGGCGTCGCGCTGGAATGGAGCGGCCTGGCGCGCTCGCTCGACGGGCTGCGCGGGGATACGCCGGTCGTGCTCGCGGGAGGGCTCCACCCCGACAACGTCGCCGAGGCGATCCGTCTCCTGGCGCCGGACGTCGTGGATGTCTCGTCCGGTGTCGAGTCGGCGCCCGGGATCAAGGATCACACACGGATGCGCGCATTCGTCTCGGCGGCGCGTGAGGCACGGCCGTGACGACGCACGCGCGGCGACCGACGGACCGGTTCGGCGACTTCGGCGGGCGATACGTCCCGGAAACGCTGATTCCCGCGCTCGACGCGCTCGAGGAGGCCTTCGCGGCGGCCATGCGCGACCCGGCATTCACCGGAGCACTCGACGACGCGCTGCGCACCTATGCCGGGCGCCCGTCCGCGCTCTCCGACGCGCCGCGGCTCTCTGAGCGGGTCGGCGCGCGCGTGTGGCTGAAGCGCGAGGACCTGAACCACACCGGCGCGCACAAGATCAACAATGCGCTGGCCCAGGCCTTGCTCGCTCAGCGAATGGGGAAGCGGCGCATCATCGCGGAGACTGGCGCGGGGCAGCACGGGGTCGCGACCGCCACGGTGTGCGCGCGCTTCGGGCTCGAATGCGTCGTGTACATGGGGGAGGAGGACATGCGCCGCCAGGCGCTAAACGTGTTCCGGATGCGGTTGATGGGGGCTACGGTCGTACCCGTCACCTCCGGCACGCGCACGCTGAAGGATGCCACGAGCGAGGCGATTCGCGACTGGGTCACCACCTGTGACGGGAGTCACTACATCATCGGCTCGGTGGTCGGACCGGCGCCGTACCCGCGGATGGTGCGCGAGTTTCAGGCCGTGATCGGTCGCGAGGCGCGCGCGCAGCTGCGCGAGCGCGCGGGACGCCTGCCGAAGAGCGTTGTCGCGTGCGTGGGCGGCGGCTCCAACGCGATGGGCATCTTCCACGCGTTCGTGGACGACCGCGACGTCGAACTCATCGGGGTCGAGGCCGCGGGGCGGGGGCTCGAGTCGGGCGCGCACGCCGCCTCGCTTGCCCGCGGCACGCCGGGCGTGCTGCACGGGTCGCTGAGCTATCTGCTGCAGGACGAGCACGGCCAGGTGCACCCGGCGCACTCCGTGTCGGCAGGGCTCGACTACCCGGGCGTGGGTCCGGAGCACGCGTACCTCAAGGACTCGGGCCGCGCGACCTATGTCGCCGTGACCGACGCCGAGGCGCTCGAGGGCTTCGCGCTGCTGAGCCGCCTCGAAGGGATCATTCCCGCGCTCGAGACGGCGCACGCCGTGGCGTGGATCGCCGGGCAGGCGGGCCGGTGGACGCGTGACGACCCCGTCCTGCTCTGCGTCAGCGGCCGCGGCGACAAGGACGTGGCATCGGTCGCCGAAATGCGTATCTTGGCCTCGTGACCCCACCGGCCGCGACCGTGCCGACCGACGAGCAGGAACGCCCCGAGACGCCGTTTGACCCCGGCGTCGTGGAGGAGTTGCTCCGCCAGCTCGACAAGACCGTCCGCGCCCACCAGCTCTACCTCCACAACAACCCGACGTACCTCAAGTCGCTCGAGACGCTGCGCGCGACCTTCGCGCCCGTCTGGCAGCAGACGGATTCGCTCCCGCTCCAGGTGACCGAGACACAATTCAGCTGGTACGGCGCCGTGATCCACGAGCAACCCGAGAAAGCGTCGGACTCGCTGCCGTGGACGCTGTTCAAGGACGGCGTCCGCGAGATCACGCTGTCGCGCGGATTCGAGGCCGAGGAGCTCGAAGCGTTCCTCGACATCATCCCCCGGGTGCGCAAAGCGCAGGACCACGAAGACGACCTGCTCACGTTGCTCTGGGAACAGGAGTTCGCGCACCTCACGTATCGCTACGTGGACGTCGCGAGCGACTCGGGGCTACCCGTGGATGCCGCCGCGGAGCCCGGGCGCTGGCCGGTGACGTCGGGGAAGGAAGTGGACGACCCGAAACTCGTCGTCGAGGAGGCGAAGCAGGAGCGGCAGGACGGGAGACCCGGCGGTGAGGGGGAGGAGCTCACGCAGTCGCCGGCAGGCATCGTGAAGATGGAAGACTTCGACTCCACGCTCTACTTCCTCGACGGCGAGGAAATCGCGTACCTGCGCCGCGAGGCAGAGCGCGAGTACGGGACCGATCTCCGGCGCGGCGTGCTGAGCGCGTTGCTCGACATCTTCGAGCTGCAGACCGAACCCCTCGTGCGGAAGGAAGTGGCGCAGAATCTCGATTCGCTCACGCTGCATCTGCTCGCCGGGCGCCAGTTCGCGAACGTGGCGTTCCTCTTGCGGGAAATCTCGGTCGTGATGGAGCGCGCGCGCGACCTGCCGGCGGACATCCGCGCGAAACTCTCGGAGCTCCCCGACCGGCTGAGCGCGCCGGAGGCGCTTTCGCAGCTGCTCGCCGCGATGGACGAGGCCACGACGCTCCCGCCGAAGGACGAGCTCGCGGACCTCTTCGCGCAGCTTCGACCCGCGGCGCTCGGGACCGTCTTCTCGTGGCTCGGTCAGGCGCAGAACGCGCGGCTCCGCCCGCTCCTGGAGGGGGCTGCGGACCGGCTCGCCGCGTCCAACACGGCGGAACTGGTGCGGCTGATCGGGTCGAACGACGGAATCGTCGTCCTGGAGGCGATCCGACGCGCGGGCGGGATGAAGGCCGCCGCCGCGGTGCCGTCGCTCTCGAAGGTGCTCACCGACCCCGCGCGCGAGGTGCGGGTGGCGGCCGTGGGCGCGCTCGTCGAGATCGGCACGCCCGGCGCGATGCAGGCGCTCGAGAAGGCGCTCGACGACACGGAGCGCGACGTCCGCGTCGCCGCGATCCGCGCGCTCGCGCAAAAGGCGTACAAGCCCGCGCTTTCGCGCGTCTCGCAGATGGTGAAGGCCCGGGAGATCAAGGACGCCGACCGCACGGAGCGCCTCGCGCTCTTCGAGCTCTTCGGCCTGCTGTGCGGCGACGGAGGCGTGCCCTACCTCGATGAGCTGCTCAACGGAAAGGGAGGCCTCTTCGGACGCCGGGAGGACCCGGACATGCGCGCCTGCGCCGCCATTGCGCTGGGCAAGGTCGGTACGCCGAACGCGAAGGGCGCGCTCCAGAAAGCGCTCGGCGAAAAGGAAGTGATCGTGCGGAGCGCGGTCGGCCGCGCGCTCAAGGGCGGGGGCGCAGCGTGAACCGCCCCGCCAATCCGCGCAGCACGCAGCGCCTCACCTCCGCGCAGCAGGCGATCGTCGAGCAGGGCGGCGAGGGCTACGTCCGCATCATGGGACGGAACCTCATCTATGCGCTCTACGGCGCGCTTCGCAACATCCGCATGTACCCGGTGGAGAACGCCGTGGTGCAGAAGGCGCTCGACGAGCTCACCGCCGTGGCCGAGGAGATCCGCGCCGCGGAGGGCGAGCTCGAGTTCCGCGTCTCGGGCGAGTTCCTCTTCGTGAACGCGACCCGGCTCCGGCTGGACCTCGACAACTACCAGACCTTCAGCTACCTGCTGGGGCAGTTCCGCGCGTGCGGCGCCGGCGTCCTGCGCCTGCACGCGAAACCCGCGAGCCGCGACTGGACCGTGCTGCTCTCGTACCTGCTGGCGCCGCAGGGTGACGCGCCCGCCGATCGGTACGAGGCACTGCTCCGGCGCCTCGAGGCGGCGGGCATCACGGCGTTCGAACTCTCGCCGCCCGTCGCCTCGGAGGACGATGAGAAGTTCCGCACGCAGTCGAAGGAGGCCGCGAAGCGCACCTACGCGCAGTCGGTGGCCGCAACGAAGGACGTGATGAACTCCGTCCGGATGGGCCAGAGCCCGAACCTGAAGAAGATCAAGCGGGTCGTGCAGGGCATCGTGGATCACATCCTGTCCGACGAGGCGTCGCTCATCGGGCTCACGACGATCCGCGACTACGACGACTACACGTTCACCCACTCGGTCAACGTCTGCATCTTCGCTGTCGCGCTCGCCCGGCGCCTGGGACTCTCGCGCCTGCAGCTCTACGACATCGGCCTCGCCGCGCTCTTCCACGACATCGGCAAGCAGCGCGTGCCGATCGCGGTCCTGAACAAGGCCGACCTGCTCAGCGACGAGGAGTGGCGGCAGGTCTCCTCGCACCCGTGGATGGGCGTCCTCGCGCTCTTCCAGCTCAAGGAACAGCAGGAGTTTCCCTACCGCTCGATGATGGTGGCGTACGAACACCACATGAAGCGCGATGTCACGGGATATCCCCGGGGGCTCCGGACGAAGGCCATCGGGTTCTTCAGCAAGATCGTCGCGGTGGCCGACGGTTTCGACGCCGCGACGTCGCGCCGCGCCTACCAGACGGAGCCGATGAACCCCGCCGCGGTGCTGGCCGAGATGCGCGACAGCGCGCGCCGCGGGATGGACCCGGTGATCGTCAAGGCGTTCGTGAACCTCCTCGGGATCTACCCCGTGGGCACCTTCGTGGTGCTCGACACCTTCGAGCTGGCGATCGTCCACTCCGCGAATCCGATCGCCGAGATGGTGTCGCGACCGATGGTGCTCATCGTGAGCGACGATCTCGGGAATGTGAAGCACCCGGGCGACATGGTGGACCTCGCGGAGAAGGATGAGCACGGCAACTTCCGCCGCACGATCATCAAGACGGCCGATCCCGAGCGTTACGGCATCCGCGTCGGCGACTACTTTATCTGACGTGCTGACGGAACGCTTCGCGTCGCTGCGCGCGGCCGGGCGCCGCGCGCTGGTGTGTTACGTCACGGCCGGTCATCCCGACCGGACCCGGAGCGTCGCGCTGCTGGAGGGGCTGGCCGCCGCCGGCGCCGATGTCCTCGAGGTGGGCGTTCCGTTCTCCGATCCCGTCGCCGACGGGCCCGTGATCCAGGGGAGTTCGCAGCAGGCCCTGCGGCAGGGCATGACGCTCGACGGCGCACTCGAGCTCATCGCCGCGGCGACCCTGCGCGTACCCGTCGTGCTGTTCTCGTACCTCAATCCCGTGCTCGCCGCGGGCCCGGACGTGCTCGCGCGCGCACGCGCCGCGGGGGCGCACGGCGTGCTCATCACCGACCTTCCCGTGGGCGCCGATCCCGCGCGCGAGGCGTGGTTCGGGGCGGGGCCGCTCGAGTTCGTCCGTCTCGTCGCCCCGACCACGCCGCAAGATCGGATGGCCGAGATCGCGACCCACGGACGCGGCTTCGTCTACCTGATCAGCCGGCTGGGGACCACGGGCGTGCGCGACGCGCTGGCTGCGTCGCTCCCGGCGACGGTGGCACGGCTCCGCGCCGTGTGTGCCCTCCCGATCTGCGTGGGCTTCGGCATCTCCACCGCCGCGCACGTGCGCGCGGCCGGAGCGCTCGCCGACGGCGTCGTGGTGGGGAGCGCGATCGTCCAGGCCGCCGAGCGGAGCGTAGAGGAAGCGGTCGCGCTCGCCGCGAGCTTTCGCGGGGCGCTCGACGCGGGGCCGGTGGCCGCGTGATCAACACGCTCCTCGCCATCTACGCGCGGCTCATCCCCCTCGCGGGGGGGGTCCTCCTCCTCGTGGGTGTCTGGCGCGAGCGCCGCTGGGTCGAGCAGGTCGTCCCCTTCGCCGCGCTCTTCGCGCTGACCATCGGTTTCCGCCGGTTTCAGCTCCCCGTCACGAAGTACAGCGCGCTCAACGTGCTCGGCGTCGTCGCCGTCGGTGGCGCGCTCGTGGTGGGACCCGAGACCACCGGGCTCGCGCTCTTTCTGGGCCTGATCGCGTCGGATTGGCTCCTCATGCGCAAGGAGCTGAACGCCGCGTGGATCAACGCGGGGCGCGAGGCGCTCGCGCTCTACGCCGCCTACGGCCTGTTCGCCTGGGCCGCGGCCGCGCTCGGCGCGAGCGGCACGAGCGCGACGGGGCCGGATTTCATCCCCGCGATGACGCTGTTCCTGCTCGCGCACTTCGTGCTGAGCCGCGGGCTGCTCTACTTCACGCTCCTGGTGCGCGGAAAGCTCCTGGTCGAGGAGCGCTCGCTCATACTCCGGTACGAGGTGCTCACCTACGGCGCGGGAGCGGCCGCCGTCGCCGTGATCGTGGGCGCGCTGCAACTGCTGGGGTGGAGCGGTACCGCCGTCGTCGCCTTCGTGCTGGCCTTCGCGGGGCTGCTCCTGCGGCGGATCATCGAGGAGTCGGTGGGGGCCGAGGAGATGAACACGATTCTGGCGATGGAGCAGGTCGTGGCGAGTGACCGGGGCCTTGCGGACGCGATTCGCCGCATCGAGGCGCTGGCGCACCGGCTCGTGGACTGGCGCGCGCTCCGGATCACCCGGCTCGAGAGGGAACGCCAGCTGGTGATCTATCGCGGCGGCGCCGGCCTCCTCGAGGCGCCGGAGCCGGCCGGTACCGACGGGGAGAAGCTGCGCGCCCTCGCGCTCGAGACCGGGAATCCCGTCATCGTCACCGACGCGCAGCACGACGACCGCATCGAGCGCGTGCGGGCGGACGCTCGATCCGTCGCCGCGATCCCGCTCCGCTTCGGCGACCGCAACGTCGGCATCCTCGAACTGGAACACCACAAGCCCAATGCGTACGGGGCGAAGGAGGCGATGCTCGTTCGGCGCTTCGCGAACCAGCTCGCCACGACGCTCCACATCCACGACCTCCGCAACCCGCTCCTCGATACCGTCACGCGCATCACGCACGAGTTGGAGACGCTGACGGAGTCGGCGTTCGCGCTGCGGCGGGACGGGGAGGCCGTCGCGCACGCGATCGCCGAGATCACGCGTGGCGTCTCGGAAGAGGCGGAGCAGGTACACTCGAGCCTCGAGATGACACAGGTGCTGCTCGAGGCGACCGGGCGCGTGGTGGACGACGCGCGGGACGCCGCGTCGTCGAGCCGGAGCGCGACGGACGTCGCCTCGACGAACCGGGAGAAGATCGGCACCGCCATCGAGCGCCTCGTGGGCGCCAAGCGGTTCGTGGCCGAGAGCGCCTCGCAGATTGACGCGCTGGCGGCGAGCACGCGCCGCATCACCGATTTCATCGCGATCATCTCGCAGCTGGCCGACCAGACGAATCTGCTGGCACTGAACGCGGCGATCGAGGCGGCGCGTGCGGGGGCCGAGGGGCGCGGATTCGCCGTCGTGGCCGAAGAGGTGCGCGCGCTCGCGGCCGAGAGCCGGAAGGCGAGCGATCACGCGGCCGAGATCCTCAGCCGCTTCGAGGCGCAGATGCGGCGCGTGGGCGAGCAGATGGCGAGCGGTCAGGCGCTGGTGGCGGATGTCGAACAGCTCTCGGGCTCGTCCAGCGGCGCCCTCGATCAGATCGTGCAGTCCACGGCGCAGAGCGCACAACGCGCGCAACGGATCGCGGGGACGTCCGAGGAGCAGCAGCGGGAGTTCTCGGTGCTGCTCGACCGCGTGGCGCGCGTGTCGGAGATCGCGGGGAAGAACCGGATCGGTGCCGAACAGGTGGCGTCCGCCGCGAGCGGGCAGGCGGCGGCACTCCGCGAGCTGGAGGGCGCCATCCACGGGCTTCGCGAGGTCGTCACCAGCCTGAACGAACTGGCGCGCCGCATCACGAACGTCGCGTGACGCGCGACCACGAGCCACACCCTCCGGACCTTCCGGCCTGGGCCAAAGCCGGCGAGAAGCGCCTCCGACACATCGCGCGCGTCACCGGCCTGCTCGACCGGTGGGCGCGCGACATGCGGCTGCCTGACGACGAGGCGCAGGCGTGGCACGACGCCGGACGCTGGCACGACGTGCTCCGCGACGCGGACGAAAGCGAGCTGCGTGCGCTCACGCGCGGGACCCCGTTCGCCGCGTCACCCGCGGGCGTGCTGCACGGTCCCGCCGCGGCCGCGAAGCTCGAGCGGGAGGGCGAGACGCGGGAGGGCGTCCTCGTCGCCGTGCGCTGGCACAGCGTGGGGAACCCGGACTGGGACCGCACCGGCCGCGCGCTCTTCATGGCGGACTTCCTCGATCCCGGGCGTGCCTTCCAGAAGGCCGACCGCGCGCGCCTCGCATCGCGCCTTCCGCGCGACTTCGACGGCGTCTTCCGCCGGGTCGTGCGGATGCGCCTCGACTGGACGCTCCGGGAAGGGAAGGCGCTCTTCCCCGAGAGCGTGGCGCTGTGGAACTCGGTGCGGTAGCCGCACCGCCGGCGCGCGCGCGGCGCGTGCGCCGCTTGCGCCGGGCCCTCGCCGCGCTGCTGCTCCTCGCGGGCGGCGCCGCCGTGATCGCCGGGTGGCCGCGTCTGTTCGGCACCGCAGACGGCGGCGCCGCCGGGCGCATCGTCCCGCAAGGCACGCGCATCACCGTCGAGGTGCTCAACGCCACCGATGCGCGCGGCCTCGCCCGGCAGGCGACGCTGGCGCTGCGCGATGCCGGGTTCGACGTCGTCTACTTCGGCAACACGAACGAGCGCGCGGACACGACGATCGTGCGCGACCGCTCCGGGCACGCGGACTGGGCCGCGCTGGCCGCGAAGGCGATGCGCGGCGCGCGAGTCGAGCAGCGGCCCGACTCGTCGCACTTTCTCGACCTCACCATCCTAGTGGGCCGGAACTGGACGCCGCCGCGCGAGCCGCTCCGTCCGTAGCTGCCCGCAGGCGGCCGCGATGTCGAGGCCGCGGCTCTTCCGGATCGCCGTCTCCACGCCGAGCGCGCGGATCGCGCGCGCAAAGGCCACGATCCCCTCGATCGGCGTCGGCGTGAAGCCCAACGCGCCGCCCGGGTGCAGCGGAATGAGATTCACGAACGCCCGGCACCGGAGCGCGAGGAGAGCAAGCGCCCTCGCGTGCTCGGGCTGGTCGTTCACTCCACCGAGCATCACGTACTCGAAAGTGACTCGGCGCTCGAACCGCCGGGCGGCGTCGATCACCGCCTCCAGAGGGAACTTCACGTTCACCGGCATCAACGTGCCGCGCAGCGCATCCGTGGGTGCGTGCACCGAGATTGCGAGCCGGAATTGCTCCTTCCGCGTCGCGAGCGCCTCGATGCCGGGGAGCCATCCGACGGTCGAGAGCGTGAGGTGCCGGGCGCCGATGCCGAAGCCCCGCGGACCGTTCAGGATGCTGAGCACCACGTCCACGGACTTCCAGTTCATCAAGGGCTCGCCCATCCCCATGAACACGACGTTCGTCGCGACGACTGGTTCGTCGAGCAGCGCCAGTTCCCGTACCTGCCCGGCGATCTCGTGCGGCAGCAGATTGCGCCCGAAGCCCATCGCCCCCGTCGCGCAGAAGGCGCACTGGAGCGCGCACCCCGCCTGCGAGGAGAGGCAGAGCGTCACGCGACCCTCTTCGGGGATCGCCACCGTCTCGATCGTCTGCCCATCGTGCAGCGTGAAGAGGAACTTCCGCGTGCCGTCGCTCGAGCGCTGCTCCGCCGTGAGTGCCAGACGCGGCAGCTCGAATCGCTCCGTGAGCAGGGCACGAAACTCCTTCGGCAGGTCGGTCATCGCTTCGAACGCGGGCGCTGGAGCGGCCCAGAGGTGGCGCGTGGTCTGCGCGCCGCGATACGGCGCGACACCGTGCTCGGCCGCGAACGCGCGTACGGCCGCTTCCGCATCGGCGGGCGCGAGGTCGAGGAGGCTGGTGCGAACGGCGGTCGTCATCGGACCACCGAAGTCAGCGAGAAGTAGTACGTCGGCGCGAGCCCATTCACGCTCTCCTCACGCGCGATCCCCACGACGTAGGACGCGTGCCGGACGGCGATGCCGAAGCGCGCGCGCCAGTTCGAGGCACCGAAGATCGTCGTCCGCACCGGCCCGCCGCGCGCTTCCCATCGGCCCCAGCGCGCGCTCGCGAAGATGAACTCCTCCGTGGATAGGCCGGCGGTGTGCTCGAGCGCGTAGCCGGCGCGGACGGTACGCGCGCTGTCGGCGCCGGCGACGCGCGTGTCGGCGGCGGCCAGCACGCTCGTGCGCTCGCGACTACCCGCCGCCGGGCTCAGCAGGAACGAGGATACGCCCACGCGCGAGTCGAGCGGCCCCAGGTGCTCGGCGACGACTCCCGCGTCGAGCGCGAGCCCCGTGCGACTCAGGTCATCGAGGCGGCCATTCCGGACGCGCAAGGCGAAACCGGCGAGGAGGTGCGGCGTGAATCGCCGAGCGGCGACGGCCGATACCACGAGCGTCGAGTATGCGATGTCGTCGCCGAGAACCTGCGGGTCGGAATCCGTGCGGAGGAGACCCGAGACTGCCGCCCGCGCCACGGTGAAGGCGAGTGTCGTGCGCCGCCAGACGCCCGCCACGGCGCCCACCTGCGCCGCCACGGTCACGTCCGTCGGTGCGCTCATCGCGGTTGCGCTCAGCCTCCATCGGGCGCCCGCGGGCAGCACCGCGGTGGCCGGATTCCAGAGTCCCGTGCCCGCTTGGGTGCCAAGCGCGGCGGGCTCGGCCGTCAGCGCCAGGGGAAACGCGAGCAGATCGCGTCCCGGAATGGAGCCGGCTTGGGCCACTCCGACAGCCGGCCACGCCAAGCAGAGCGCAAAACTCAGGCGCCACATAGGGTTATCTTACCAGACCTCGCGCAGGTTCCGCAAGCATTCGTCTTCCACCAAGTCTCGGTGTTTCATATATTTATACCACTTTTCCCCCGTGGAGACCTTCCTGGTGCTCAGCGAGCTGCTTCCGCCGGAGCGCGTCCGCGTTCCGCTCGGCAGCCACTCCAAGGCCGGTCTGTTGCGCGAGCTGGTCTGCCTCGCCTTGCCCGACGCGAATGTCACCACGTGCGGCTGCTCGCGCACATCGCTCACGTGATGCACAACCCCGAGTGGCGCCAGGCGCTGCTGGCGGCGCGCACCGCGGACGACTTCGTGGGCGTGATCCGTCAAACGGACGGAGAAGTCGCCGTCCTCGTCTCGTGAGCGTGTCGCGGTGGGTCCCCCCCGTGCTCTGGGCCGGGGTCATCGTGGCGTTGTCGTCATGGCCGCAACCGCCCGAGTTCGGCGCGCCGCCGGGCACAGACAAGGTCGTTCACGGCTGGATGTACGCGGTCCTCGCCTTTCTTTCGGTGCGCGCGGCCTGGTCGTCGCGCACGCGGTGGACGCCGTGGGTGCTCGCGCTGGCCGTGCTGGCCGGCGCGGTGCTCTTCGCCGCGGCCGACGAATGGCACCAGCGCTTCATTCCGACACGGAGTGCCGAACTGTTCGACTGGCTCGCCGACGCCGTGGGAGCGCTCGTCGGAGTGGCGGCGTATCGCCTGACGATGCTCTCGTCGAAAGCTCGCCCGGAAGCCGCCTTGTGACATCGCCCTCGCTCTTTTCGACCTCTCTCCGCTCTCATCTCGCCGGCTCACTCTCCATCGCGCACGCGGGGCAGCACGTCACGTTGGGCGGGTGGGTGCACCGGACGCGAAACCTCGGGGGGATCGTCTTTCTCGATCTGCGCGATCGCGAGGGCATCGTCCAGGTCTCCTTCGGTACGGACTGGGCGCACGCCGACGTGATCGCCGCCGCCGCCGGTGTCGGCGTCGAGAGCGTCGTACTCGTCGAGGGTGCCGTGGTTTCGCGTTCGCCCGAGACGCGGAACCCCGACATGCGCACCGGCGAGATCGAGGTGCGCGCAACGTCGCTCCGCGTGGTGGGCCCCGCGGAGACTCCGGCGATTCCGGTGGCCCGCGGCAAGGGCGACAAGCTGCCGGCCGAGGAGTTGCGGCTCAGGCATCGCCACCTCGACCTCCGGCGATCGGAGCTGCAGCAGAGCCTGCTGCTGAGGCACCGCCTGTTGCAGACCGCACGGCGCTTTCTGAGCGAGCGCGGGTATCTGGAGCTGGAGACGCCGATCCTCACCAAGCCGACTCCCGAGGGGGCGCGCGACTATCTCGTGCCGAGCCGGGTGCATCCCGGCGAGTTCTACGCGCTGCCGCAGTCGCCGCAGATCTACAAGCAGCTCTTCATGATCTGCGGCTTCGACCGCTATTTCCAGATCGCGCGCTGCTTCCGCGACGAGGACCTGCGCGCCGACCGGCAGCCGGAGTTCACGCAGATTGACATCGAGGCGTCGTTCGTCACGCGGGAGGATGTCCTCGCGCTCGCCGAGGGGTTGATCGGCGCGCTGTGGAAGGAGGCCGGGCACGACGTGCCCGCGCGTTTCGAGCGGCTGACGCACGCCGACGCGATGGAGCGCTACGGCTCCGACCGGCCCGACCTGCGGTACGGCCTCGGGATCACCGACCACACGCAGGCGTTTCGCGGCGTGGAGTTCGGGATCACCAGGGCGGCGCTGGAGCAGGGCGGCCGCGTGCGGGGCATCGCCGTGCCCGGGGGCGCGGCGTGGAGCCGGAAGCAGGTGGACGAGATCGAGGCAATCGCGAAAGCCGCTGGCGCGCCCGGGCTGCTCCGGGTCAGGCGCGTGGACGGGAAGCACGACGGGCCGCTCGCGAAGTTCCTGACGCCGGCGGCCGAGCAGGCCCTCGCGCTGGAGGAGGGTGCGCTCGCGCTGCTGGTGGCGGGAGACGACCGCGTCTCCGGCCCGGCCCTCGATCGCGTGCGTCAGGCGTGCGCCGAGCGGCTCGGCGTCGCGCGCGCCAGCGATCTGTGTTTCGTGATCGTGACCGACTTCCCGATGTTCGAGCGCGACCCCGCGACGGGCGCGCTCGGCGCCGTGCACCATCCCTTCACGTCGCCGAATCCCGACGACGTGGCGGCCCATCCGGACGCGCCTCACCGCTGGCGGGCGCTCGCGTACGACGTCGTGCTCAACGGGCTCGAGCTGGGCGGGGGGAGCATCCGCACGCACGATCCGCTGGTGCAGGCGCGGATGTTCGCGCTGCTCGGCATGGAGGACCCGGCGGAGCAGGAACGCCGCTTCGGGTTTCTCCTCGAGGGGTTGCGCGCCGGCGCGCCGCCGCACGGCGGAATCGCGTTCGGCTTCGACCGCATCGTGATGCTCCTCGCGGGCGCCCAGTCGTTGCGTGACGTGATCGCCTTTCCGAAGACCACGGCCGCCCGCGCGCTGTTCGAGGGCGCTCCGGGGAGAGTCACGCCGGACGAGCTGCGCGAGTTGCACCTCCGGGGAGAGGGGAGTTGATGGCCGACGGGACCGCCGCAGGCGCCGCAGGCGCCGCGGGCGCTACGGGCGCCGAGTCGGTGACGGAGCGCCTGTCGACCGAGGGCGCCGACCTGCTCACGCTCGCCGGCGTCGCGGACGCCAACCTCGTGGAGCTGCAGAAGCTCTTCCCGGTGCGCGTGACGCTTCGGGCCGACGCGATGGTCATCGCCGGCGGGGCGGCGGCGGTGCAGAAGGCGGCGGCGATCGCGCAGCGCATGATTGACAGCGCGAAGCAGCGCGCGAGGCTCGAGCCCGACGACGTGCTCCGCATGTCCATGGAAAACGGTCGAGAGGCGCCGGTCTCCGAACGCATCGTGCTTCCGGGCGTCCGGAAGATCATTCAACCCAAGACGAGCGGCCAGGCCGCGTACCTGCGGCTGATCGCGGAGAACGACATCGTCGTGGGCATCGGGCCGGCGGGCACCGGCAAGACCTACCTCGGGGTCGCCGCGGCGGTGGACGCGCTCTCGCGCAAGCGGGTGCGGCGCATCGTGCTCGCCCGGCCCGCCGTGGAGGCGGGGGAGTCGCTCGGCTTCCTCCCCGGCGACATGCAGGCGAAGGTGGATCCGTACCTCCGCCCGCTCTACGACGCGCTGGAGGACATGATGCCGCCCGAGCGCGTGCAGCGCGCGCTGGAGACGCGCGTGATCGAGATCGCGCCCCTCGCGTACATGCGCGGGCGCACGCTCGCCGACGCCTTCGTGATCCTCGACGAGGCGCAGAACGCGACATGCCTCCAGATGAAGATGTTCCTCACGCGCCTCGGCGTGAATTCGCGCGCGGTCATCACCGGCGACAAGACGCAGGTGGACCTCCCGAAGCGCGAGGAGAGCGGGCTCACGCAGATCGAGCGGATTCTGACGGGCATCGAGGGGATCGCGTTCCACTACCTGACGGAAACGGATGTGATCCGGCACCGTCTCGTGCGCGACATCGTGCGGGCGTACGCGTCACAGGAGGACGCCGGGTGAGGCGGACGCTGCTCGTGGCGGTCTCATCGGTGGGCGTGCGCTCGCCGGTGCCGGCCGGCCGGCTCGCCGCAACTGCCCGGCTCGTGCTCGAGGCGGAAGGCGCGCGCGAGGCCCTCCTCTCGATCGCGCTCGTCACGAACGGCCGCATCGCCGCGTTGAACGCCCGCCACCTGAAACGCCGCGGCACCACGGACGTGCTCGCCTTCGGTCTCACGCGCGGCCCCCGCTCGCCCATCATCGGGGATATCTACATCGCGCCCGGTGTCGCGCGCGTGAATGCGCGCCGGGCCGGCGTGCGCGTCCGGGAGGAGGTCGTGCGCCTCGTCGTGCACGGAGTGCTCCACGTGCTCGGGTACGACCATCCCGCGGGCGCGGCGCGCGAGCGGTCGGCCATGTGGCGGCGCCAGGAGACGCTTCTCGTGCGCGCCCTCGCGACGAGGGCCGCGTGACGGCCCTTGTCGCCCTGCTGGCCGGGATCGCCGCCGTGGCCGCGGCGTGCTGCGCGTTCGCCGACGGCGCGCTGCTCGCCGTGGATGAGGACGAGCCGGGGCCCTCGCCGGTCGTGCGCGCGCTGCTCGACCGGCGGGAGCGGACGCATCGCGCGCTCGCCTTCGGCCGCATCCTCTCCCAGCTCCTCGCGGGCGCGCTCACCGCAACGGCGCTCAAGGTGAGCCGGATGCCGCCGCAGCAGATCGCGCCGCTCGTCGTCGTCGCGGGGATTCTCGTGGTCGTCACCGCCGAGAGCGCGGCGCGTTCGGCGGGCGACGCGATGGGCGCGTCCGCCCTTGCGCGCGCCTCCCGGCTCGTTGTCGCGGTGGAGAATCTCCTCACGCCCGTCGTCGCGTTCGGCGCGTGGAGCGACGCGCTCCTCCTCCGCCTCCTCCCACCATCCGAACCCGATCGGGAGGACCGGCAGGCCTCCCTCGAGCAGTTCCGCGAGGCGGTCGCGGCGGAAGCCGACGTGACGGCGGACGGGGCGGTGCTCCTCCGAGGTGTCTTCGCGCTCGGCGACACCGCGGTACAGGAGATCATGGTCCCGCGCGTGGACATCGTCGGCATCGAGCAGGACGTGGCGTGGAGCGAGGTGGTGGAGCGTGTCCGCGCCGCACGGCACTCGCGGCTCCTCGTCTTCGACGGCACGCTCGACGAAGTCGTCGGCATTCTCTACGCGAAGGACCTCCTTCCAGGGCTCCTGGCGGGCGCCGAGCCCGCGGGAGGGTGGCACTCCCTCGTGCGGCCCGCCAGTTTCATCCCGGGCACCAAGTCCGTGGACGCGCAGCTCCGGGACTTCAAGGCCGCCCACCGGCACCTCGCGATCGTCGTGGACGAGTACGGCGGCACGGCGGGGCTCGTGACGCTCGAAGACGTGCTCGAGCTGATCGTCGGGGAGATCCGGGACGAGGACGACGTCGAGGAGCCCGACGTGGTCCGTGAGAGCGACGACAAGTTCCTCGTGTCGGCCCGGGTCACGCTCGACGAGGTGAGCGACCTCACGGGCCAGGACTTCAGGCGCGACGACGTGCAGACCGTGGGCGGGCTGGCCTACGAGATGGTGGGGCGCGTGCCGCGGACCGGGGAGTCGTTCACCGTGGGGCAGTACCGGCTCGTGGTGGAGCGCGTCGTGCGGCGCCGCGTCGAGCGTGTGTCGCTCGAGCGTCGGCACGAAGTGACGGAGGGCGCCGCGTGACGAGCCTCGGACTGATCCTGGCGCTCTCCCTCGTGGTGGCATGGCTCGTGGCGGCGGCCACCACGGTGCGGTTCGTGAGCCGCATCTGGCTCCGGCACTGGACCGAGTTGCGGCTCTCCGGAACGCACGCCGCCGCGCTGTTCATCGAGCGCCCGCAGCGCCTGCTCCTCGCCGCGGGTACCGGGATCGCGGTCGTCGTCTTCGCGATGGGGGCCATCGTCGGGCTCCTGGAGGACCGGCAGCTCCTCCTCCGGGACCTGCTCCTGGCCGTGCTGTTCCTGCTCGTCATCGGGCAGCTCATTCCGCGCGCCGTT
>DATEDF010000069.1:0-6891 GCA_035286465.1 Gemmatimonadaceae bacterium | reverse complement strand
CGCGAGAAGGTGAGCAACCGGCGGGTGAGGTCGGTGGCGCGCTGGGCCGCCTCGCGCGTGAACTGCAGTTCCGCGTGCGCGGCGTGCGTCTCCGGAAGCGACTGGAGCGCCAGGTCCACGCTCCCGAGGATGCCCGTGAGGAGGTTGTTGAAGTCGTGCGCGATGCCGGCGGCGAGGCTGCCGACGGCCTCGATCTTCTGCATCTGTCGGAGCCGGTCCTGCGACTCGCGCAGCGCGGCCTCGGTGCGCTCGCGATCGGTGAGGTCGTTGACGACGGCGAGCCAGGCGTCCCGGCCGAACGCGGACGTGCGAGCGTAGCTGACCTCCACGCCGAGCGTCCGCCCGTCCTTGGTGCGATGCAGGCCGCGGCGCCGGGCGGCCTTGGGACTCCCCGGCTGGATGGCCGCGTCGAACCCCGACAGGTCCTCCGCCGGCCGGATGTCCCGCGCGGTGAGCGAGAGCAGCTCCTCCCGGCTGTAGCCATACAGCCGGAGCGCCGCCTCGTTCACCACCAGGAAGTCGAGCGTCGCGGCGTCCGCGAGGAGCATCGGCAGCGGGCAGAGGTCGAAGAGCATCCGGTAGCGCTCCTCGCTCTCCCGGAGCACGTTCGTCTGTTGCTCGAGCGTGGCGGACATCGCGTTGAACTGCTCGGCGAGCACGCCGACCTCATCGCTGGCCGCGACCGTGGTGCGGCGGGAGAGATCGCCGTGGGCGATGGCCTTCGCGTCGGCGGTGAGCGCGGTGATCGGCCGCACGATGCGCCCCGCGGCGAGCACGGCGAGGAGGAGCGCCAGGCCGAGCGCGAGCGAGCCGGCGATGACGTCCGCCCGGGAGGCCGCGATCTGGCCGGCCATCACCTGCGCGAGCGGGATGCCGACGACGACGGTCCACGGCGCGCGTTGTACGCGCCGCCACGCGACGACGCGCTCGATGCCGTCGAGATCGCTCGGCGCCGTCGTCCTGCCTTCCGCTCTCGCGAGCGCGTCGCGAATCGTCGCGAAGC
This sequence comes from Gemmatimonadaceae bacterium, assembly GCA_035286465.1. Taxonomy (GTDB): domain Bacteria; phylum Gemmatimonadota; class Gemmatimonadetes; order Gemmatimonadales; family Gemmatimonadaceae; genus Fen-1231. Next base: position 5,888 of record DATEDF010000069.1, on the reverse strand, counting down.
CGCGCACGTCGCGCCCGACGAAGCGCGCGGACTCGAGGCTTCGGAAGAGGATGCGACCGCCCGAATCCACCAGCGTGATCACGGAGCGCTCCGGCAACGAGCCGGGGTCAACGACGGAACGCATCGAGTCGAGCCGGATTGACGAAAACGCCACGGCCGTGACGGCGCCCGCGCGCGCGGGGATGGGAAGCCCGAACGAGACGACCCACAGGGTCGAGTCGCCGACCGGGTGGCCCGGATCGCCGACGGCGAAACGCCCGGTGCTCCGGGCCGCCTCGAAGTACCGTCGTCCGCGCGAGAGGACGGGCCGCGTGCGCGTGGCCATCGGGGCCGACGTCCCGAGCAGCTGATCGGTCGTGTCGCGCACGTTGAGCGTCCCCAGGGTGCCGATCGTGCGCGAGGCCAGCGCCCGCAGCGCGCGGTCATTGAACGCGGGGTCCGGTGGCTCGAGCCGCACCTGGAGGGCGACGGCGTGCAGCAGCATCTCGATGCGCTGCACGAACTCGTCGAGCCGCGCGGCTTCGAGGCGCGCGAATTCCGCGGTGCGTTCCTCGGCGGCGGCCTGCGCGCGGGAGCGCTCCGCGCGAAGCTGCATCACGGCGAGGCCGATGAGCGGCGCGACCGCCACGAACACGAGCAGCGCCAGGCGCGCGCGGATGCCGAACGCCGGTCGGCGGCGCGCGGTGACTCCGGGGCCTACGCCGTCACGCGGAGAGTCCACCGAACGGTTCCTCGCCCGCGCGGCGCCGGCGCCCTTCGTCGCGCGCGCGGCCGTACTGGCCGGCGTCCGAGCGCGAGATCTTCCGGCGCGCCACGAGCGCCTCGAGCACGAGCTCGCACGCGCCGGCGACGAGGGCGTCGTCGCGCGCAGGCGCGAGATCGTGCTCGAGGACGAGCGCGAAGAGGCCCGGCACCGTCTCGAACGCGGCGCGGAGGGTCCGCGCCGGGGCCTCGTCGGTCACCTGCAGGGCGGCGCCGCCGTCGAACCACATCACGATGTCGTCGGTCGCGGCGTGCGGCGCGCGCGCCTTGAGCGTCGCGTCGGCGGCGCGGCGAATCAGCTCGCGCGCGATGACGGCGCCGCCCACCAGCTCACCCTCGTACTCCAGCTCGATCTTCCCCGTGATCGCGGGGAGCGCGGCGTAGACGTCGGCGAGCCGCGGCACGATCTCCTTCTCCTTCAGGCCCAGCGCGCGGCGCTCCGCGTTGGACACCACGTTCTCGAGCACCGTGATCGGCAGGCGCTGCGAGACCCCGGAGCGCCGGTCAATGCGCTTATCGGTCCGCGCCTCGAAGGCCACGCGCTCGACCAGTTCCGCGAGGAGCGGCGGAATGCGCACCGGCTTCGCGCCCCGCTCCTTCCGCTCCGTCCACGCCTCCTGCGCCGTGATCGCCATCCCCAGCTCCACCGACTCGGGGTAGTGCGTGATGATCTCGCTCCCGATGCGGTCCTTGAGCGGCGTGATGATCTTGCCGCGCGCGGTGTAATCCTCGGGATTCGCCGTGAAGCAGAGGAGCACGTCGAGCGGCAGGCGCACGGGGTATCCTTTGATCTGGACGTCGCCCTCCTGCATGATGTTGAAGAGGCTGACCTGCACCTTGCCGGCGAGGTCCGGGAGCTCGTTGAGGGCGAAGATCCCGCGGTTCGCGCGCGGGAGCATCCCGTAATGGATCGTGAGCTCGTCGGAGAGCAGGTGGCCGCCGCGCGCCGCCTTGATGGGGTCGAGGTCGCCGATCAGGTCGGCGACCGTGACGTCGGGCGTGGCGAGCTTCTCGACGAATCGCTGGTCGCGCGACACCCACGCCACCGGCGCGTCGTCGCCCGCCTCCGCGAGGCGCTCGCGCGCGAACTTGGAGATCGGCCGGAAGGGCGAGTCGTTGATCTCGCTCCCGGCGACGATGGGCATGACGTCGTCGAGGAGCGTGGTGAGCGCGCGGAGGATGCGCGACTTGGCCTGCCCCCGGAGCCCGAGGAGGATGAAGTTGTGCCGCGAGAGGAGCGCGTTGACGATCTGCGGCATCACCGTCTCCTCGTAGCCGAGGACGCCCTCGAAGAGCGGGCCGCTTCCGGCAAGCCGCGCCAGGAGGTTCTTGCGGATCTCGTCCTTCACGGAGCGGTTCGCGCGCTCGGGGGCGGCAAAGGGCGAGCGCTTGAGCGCGCCGAGGGTCTGCGGGAGCGAGGGCATCAGTCCGCCGGCGAGACCTCGACGAGGTTGTCGTAGAACACCGGCCCGCGCCCGAGGTCCGTCTCGCGTTGCGACGTCGTGTCGTTCGCGTTCGCGCGGTCGGCCGTGAGCTTCGTCCACCAGACGGACGGCGCCCACACGACGCCGGCGCGCACCTTCTCGCCCACGCGCGCGAGCCCCGTGAAGTGACCTCGATCGTTCGCCACGACTACGCGCATCCCCTCGGCGATCCCGCGCCGCTCCGCGTCACGCTCGTGCAGCACCACTTCCGGCTCCGCGTTCTTCCGCAGCGACTCGACGTTCACGAACGACGAGTTGAGGAACTCGTGCCGCGGCGAGGAGATGAGCGCGAGCGGAAACCGTTTCGCGAGCTCCGGCACCCGCTCCGGAAACTCGAGCGGCGGCGTGAACGTCGGCAACGGATCGAGCCCCATCGCCTTCAATCGCTCCGAGTAGAACTCGCACTTCCCGCTCGGCGTCAGGAACCGCCCGTCCGCGAACGGCAGGTACGGTGTCGGCACGTTGAGCCGCACCCAGCCCTTCTCCATGAGCGCGTCGAACGTCACGCCCTTCATCTGCTCGTGCTGCGAGTCGAGCGCCTGGCGGATGAGGGTGAGGTCATCGTCCTTGAGCGCCGGATGGTCCATTCCCATCCGCGCGGCGAGGAGGCGGAAGATCTCGCTGTTCGGCTTCGCCTCGCCGATCGGCTCGATGGCCGGCCGGTTGAGCGACGGATAGTGGTGCCCGTACGAGAAGTGGAGATCCCAGTGCTCGAGCTGCGTGGTCGCGGGGAGCACCCAGTCGGCCCAGTCGGCGGTGTCGGTCTGGAAATGCTCGAGGACCACCGTGAACAGGTCCTCGCGCGCGAATCCGCGCACGACCGTGTTCCGGTCGGGGGCGACGGCCGCGGGGTTCGAGTTGTACACCACGATGGCCTTGACGGGCGGGCCGCCCACGCCCGCGTCGGGGCGCGTCAGGGCGTCACCCAGGCGGATCATGTTGATCGTGCGTACCACCGGGGAGAGATCGCGCCGCTCGAGCGCTTCCTTGTTGAAGTGGAAGCTCCCGCTCGTCGAGAGCTGCACACCGCCGCCCGCGCGGCGCCAATGCCCGGTGATCGCGGGGAGGCACGCGATCGTCCGCACCGCCATCCCGCCGCCGCCGTGGCGCTGCAGCCCGTAGTTGATGCGCACGAACGCCGCCCGTGCGCGGCCGTAGCGGCGCGCGAGGTCGGTGATGCGCGTCTCGTCCAGTCCCGTGATCGCCGCGACGCGCGACGGCGGGTACTCCTTCACCCGGTCGCGCAGCGCCTCGGCGCCCAGCGTGTGGCGCGCGAGGAAGTCGTCGTCCTGCAGCCCTTCCGCGAAGAGGACGTGCATCATCGCGAGCGCGAGCGCCGCGTCGGTGCCGGGGCGGATGCCCAGCCACTCGTCGCACTGCTCCGCGGTGCGCGTCCGGATCGGATCGATCGCGATGACGCGCGCGCCGTGCTCCTTCGCCCGCCGCACGAACGGCCAGAGATGCGGGTTCGCGGTGAGCGTGTTCGTCCCCCAGAGGAGCACGAGGTCGCTCTGCGACATTCCCTCGGCATCGGCGCCGACGTTCGCGCCGACCGTCATCTGCATCCCGACGGTTCCCGGCGTGGAGCAGATCGTGCGGTCGAGCTTCGACGCCCCGAGGAGGTGGAAGAAGCGCCGGTCCATCGAGGCGCTCTGCACGTAGCCCATCGTGCCCGCGTACGAATACGGGAGAATGGCCTGCGGGCCGTCGGGAGAGCGCGCGATGGCGCCGAGGCGTTCGCCGATCGCGTCGAGCGCCTCGTCCCACGTGGCGCGCGCGAACTCGCCGCGTCCCTTCGGGCCCACGCGGCGCAGCGGCGTCGTCAGGCGGTCGCGATGATACGTGCGCTCGAGGTAGCGATTCACCTTCGCGCAGAGGAAGCCCTGCGTGAAGGGGTGCTCCGGATCGCCCTGCACACGCGTCGCGCGGCCGCGCTCGACCGTCACGAGCATGGCGCACGCGTCGGGACAGTCGTGCGGGCACGCGCCACGCACGAGGTGCGACGCGGCGTCGTCGGGCGCCGGAATCCGGGTTACGGCCATGGCGTGCTGAGAGGAGAGCGTAACTGCGCGATCTCCAATGTAATACGGGCGGATGAGAGGCGCGGCGCGGTCGCGAACGCCTTGCGCCCATTGAACTTGGGCCCGCACGCACTCTTGACCCGGCGCTCAGGAATCTCTACCTTTCTCCGCTGTCTGAGGACTGCGTACACGGCGCAGTCTCGACTGTGCCTGACCAGACTCCTCAAGGAGATCCCCATATGAAGCGCATTGCCCTTGTCGCCGTCATCCTCGTCCTCAGCGCGTGTGCGAAGAAGGAAGAGGCCGCTCCAGCCGCCGGCGAGCCAGCCGCCGCGCCGGCCGCTGCCCCGATGGACACGGCCGCGAAGATGGACACGGCCATGAAGATGGACACGGCCGCGAAAGCCACCAAGAAGACCCCGTAATCCGAAGGTCCTCCGACAGCGCAAGAGCGCGACCGCGAGGTCGCGCTTTTTGCGTTGGGGGCACGCCGGCGGCTGACGTCGCCGCTCCGCGCCCCGCCCTTCCCGGGCCGTCGTCCGGTATCATCCGAACGGCAGCTCGCACACTCGCGCCACACACTCGCCGCCGTCCCAGCGCGCGGGCACTTCGCTGCCCGAGGGCACCTCGCGCCGCAGCATCGCGATCGCGATCGGGCCCAGGCGGGGCGAGACGACGCTGCTCCGTACGCCGCCGCACGGTTGCCCATCGGGACCGTGGAGCTGTGCGCCGCGCGGCATCGGCACGGCGCTCATCACGCCGCGCAACGCGCGATTGACGTGGCCCCGGAAGTGCACGCGGGCGACGGTCTCCTGGCCGGTGTAACACCCCTTGGTGAACGAGATGCCGCCCAGGGCGTCGAGATTGGCCTCGGCCGCGAGCGTGGAGTCGTCCATGTCGGTGCCCCAGAGCGGACGCCCCGCCTCGACGCGCGCGATGTCGGCCGCGGCGCTCCCCGCGGGCACGGCGCCTTCGCGCAGGAGCCGCGACCAGAGCGCGAGCGCGGCCTCCACCGGCACGAACAGATCGAACCCTTCGAGACCCAGGTCCGGGGCCGATACGGCGAGCACCCGGGTGCCGTCGAGGGCAAGCGTAACGTGATGGTAGGGTGGGAGCGACGCGAGCGTGGCGCCCTCGGCCGCGAACACGCGAGCGAGCACCGCGCGCGCGCGTGGCCCGAAGACCCCGATGGTGCGCATCACCGTGGAGACGTCCACGAACTTCGTGAGGCGCGGGTTCACGAACTTGCGCAGCATCACGGCGAAGCCGGGGCCCGCGGCCTCGGGTGCGTCCACGAGGAAGTCGTCGGCGCGCGCGAACACCCGGACGTCGGCGATGATCTTCCCCTTCGCGGTAAGGGCCGCGGCATAGTGGCCCGTTCCCGGCCTCAGGGCGAGCACGTCGTTCGTCAGGAGCCCCGTGAGCGTCTCGGCCGGCTGTGCGCCCGCGAAGAGGATCCGGAACCGGGCGCTCCGGTCCTGGAGCGCGGCGGCGCCGCGGATGGCGGCATACTCCTGCTCGACGGAGGTGTAGCGCTCGGTGTGCTCGAACCCCGGCGCGAGCGGGGTGGCCGGCGCCGGCGCGGGGGTCGTCACCGCGCGCCGGCGCCGGCCGCCGCGTG
>DATEDF010000068.1:0-2070 GCA_035286465.1 Gemmatimonadaceae bacterium | reverse complement strand
AAGCTCTACGAGGAAGTGCTCTTCGGCACCGAGGACGTGCGCGGAACCGAGCACCCGAAGGTGCTCCGCGCGATCAACGAGCAGCTCGACGCCGAGCTGATTGACCGCGTGGACCTGCTCATCCGCTCGGTGCTCGCGCGCTCGGGACCGTCGGCCGAACTCAAGGACCTCCTGCGCACGCTCGTGCCCGACTACGAGCGCGAGGATGCGCGCACCAACCCGCGCACGCGGCCGAGGCCGTCGCCGGGAGTGATCGAGGGGGTCGCGAAGCCGAAGGTGGTGTAAAGAAGGGGCACGCTCATATTGGTTCCCAGAGCGATCGAACTGGCACGGCGAAGAGTCCCTCGCCGAAGCTCGCAGTCGTTTCGCCGTCGTACAGTACCACCCCCGCGGTCCAGCGGTTCGCCGCTGCCTCCCGCAGTTTGCGCAACCCGCGGAAGTCCGCCGCAGCCAGCGTGGCGGTCGCCTTGACCTCGACACCGGCTACTTCGTGCGCGCCGCGCTCCAGCACGATGTCCACCTCCATACCGTCCCGATCGCGGAAATGGTGGAACGTGATCGGCGCCGCGTGCCAACTCGCCTGCCGCTTCAGCTCCTGACAGACGAAGGTCTCGAGGAGCGGACCCAGGGTGGCGCGGTCGCCGTGGAGCTGCGCCGCCCCGATCCCCAGGAGTGCACACGCCAGGCCGGTATCGCCGATGTGCAGCTTGGGCGTCTTGACGAGCCGGCTCAACCGGTTGCTGTGCCACGGTGTAAGGCGATCAAGGAGGAAGAGCCGCTCGAGCAAGGTGACGTAGTCCTGGATCGTCTGGCGGGTCAGCTGAAACGGTGCAGCCAGATCCGTGACATTGATCAGCTGCGACGTGTAGCCGGCGGCGATCGCCAGCAGGCGAGGCAGCGCGTCGAGCGACCGGATCTGGGCGAGGTCGCGAACATCGCGCTGCACCTGCGTGTCCACGTAGTCCCGATACCAGGCGGTGCGTCGCGCAGCGGTACGACGCGCGAGCGCGGCCGGGTATCCCCCCGCCACGATGCGTTCCGCCAGCGCCGGCCCCAGCCGTTCGGATGTGCGTGTCTTGAAGGCTCCCGCAAAGAGGGTCTCGAGGAAGCGCGGGACTTTGCCGGCCAGTTCGCACTGCGCCAGTGGATGCAGCCGCAGGATGCCCATTCGGCCCGCGAGTGAATCCGCCAGTTTCGGCACCAACAGCACGTTGGCGGAGCCGGTCAGGATGAATCGGCCCGGAATGCGTTGCCGGTCAACCGCGACCTTGAGTGCGGCGAAGAGTGCGGGGACTCGTTGCACCTCGTCGAGGATCGCCCGTTTTGGCAGCTCGGCCACGAAGCCCACGGGGTCCGACTCGGCCGCTGCGCGGGCGACGTCATCGTCGAACGAGTAGTACCGGTAGCCACGGCGCTCGCCCACGGTGCGCGCCAGCGTGGTCTTGCCGCTCTGGCGCGGGCCGTGAATCAGGACGACTGGCGTGTCGGCGAGCGACTCACGCAGGCGGGGGGCCAGGTACCTGGGGAATCGTGGAGCGCCGGGTCGCATGGCCAATGGTAGCGTCCGGTGGCGGCTGATCGCAAGGTTGATGAGCGGCTGATCGCTAGTTTCATCGGCGGCTGATCGCCGAGTATGGTGGCGGCTGATCGTAAGGTTCGGGGCGGGGTGGCGGGAGTCGGGCGGCTCCATCGGCGCGGATGAACACCGTCTTCGCCCAGTCCACGAACAAGGTGGTGCGCCCCACGTCGGTGATGGGCGCCACGAAGCGGGTGGCCGTGCAGCTCCTGCTCCAGGCGGGCGCGCTCGGCAAGGACGGCGAGGTGTTCATGCTCGACATGGGCGAACAGATCAAGATCGTAGACCTCGCGCGCGACCTGATCCGCCTGTCCGGCCTCAAGGAGGGCGGCGACATCGAGATCGCCTACACGGGCATCCGCCCCGGCGAGAAGCTCTACGAGGAAGTGCTCTTCGGCACCGAGGACGTGCGCGGAACCGAGCACCCGAAGGTGCTCCGCGCGATCAACGAGCAGCTCGACGCCGAGCTGATTGACCGCGTGGACCTGCTCATC
>DATEDF010000067.1:0-3575 GCA_035286465.1 Gemmatimonadaceae bacterium | reverse complement strand
CGCGCTCGCGCCTCCGGGAGCCGGCAAGGCACTGCGCTCGCTGCGCGCCCGACGTGGCGTTCGGGCGCGCTTCGCCGCGTGGGGCGCGGCGCACCGCGACCGCTCGCGCCCCCTGCTCTGGGTTCACGCCACGTCCGTGGGAGAGGGGCTGATGGCGCGCCCGGTGCTCGCCCTCGTGCGCCGGCGGCGGCCGGACCTCCAGATCGCCTACACCTTTTTCTCCCCGAGCGCCGAGGCGTTCGCGAGAGGCGTGGGCGCCGATTTCGCCGATTACCTCCCGTTCGACACGATGGGCGATGCGGACCGCGCGCTCGACGCGCTTCGTCCCACCGTTCTCGTCTTCAGCAAGCTCGACGTGTGGCCGCTCCTCGTCGCGCGCGCACGAGCCCGCGGCGTGCGACTCGGTCTCATCTCGGCGACGCTCTCGGCGGATTCCTCGCGCGGTTCCGCGTTCGCCCGGCTCGTTCTCGCCGACGCGTACGCCGCGCTCGACGCCGTCGGCGCCATTGACGTCGAGGACGGCGCGCGCCTGGTCGCGCTCGGGGCACGCGCCGATCGCCTGGCCGTGACCGGCGACACCCGCTACGACCAAGTCTGGGCCAAGGCACGGGGTGTGGATCGGCGGAGCCCGCTGCTCGCGCCCCTCGCCTCCGAGCGCCCGACGCTCGTGGCCGGCTCCACCTGGCCCGCAGACGAGGGTCCGGTCCTTGCCGCGTGGCGCATCGTGCGCGTGCAGGTCGCGCGCGCGCGTTTCATTATGGCGCCCCACGAGCCGGCGCCGGAGCACCTCCGCGCGATCGAGGAGTGGGCTGCGCGCGAGCGGCTCACCTGCCGGCGGCTCTCCGCGCCCGGCGGCACCGCGCCCGGCGGCACCGCGCTCTGCGACGCCGACGTCCTGCTGGTGGACCGCGTCGGTGTTCTGGCCGACCTCTACGCGCTCGCGAGCGTCGCGTACGTGGGTGGCGGTTTCCACGCCGCCGGACTGCATTCGGTGATCGAGCCGGCGGCGTTCGGCGTGCCGGTGCTTTTCGGGCCGCGGCACCACGCGAGCCGCGACGCGCGGCTCCTGCTCGCCGCCGGCGGCGGATTCAGCGCGGCCTCGGCGCAGGACCTCGCCGCGCGGATTCTCGCGCTCCTCGCCGCTCCGGACGAGCGCGAGACGGCGGGTCGCCGCGCCCGCGCCGTGGTGGAGGCGGAGCTCGGCGCTGCCGAGCGCTCCGCGGCGCTCGTGGAACGGCTGCTCGCTACTTCCTGAGTCCGCGTGGCGTCCACGCCACGGCCAGGCCGACCGCGTTGGTCGCGCCCAGAAAGTCGGCGCCGCCCAGGAGCGCCGCGACGCGCAAAGTGAGCTGGTCGTTCACCGCGAAGGCGGCGCCTACGTCCACATCCACGTTCACCTTGCCGTCCGAGCCACCCGCCCGGCACGCGCTGCACCGGTCGAGCGAGAGCCGCGGGTGCACGAAGGGCGTGAGTGTGTAGCCGCCCTCGAGCGTGAAGCGGTGGCCCAGCGCCACGCCCACCGGCACGCGCACCACCGAGTTCGAGTTCCCGGTGGAGAATCCCACGCCCGCCGTGAGCGCGGCGTCGAACGGGAACGCCGAGTCGGCGCGCGCGACCTGCCACGCGAACGCGCCGCCGAGCAGCACGCGCGTGTCGGCGCCCCGCCCCTCGGGCGCCGCAAGGCCGCCGTCGAAGGAGAACTGGAACCTGGGGCTCACGCCCTCACGCCACTGCGCGAGGAGCGACGTCCCCGCGTGGCCCGCGCTCGCAGCGGCGAAGTTGTATTCGCGCTCGGCGAGTACCGGCGGCTGGAACGCGGGGTAGTTGTACGCCTGAGCGGCGACGCCCGGGGCCGCGGCCACCGTGCCCGCGAGCGAAGCGGCGAGCGGCGCGATGACCTCGAAGAGGAAGGGACGCCTCACGCCGCCTCGGCCTTCTCCGTCAGGACGCGCACCTGATCGTCCACGACCTGCAGGAATCCGCCCTCGACCCTGAACGACGGCCCCCCGCCCACGCGAAGCGTGCCCGCGCCCAGGAGCGTGACCATCGGCGCGTGGCCCGTGAGGATCCCCACCTCACCGTCGAACGCGGGCGCGACGACCGACGGCGCGTCGCCGTCGAACAGCGTGGATTCGGGGCTTGTGACGGAGAGGTGCAACATCGGGTGCGGGTGCGGGGGCGGGGTGCGGGGTGATCGGTAGAGAATTCAATATTCAGGACTGCAGCTTCTTCGCGTTCGTCACCACGTCGTCAATCCCGCCGGCCATGAAGAACGCCTGCTCCGGCAGGTGGTCGAACTCGCCCGCGACCACGCGCTCGAACGACGACACGGTGTCCTCCAGCTTCACGTACTTGCCCGGGATGCCGGTGAACGCTTCGGCCACCGCGAAGGGCTGCGACATGAAGCGCTGGATGCGCCGCGCGCGGCCGACGACCTTCTTGTCGTCCTCGCTCAGCTCGTCCATCCCGAGAATCGCGATGATGTCCTGCAGCTCCTTGTACCGCTGCAGGATGCGCTGGGTTTCCGTCGCGGCCCTGTAGTGCCGCTGCCCGATGAACTGCGCGTCGAGGATGCGCGAGTTCGAGGCGAGCGGGTCCACCGCGGGGTAGATCCCCAGCTCCGTGATCGCGCGCGAGAGCACGACCGTGGCGTCGAGGTGCGCGAATGCGGTGGCCGGCGCCGGGTCGGTGAGGTCGTCGGCCGGCACGTAGATCGCCTGCACCGAGGTGATGGAGCCGTTCCGCGTCGAGGTGATGCGCTCCTGCAGGTCGCCCATCTCCGTGGCGAGCGTCGGCTGGTACCCCACCGCGCTCGGCATGCGCCCGAGGAGAGCCGAGACCTCGGAGCCCGCCTGCGTGAAGCGGAAGATGTTGTCAATGAAGACCAGCACGTCGGCGTTCTCGCGGTCGCGGAAATACTCGGCCACCGTGATCCCCGAGAGCCCCACCCGGAGCCGCGCGCCCGGCGGCTCGTTCATCTGGCCGTAAATGAGGGCGGTCGAGGCGAGCACCCCCGACTCCTTCATCTCGAGGTAGAGGTCGTTCCCCTCGCGCGTGCGCTCGCCGACGCCGCAGAACACGGACTTCCCGCCGTGCCCCTTCTGCACGTTGTTGATCAGCTCCATGATGACGACGGTCTTCCCCACGCCGGCGCCGCCGAAAAGCCCGATCTTCCCGCCCTTCACAAAGGGCGCGATCAGGTCCACCACCTTGATCCCCGTCTCGAACACTTCGGTCTTGGGCTCGAGGTCCACGAAGTCGGGGCGCTTGCGGTGAATCGGCCAGCGCTCGCAGGTCCCGGGGATCGGCGCGCCGTTGTCCACCGGCTCGCCCAGCACGTTGAGAATCCGGCCGAGCGCCGCGGCGCCCACGGGCACCGTGATCGGGCCGCCCAGGTCTACCGCCTCCATCCCGCGCACGACGCCGTCGGTGGTGCTCATCCCGACGGCGCGCACCTGGTTGCGCCCGATGTGCTGCTGCACTTCGGCGACCACGCGGATCTGGGCGCCGGTGTCGCTCCGGGCCTTGACCTCGAGCGCGTTGTACAACTCGGGGAGGTGCCCGGCCGGGAACTC
>DATEDF010000066.1:0-11603 GCA_035286465.1 Gemmatimonadaceae bacterium | reverse complement strand
CACGCCGAACAAGAACTCGGCGATGGCGATGTTCGGGTTCGTCTACGCGTGGTACCTGATGCTCGTGCTCCTGCTGGAGATCTGGTTCGAGTACCGGAAGGACCTGGTGCTCTGGTCACGGAGCGAGCACGGGCTCAAGCGTCTGCTGCACCGGGTGCTCACGCTGGGGGCCACCGACCTGTCCGAACGATCGCTGCGCTTCGACGACAGCGCCGGACGGTGGATCACCCTCATCGGCATCCCGTCGGCGTTCCTCCTGCACGGCTACGTGGGCTTCATCTTCGGCTCCGTGAAGGCGAATCCCTGGTGGAGCAGCGTGCTGATGCCGGTGGTGTTCCTCTTCTCCGCGATCGTCTCCGGCATTGCGCTGGTCCTGATTCTCTACGTGCTGAGCTCGCTGCTCCGCGGGAAGCCGGTGGACATGCAGTGCCTGAACAAGCTCGGCATGTTCCTCTTTCACGCGATGGTGGTGGACGTCTCGCTGGAGATGCTCGACTTCGTCCACCGGCTCTACGAGTCGGAGGAGTCCATCGAGATCCTCTCCCAGATGATCCAGGGCCGGCTCTTCCTGAGTCTCATCGTGCTGCAGGTCGTGCTGGGCACGCTCGTCCCGCTGGTGCTCCTCGCGCTCACCTCGCCCGCGCTGCGCAAGACGCCGTTCGTCAAGGTCGGCGACGAGCTGCAGCGGCTCATCTATCTCGGGGCGGCGCTCCTCGTCGAGGTGGGGATCTTCAGCATTCGCTGGAACGTGGTGATCGGCGGGCAGCTCTTCTCGAAGAGTCTCCGCGGGCTCACGGTGTACAAGGTGGAGCTGCTCGGCATCGAGGGGTTCGCGATGACCGTGGCGCTCCTCGTGCTGCCGTTCATCATCCTCTGGGTGCTGGTGAAGGTGCTGCCGCCCTGGCTCGAGGCGGAGGCGAAGGTGCCGGTGGCGGGGTAGCGGCGACGCTCGGCCTCTCCCGACGCGCGCATCGAGCTGTGGGATAGCCTCGCCGCAGCTGTTCCCTCGACGAACAGCGCGGCGGTGAGAATGACGAGGAGCGGCCGGCACCAAGGCTGCAACGGAATGATGGAGTGAGCGTGCTTGCGGTGACGCGTTTCGCGCGCCGAGCACCCCTGATCCCCCCGACCCTCTCACGGGGATGGCCGGACGATGGGTGCAGCCGCCGCGTGCACCGGCGTCTACAAGCCGCGCCGAGCGCGGGCCTCGCCGCTCTATCAGGTCGTCGAGGCGCACTTCCCCGAGCTGCCACGCCAAGCGGCTCGCGGTCTGGGGGCTCTGGCTGGAGGAGACGCTCCTGGCGCCGGTGCCGCACCGACAGGTCGTGCTCACCATCCCCAAGCGGCTGCGGGCGTACTGCCTCTACCGCCGGTCGCTCCTGGGCGAGATCGCGCGCGTGGCGGCGCGGACGGTCACGGCGGCGATTGGCGCGACATCACCGGCGCGGGCAAGGTCGCCCTGACGATCAAGCGCATGGCCGGGATGCACGCGATGGCACTGAATGAGGAAGGCGAGTACTCGGCCAGGTCGACCGAGCTTCCGGGCGGCGTGCGCTTCGTCGTCACCGCGAAGAACGCGCGCGACGCGAAGGCCGTCGCGCGCATCCGCGGGCTCGGCTTCGCCGGGCTCCTCACCGAGGGGGACCATCACACGATGCATCACCTGATGCTCGCGAAGGGCGAGACGATGACGCACGAGCGCAAGCCGTAGCGGCTCGCGCGCCGGGTCCGGGCACGACAACTTGGACGCCGTGCCCGGCGATCGTGATTCCCTGAGCGCGGCGCCGACGATCGTGAACGTCGGCTGTCGCTCCACCAACTTCTGGGTCGTGAGCGTGGGACGCTCGCGCCTGATGGTGGACCTGGGCTGGCCGGGGATGTTCGGCGCGCTGGAGGCGAACCTGAAACGGATGGACATCCCACTCGAGGAGATCGGCCACGGCCTCGCGACGCACTATCACATGGATCACGCCGGCGCCGCGCAGGACCTCAAGAACCGGGGGATGCGCCTCATCGTCATGGAGGAGCAGGTCGGCTCGATCGCGCCGATGAAACTGGTGATGAAGCCAACGGAGAACTACACCGAGATCGCGCTGAGCGACAACGTCGTCGTGTCGTGCGCGGAAAGCCGCGCGTTCCTGGCGACGATCGGGTTCGCGGGCGAGATCGTCCACACGCCGGGCCACTCGGACGACAGCGTGTCGCTGGTGCTCGACACCGGCGCCGCGTTCACCGGCGACCTCACGCACCCGTTGCTCGCGACCGAGGAGACCGCCGACACCGTCGCGCGGAGCTGGCGGCGGCTTCGCGACCACGGCGCCGCGAGGGTGTATGCGGGGCACGGGCCGGTGCGCGCGATGGTGGTGCCCTGAGCGAGCCCCAGGGCGTGCCGATCCCGATCGTGACCGCGACGTCGGCTTGACGGACGCTCCGCCTGCGCATCACTATCACTGACCGTATCGAAGCTTCCCGCCAGCCCTCTCGATGAGAACCCTCCGCGCATTGATCCTGATCTCCGCGACCGGCGCCTGCGCCGGTCACGCCACGTCGAGCGGCGGACCCCAAGGTGCGCCGGCGGGCGCGGCGGCGGCGAGTGCGCCCGAGCGCCGGAATCCCAACATCATCACCCGGGACGAGCTGCTCGACACCGCCATTCGTTCGCAGAACGTGCTGGAGGTGGTGAAGTCGCTCAGGCCGCACTTCCTCACGATGCGCGGCACTTCCAGCATCAACGACCAGGAGGCGGGCAAGGTCCACGCGTCGATCAACGGCATGGGGGTGGTCGCGCTCGACGAGCTGCGAAACATCCTCGTGAGCTCCGTCGTGGACATCCAATTCCTGAATTCCGCCGCCGCGATGCAGCGGTTCGGCGGCGCGGCGCACCAGGGGCCGGTGATCGTGGTGCGGCTGATGTAGCTCGGCGGCACATGGCGACGCCGGATCGTCGATCGCGCGGATCATCATCTGCAGCGTCCACGCGTTGCGCGGCTGCGGACTTCTCATCAGGCGCTGCGTCGCGCCGGAGAAGATCCAGCACTTGCCCTTCGGCTTCTCCGCGCGGTACTGCTCGACGCCCTGGCGCCAGCGTCCCATGGCCGCCGACGCGTCCGGCCCCCTGTTCTGCTGAACCGCCGCCCGGTACGAGTAGAGTCCCTGGACCGCCAGTTCGCAGCCCGACAACTTCTCGCCCGGCGCCTTGCGCAGCCACTCGACCGCCAGCGAGATCGAATCCGCGACAACCGCATTCTCGACCGGATCGAAGTAGTCCGCCGCCGACGTACGCCGCCGCGATCGCGGTCGCGCCTTCGGCCCGGAGCTGGTCGCTGACGCCGAGCGCGAACGCCGCGTTGAGCACGCGCTCCACGTCGGCGCCCGGCAGGCCCTGGGCGTTGAAGGCGAAGGTGCCGGCGGTGTAGCGGGCGGCGGCGCGCTTCCGACGCCTACGGCCGCGGCCGGTACATCCGCACCGACTCCACACCGTCGGGGTCAGTGTAGCGGCCGAGCACGTAATTCGTGTCGGCGTCGTGGAACGTAAACGTGCTCGGGAATTGCATGCGCGCCACTGGACGGCCGCCCGCGGTGAACACGATCCACTCGGTTGTGGGCTCGTCGTCGAAGGTCCAGCGACGCACCCAGAGCCGGCCGGCGCGATCCATGCGGATGCGGGCCAGCACGGGAAGGTGCGACGCATAGATCGGCGTGGGACGCAGTCCCTCTTCCCGGGCGACCGCCCGCGACGGTCGCGGTTGGCTCCTCTCGTATCGCTCCTTCATCGCATCGGTGACCGGCTCACGCGGCGCGTCCACGCGGACGATCCGGACCGGTTTCCCATTCGTGTCGAACCAATGGAGCTCGAACGAATCGCCGTACCCGGCCACGATGCCGCCGGGTCCGCCGGCGAGTAGCGAACCGGCGGCGAGAACCACACCTGTCCAGGAGGTGGGGCTGACGATTGCCGAGGGCGACGCCGGGACCCGCATGAGCGTGTCGGTCTTTCCCGTCAGGCGGGTGAGGAGAACGAGCGCGGTGTCATGCACGATCCCGATGGCACCCGCGCTCATTGCGGCGCGGCGCCGGGCTCCGTCGCTCCAGGTCCGGACGATCGCACGGTCTGGCAGCATCACGAGGCCGGCCGCAGAGCGCGCGTCGAGCTCATCTAGCCGGACGTACCGCCCGGCCGGACTGAAGACGCTGAACCTGCTCGCAGGCGCAGCGTAACTGTCGAACGCAAGGAGCGAGTCGCCCGGGAGGGGATGGATGGACCGGAGTTGGCGAAAGTCGCCCGGCCCCTGGCCTCGCTGGCCCGCGACAGTGATGAGTTTGCCACCGGCGTCGTAGTAGCGAATCTCCTTCTCCTCGTTCGGCACGGCGATGCGTCCGTCGCTGAGGCGCACAGGAAGACCCGCGCCGTGAAGCACGGCATCGAGATCATTCGGGTCCTCGCCAATCCGAAGGACGGGCTCACCGATTCGCCACTCGGGAAGAGCGCGGAGCACTGCAGCCGTGATGACAACCGTCTGGACGCCGCCCTGTTCCCCGGCAGCGATGACGCGCGCTTCGTCGGCTGGGCCGCGGCCGGCGACCGCGACGAGGCCCGGCAGGACGCCGAGCAGGATTGCACAAGGCACGAATCGTCCGCGTTCGGTTGCCCTCATCGGATCTCCTTTGGGCGCGCGGGCCGAGTGCGCCAACCGCGAATCAAGACCTGCGCAAAAGGGTGAGTGGCTCGCCGAGGCCACAGATGCCGCCGCGCCTCGCGGAGGGGGAGTGGCACGGAGCCGGCCACCATCGCGAGCGAAGCCGGGACGCTCGCGCGCTTCGCGCATCCAGCCCCCCGCCTGTCACGGCACGCGCTGGAGCGTCGCGTCGTAACGGAGACTCATGCGCGCCGCGAACGGCCGCTGCGATTTGCTCTCGATGTTCAGCACGCCCTCGAACGAGCCGTGCTCCTTCCGGTAGAGCGCGCCGAGGTCGTCCTTCGCGACGATCAGGGCTCCCGTTTCCTCGCCGTCGAGCGTCACGAGCCCCTGCACGTCGTTCTGCACGGTCGCGAGGTGCGATTCCAGCTGCACGCGCTCCCGCACGGTGACGACCCAGGCCGGCGTGGAATCGAAGATCGTGTCGCGCTCGACCCGGTAGTGGCCGCGGCGCGTTACCGTCGTGCGGTCGGTGGTGCCCTTGTGCGAATGGGTGTGTGAGTCGGTGGACGAGTCGTCCCACTCGGCGCGGGGTGAGAGCAGGGCGGCCGGGAACCGGTAGAACATCCCGCCGAACTGCATCACGGGGTCGGTGGCCATCCCGCCGCGATCGTCGCCTTCCGGCGACGAGAGCACCGTCGTCCGTCCCTTGCGGTCCACGCGCAGGATCGTAGGCTGCGAAAGGAGCTTGGCGGTCGGCACCACCACGTGGCCACAGATGCAGAACTGCTCCACGTCGAACCGCTCGTAGCGCACGATGATCGAGTCGGGCTGCGCGAAGCGGGCGGTGTACTGCGACGAACCTTCGATCGTGATCGAGAGCGGGCCGTACTGCGTATGGATGACGAGACGGTTACTCTCCTGGTTGCGATAGCGCACGGGAGCGTCCTGCGCCGTGGCTGGCCCGGCGAGGAGGAGCGGCGAGGCGAGCGCGGCCTTGACGGCCACCGCAATGACGCGACTGTGCAGCCAGAGGCCCCGTCCGCGATCGCGCATCCGGTCACCCTCCACAGTTCACTCGTGCAGCAGCTCCTGGAGCTGCGGACGAGGACTCTCCTCCGCCGGCCTGCGTCCAAACGTCGTTGATCGGAGAGCAGAATGCGAGCGCGCGATGGGGATTTGAATCGCGGCGCTTGGCGACGTGAGGGGGTTGGCGGCGCCACCGGAACCAGTTGCCGGCCTCACGTCGGGCGCGATGCCGGCGGGGTTGGGGGCGCCCAAGGCAAGGAACCCCCGGTGGGCGCCGGCCGCACGGTCTCAGCGCGCCCGCTTCGCCCCGCCTCACGCGGCGGACCCGCACGGCCGGGACCGCGCACCGAGCGTCACGCCCCCGCGCGCCCTCTCCGTTCCCCCCGCGCGCCGCTGGCCGACGCCGACGCGCCGCTCCATACTCAGGGACCGCGATTGGAATTCCTGTTCGGCGACGCGAGGGCCACAGGACGACGAGTGGGTAGGAGGCCGATCGCGACGTCGAACGGGTGGCCGATCGGCGGTCGGGAGTGTAAATAAGATCGATGCGGCTCCTGGAATTCCGGAATCGAGCCAGCGCACTCCTCGTCGCCGGCGTCTGCGTCGGTTCTCTTGCCTGCCGGGAGAGCCACTCTTCGAGCACGACGCTGACCGATCCGCCGGCGCCGACACCTTCCTCGCCTCTCCCTTCAGCGCCACCGTCGCCGGCGCTCCCGCCGCTGGCGTCATGCGGCGCGCTTCCGAACTACTTCAATCCTGGTGGTCCCTTCACGCGCTGGGAGAGGTTTCCCCTGCGACTCTCGATCGACTCCGCCTCGCTGCCCTTTGCTCCGTCCGAACTCTTCGTCGCGTACGTGAAGGGCATCAGGGAGGGCGCCGTGGTGTGGTCGCTCGCGAGCGGCGAGGCGTTCGGAATCCTCAGCGAGGTCGGCTCGAACCTGCAGAACGCGGACATCACCGTGCGCGTCGACCAGCCCGTGGGGGAGGCGCTTCTTTTCGGAACCGAGGGCGAAGTCGAGCTGCTGCAGCTCGACTCTGCCCGCATCATCCGCAGGGCCAGGATCCTGTTGTATCCGTCCAACTTCCCGCCGTTGTCGCCACCGGAGCTGCAGGCCTACGTCGCGAACATCGTCGGGCACGAAATGGGACACGCCTTCGGCGTGCTGCAGCACTCGACGGACCCCTCCGACCTGATGTTCGGCAGCCGCAACCAGAAACGCGCGAGCTATCCTTGGATCACCGTACGCGATCTGAACACGATGTCGGAGGCATACTGCCGCTGAGCCGCCGTCGCAGCCGCAATCCGTTCGGACCCTCGGCGGTCAGCCTGCGCCGCGCCAGCGGGGACGAACGCCACACGCGTGCGTGGCGATGCTGACGCGGCTCCACCGGTCCCAGGCGTCGATCACCTCCGCGGGACCGCGAAGCAGGACGTAGCCGTTCCACCCAACGGCGGTCCCCCGGCCAACGGCCAGCGATGTGGGCCCCGCCAGAAACGAACCGAGGTATGTCTGATCGAACCCCATGACGTCGAGCAGAGTACGAGCGAGGTCCGCTCGCTCAGATGGCTGCGCCGTCACCGGATTTCGCACGGCGCTAATCGCAACCACCAGCATCAAGAGACCGGCGTACGCTCGCGACTTCATAAGAAACCTCCGAACCGCTTCTGGATTCTGAGTGGACAGCTGACTCGAAGTGCCCTCCCCGCGAATGTGGTCCCGAACGCTTCAGGCGGCCGGACTGAATCCGGCCAATCCTGCGCCAATCCACCCCAAGGAAAGGAGTCTCCGGCAATCCCCGGGGCGGTTCATTCGCTGAGCACCCGGCTCTTACGGAGCCGCGCGAACGATCGGATACACGGTCAGGTGCGCAGCGCCATTCTCATCAGCTCGCCGGACGAACATTTCGTCCACGCCGAAACCGATGACCAAGAGCGGCCGCTCGCCCTGCTTGGGCGCGGGGAGCACGAGGCGGCCCACGAGCCGGCCCTGCGCGTCGAACAGCGTCCAGCCGTCGGCGGAGGGATGCGTACGCGCGTAGTCCTCGATCCAGATCCGGCCGTTCGGGTCCACGTGAAACTCGCGGTACGTCGGCCACGTGGACGCATGCAGAAAACTGCGCATGCGGTCCACGCGCATCTGGGCAATCGCCGGCGGCGTATTCGGCGCGAACGTGCTGCGGAACAGCCGCTCCGCGTCTTCGCTCGATAACACGCCGCCCACGTCCGCGCTCCGGATGATGCTCAGGAGCTTGCCGGTCACGCTGAAGATGCGCACCTCGCTCGTCCGGGGGTCGCCCCAGTACACGCGCTGACCGCGTGCGGCGACCGTCGGCACGACCCCCGTGGCGTAGTCGAGCACGCCGGGGTCGAAATCGCCGATCAGATTCACGATCGTGCCGTCGAGCCGCCGCCGCGTGAGCCGCGCCGTGGACGGTGAGCGCGGCGTGCGCCAAGAGTATGGCCTGAAAAGCACGGTGCCGTCGTCGAGGCAACCGTCGAACGGCGGACTCCCGAGCGAGTCCTGGAGAAAGGTCCTCACCGCAGCGCCGCTTCCGCTGACGACAGCCATGCGACCGGGATTCCCGTCGGTCACGATGATCGTATCGCCGCGGGTCCGGCAGATCGTAGAGATATCGGAGAACTCCTCAGGGCCCTTCCCCTGCCGACCCACGATCCTGAGCCGCTTTCCCGTCTTGTCGAAGTAATGGATGCGAACTCCGTCGATGACGGCCACTCCGCCGTTCGAAAGCCACGCGCCGCGCAGGTTCCGCTGCCGCGAGTTGAACTCGTCGTCCGGATTCTGCTCCAGCCCCCCGATGTCGAATCGGGCGGTGGTGCCGAGGGTGAACAGCACGGGCGCCGTAGCGCGCGACGTGTTCTCGACGATCCGCACGCCTGCGCTATCGCGAACCGTGGGCGCTTGGGCGAACGCCGCCGATGCGGCCACGGCGCCCGCGAGGAGCAGCACGGGATGGTTCTTCATGGCGACCTCACGATTCCGGCGAAGCGGCGGAGCGGCTTCGCAGAATCTGACTGTAGTAGTCAACCGATACAGTCCGAACCTACAGACGTTGGTGGGGAGGTGCAAGGACGCACCCACTCGAGTGCAGCCACACGGGCTCGTAGCGGGCCAGTTTGGAATGTGGCATCACTTCCGGCGTGTTCGTCACTGCGATATCCGACAGTGCACAGCGATCGCCGGCATCTGGGCGCTGTCGCGTCCGAAACGGCTCAGGTTCGGGTCTCCATCCGGGAGACGGACGCAGAGCGGTCAGGAGAGGGAATCCAATCACGCTGCCGGGAGTATGACGGTTTCCTGGGTGCCGCCGACGCCGGCGGCTTCTTCCGCGTGCAGTCCGGCAAGTCGAAGAACTGCCCGTGCAGCTTCGCCGCCATTCGGCGGTACGCTTCGCGATCCGCGTCGGTCTTGAGCGCTGCGTTCTCCGCGTCGGCGACGAGCCTCCGCGTCCGCTCCATCCCATACCAGTCCGACGCGCACGACATCTCCTCATTGAAGCGCCGATAGGCCGGCTTTGGGTCGGCCGCGACGAGCATCTCACGCATGAGGTCGTACATCGCGCGGTTCTCCGGCACAACGCCACGTGGGTTGGGCGATGTGTCCGGTCGCGATGCCTGTGCGTCGAGCGGCGCCGCCATCGCCAACAGGACAGCGACAAGCGCAGTGCGCCAGGCGCATTTGGCGTGGTGCTTCAGCTCAGGCATCAAGCCTAATCCTCCTGTTGAGAACGTCGAGACATCCCGAGTGCGACGCCGACGGCCACCGCAAGCAATGGCAACAGGTAAATGCCCGTGACTATCGCGTCACCGAAGAGAGCGAGTAGTGAAGGTCGGTACACCACGGTGGATTCGCCAAGGACATCGCGGACGAAAGCTCCGAACACGAGTATTGCCTGAACCAGCGCGAACGTGATCCGGAACACCCGCGACGGGCGCGGCGTCCGATCCGAGACCTGGGCGTACACGACGCGCCAGGGCTAGTCATCAGGCGGCTTGTGCTGGGCAGCAGATGAGTCATCTGGCGCGGCCGCCGAATACACCCTTCTCGCAATCCAGCCCACTACGAGCGCGAACGGGATCGCAAATACGATGCCGCTACCAACCGCGCCTATGACGGGTCCCACGACTGAGACTTCATAGTCGGTCGTCTGAGCAAACGACGCTGCGAAAGAGGCCCACACCATGACGAGAATCACTTCCGCAACGGCGAACGCCACCCAGAACGCGCGAGAAGCGCCCGGCATGGGCTCAGGCTTTGTCATACATCAGGAACGAAGACGGTGAGATGCCGAGTATAGAGTACGCCGGCGGACGGCTCACAGTCGACGCTGGCGTTGTGACATCGAACGATCAACACACATGCATCTGTCACCCTCCCTGGGATTTGCGCGCTCTCCACTCTGCGACGACGCGCGCGCGCCGGATGTAGTCCAGGCGCGGAAAGGCGCGCCTCAGGTACGCGTTCCCCTGCCGGCTGATCGAATCCTGCGACGGGCCCGGAAACGTCTGCCCGCCGCGCGTGCCGGAATACTCCCAGTTCAGTGAGTCGAGCACCGCGAGGCCGCGCGTCACTTCGCCGATCGGCGGGAAGCCGAAGCCGTTCAGCGTGTCGAGGCGCGGCGTGTTGTCCACGGTGTTGAAGTAGAGCTGCACCGAACGCGAGTTCGCCCCGCCGCGCGCGAACGAGAGCGTGCCGCGCCGGTTCGGCGCGCGCACGGGGTCGTCCGGAATGCTCTTCCCGCGCCAGGCCGCGCTCACCGCCGGGTCGCCGTGGATGCCGAACTGCGCGACGTAGTTCCGGATGGTGCGATGGAACGCGACCGAGTCGAAGTAGCGGTTCCTGACGAGCGCGTAGAAGCGGTCCACGCCGTGGGGCGACCACGCTCGGCGGGCGCGGACGAGCAGTGTCCCCTTCGTCGTGACCATCTCCACGTCGAAGGAGTCGGGCGCACTCACCGCGAAGCGCGCGTCGGCGGGATTGACGAGCGGCGCGGGGCGCGCGCACGACACAGCGACCACGGCCGACACGAGCGCCGCCACCGGACCGATGGTGATCCCTCGCATGCCGGCCAAATGTAGCGTTCCGGGACCATCGGAGCGTTAATTCTGACGACTCCTCCGGCCTCACCCCCTCAAGATCGGGACCTGCTCCGATGACGCCGACCGCACGTCTCGCGCTCCTCACCCTCACCGCGGCGGCGGCCGCTGCGCAGTCTCCCGCACCGACAGCGCCCGCTCGCGCCGTCCGCCGCGACATCCCGATCACGAACGCCATCCGGCGCGCCTTCGCCGCCCGCACGCGTGACTCCACAGGCCGCCCCGGGCGCCACTACTGGCAGCTCCGCACGGACTACACGATCAGCGCGCGGCTCGACCCGGTGACCTCCCGCCTCTCGGGGCGCGAGACGATCGTCGTGCACAACACGGGCACCGATTCGCTCACGAGCCTCGTGATGCGGCTCGACATGAACGCTTTCCTCTTCAGCGCGCCGCGCAGCGCGTTCTGGGTCCCCGCGGAACAGACGGACGGGATGGTGATCACGCGGATGACCGTGGACGGCCAGCCGGTCAACCTCGCGCCTCCGTCCGGCCGGGGCGGCGCTCGTGGTGGCGGCGCTCCGCCCACCGAACACCGGGCGTTCGGGCTCGGCACCACGCGCGCAGCCATTGCACTTGCGAAGCCGATCCCCGCGCGCTCTCGCGCGACGCTCGAAGTGGAATGGAACCACAAGATTCCCGGCGGACCGGGGCAGGGCCACCGGACGACGCAGCGCTGGGGCGACACGCTGTATCAGCCCACCCAGTGGTACCCGCGCGTCGCCGTCTACGACGACCTGCGAGGGTGGGACCCCGAGTTCTACCTCGGCCCCTCGGAGTTCTACAACAACTTCGGCCGCTTCGACGTGCGCATTGACGTG
>DATEDF010000065.1:0-3136 GCA_035286465.1 Gemmatimonadaceae bacterium | reverse complement strand
GGGGGGCGGGGGCCCGGGGGGAGGGGTACGGGGCACGGCTGGGACAGGGTTGCGCAACGGGGGGGTGGGGCTCCATACTGAGAGGCAGTTGCCCGCCTGGTCAGGTCGTTCCCGCGGGCACCGGGATGTCATCGCCGGACCGCGTGTGACTCATCCGCGCTCCGTGCGACCCGAGGCGATCGCGCCACCAGCTCGACCGTGCACGACCCGCCCCGATCTGTTCTTTTCGCGTTTCAACTGCTTTTTCGCGACGGTCCGGTTGTATCCGTCCGCGGTTTCGGTTCGGCCGTTTCACGCCCCGCAACACCCAACTTCATGAACGAACGTAGACGTCCCCATCGTCGCGGCCGCGGTCCGCGCCCGCACGGGTATTCCCCCTCCAACGAGCCGTACGGCGAGACGGATCCCTACCGCGATCCGGCGGATCCGGCGACGGGCTCAACGCTCGCGGGGCCCCCGCAGGCCGCGGGCGAAGGCGCGCCGGGCGCGGGTGACGCCGGCGGAGCATACGCCGAGTCGGGCGGTGGGACGGAGCCGCCGCCCCGGTACGACAACGCCACCCCTGCGTCGAACGACGGTCAGGCGCAGGCCCCCGCGCCGGGACAGGCGTTCCAGCAGGGGCATCCTTTCCAGCAGCAGCACGGTCACCTCCATCAGGGTCGCCGGGGGCGGCGCAATCGCCGCGGGCGGCAGCGCCCTGGCGGTGAGCAGCAGCCGGCCGGCCCGCCGCCGGTCCTCGTGCCGGACGGCGCGACGGAAGGGTGGTTCGACCCCGCGCGCGACGCGGGCTTCATTCGCCGCGCGGCCCACAGCTACCTCGCGGAAATCGGCGACGCCTATGTCTTGCCGCATTTCGTCCGGCAGTCCGGCCTGCGGCGCGGCGATCTCATCTCGGCGGTGACAGGGCACGACCACCGGGGTCGCGTGCTGGTCACGGAGATCACGACGGTGAACGGCGACGATCCGGCGCTCGCGCTCAAGCGTCCCGACTTCAACACGCTCACGGCGAGCTATCCCGAACGCAAGCTCACGCTCGAGACCGGGCGCCCGGCGAAGGGCGGCCCCGAGCTGACGCGGCGCGCGATTGACCTCATCGCGCCGATCGGCTACGGCCAGCGCGCCCTGATCGTGGCGCCGTCGCGCGCGGGGAAGACGATGCTCCTCCAGGCGATCACCGAGGGCGTGGCGCTCAATCATCCCAACGTGGTGCTGCTGATCCTGCTCGTGGACGAGCGCCCGGAGGAAGTGAGCGAGGCGATCTCGTGGGGCGTGGGCGAGGTGATCGCGTCGAGCTTCGACCAGCCGGCGACGCGGCACGTCGAGGTGACGGAGATGACGCTCGAGCGGGCGCACCGGCTGGTGGAACAGGGGAAGGATGTGGTGATCGTGCTCGACTCGCTCACGCGAATGGCGCGGGGGTTCAACACGGTGGAGCGCGGCACCGGGCGCACGCTCTCCGGCGGCCTCGACTCTTCGGCGATGGCGCGGCCGAAGGCGTTCTTCGGCTCGGCGCGCTCGATCGCGCCGGAACACGGCGGCGGCTCGCTCACGATCATCGCGACGGCCTTGATCGAGACCGGCTCGCGAATGGACGACGTGATCTTCGAGGAGTTCAAGGGCACCGGCAACTGCGAGATCAAGCTCGACCGCTCGCTCTCCGAGAAGCGCATCTATCCCGCGTTCGACATCGGGATGAGCGGCACGCGGAAGGAGGAGAAGCTCTTCCGCGACGACCAGCTCCCGGCGGTCTACACGCTCCGGCGGGGACTGCAGCAGATGCCGCCGACCTCGGCGATGGAGTGGCTGATCAAGCGGATCGCGGCGACGCCGAACAACGACGCGCTGCTGACGGGGCTGTAACCGCCGCGCCTGTGCGCGGTCCGTGCTTGTGGGCGGGCCGATGCGCGCTTACGTTGGAGCCCGTCGTGACGTGGAGATTCGCGATGAACGCAACGCCCCGGGTTTTCAGCCCGCGCAGCGCGCTCGTGGTGCTGTGCGCCACGTTTCTGGCCGGCTGTGCCGGCAAGTACGCGATCAAGTACGAGCTCGGCCCGAACACGCTGTCGCCCTCGGAACGCACGCTTCCGCTCGTGGTGCGCGTGGCCACCTTCACGGACAGCCGCCCGGAAGAGGAGAAGGTCAGGAGCGCGCGCGAGGCCAAGGGCGGGGGTGACGTGGGTGACTACACCTACGATGAGCAATTCGAGGGCCAGGTCGCGGGCGAGATCTCGAAGATGGTCGCCGCCCACCTCGCGTACGTGAAGGTGTTCCGGGCGGTGGAGCTTGCGCCGCTCACGCCGGCGGCCGCGGCCGCGCCCCGGACGCTCGACTCGCTCAAGACCGCCGGAGTGGATGCCCTGCTCGTCGGCGAAGTGAGCCATTTCTACGGCTTCTTCGATCAGAACATGCCGCGGGCGTTCCTGTTCATGACTGGGCTCGGCGTGGCCAGCGGGTTGCTCCTGAACTTCAACGTCGAGAGCGACGGTGGCACGCTGAACGTCTCGTGGTACGGACCCGGTATGGCGCTTGGTGCCTGGCTCGATTCGCGCCACGCGCGGCGTGTCGAGCGGGCAACCCAGCTCAAGGTCAGGTTGTTGAGCACGACGACACACGCCGCGCTCTGGGAGCAGACCATCGACGTCGCCAGCAAGACCAGCGCCCCGGCCTCGGGCTTCACCGGTGGAACGCGGAAGTACGAGGCCGCCGTCGGGTCGCTCGTGGACGCAGTGCGCAGCATGGCAGCGGGACTCGGCAGGATCTCCCTCCCTGGTTCCCCGCAATAGCACGTCCGACGTCGCACCC
Source organism: Gemmatimonadaceae bacterium (assembly GCA_035286465.1). Lineage (GTDB taxonomy): Bacteria > Gemmatimonadota > Gemmatimonadetes > Gemmatimonadales > Gemmatimonadaceae > Fen-1231. Next base: position 334 of record DATEDF010000065.1, on the reverse strand, counting down.
CCACTCACACCTCGGAGGAAGTTCGATGAGACCTCGTTTTCGCAGCATCACGGCACTTTGGGTAGTCGTGCCGCTGGTCGTCGTGTCCGCGTGTGCCACGATCATCCACGGCACCAAGCAGGACGTGAACATCAGCAGCTCGCCGGCGAGCGCGTCGGTCACGGTGGACGGCACCAACAGTGGCGCAACCCCGGTCACCGTCAATCTCCGGCGCAAAGAGGATCACCTGGTCCGCATCACGCTCGCGGGCTACGCCCCGTTCGAGGTGAAGATCGAGCACAAGATGAGCGGCTGGTTCTGGGGCAACCTGCTGATCGGTGGGTTGATCGGGATC
>DATEDF010000064.1:0-46485 GCA_035286465.1 Gemmatimonadaceae bacterium | reverse complement strand
GTAACCCTCCTCGCCTCCCCGCCTCCCCGCCTCCCCGCCTCGCCTCCCCGCCTCCCCGCCTCGCCTCCCCTCCGCCTCCCTCCCCGTTCGCGGCCGCGCCACGGTCGGCGCCGTCCGAGTCCCTCCTCCCCCGCTCCTCGTTCCGCCGTGCACATCCGGGTGGCTGCACGGCCACGCACTCCCCTCATGGACATCAGCGAACTGCGCCGGAAGTCCGTCGGCGACCTCAAGGTCATGGCCGAAGGACTTCGCATCGGGAACAACTCCGGGCTCCGCAAGCAGGAACTGATCTACCGCATCGAGCAGGCGCTTCTCGAGTCGGAGGTGACGCTCCGCGCCGAGGGGACGCTCGAGCTGCTTCCCGAGGGGTTCGGCTTTCTCCGGAGCGCAGACTGGAACTACCTCGCCGGCCCGGACGACATCTACGTCTCGCAGACGCAGATCCGCCGGTTCAACGTCAAGACGGGGGACACGATCCGCGGGCGCGTGCGGCCACCCAAGCCGTGGGAGAAGTACCTCGCGCTCCTGCAGGTCGAGTCGGTGAACGGGCTCGAGCCCGATCTCGTGCAGAAGCGCGTGCAGTTCGACAGCCTGCGGCCACGGTATCCCGACCAGCGTCTGCGGCTCGAGACGGGTTCCGGTGACCTCGCGATGCGCGTCGTGGACATGATCGCGCCGTTGGGCAAGGGCCAGCGCGGGCTGATCGTCGCGCCACCGCGCGCCGGCAAGACCATCCTGCTCCAGAAGATGGCGAACGCGATCGCGGAGAACCACCCCGAAGTGACGCTCATCGTGCTGCTCATTGACGAGCGGCCGGAGGAGGTCACGGACTTCATCGCCTCGGTGCCGAGCGCGGAGGTCATCAGCTCCACGTTCGACGAGGCCGCCTCGCGGCACGTGCAGGTCGCGGAGATGGTCATCGAGAAGGCCAAGCGCCTGGTGGAGGCGGGACGCGACGTCGTCATCCTGCTCGACTCCATCACGCGCCTCGCGCGCGCCCACAACACCGTGACGCCGCTCTCCGGGAAGATCCTTTCAGGCGGCGTGGACGCGAAGGCGCTCGAGAAGCCGAAGCGGTTTTTCGGCGCCGCGCGGCGCATTGACGGCGGCGGGTCGCTCACGATCGTCGCCACGGCGCTCGTGAGCACGGGCTCGCGGATGGACGAGGTGATCTTCGAGGAGTTCAAGGGCACGGGCAACATGGAGCTGATCCTCGACCGCGAGATCGCCAACCGGCGCGTCTTCCCCGCGATTGACATGCTGAAGTCGGGCACGCGAAAGGAAGAGCTGCTGATGACCGAGAAGGAGAAGAACCGCGTCTTCCTCATCCGGCACTTCCTCGGCGACATGCCGGCGGAGGACGCGATCGCGTTCCTGCTCAAACGGATGTCACGGACGAAGAACAACGACGAGTTCTTCGAGAAGATGGCGGAGGGAGAGTGACAGATGCGAAGAGCGAAGAGCGAAGGGCGAAGGGGGGTGTGATGAGTGATCCGGCCCTCGGCCGCTGGATGGCGATCGACCTCGGCGAGCGGCGCGTCGGGCTCGCGATCAGCGATCCGACGGGGACGATCGCGTCGCCGGCGGGGTTCCTCGCGCGGCGCGCGGGGAAACGGCCGCCGATCACGGCACTGCTCGCGAGGGCGGAGGAGCTGGGGGCGCGGGGATTCGTGGTCGGGCTGCCGCTCGACGCCGACGGTCGCGACACCGAGCGATGCGCCGAGGCGCGGCGGCTGGCGCTGGAGCTGGAACGGAAGACGGGGCTCGCCGTGCGTCTCGTGGATGAGCGGTTCTCGACCGCGGCAGCGCTCCGGGCGGTGAAGGAGATGGGCGGCACGACGCGGGGGCGGAAGGGTGAAGTGGACGCGATGGCGGCGGCGTTGCTGCTGCAGCAGGCGCTGCGGATCGCAGACCGCGCAGGCGATGCGGAATAGCGGGATGCCGAATGTCACTGCGGGATTCCGGATGCGCATTCTCGATGCAGACGGGTGAACGCGGCATGCGGGCTGCGTGCCGCGCGGCGCTCGGCGCGCTGGTGTTCCTCGCCGCCGCCTGTGGGGCGCCGAGCGGGCCGGACGTGCGCCTCGTCATCCGGAAGGGCTCGCCCTTCCGCGAGGCGGCGGAGTCGCTGGCCGCGCACGGGGTCGTGCGGTCCGGGCGCGTCTTCGCCTTCTACGCCGAGCTGCGCGGGCACGACCGGTCGGTCCGCTACGGCACCTACGTCCTTCGCCAGCGGATGTCGTGGGAGCAGACGCTCGACGCGCTGCACGCCGGGCGCGGCATCGTGCACTCCGTCACGATCCCCGAGGGGTGGAGGCTCGCCGACATCACGCCGGCGCTGGCCGAAGCGCTCGGCGTGAGCGCCGACTCGCTCGACGCCGCCGTCCGCGATACGGCGCTCCTGCGCCGGCTCGACGTGCCGACGGCGACGCTCGAAGGGTATCTCTTCCCCGACACGTACACCTTCGCCGACCGCACGAGCGCGCGCGATGCGGTGGCGGCGATGGTCGAACGGTTCGAGCGCGCGTGGAATCCCGAGTGGGACGAGCGCCTGCGCCGGATCGCGCTCTCGCGACACGCGGTCGTGACGCTCGCGTCCATCGTCGAACTGGAGGTCCGGCGCGAAGAGGAACGCCCCGTGGTGGCGGCCGTCTACCTCAACCGGCTCAGGATCGGGATGGAGCTCCAGGCCGACCCGACCATCACCTACGCGCTCGGACGGAAGCCGGGTCGGGTGACGCTCAAGGACCTGCGCGTGAGGTCCCCGTACAACACGTACCGCCGGCGGGGACTCCCGCCGGGCCCCATCGCGTCGCCGGGTGCCGCGAGCCTCGAGGCGACGCTCTTCCCCGCGAAGGTCTCATACCGGTTCTTCGTCGCGGCGCCCGATGGGCACCACGAGTTCCGGCGGACCTACGCGGAGCACCTCGCCGCCATCGAGCTGCTGCGGCGCACGGCGCGGGCCGACTCGGTGAAGTCGCCGTGAACGGGACCGATCCCCGCGGGACCGATCCCCGCGGGACCGATCCACGAGAGGCCGGGCACCGCTAGTCCGACTGCAAGTCGTGCCGGAGCAGCACCGCGCCGTGCAGGAACACGTGCCGCATCTCGTGCCGCGCGCGCGAGGTCTCGACGTGCAGGAGCACCCGCAGGCAGCGCGCGAGCGCGCCCTCGACGCCGAGCTCCTGAACGCAGACGATGGGGATATCGGACCACCCGTGGCGCCGCGCCGCATACGCGGGAAACTCGCTCACCAGGTCCGGTGTGGACGTGAAGACGGCGCTCACCACGTCCATCAGCGCGAGGTCGTTCTGCTCGAGCAGCTCGTCGAGCAACTCCAGCACCGCCGCACGAATGAGGAGCGGCTCGTCGCGCTCCACCGTGGTCGCCCCGCGCACCGCGCGAACGGTCCGGATCGGCATGGGGAGAATAGAACGGCAAGACCGAGTGGACGGTAGACAGTGAACAGTAGACAGTTGACGGTTCTCCGAAACTGTCTACTGTCTACTGTTCACTGTCTACCGTCCACTCGCTGTTGCCGTTTCCCGACGCTACGTTGCCGCAATGACACGCGATGCGCACGCGGTGGTGTCGGCGCGGGGAGCGCGCCGGTGGCAGGGTGGGCATCCGTGGATCTTCCGCTCCGACATCGTGCGGCAACCGGCGGTGGCGCCCGGCGCGGTGGCCGTGCGCGACCAGCAGGGCCGCGCGCTTGGCTGGGCGCTCTGGAGCCCCACTTCGGAGATCGCACTCCGGCTCCTCGACCGCTCGCCGGAGGCGGCGATCGACGCGACCTGGTGGCACGAGGGCATCGCGCGCGCGGTAGCGCGGCGCGCGCCGCTCGCGCGCGACACGACGGCGTACCGCCTCGTGCACGGCGAAGGGGACGGCCTCCCCTCGCTCATCGCGGACCGGTACGACCGGTGGGTGGTGGTCCAGCTCCTCTCGGCGGGCGCCGAGGCGTTTCGCGCCGAGATCGTGGCGGCTCTTCGCGCGCTCACCGGCGCGGAGGGGATTCTCGCGCGACACGACGTGTCGGTGCGCGCGCGCGAGGGGCTCGAGCGCGCCGTGGAGCCGCTCTGGGGCGTGGTTCCGGAGGAGATCGAGGTCGTGGAGCACGGTGTGCGCTACGTCGCCGCGCCGCACACGGGGCAGAAGACCGGCGCCTTTCTCGACCAGCGCGAGAACCGCGTGCTCGCGGGCGGCGTCGCGCGCGGGCGCGCACTCGACCTGTTCAGTTATCACGGCTCGTTCGCGCTGCACCTCGCGCCGCACGCCGAGCAAGTGACGGCGGTGGACAGCTCCGCCGCGGCGCTCGAGCGCGCGAGCGAGAACGCCGCGCTGAATGGGCTCACCAACGTGTCGCTGGTGAACGCCGACGTGTTCGACTTCCTGCGCGCGCGCGTGAAGGAGGGCGCCCGATTTGACACGATCGTCCTCGACCCGCCCGCGTTCGCCAAGAACCGGGCGTCGCTCGAGGGCGCCGTGCGCGGCTACCGCGACGTGAACCTGCACGCGATGCGCCTGCTCGCCGGCGGCGGGCTGCTCTTCACCGCGAGCTGCAGCTACCACCTCACGAAGGCGCACTTCCTCGAGATGCTGCGCGACGCCGCCGACGACGCGGGACGGCGGATGATCCTGCGCGCGCTCACCGCCCAACCGCTCGACCACCCCGAAGTCGTGACGATTCCCGAGACGGGGTACCTGAAGGGGGCGCTCCTGGAGGCCGGGGACTGAGAACCGAAACTGCAGAAGAACGGTTCACAGTTCACAGTTCACAGTTCACAGTTGACTGTTCACAGTCATCGGTCTTCCGAATCTGACAACCGGAGGCCGACGAGTGATCGCCATCCACGTCCGTGACCCGCGTGGGGCTGGGGACGTCACACTTCAGGCGGTGCCGACATGAATGTGGATAGCGGCGTGTTTGCGGAGCAGTCGTTCCACGCTACCTTGCGCGGCGTGAGTCAGCGCGCGCCCCGGTCGCTCCGGTACGAGTACGAGCTCTACGTCGAGCGCGAGGTCGAGGCGTACAAGGAATCGGTGTCGCGCACGCATCTCCTCGGCATCGCCGACATGGCGCAAGCCCGGCTCGAGGGAGAGCTGCAGCTCGGCATGCGCGATGTGCTCCTCGCGGCCGAAGTGGATCGCATCATCTCGCGCCGGCTCAAGATCCCGAGCTTCACCACGTGGCGCCGCAGACGCCTGAAGAACGCCGCGGAGCCCCGGCGCCCCGAATACTGGGGGCTCCGCGCCGACACCCCGCTCGCGCACGCGATCACGTCCGGTTCGCTCAAGGCCCGGGTCGTGGTCACCGGAGCGCGCGTGCAGGGCTCGGCGCTGTACCTCGCCGCGAACGGCTGTCAGGTCACCGCCGTCGAGCCCGAGGCGGACGTCGTGGACCGCGTCCTCAGCGCCGCGGCGGCGGCCGGACTCAAGTCGCGCGTGCGCGGGGTCGCGACGGATCTCATCCACTTCAGTCCGGACGGTCCGCTCGCCGCGGTGATCTGCACGCCCGCGGCCTTCGCCGGCCTTTCCGTATTCGAGCGCGAGAAGGTGATTGCGGTGCTGCAGAGCGCGACGGCGGACGGCGGCGTGCACCTCGTCGAGACGATCGTCGCGGGCCAGGAGGCGATCTCGGAGGATGAGCTGCGGGAGCGCTACTCGGGTTGGGAAGTCTCCTTCGTGCCGGAGCCGGGCGCGGCGAAGACGTTCCTTGCGCGGAAGAGCGCTGCGTAACGAAACGACACAGGTGAGTGCGGCGCGCGTGTTGTTGCGCGACAACCGGCGAGGGAGCACCGGGCGTCGGTGTTCCCAAGGCGTTGGTGAGCAAGCAGTTGAGCGCCTGGTCAGGCTGGCACCCGCCGTGCAGGGAGGAAGGGCGGATTGGTACGCCCTCTTCCATACGAAGCACCGCGCCGCACGGCGCGATCAGGAGCAGCGATGGCGCGCACGAGACAGCCGAAGGACGAGCAGGAACCCGTGGGCATCGTGATCTCGCGCGGGAGCCGCGCGGAAGATCCTCCGCGTTTCACGGCGTACGTGTGGGGGCCGGTGCCGGAGACGAAGCCGGAAGCGAGCGGCGAGATGGTCGCCGCCTGATCGAGACGTTCGCGGAACGCCGCGAACAAGAACGAACAAGAGGGCCGACGCAACGCGTCGGCCCTCTTGTTCTTCGCCAAGAAGCTTACTTCTTCTTCGCGGCTTTCTTCTTTCCCTTCTTGGCTCTCTTCTTTGCCATCGTGCAATCTCCTGTGAAGGAGTGATGTGCCCTGGCGATCCCCCGGTGGATCGCTGGGTCTCAAGACCGCAAGATCGCGGCCCTGACAACACGGCCTCAACGAGGCGCGTGAAGTCGAAGCACTGTGTACAGAATTGTGTGTGAATCGAATTCGCGCAAGTACCAGCCACGTTGTGCGCGGACGTCGCCGTCCGTTTCGCGCGCGTTTCCCACTCGAGAACCGACGATTGGATGCGCGGAATCGTTACGGCCCCGCGCGTGCGATTTCAGGGCCGGTTGACGATCTCCGGGCGCAGCGACTGCACGATCGCGACCAGCTCGTTCCGCTCCCGGTCGGCGATCCTGAACCTCGCGACGGTCTCGTTGAGGTGGCCGGTGAACGCGTTCCATACGTCGGGCGAGATCTCGAGCTGAACGGGAGCGCAGGAGCATGCGGAGACCCGGTGAGTGGCGGCGAGTGACCGAACGCGCGGTTCGCGCGAGCCGGCCCGCGGAATGATACGCGCGGGCGCATCACGCGCGAGACACACGGGCTTCCATCCGATTGTGCGCCGGGCGACGTTTAGAGAATGAAGGCGCTCGTGAAGGCCGGCCGCGCCGCGGGTTTCGTCCTCAGCGACGTCCCGGTGCCGAAGATCCGCGACGACGAAGTGCTCATCCGGGTGTGCCGCGCCGGCGTCTGCGGCACCGACGTGCACATCCACGAGTGGGACGCCTGGGCCGCGGGGCGCTGCGCGCCGCCCTTCACCGTCGGGCACGAGTTCGCGGGCGAGGTCGCGGAGGTCGGCCCGTTGATCACCGACGTCCGGGTGGGCGACCGCGTCACCGCCGAGGGGCACATCGTCTGCGGGCGCTGCCATCTCTGCCGCACGGGGAACTCGCACGTCTGCCCCAACACGCGGATCATCGGCGTGGACCGGGACGGGTGCTTCGCCGAGTACATCGCGATGCCGGCGACGAACGTCTGGCACCTCGACGACGACATCTCCTTCGATGTGGGCGGGATCCACGACCCGATGGGGAACGCGTTCCACACGGCGCTGCACGGCACCGAGATCCCCGGCGCGACGGTGCTGGTGACGGGGTGCGGTCCCATCGGCATCTTCGCGGTGGGCATCTGTCGCGCGGCCGGCGCGAGCCACATCGTCGCGAGCGACGTCAATCCGCGGCGGCTCGCGCTCGCGCGCGCGATGGGCGCGCACGACGCGGTGGAGCCGTCCGCCGTCGAGGCCGCCGTGCGCGGCGCCACGGACGGACTGGGGGTGGACGTCGTGCTCGAGATGAGCGGCGTGGCGGCGGCGATTCACCAGGCGTTCGGTCTCGTGCGCGTGGGCGGTCGCGTACAGATGCTCGGCATCCCGGCGCAGCCGCTCGACATGGATCTCACGAAGGAGATCATCTTCAAGGGGATCACGGTCTACGGCGTGGTGGGACGCCGGATGTACGACACGTGGATCCAGATGACGCAGTTTCTCCGGAGCGGGCAGTTCGATCCGCGACCGGTGATCACCCACCGGTTCCCGCTGACCGAGCACGCGGAGGCGATCCGGGTGATCAAGACGGGGGAGGCGGGGAAGGTGATCTTCGAGGTGGCGTGAAGGGCAGCTTACGGTTCACAGTTGACGGTTCACAGTTCACAGTTCACGGATTGGAGAAGCCCCGAAAACCGTCACCTGTCCACCGTGAACTGTTGACTGCAAGCTGAAGTTTCCTTCCCCTCCTGACTCATGACGCTCAATCGCAGTTTTGTCGCGGATCTCGACGCCAAGGTCGCCCAGCTCAAGGCCGACCGCGTCCACAAGGTCCTGAATCACCTCGACTCGCCGCAGAGCGCGCGCGTGACGATGGAAGGGCGCGGCGAGGTGCTGATCCTCTCGTCGAACAACTACGTCGGCCTCTGCGACGAGCCGAGCGTCATCCAGGCGGGGGTCGAGGGGCTCAGGCGATACGGGGCGGGCACGGCCAGCGTGCGCTTCATCTGCGGCACGTTCACCGTCCACCGCGAGCTGGAGCGGGCGTGCGCGCGCTTCGTCGGCACCCCGAGCGCGCTCTCGTTCGTCTCGGCGTGGAACGCGAACGAAGCGCTCACGGCGACGGTGGTCGAGGAGGGCGACCTGGTCTGCTCCGACGAGCTGAATCACGCCTCGATCATTGACTCGATGCGGCTCGCCAAGGCGATCACGAAGTGCACGACGGCGGTTTACAGGCACGGCGACCTCGACGACCTCGTCGCGAAGCTCAGGGCGGCGACGGGCGCGAAGCGACGGCTCATCTGGACCGATGGCGTCTTTTCGATGGAAGGAAGCGTCGCGAAGATCCCCCAGCTCCTGCAGGTCGCGCGCGACCACGACGCGGTGCTGATCGTGGACGATTCGCACGCCACGGGCGTGATGGGCGCGACCGGCCGCGGCACCGCGGAGCACTTCGGCGTCCTGGGCGAGGTGGACGTGATCACCTCGACGCTCGGCAAGGCGCTGGGCGGCGCGGCGGGCGGGTTCGTGGCGGGGCCGGCGTCGCTCACGGACATGCTCACCCAGCGCTCGCGGCCGCAGCTCTTCTCGAACGCGCTCCCGCCGACCGTGGCGGCGAGCGCACTCGCGGCCATCCAGTTCCTCGAAGGGCACCCCGACCGCGTGCGCACCCTCCACGAGAACGCGCACTACTTCCGTTCGGCGCTCCTCGGGGCGGGGCTGAAACCGCTCCCCGGCGAGACCCCGATCGTCCCGATCATCATCGGCGAGACGGCCGACGCGATCCGGATGAGCGCAATGCTGCTGGATGAGGGGATCTTCGTGACGGGGTTCGGGTTCCCGGTGGTGCCCAAGGGGACGGCGCGGCTCCGGTGCCAGGTGTCGGCGGCGCACACGCGCGCGGACCTGGATTACGCCGTGGGGGCGATCCGGAAGGTGGCAGCCACGGTCGGCATCCTCAGGTAGCGTCGAACGTCCCGGGTCGAGAGGCAGCTCCCGGCTGCCGGCACGGGCCTCTGGCAGCCGGCCCCGATCGTGACCACTTTGACCTGCGCATCGTCCCAGACATGGACTCCCGGGAGGCCCGCGCGGCCGCCCGGCGGTCGCCGTTGGGCCTGCTCCACCCTCTCCCGTCTTCTTGCCCTTATCGAGGTGCAGCGTATGCGATCGTTCCGTGTCATCGTCCTGGCGCTCGCGGCGTCCGCGGCCGTGGGGCTGGTGCCTTCCGCGGCAGCCGCGCAGCAACCCGCGACCGGATGGCAGGACTCGTGGTTCTGGGGCGCCTACGGCGGCCAGACGTCCTTCGCCACCGCGATCGCGCGCACCAACGCACCAACCATCGGCGTGGACTGGGTCATCACGCGGTCGCGGTACGCGCTCAACGTGTTCGCCGAGCAGTCCTATTTCAACGCGGTATCCACCGTGCCGGACTTCCCGACCTCGGCGCCGCGCCGCGTGGACATCACGGACATGCGCCGGGTGGGGTTCGCGGCGATGATCTTCACGCCGGAGCTGAGGCAGCTCAAACCGTACCTCGGATTGGGTTGGTCGTTCAACTTCATCAAGGAAGGAACGCCGGAGGGCAGCTTTTACGCGACGCCGGCGGCGCGCGACTCGGTGCTGCAGCGCATCAACAACGCGCGCTCGATCGGGAAGTTCTTCGGCAGCCTCGGCTTCATGGCGAGCTACGGCAAGTTCGCCCCGTTCGCGCAGTATACGATCATGCCGACCAAGGGCTCGGGCGACTGGATGGTGAACGGCGAAGGGTTCACGAGCATCTGGACCGCGGGAATCCGGTACAACGTCGGGAGCTCGATCTCCAAGAAGTGGTGAGACCCGGCGGGGCGATGCGGGCGCGGCGTGGCCGGGTGGCCACGCCGCGTTTTCTTAACAGCGAGTACACGGTTCACAGTAGACAGTACACAGTAGACGGTTCGGGTACGCCGAACCGTAAACCGTCAACTGTCAACCGTGAACTGTGAGCTGTCGTCCGATTCCCCCGATGTCTCGCCGTTGCAGGTACCGGTCCGTCTCCCGCCGCGCCGAGAGATGCGGGCTCCCCCGCACCACGAAGCGGAGCGGCCAGTCCGCCGCCTCCACGATTCCGACGCGCGGCGTGACAGCGACGTCGCGCTCCGCGACGGGCTCGCCGGCCAGAATCCGGAGCGGTGAGGTGACGAGCGAGGCCCCGTGGTGCCGGGGCCCGGTGATGCCCAGGGCTTGGCAGAGCTTTGCCGGCCCGTTGGCGAGGTGGCGGTCGGTGCGCGCCGCGCGGCGGCGGCGGCGCATCGCCTCGAGGCCGTCGAGCGGCTCCGCGGCACGGATGAGCACCGCGCTCGGGAGCCCCGCCGCGCGCGTGACGGCGTTCACGCACCAGTGCATGCCGTAGACGAAGTAGACGTACGCACGACCCGGCGGCCCGTAGAGCACCTCCGTGCGTGCGGTGCGCCCGCGGGCGGCATGACACGCCCCGTCGTGCTCGCCCACGTATGCCTCGGTCTCCACGATGCGTGCGCGGCACCGGACGCCGTCCACCGTGCACTCGAGGACGGCGCCCAGGAGCTCGCGGGCGACGCGCGCCGTGTCGCGGGCGTAGAACGCGACGGGGAGCGGCCGGCTCACCCCGACGCGGCGGCCTTCTTCGCGCGCGAGACGCGCGGGCGCTTCGAGCCGTCCGTCTCGTCGTCCGTACCCCCCTCGGGCGCGTCCTCCTTCCGGCTGCGCCGCGACTTGCGCGCGGGCAGGTCGTCGCTCGCGTCGTCGCCGGCCACCGAAGCGGCCTCATCGTCCACGACGCCCACGAGGAGGAGGTCGGCCGGGGGCAGAGCGGCCTTCGCGGCGATTCCGCCGCGGCCGCCGCGCGACGGCGCGCTCCGCGGCCCCATCCCCCGCGGCGCGAGGGGCGTGAGCGCGGCCTTCGCGCGGTCCGATTCGGCCTTGTGCGCCGCCTCCGAGACCTCGAGCTGCGCGCTCACGCTCGGCGCGCTCGTCGCGGCGGCCACCTCGTACCTGTCGCCGCGTTTCCGGAGGTCCACCACGTCGGCGTCGTGGGCGTCACGCAGGATGCGCGTGAAGTTGCGCTCGCTCAGGCTCTCGCTATCTCGGCCGAGAAGCGCGAACGCCTTCCGGCGCACCTGCTCACTCGGCACGGCGTCCTCGCCGGAGACGAGCGCAGCCACCGCGTCGCGCACGAGCGCGAAGGCCTCATCGCGGGTGAGGCGAAGGCCGGCGACGCCGACCGACGCGTCCGCGTGCGCGCGAGCCGCCTCATGCGGCGTGCGCCGTCCGGCGGCGCGCCCGACGTGCGGCGCGGCCGGCGGCACGGCGGGCAGCGCGGCCGGCAGCACGACTGGCGGCACGCCGGGCAGCGCTCCGGGCGAGGCGGCGAGCGGGCCGGCTCCGGCACTCGCGTCGCCTGCGGCGCCCGAATCCTCCTCCGCCACAATCTCGGCCGCGGGTTCGGAGCTTTCAGTCGCCGGGCCGGCGTGCTCGGCGCGGTCCCCGCGCTTGCGGCCGCGGCCGCCGCGCCGGCCGCGCCGGCCGCGGCCCGGGCGTTCCGCGCCGTCCTCGGCCACCTCGGTCCTGGCCTTGCCTTTCGCGCCGCCGGCCACGCGTTCCCTCGTCTCCGAGGCACGCGGCCCCGCCTCGGGCGGCGCCACCTCCAACTGCCCGTTCTCGAGCTTCGTGACCTTCAGCAGCCCCTTCTGTGCCGCCTCCAGACAGAACTTCGAGAACTTCGCGATGCCGAGGTTGCCCTCGTCGAAGGTGTTGTCAATCTCCTGCATCACCTGCTTGAGCCGGTCGGAGCGCATCACGTCCCCGCCGTGCTGCATCCGGTTGATCGCCACCGTGACCAGCTCCCAGGGATCGTGCTTTGTCGTCTCCTCTTCGCCCGACTTCACGAGCCCGGCGAGCGCGTTGTAGCTGTAGTACTCGTCGCAGTTCTGCACCAGCAGGTCGCTCGACGATTCGCGGATGCCGACGCCGATGATGTACTTGCCGTACTCCTTGAGCTTGATGACGAGGCTCGAGAAGTCGGAGTCGCCGGAGAGGAGGATGATCGTGCCGATCTCGGGACGCGTGAAGACGAGTTCCATCGCGTCAATCGCGAGACGGATGTCGGTCGCGTTCTTCTTCGACGAGCCGTACGCCGGCGCGAAGATCAGGTCAATGGACGCCTCCGACAGCGGCACGATGTACTGCGGGTAGCGCCGCCAATCGGCGTAGGCGCGCTGAACGGCGACCTTGCCGTGCACGATGTCGGAGGAGAGGAGGTTCCGCAGCTCCGTCTGGAGGTCGGAACGGATCCCCATGGTGACGTTGTCGAAGTCAATGAGGAGCGCGGCGTTCGGCGCGTGGACGACCGGGCCGCTGAGGGTGGAGGGAGCGATGGCTTGCGGACCGCGATGCAACGGCGCGATTGGCGCTCGCGCGGGCGCTGTGGGTGCATGTCGGGACTTCATTTGTCCTTGGCGTTTCTCGCCTGTTGGCGGGCGCGCTCCGACTTCGGACCGCGCCCAATGCGCGGCGAACTCGGTGGCGGAGCGGCTGCCCGGTACCCGGGGGGAGGGCGAGCGCGCACATCAACTCTTCCGGGCGATTCGTCGCGACGGCCTCACGGCTTCGCGCGCCCGGGAGACGATGATGGCGCAAACGCCGTCGTCCCCTTCTTGCCCGAGGCGCCGGGCGTGCCGGTGATCGGGGCCCCAGGCCTCGGCGATCACAGACGCGCTCGGCGCATCGTAACTGCAAGCTAATGGGGAAGTTCCGGATTGTCACCCCCCTCCGGCAGGGCAACCGGCGAGGTAAGTTGAGACCGAAACCCGTCGTCTCACCCGTCCGTTAATCCCCCGTGAAGCGCCTCGGCTTCCGCCCCCGGCTGTTTCTCATTCTGGCGCTCTTCTCGTTCGTGCCGGCCATCGTGCTCACGCTGACGTGGGGCGGGAGCATGGCCGGGCTCCTCCCCAAGATGAGCGGGGCGGCCGCGTGGGACAGTGTAGCCGAGGGCGGGAGGAAGGCGCTCGAAGTCGCGCGGCGGAACGCGCGCACGCCGGCGGAGCGACGCGTGCTCGACGAGCACGAGCAGGCGCTGACGACCTCGGTGACCCGGGCGCGCCAGTTCGACTTCCTGGCCAGAAGGGCGCCGTTGGCGCTGCTCCTGGGGGGACTCGTCGTTCTTGGCCTCCTCACGTATCTCGCGTCGCGCGTGGCGGGGCACCTGAGCCGCCAGCTCAGCCGGCCGTTGCAGGAGTTGGTGGGGTGGACGGAGCGTATCCGGCGGGGCGAGCCGCTCCCCGGCGTGGTGGAAGGGCGCGGCGCGCCGGAGTTCGGCGTTCTACGCGAGCGGATGCGGCAGATGGCCGGCGACATCGAGGCGGGGCGCGAGGCGGCGGTCGAGGCCGAGCGGCTCGCGGCCTTCCGCGAGAGCGCTCGGCAGGTGGCGCACGAGCTCAAGAACCCCTTGACGCCGATCCGCTTCGCGGTGGAGCGGCTCCGGCGGAGGCAAACCGAAGTGCCCGCAGAACTGTCGGATGCGGTGGACGTGCTCGCCGACGAGTCGGCGCGGCTCGAGGCGATGGCGCGGAGCTTCGCACAGTTCGGGAAGCTCCCGGAGGGGCCGGTGTCGGACGTGGATCTGGGCGACCTGGTGCGCGCCGCCGCGCGGACCACCGTTCCCGCGCACCTGTCGTGGGAGCTGTCGGTCGCGCCTGACGTGCCGCTCCTCCGCGGGCAGCACGACGCGCTGAGTCGCGCGGTGGCGAACGTGTTGCTGAACGCGGTGGAAGCGTGCGGCGAGCGGGGGCGCATCGCGCTCCGCGTCTCGTACGTTGGCCCGGAGGGCGAGAACGGACGGCGTGAGGTGGCGGTCGCGGTGCGCGATACGGGCGTGGGGATCGCTCCGGAACGCCTCGAGTCCATCTGGGAGCCGTATGTGACCGACAAGGCGGGGGGCACGGGGCTGGGGCTCGCCATCGTGAGACAGACGGTGCTGGCGCACGGAGGGCGTGTGGAGGCGGAGAGCGCTCCCGGATCGGGAACGGAGATCCGCCTTATCTTCCCGGCAGCCGCCCAACGGACGGAGGGAGCGTGAACGGTCCCGAATCCTTCGCGATGATGACCGTGGTTGTCTTCGTCGGCTCGACCGTCTTCGTGCTCGGGCGCGCGGTGGCGCGACGCATCGAGGGGCGCTCGCATCAGCCGCCGCTGGTGCCGCCGGAGACCGCGCTGCGGATCGAACGGATGGAACGCGCGCTGGACGCGGTGGCGATCGAAGTGGAGCGCATCTCCGAGAGCCAACGCTTCCTCACGAAACTCCTCGCCGACCGCCCCGGTCCCGCGCGCCTCCCCGCGCCGATGGCGCGGGACGCCGAGTCTGCCGGCCGAGCGGAGCCTTCGCGATGATCGCCCCCGCGGCTTCCGCGGTGGCCGGGCTCGGCAGCGCGACGCCGCCGCTCGCCCTCGCGGCGATCGTGACCCCGGAGGAGATCGCGGTCGTCGCGATCGTCTTCGGCGTGTTCGGGATGATCGGCTTTCCGATCGCGCGGGCCTTCGCGCGGCGGATCGAGGGCGCGCGCCAAGCGCCAGCGGCGCTCCCGAGCGACGTCGCCGAGCGGCTCGACCGCATCGAGCGCGCGGTGGAGGCGGTGGCGCTGGAGGTCGAGCGCATTTCCGAAGGGCAGCGCTTCGTGACGAAACTGCTGGCCGAGCGCGCGGAACCCGGCAGGTTGCCCGGCCCCGCGCACTAGCCGGGACATCGGCTTCCGTCGTCCCACCCGCGACCCCCGGCTCCCGATGCCTTCCGTTCTCATCATTGACGACGAGCCCAACATCCGCCGGATGGTGGGTGCGTTGCTCGCCGCCGAGGGATTCGAGGTTCGCGACGCGGCCGACGGCGCGGGGGGCGTCGCACGGGCCGAGGAGCTCGAGCCGGACCTCGTGCTCCTCGACCTGATGATCCCCGGCGCGCTGGGCGGGATGGCGGTGCTGGAACGGCTGCGCGAGCGATTCCCCGACCTCCCGGTGGTGATGATGAGCGGGAAGGCGGGACTCGCGGACGCGGTGAAGGCGACGCGTCTGGGCGCCGTGAACTTCCTGGAGAAGCCGCTGTCGCCGGAGGGCGTCCTGCTGGCGATCAGCAGTGCGCTCGAGCTGCGGATGGCGCGGCGCGAGCGCTCGGCGCTGCGCGCCGACCTCGGGCTCGCCGGGGAGATGGTCGGCGACAGCCCGCCGATGCGGGAGCTGCGCGCGATGATCGCGCGCGTGGCGCCGAGTGACGCGCGCGTGCTCATCTCGGGGGAGAGCGGCACGGGGAAGGAGCTGGTGGCGGGAGCGATCCACGCCGAGAGCGCGCGCGCGGAGCGGCCGTTCGTGCGGGTCAACTGCGCGGCCATTCCGCGCGATCTCGTGGAGAGCGAGATGTTCGGCCACGAGCGGGGCGCCTTCACCGGCGCGACGGAGCGCCGCCTCGGGCGCTTCGAGCTCGCGCACACCGGGACGCTGCTCCTCGACGAGGTCGGCGACCTCGGGCCCGAGGCGCAGGCCAAGCTGCTGCGCGCAATCGAATCGAAGGAGATCGAGCGCGTGGGCGGCGGGCGGCCGATCAAGGTGGACGTCCGCACGCTCGCGGCGACGAACCACGACCTCGCGCGCGCGGTGAAGGAGGGCGGATTCCGGGAAGACCTCTACTTCCGGCTGAACGTGATTCCGCTCTCGGTGCCGCCGCTGCGCGAGCGGCCGGGCGACATCCCGGCGCTCGTTCGGCACTTCGCTGCGCTGCAGCGCCGGCGGTCGGGACAGGCGGCGCCGGAATGGACCGACGAGGCGGTGGGTTATCTCACGCGGCACCGCTGGCCGGGCAACGTCCGCGAGTTGGCCAACATCGTCGAACGGCTGTCCATCCTGCACGCGGGTAGGCGCATCGGCGCGCGCGACGTCGAGGCCGTGCTCCCGCTGGGTGACGGGAGCGTGTCGGCACCGCCGCTCCCCGACCTCGTCCAGCCGGAGCTGACGCTCAGCGACTCGCTCGACGGGTACGAGCGGCTGCTGATCAGCCGCGCGCTCTCGGCGGCGCACGGCGTAGTGGCCGAGGCGGCCCGCCGGCTGCGCACCGACCGGCCGAACCTCTACCGCCGCATGAAGCGGCTTGGCATCCTGGCGCAGGACGAGTGAGCGCGGGAGGGATGACGGAGTGACACGCGGTGTCCAAGAAAAAGGGGAGGCGTGAGGCGTGCGGAGTGAGTGGAAGAAGCGGTTGGATAACGAGTTCGGCGCGATGGTCGGGAGCGGCACAGGTCGTGCCTCCTACAGGTGCGACTCGTTCAGCGAGGGAGAGGCAATGAGATGGATCCTGCGGTTTTCACGGCGGGCGCCGGTCGCCTGGGGTGTCGCGATGGCTCTGGCGAGCGCGACGCCGGCCCAACAGCCCGACACGATGGTCGTACGGCTCTCGTCCGTGGCACGGAGCGCAGTCGAGCTGTACAACGCGTCCGGCACGACGCGCGTGAGCGGCGCGTTCGACGTGCCGGCGACGAAGGTGGTCAGCGGCGACGTCGCGGTGTTGAACGGCCCGGTCACGGTCGCGGGGCGCATTCAGGGCTCGCTCGTCGCGATCAACGCCGACGTGCGATTGTCGCCGGGCGCGGCGGTGGAGCGCCAGCTCATCGTCGTGGGCGGCGGCGTGGATGGGCGCGACAGCGCGCGCATCGGCGGCGAGCTGCTCCAGCAGGCGGAGTTGCTGCGGTATCATCTCGACGGCGAGCGCCTCGTCGCCGATCGCGAGCCGGTGTACGACGACAGCTGGTGGCGGCGGCACAACGTGCGGCACGACTTCCGGCGGGGCGAGGCCTTCACGGAGTTCTTCTTCGTCGCGTCGCGGGCGTACAACCGCGTCGAGGGGTGGTCGTTCGTCATCGGCCCGCGTTTCCAGCGCAACCCTGCCTGGGGGAAGCTCAACGTCGAGGCGTTCGGCGTCGTGCGGACCGCCGGCCCGATGAAGTGGGACAACCAGACGCTCGGCCACGACGCCAAGGCCGAGGTGCAGTTCGGCAGGCCGCTGGGTGTCGGGCTCGGCGCCCGCGCGTTCGACGTGGTGGAGCCGACGGAATCGTGGCAGCTGGGCGACGGAGAAGCGGGGATCGCCTCGGCGATCCTGCACCGTGACTACCGCGACTATTGGGTTCGGCACGGCGGCGCCGCGTTCGTGCGACTTGCCGGCGGCAACGACGCCGACCTGACGTTCACGTTCAGCGACGAGCAGTGGCGTGACCGACGCGACCGCGATCCGTGGACGCTCTTCCGCGGCCGCGACGTGTGGCGGCCGAACCCGGCGATGGACGAGGGAAGCGTGCACGTGCTGACTTCGCGACTGCGGGTGGATACGCGCGGCCAGCCGCGGTCGGCGTGGGCGGGGTGGTACCTCGTCGGCGAAGTGGAGAAGGGCGCCGGCCGCATCACGCGGTGGGGCGCGCCGGTCATGACCTTCGCCGTCCCGAGCCCCGAAGCCGTCAGCTACACGCGTGGCTTCGTGGATCTGCGCCGTTACAATCGCATCGCTCCGTACGTGAACCTCAACCTGCGCGCGTTGGCCGGCGGTTGGCTGTCGGGGGATCCGCTGCCCACGCAGCGGCGGCTCGCTCTCGGCGGGCCCGGGACGCTCCCCGGCTATTTCTTCCGGCAGACGGGGCTCACGCCCGACGTCCTGCAGTGCTCGGGCGGGATCGTGCAGGGCGGCACGCCGGCGCAGTGCGACCGCGTGGCGCTGATGCAGGTCGAGCTCCGGTCGCGCTTCCTCGCCGGCTCGTTGCGAGACGATTACGACGACGACTGGTGGCGTCCGGGGTTCAACCACCGGATGCAGTGGGTGCTCTTCGCCGACGCGGGGCGCGGTTGGAGGGTGGGGACGCCGGACGGCACGCTGACGTACGCCAAGGGCGCCGTGCCGGCGTTCGACTCGTGGAAGGTGGACCTGGGCGGCGGCGTTGACTTCGGCGGCTTGGGCCTCTACTGGGCGAAGGCGGTGCGCGACGCGTCGGAGCCGGCGCGGTTCTTCGTGCGGCTGGAGAGAAGATTCTGAAGACGGAGAATGCGGAATGCCGAATGCTGGATGACTGGTGTGCTTGGCGTTCAGGCTCGGAATGCTGGTTTCGCATTGCCGTGACGAATTGGACAGCACACTTCTCGTTCCGCACTCGGCATTCCGCGTCTGCGTTGGCACTGGCGGTTGTGCTCGCCCTGCCGCTCACAGCGCAGCAGCGGCCTGAACTCACCATCTCCCTTCCGGCCTCCGCGGCGTTCACGGTCGAAGGGCCCGTCGTGCGCGCGCGCGGGATGCTGGGCGGCGCGCGGCTCCGCGAGCCCCTCGCCGCGGGTTTTCCCGCTCGCTTTCACTTCACCGTCGAGCTGTGGTCCGAGGGCCGCTGGCTCAACGACCTCGAGCGCCGCGTCGAATACGACGTGATCGCGCGCTACATCGCGCTGGAGAGGGTCTACGAGGTCATGCAGGTCGTGAACGACCGGCCGTTCCCGCTCGGCAAGTTCGCGCGGGTGGACGACGCCGAGCGCGCCATCGGCCGGCAGTATCGCGTGCCGATCACGGCGCCGCGGTCCGCGCGGCGCATGTACTACCAGGTCACTCTCGTCGTGCAGATCCTCCAGCTCTCCGACCTCGAGGAACTGGACCGGTGGCTTCGGGGCGAGCTCCGGCCCGCGATCAGCGGCGAGCGCAACGCGGGGACCGTGCTGACGCGCGGGTTGCGCGCCTTCGCCGCCCGGCTCGTCGGGGGCGAGACGCGCGAATACGAGGACAAGACGCCGACGTTCCGCGTGCCGTAGCTGGCGGTTACCGCGAAAACCGCTAAGTTGGTCGAGTACACCAACATCGGAGGATCACGCATGTCGTCGTCAGAGAGCAGCACGCCGTCCGCCCGCCGCACCTTCCTCGAGCGCGCCGCCGTCGGCGCCGCCGCGTTCGCCGCCGTGCCGCTCCTCGCCTCGTGCGAGGGGGGAGAGGAGGAGGAAGCGCGGCTGCCGGCCGACGAGCCCTGGCTCAAGCCGCTGACCGGGAAGCACAAGCAGGTGTTCGATGCGCCGGAGTCCAACGAGGGGTTCCCGTTGATCTTCGCCTGGGCGTACCTCGAGACGATGACGAAGTCGTACAACCTCCAGGCGGGCGAGGCGAACGCGATCATCATCACGCGGCATTTCGGGATTCCGATCGCGCTCACCGACGCCATCTGGGCCAAGTACAAGCTCGGCGAGATGCTGAAGCTCAACGATCCCGCGACGAAGAAGCCGTCCGTGCGGAATTACTTCTGGAACTCGAAGGAAGGCGACATCCTCGTGCCGGATGCGTCGGCCGACAAGCTGATCGGGCGCGGCGTGGTGATCGGCGTGTGCAACCTGGCGCTCACCGTCCTGTCCGGAAAGGCGGCGGCCGGCGCGGGCGTGACGCCGGAGGCGGCCCTTGCGGAGTGGACGGCGGGGCTGATCCCGGGCGCACACGTGGTCGCGAGCGGCGTGCTGGCGGTGGGCCGCGCGCAGGAGCACGGCTGCAGCTACTGCTTCGCGGGGTAGGGGCGAGGAGCGAGGAGGAACTGCTTCTTCACCACGGAGACACGGCTTTCACCACGGAGACACGGAGTAGCACAGAGGGCCACGGAGGAATGCTTTGGGGGAACGACAGCGCGAACGCGGGCTGTCGTTCCCCCAAGTACTTCTCCCTGGCCCTCCGTGCTGCTCCGTGCCTCCGTGGTGAGATGTTGCTCGTTTCTGGCGGCTGCTCAGGCGTGCCGAACGCGGTTCGGGTGCGCGTGGCCGCGGTGCTCCAGCGCCTCGATCTGCGCGAGCACCTCGGGGCCGTAGAAGAGCCGGATGTACTTGCCCTGCGTCGGGGTGAGCCGGCGCACGGCCCACGAGAGGTGGACGAAGTGCGGCTCGGTCGGCGGCCGGATCAGGTGCAGCCCGATCTCGTCGGGGAGGTGGTGCGCCTTCTTCGTGTTGCAGATGCTGCACGCGGTCACGACGTTGGTCCACGCGTTGGTGCCGCCGCGCGAGAGCGGCACGACGTGGTCGCGCGTGAGTGACTCGCGCGGACGGAGCTCGGCCGCGGCGCGCCCGCAATACTGGCAGCTGTAGCGGTCGCGGGCGAAGAGGAACGTGTTCGTCACCTGCCGGCGGAAGCGCCGCGGCACGTGGATGAACTTCATGAGCCGGATGACGATCGGCCGCGGGAGCGCGAGCCGCTCCGAGCGCACGGGCTTGTCGCGGTCGGCCTCGACGATCTCCGCCTTGCCGTCAATGACGAGCCGCAGCGCACGGCGCAGCGGCACCATCGTCAACGGTTCGAACGAGGAGTTGAGCGCGAGGCAGCCGACGATCACGGAATCCTCCCGATAAGTCCCTGACGACGCCGCCTGTCGCGCGCCGTCACCTACCTGCTGCTCGCGGCCGGCTCGGCGGCCGGCACCGGCGTGAGCCAACCGCGCGTATCGGGGATGCGCCCCTTCACGATCCCCATGTACCGCTCCTGAATCTTCTTCGTGATCGGGCCCGGCTTTCCCTCGCCGACGGGCAACCGATCGATCGAGCGCACCGGGGTGAGCTCCGCCGCGGTGCCACAGAGGAAGCACTCGTCGGCGACGTAGAGGAACTCGCGGGGGATCACCATCTCCTTCACCGGGTACCCCAGGTCGTGCGCGATGTGGATGACCGTGTCTCGCGTGATCCCGTTCAGGATGCCCGATGCGAGCGGCGACGTGAGCAACGTGCCGTCGCGGATCACGAACAGATTCTCGCCGCTCCCCTCGGCCACGAAGCCCGCCGAGTCGAGCATGATGCCTTCGAGATAGTCGTCCTGGCGCGCTTCGATCTTGGTGAGCTGCGAGTTGAGATAGTTCCCGCCGGCCTTGGCGAGCGTCGGGAAGGTGTTGGGCGCGGCGCGCCGCCAGGTCGAAACGCGGACGTCGGCACCGTGCTCGAGCGCGGCGTGGCCCAGGTAGGTGTCCCACTCGTAGCAGATGATGAACGTCTCGACCGGCGCGTCCTTGGCCCAGATCCCCATCTGCTCGCCCGTGCGCAGCGCGATCGGGCGGATGTAGCACTGCACGAGCTCGTTGGCCGCAACGGTCTCCACCGAGGCCTGGATCAGCTCGTCAATCGAGTACTTGAGCGGCAGGCGGTAGATCTTGGCCGAGTCGTGCATCCGGCGCATGTGGTCGCGCAGGCGGAAGACCGCGCCGCCGGTGGGCGTCTCGTAGCAGCGGATCCCCTCGAACACGCTCGTGCCGTAGTGCACGGCGTGGCTCATCACGTGGATGGTCGCGTCAGCCCAGTCCACCAGCGCGCCATCGCGCCAGATCTTCGCGGTCGGTCCCTTGGCCTGCGCCATCGAGACACCTCCAGAGAGTCTAGGAATTCTAATGGAAGGGAGGAGGGGGGCGCCAGCGAGCCGCCACGGCGCGTCGCGACGCCGAAAGGCGTGTGGTGACGGCGGTTACGCGATCCGCGCAGCCGTCGTCGGGAGCGAGGGTGTGTCCATCGCGCACGAGCACGCGACCGGCGACGACGACGAGCGAGGCCCGCGCGCCCGCGAGCGCGGCGACGAGCGCGTCATCGGGGTCGCGCGCGCGTGCGCCGCCGCGCGGGAGAGGGAAGGCGGCGAGGTCCGCCTGCTTGCCGCGCTCGAGCGACCCCACTTCCCGCTCCAGGGCGAGCGAACGAGCACCGGCGATCGTCGCGAGCTCCAGCACGGTACGCGCGTCGCACTCCGCGCGGCCGCGTGCGCGCTGCTCCGTGAGCGCACGGCGCGCCTCGTCGAGCAGTCCCATCCGTTCGTTGCTCGCCATCGAATCGGTGCCAAGCCCCACGCGCACGCCGGCCGCGAGCAGCTCGCCCACGGGGGCGATACCGTGGCCGAACCAGGCGTTCGATGCCGGGCAGTGGGCGACCGAGGCGCGGTGTCGCGCGATCGTCGCGACGTCCATCGCGTCGCACCGCACGCAGTGGATGAGCAGCGTGTTCCGCGCGAGCACCTCGCACTGCTCGAGGAGCGCGATGGGCGAACGCGCGCGCGCGCCCACGGCGAGCCCGCGGTCGCGCAGGAATGCCGCGAACTCCCCTTCCCCGCGCTCGACCAGCCGGGACTCGTCGTCGCTCTCGCCGACGTGCGTGGCAAGCGGAAGGCCCTCTCGGCGCGCCAGCCCGGCGGCCGCGCGAAAGAGCGCGTCGCTCACGGAGTACGGCGCGTGTGGTGAGACGCCCACGCGCGCGAGCGGCGTCTCGCGCGCGCGCAACGCGGTCACCGTGGCGCGCAGGTCGCCCATGGCGTCCTCGCACCGCGCCGGATCGGGCCCGAACACCTCGCGGTACGCGATCCCGCGCACGCCCAGCTCCCGCATCGCCTCGAACGGTGCCTCGTTCGGCGCCGTGTCGGCATAGGTGGTGATGCCGGCGCGCAGGCCCTCGAGAATGCCAAGGCGCGCGCTGTCGAGCAGTTCGGCCGCGGTGAGCTCCTCGCGCAGCGCCACCAGCGCGCGCACCCAGGCGAAGAACGGCATCCCGTGGAGCACCCCGCGCATCGCGGTGAGGTCGAGGTGCGTGTGCGCGTTCACGAGTCCCGGGAGGAGGAGCGACTCGCCGAGCTCCACGTCGCGCCCATCCGGTGCGCGCTCGCGCGGCCCCACCCAGGCGATGCGGTCGCCCTCGACGACGACGGTGCCGTTCACGATCGGCGGCGACGTGATGGGCAGCACCCACGTCGCGTGGTACCGGGTGCGGTACGCGCGCTCGGGCCGTTCGCTCAGGGCGGTCTCGGCGCGGGCGCGCGTCGCGGGCACTCGCGCGTCGGCTCCGTCCCCGGAATGAACCACTCCGTGACCGCGTCCTCGAGCGGGCATTGCGGCCCGTGCAGGAGCCCCGTCGGCTCATCAATGACGCGCGCGATGAGCTCGCGCGGCCGCGGCCAGTCGGGCGGCTCAGGCTTTCGCTCGTACACCTCGCGCATGAACGTCGTCCACGCCGGCGCCGCGAGTCGGCCGCCCTGCGCGTTCGCCATGATCTTCTGCGGCTTGTCGAGCCCCATCCAGACGCCGGCCACGACGTCCGCCGTGTAGCCGATGAACCAGACGTCGCCGCCGTCGTTCGTCGTTCCGGTCTTCCCGCCCGCGGGAAGATGGAAGTACTGCCCGACGCTCGCGGCGGCGGTGCCCTTCCGGATCACGTCCTTCATCATGTCCACCATGAGCCATGCCTCCGCGCGCGAGAGGACCTGCTCGATGGTGGGCTCGGGTTTCCAGACGATCTCGCCCTTCTCGTTCTCGACACGCAGGATCGGCCACGGCGAGACGCGCCAGCCGAGGTTCGCGAAGACGGAGAATGCGGCCACCATCTCGATCGGGTAGACGTCCGCCGAGCCGATGTGGATGGAGGGGTATGGCGGCACGGGCGTCGTGACGCCGAAGCGCCTGGCCATCTCCACGACGCTCTGCTCGCCGAGCTCCATCCCGACGCGGATGGCGATCATGTTGCGTGACAGATAGAAGCCCTTGCGCATCGTCATCGGGCCCTGGAACTCGAGGTCGTAGTTCTGCGGGAGCCAGGGTTTCGTCGAATCGAGCTGCGGCACCTCGATCGGCGAGTCGTCCACGATGTAGCTGGGAGGCCGGCCGCTCTGGATCGCCGTGGCGTAGACGATCGGCTTGAAGGTCGAGCCGGCTTGGCGCAGCGCCTGCGTGGCCCGGTCGAACTGCGAGTCGTCGAAGTCGCGGCCGCCGACGAGGGCGCGTACCGCGCCCGTGCGTGGGTCGAGCGCGACGAACGCCCCCTGCAGGTAGGGCGACGTGCCGCCGTCGTCGGGAGTGGACGTCGAGCCCCTGGCGACGAACGACTCGTAGGTGCGATGGGGGAAGGGGCCGTACTGCCCGCTCTCCACGACGCGCAGCTGGCGGTCGAGCGCGCGCTCGGCAGCGCCTTGCAGGTCGAGGTCGAGCGTGGTGTAGACCTTGAGCACGTGCGCGTCGAGCTGCCGGCCGAACCTCTCGTCGAGGAGCCGCCGCACGTATTCGACGAAGTAGGGCGCGATCTCGCCCGTGCCGCCGCGCCGCCTCGCGACGCGGAGCGGGTACGCGCGGGCGAGCGACGCGTCGGCATCGCGCACGGCGCCCGCCCGGCGCATCAGCTCGAGCACCGTGTTGCGGCGCTGCACCGCGCGTTCGGGATAGCGCCGGGGGTTGTAGCGCTCCGGTGCCTTGGGGAGCGCGGCCAGCGTGGCCGCCTCGGCGAGGTTCAGCTCGCGCACGGTCTTGCCGAAGTAGCGTTGGCTCGCCGTCTCGACGCCGTACGCGCCGTTCCCGAGGTAGATCTGGTTGAGGTACAGCTCGAGGATGCGGTCCTTCGAGTAGCGCGCCTCGATCATCCGCGCGACCTTGGCCTCGCGCAGCTTCCGGCCGAGCGTCTTTTCGCGGACGTTGATGCGCTCGGGGAAGAGGTTGCGCGCGAGTTGCATCGTGATCGTCGAGAAGCCCTGCGCGATGCCGCCGGCCCGGAGGTTGGCGAGCCCGGCGCCGATGATGCGCCGGAAGTCGATTCCGCCGTGGGAGTGGAAGCGCTTGTCCTCGACGATGATGAACGCGTTGCGCACGTGCGCGGGAATCTGGTCGAGCCGCGCGAGGGTGCGCCGCTCGCTCCCGATCTCGGCGATGAAGCGCCCGTCGGCGGCGTAGACGCGCGACGTCTGCCGTGGCTGGAACTGCTCGAGGCCCTGGAGCGAGGGGCAGGAGTCTCCACCGCAGACCAGGGCCCAGGTGATCCCGCCGGCGACCGTCGCGAGCAGCGCGAGCGAGGCACAGACGGTCAGCGCGAGGAAGGTGCGGCGCCCGAGCTTCGGCAACGAGATGGTGCGGCGACGGCGCTGCGGCATCGTGGCGGAAGCTAGACCGGGAGGAGAGGGCGAGCAACGCTTGGCGAGTGACAGCGCCGGCCGGCGCGCCTACCTTTCGACCATGCCCGCACGCGCGCCGTTGCTCGACGAGCTCCAGTGGCGTGGTCTCCTTCACCAGCAGACCGACGGGCTCGCGGCGCACCTCGTGAAAGGGCCCGTGACGGCGTATTGCGGGTTCGACCCGACGGCACCGAGCCTGCACGTGGGGAACCTCGTGCCGGTGATGGGGCTCGTGCACCTGCAGCGCGCCGGGCACCGCCCCATCGCGCTCGTGGGGGGCGGTACCGCGCTCATCGGCGACCCCAGCGGAAAGTCGGCGGAGCGGCCGCTCATCGGCGCGGACGAGGTCGCCGCCAACTCGGCGGCCCTCCGGGAGCAGCTTGGCCGCTTCCTCGACTTCTCCGGAGCGAAGGGCGCGCTGATGCGTGACAACGCCGAGTGGCTCGGCGAGGTGCGCGCCGTCACCTTCCTGCGCGACGTCGGCAAGCACTTCACCGTGAACTACATGCTGGCGAAGGAGTCGGTGCAGGCGCGGCTCGAGAGCGGCATCTCGTTCGCCGAGTTCTCCTACATGCTGCTCCAGGCGTACGATTTTCTCTGGCTCTTCCGGAGGGAAGGCGCGACGCTGCAGCTCGGCGCGAGCGACCAGTGGGGGAACATCACGGCGGGCACGGAGCTGATCCGCCGCGCGGCCGGCGGGGAGGCGCACGGGCTCACGCTTCCGCTCCTGACGACGACGAGCGGGAAGAAGTTCGGGAAGTCGGAGGCGGGCGCCGTGTGGCTCGACGCGACGCGCACCTCGCCGTATCGGTTCTACCAGTTCTGGGTCAACACGGATGACGCGGATGCCGGGCGGCTCTTGCGCATGTTCACGCTTCTGCCCCGCGGCGATGCGGTGGAGCTGGAACGCGCTCTCACGAAGGCGCCGCACGAGCGCGAGGCACAGAAGGCGCTCGCGCACGAGGTAACGACGCGCGTGCACGGCGCCGATGCCGCGCGCGTCGCCGAATCGGTCTCGCGCGTGATCTTCGACAAGAAGACCGACCCCAGCGCCATCGGCGACGACGTCTACGCGACGCTCACGGCGGAGATTCCGTGCGTGCGGAGCGCGGCGGCGAAGGACGGCGAGCTGAGCGTCCTCGACGTGCTCGAGGGCGCCTTCGGCCTGTCGCGGAGCGCGGGGCGCAAGCTCGTGCAGCAGGGCGGCGTGACGGTGAACGGCGAGAAGGTCGCGGCGGCCGCGCTCACGGTGCCGCGCGCGAAGGCGGTACGCGGCCGGTGGTTCCTGGTGCGGAAAGGCGGGCGCGACATCGCGCTCGCCGAACTGAGTTGAGCGACACGCTGAGCGACACGCTGAGCGACACGGCGAGCGACACTCTGAGCGACACACTGAGCGAGGCGCTGAGCCACACGGCGAGAGCGCTCACACCGCGGCCGCGATGACACAGCTCCCTTCCGCCCCCGACGCCGAATTCATCGCGTTCCAGCAGGCCATCGCCGGCCGCTACTCGCTCGAGCGCGAACTCGGCCGCGGTGGGATGGGGATCGTCTACCTCGCGCGCGAGGTGCGGCTGGCGCGACCCGTCGCGATCAAGCTCCTGCCGCGCGCGCTCGCCGCGAACCGGCCCGAGGTGCGCGAGCGTTTCGTGCGCGAGGCACAGATGGCGGCGCAGCTCTCCCACCCGAACATCGTGCCGATCCATCACGTGGACGAGGTGGGGGAGTTCGTGTTCTTCGTGATGGCGTACATCGAGGGGGGCACGCTCGGCGACCGGCTGCGTGAGCGCGGGGCGATTCCGCCCGCGGAGGCGGCGCGGCTCCTGCGCGAGATCGGCTGGGCGCTGGCATACGCGCACTTGCGCGGGATCGTGCACCGGGACGTCAAGCCGGACAACATCCTGCTCGAGCGCCAGACGAGCCGGGCACTGGTGAGCGACTTCGGGATCGCCGGCGCCGCGCGCACCGCGTCGAGCGCCGACGCGGGGTACATCCGCGGCACCGTGCACTACCTGAGCCCGGAGCAGGCGTCGGGCGAGGCGGTGGACGAGCGGAGCGACATCTACTCGCTCGGCGTGCTGGGATACTACGCGTTGACGGGGCGGCTCCCCTTCGACGGCGCGACGCCCACGGCGGTGCTGACGCAGCACCTCACGCAGACGCCGCCCTCGATCGTGCGCGTCGCGCCGGCGGTGCCGCACCGGCTTGCGAGCGCGGTCGAGAAGTGCCTCGAGAAGACCCCCGCGCGCCGCTGGGCGACAGGCGAGGCGTTCGCCGAGGCCGTGGACGCGGCGTTCGAGCAGCCGAAGGAGATTCCGGCGCCGCTCCGCGTGTGGCTGACCAACACGGAGCGCCATCAGCGCGCACAGGTCGTATTCGCCCTGTACGTGGCGCTCTCCGGCGTGGGGTTTGCCGTGACGTATCCGCTCGCGACCGTCTCGCTGCTCGCGCCGCTCATGACGGCGATCGTCCTCGGTCCGGAGATCGCGCGCACGCGTCGCGTGCTCAAACTGGGCTTCACGCTCGACGACATCCGAGTTGCGCTCCACACACACACGATGCGACGGCGGGAAGAACTCGTGTACGAAGCCGGCGACTACTCGGCGACCACCCTTCGGTGGATGGCGCTCGTCTCAGCCGCCGGCTTCCTCGCCGCGCTCGCCGCGAGTCCGTTCGCGTTCGGTGGAATCAGTCCACCCGTCGCGGCGATCACGGTGTTCAGCGTGGGCCTGATCACGGGCGTCATCGGGACGGTCGCCACCCTGGGCGAGTACCTTCGGCGACGGCTCGCCACACGGTTCGGCGCCGGCCGACTCAAGCTCTATAACAGCCGGTGGGGCGAGCGGCTCGCGCGCCTCGCGGGCTTCGGAATCAAGCGCACGGCGGGCGCCACCTCCGCCCTGCCCCAGTACACCGAAGTCGCCCTTGGCCGCGCAACGGACGCGCTCTTCAACGCGCTCCCGAAGCAGCTGCGGAAGGAATTCAAGGACGTCCCCGACACGGTGCGCCGCCTCGAAGCCGACGCGAAGTCGCTGCGCGAGACCCTCGACAGGCTCGACGACGCCATTGCCGCCGCCGCGCGCGTCGCCGGCGATCGGGCGGCCGTCGCCTCGGGCGCGGCCGACGACCGCGACCTCCGCCGGCAGCGCGAAGTCGCGTCCGAGCGCCTCGCCGCCGCCGTCGCCGCGCTCGAGAGCATCCGGCTCGGTCTCCTGCGGCTGCAGATCGGGGCGGCGCCGGTGGCGTCGGTCACCGAGGCGCTCGAGGCCGCCTCGCGCGTAGGCCACGACATCTCGATCGTCATCGCCGCCGAGGGCGAGGTACAACGGGCGCTCGAGCCGGGACGCGGGTAGCCCGCACCGAGGCGGCTACTCCGCCAGAAGTGCCAGCGCGCGATCCAGCTCTTCGTTCGTGTTGTAGAAATGCGGCGCAAGCCGCACACACCCTTCGCGCACCGCGTGCCACACGCGCGCCGCCCGGAGCCGCTCGCTCGCCGCCCTCACGTCCTTCGTCCGCAAGGCGAGTACCCCGGCGCGGCGGTGCGGCTCGCGCGGCGTGGCGAGCGTGACCGCCGGCGTGGCATCACAGAAGTCCATCGCGCGATCGCCAAGTGCACGCACGTGCGCGGCCACCGCGGTGGGCCCCAGCTCCAGGAAGAGCCCGAGTGATTCCGCCATCCCGAGGAAGCTCACGAAGTCGAGCGTGAAGAGCTCGAAGCGGCGCGCGTCGTCGTGCAGTTTCGGGTCGTACTGGAGGAAGCGCGCGAAGTCGTCGCTCGCAGGCTGCGCCATCCAGCCGACCTCGGCCGGCTCGAGCCGCGTGACGAGTTCCTCGCGCACGTACGCGAAACCCGTGCCCCAGGGTGAGCAGAGCCACTTCTGCGCGCCGCAAGCGAGGACGTCCACGGGCGTCGCCCTCACGTCGAGCGTGAGCGGCCCGAGCCCCTGGATGGCGTCCACGAAGAACCAGATGCCCCGCGCCCGGCAGGCGGCCCCGATCGCCGCGAGATCGAACCGGTGCCCGCTCCAGTAACTCACCCACGAGAGGGCGACGACCTTCACGCGCGGGTCCGTCTCGATCGCGCGCATCAGCGCCGCCTCGTCGGGAAGATCGCCGGCGAGCGGGAGCAGACGGAACTCGGCGCCGCGCGCACGCGCCGCCGCCATCCACGGGTACACGTTCGCCGGAAACTCGCCGTGCGTGGAGAGGATCACGTCGCCCCGGCCGTAGGGGAGCGCGCGCGCCGCGAGGTTCACGCCGTGCGACGTGTTGGTCATCAGCGCGATGGTGCGCGGCCGCGCGCCGATCAGGCGCGCGGCCTGCTCCCGGGCACGCGCGAGCACCGGGAAGAGGTCGTCCTTCGTCAGGCGGAACGGTTCCGCGCGCCTCGCCGCGAGCGCGGCCATCGCGTCACGCGCGCGCACCGGGATGGGCCCCGTCGAGGCGTGGTCGAAATAGGTCGCCTCACCGCGGGCGGCCCACGGGAACTCGCGCTCGCGCAGCGCGCGGACGTCGTAGCTCACGGGCGCGCCGCTCGGCCGGCTGTTCACGGTTCCCGGAGTTCCGGCGGCGTGTCCGGCGGCTGGTGCTTCCACCGACGGTGCTGCCAGAAATACTGGCCCGGGTGGCGTCGCACGAGGCGCTCGAGCGCCTGCGAGAAGCGCACGATGATCTCATCCACGTCGCGCTCGCGATCGGCCGAACGCGT
Source organism: Gemmatimonadaceae bacterium (assembly GCA_035286465.1). Classification (GTDB taxonomy): domain Bacteria; phylum Gemmatimonadota; class Gemmatimonadetes; order Gemmatimonadales; family Gemmatimonadaceae; genus Fen-1231. The sequence continues at coordinate 16,636 of DATEDF010000064.1, read as the reverse complement.
CACGACGATCTCCTCGGCGACGAACTCGTAGCGGCCGTCCGGCTGCCGGAGCGCGTGGATCATCACGACGGGGGCGCCGCCGCGGAGCGCGAAGACCGCCGCGCCGCGCGGCGTCTTGGCCGGCCGCCCGAAGAAGAGAACGAAGGTCGAGGCGAGCCCGACCGTCGCCTGATCGGCGAGAATGCCCACCGCGTGCCCGTCGCGCAGCACGCGCGGCACGCGGCGGACGGCCTCCTGGTCGTGCATGATGCGCATGCCGAGTCGTTCGCGGGTGCGGCGGATGAACGCGTCGGCCAGCGGGTTCGACATGCCGCGGGCCACGGGGTGCACGACGACGCCGCGTGCCGCGACGTAGGCGCCGGAGAGCTCCCAGTTCCCGAGGTGGCCGGCGACCAGGACGACCCCGCGTCCTCGCGCGTGGGCGCGCTCGACCACCTCCCACTCGGGCGACGGATGAAAGCGGTCGAGCACGCCCCGCGCGGAGCCGCGCGAGAGGAGCATCGCCTCGATCGCCACACGGCCGAGGTTCTCGTACGACTCGCGCGCGATGCGCGCGACGCCGCGCGCGTGCAGCTCCGGAAACGCGGCAGCGATCTGCCGCTCGACCACGCCGCGCCGGATGCGAAGGGGGGAGTAGCCGAGGCCCGCGATCGCCGCCGCCATCCCCCCGCCCGCGCGCGGCCCGAACGGCGCGAGCACCCCGGTCAGGGCGCGCAGCGCCGCGTATTCGACGCGGTGGAGCAACGTGGGCCGCGGGCGGGGAGGCTCCACCGAAGGGAACGCGCGCCGCCGCGTCAGCCGGCGACGGGGGCGCCGAGCTGCATCGCGTGCAGGCGCGCGTACGCACCGCCGCGCGCGAGCAGCTCGGCGTGCGTGCCGCGTTCCACCACGCGGCCGCGCTCGAGCACGAGGATCTGCGTCGCGTGCGTGACGGTCGAGAGCCGGTGCGCGATGACGAAAACCGTGCGTCCCGCGAGGAGCCGGTCAATCGCCTCCTGCACGAGCCGCTCGCTCTCGCTGTCGAGCGCCGAGGTCGCCTCGTCGAGAATGAGGATCGGCGGGTCGCTGAGGAGCGCGCGGGCGATCGCGATGCGCTGGCGCTGGCCGCCCGAGAGCCGGGTGCCGCGCTCGCCCAGGACGGTGTCGTACCGCTCCGGCAGCTCGGCGATGAACCCGTGGGCGTTCGCCGCGCGCGCCGCCGCCTCCACCTGGGCCTGGTCGTACACGCCGTTCCCGCCGTACGCGATGTTGGCGCGCACCGTGTCGTTGAAGATCACCGTGTCCTGGCTCACGATGCCCGTGAGCCCCCGCAGCGAGCCCAGCGTGAGTTCGCGCGTGTCCACGCCGTCCAGCGTGATGCGCCCCGCCGTCGGCTCGATGAAGCGCGGGATCAGGTCCACCAGCGTGCTCTTCCCCGCTCCGCTCGCACCGACCAGCGCCACCACCTCGCCGGCGCGCGCGGTGAAGCTCACGTCCTCGAGCACGCGCTCTCCGCCATACGAAAACGCGACCCGGTCGAAGACGAGCGCGGTCGTAAGCCCCCGCGCCTCCCGCGTGCCGCGGTCCTTCGCCTGCTCCGTCGGTTCGTCGAGCACCTCGAAGAGGCGCTCGGCGGCCGCGAGCGACTGCTGCGCGACGGTCGGCGCCTGCGAGAGCTGCTTGAGCGGCGGGAGGAGGCGCATCACGAGAACCATGAAGGTGATGAGCTCCGAGCCCTGCAGGGCGCCGCCCCGCAGCACCTCCCGCGCGCCGATCCAGAGCACGAGCACCGCGACGATCGTGCCGAGCACCTCGGTGAGCGGGCCGGAGAGCAGCGAGATGCGCGTGATCCGCACCATTCCCCTGGTGTAGCCGCCCGACGCGCTCATGAAGCGCGCATCCTCATACCCTTCGCCGCGGAAGCTCTTCACGAGCCGGATCCCGCTGATCACCTCCTGCAGGACGCTCGTGATCTCGCCGTACTCGTTGCGCAGCCGGCGGTGCCCCTTCCGGAGCTTCCGCAGGATCGGCTGTATCGCCGCGGTGATGAGGGGCGCCACCACCAGCGAGACGAGGGCCAGCCGCGGCGAGATCTTGACGAGCAGCACGATCGTCACGAGCACCTGCGCGAGGTTCTGCACGGTGCGCGTGGCAACCTCGGCGAGGATCGCCTTGGCCTGCTCCGTATCGGTCAGGATGCGCGCCATCACCTGCCCGGTCTTCGTGCGCGAGAACCAGGCGAGCGGCAGGCGCTGCATGTGCCGGAAGACCGCGTCGCGCAGGTCGCGCGTGATGCGTTCCTGCAGCGAGGCCCCGAACTGCCCGCCGAGCCAGAGGAAGGCGTTCTTGAGCGCGACGAGCGCGATGATCACGAGGATCACCCCGCCCAGCGACGCCATCGGGTCGCCCGGCACGAGCAGCCAGCCGACGGCCGTGTTCAGGAGCCCCGTGAGCCACCCCTTGCCGAGCGGGATCGGCTGCGCTTCGCCGAAGAGCGTGTTGAGGAACGGGATGAGGAGGAGGAAGGCGACGCCGTCGAGGGCGGCACCGACGACGTTCGACGCGACGTTGCCGGCGAGCCGCCCCCAGTGGGGGCGCAGGAAGACGAGGAGGCGCCGGTAGAGCCGCATCGCGCTCAGCGTCGCGGCGTGAGGAGCGACAGCGGGAGGATCACCTCCTCCGGCGTCGCGCCGCCGTGGAGGAACGATCCGCGGTAGCGCTGCTGGTACTCCCGCAGCTTCGTCGGATAGACGAAGAAGACGTCGCCCACGGCGATGATCGTGTTCGCGCCGAGCCCGCGTCGCGGGAGCCGCAGCTCGTCCTCGTTCGTGAAGAGGAGCGCCTTTTCCGGGTTCTCCGCGCGGAGGTCCTCGCCGAACTTGAAGCGCAGGTTGGGCGTCGCGTCGCGCCGGGCGAGGACCGTGGCGGGGGTGTGGCAGTGGATCGAGCCGTGGTCGCTCGTGAGGACCACGGGGATCCGCTTTCGCGCCGCCTCGCGGAGCACCGAGAGGAGCGCCGAGCGACGGAACCACTGCAGGGTGAGCTGGCGGAGCGCGATCTCGTCGCGCGCCACCTCGTAGAGAATCGCCGACTCGCTCCGCCCGTGCGTGAGGAGGTCCACGAAGTTGAAGACGAACGCGGTGACCCCGGCGGGCGCGATGGCGTTCGCGAGGTGGCGCTCGAGCTCGTCGGAGTCGTGCGCGGAGGAGATCTTGTGGTAGCGCACGGGGGTCACGCCGCGCAGCTCCCGCAGGTGCAGCTCGAGAAGCTCGCGCTCGTGCGCGTTGAGCGTCTCGTCCTCGCGCTCGCCCCACCAGTCGGGATAGCGGGCCGCGATCTCGCCCGGAAAGAGCCCGCTGAAGAGCGCGTTCCGCGAGTAGGGCGTGGCCGTCGGCAGGAGCGAGAAGTAGCAGGTCGTGTCAATCTCGAAGAGCGGCGTCAGCAGCGGCTCGATGACGCGCCACTGGTCGAGCCGGAGGCAGTCCACGACGATGAAGAGCGCCCGCTTCTCCCCCTCGAGCACGGGGAGGAGGAACTCGTGCACCACGTCAATGGAAAGCGGGGGCCGTTCGCCGGCCAGCTCGTCGTTCACCCATCGCGGGTACGCCTGCCGCAGGTAGGCGGCGAAGTCACGGTGCATCTCCGGGTAGAGGCCCCGGAGCGACCCGTAGAGTCCCATCTCGCCGGCGGTGGCGAGGTCCACGTCCCACTGGACCAGCTCGCCGTAGCGGTCAATCCACCCCCTCCAGTCGAGGTCCCGGGAGCGCACCTGCTCGAGTTCGCGGAAGCGCTCCACGAACGATCGCGCGATGGCCTGCTGGCGGATGCGCGGGCCCTCCAGAATGCGCGTCACGACGCTCAGCACCTGGCGCGGGTTCACCGGCTTCACGAGGTACTCCGTGACGTCGGCACCCAGCGCGTCGCGCAGGGTCTGGTCCTCCTCGCTCTTGGTGACCATCACGACCGGGAGCGAGGGCACCAGCTCGCGCGCCTCGCGCACCATCGCGATGCCGCGTGTCCCCGGCATCTGTTCGTCCAGGAGCAGTAGGTCGAAGGCCCTGCGGCGCAGCAGTTCGAGCGCGTCGGCGGCGTTCCGGGCCATCTCGACCTCGAACCCCTTCTCGCGCAGAAAGAGGCGGTGAGGCTCCAGAAGCTCGGCCTCGTCATCCACCCAGAGCACGTTCCTCGTTGCGGCGGCCATTCAGGGAAACCTAATTGTCCGGGTGATGCTCGGCCCCTCCCCCTACGCCCTCGCGGCGCCCGTGTTTCCCTTCCGGGCGCTGGCCGCGCTTGCGGGGCGGGCCCCGCTCGGCGGGCCGCGCGAGACGGCGCTCGCCACGCTGGTCGCCGCGCGACTGGCCGCCGGGGCGACGCCACCGGCGCTGCTCGCCCCGCCCGCGCGCGCCGCGCGCGCGGAGGCGGCGCGGCTCTGGCTCACCTCCATCGCTCTCCCGGCGGCCGTCCGCGGGGCGCTCCTCCGGCTGGCGGACGCGAGCGGCACGGATGACCTGCGCGCGATCGCCGTCGCGCTCGCCAGGGTGACCGAGGTCACGGCGCCGCACCTCGACCGGGGCGCACGTTCCGAGCTTGACCGCCTCGGCGCGAGGCTGACCGGGTAGGAAACCGCCCAACCCGGTCTCCTGCCGTCGCTTGCCGCCCCGCGCGCGACATCCGTATGATAGGGGGTCGAGCCATCCCAACCCGCCCGGGAGTTTCCGCCGCCGTGCTGCGCCGCACCGACATCTCCCCGCTCGCGCGCCTCGTGCGCCGGGTGGACGCCACCGCCGACGGTGAGGTGGCGGGGGACTCGTTCGCGACCGGCTTCCCGAGCGTGGACAAGTGGCTCGGCGGCGGGGTGCGGCGCGGCGACCTCGTCGTGATCGGCGGCGAAGTGGGAAGCGGCAAGTCGAGCCTCGCGCTGGCGATGGCGCTCCGGATGGCGCAGGCCGGCACGGTCGCGTCGTTCCTGACGCACGAGATGTCCATCGAGCGGGTGATGGAACGCGCGCTCGCCATCGAGAGTCGCGCGCGAGTTGACGAGATCCGGCAGGGCGCGCTCGACGAGTTCGCGCGCGCCGCCGTGGGCGCGACGGCGGTGCGCCTGCGCGACAAGTCGCCCCTCTTCGAGACGCTCCCGCGGGGCGGCGTCGAGACGCTTGGCAACGCGCTCCGGAGCACGATGGACCTGCAGGTGGCATTCGTGGACCCGCTCCAGGCGCTCGCTCTGGGCGAGCGCGAGCAGGACGAGGATCTCGCCGCGGCGGTTCGCGCGCTCAAGGCGCTCGCGGTCGAGCTCAACGTCGCGCTCGTCGTGACATCGCACCTGCAGGTCGCCTCGACCGGGCGGGCCGATCCGCGGCCCGCGCTCGATGATTTCGGCGCCCTGGGCGCGGTCAAGCAGCACGCCGACGTCGTGCTCGGGGTCTTTCGCGAGGAGATGTTCCGGCCCGCGAGCGGCCTCGAAGGCGCCACGGAGCTGCTGATCCTCAAGAATCGCAATGGCAGCACGGGGTACGTAGACTTGTACTTCTACAAGCAGTGGCTGCGGTTCGAAGACATGCTCGATCCCGACCGATAGGAGACCGTGATGCAACGCATCGGACGAACTTCCCTGCTCTTCGCGCTGGTGACGCTGGTGGCGCTGGCGCCGCCAGCCACCGCGCAGCAGGTGGTGACGACCTCCACCGCGGCCCTCGCCAAGCTGCAGATCGCGCGCGCGGCGAACCCGAGGTCGGTGGCGGCGAATCGCGCGCTCGGGATCTGGTACTACAAGGCCAACCGGTTCGCCGAGGCGCGCGAGCCGCTCGACCTGGCGCGCCAGCTCGACCCGAAGGACGGCGTGAGCGCGCTCTACGCGGGGCTCGCGGCCGAGCAGCTGAAGGACTACACCGCCGCCAGAAACGCCTACAACGCGTACCTGCAGGTGGGCCGCACGGGGAGCGCGAAGAAGGAGATCACGGCGCGCCTCGTGCTCGTCACCAAGGAGGAGGCGAAGGCGGCGGCCAGGGACGCGGTCGCGCGCGAGGCACAGATCGCGCAGGTCCGGGGCACGCCGAGGACGGTCGCGGTGCTGCCGTTCCGGATCTCCCTCACCGACCCGGCGTACCAGCCGCTCGACCGCGGGCTCGCGGACATGCTCATCACGGACCTCGCCAAGCCGGGGAAGCTCACCGTGGTCGAGCGTGACCGGATCCAGGCGATCGCGGACGAGATCGCGCTGGGCCGGAGCGGCCAGGTGGACGCGGCGACCGCGGTGCGCGCGGGCCGCCTCATTCAGGCGGGGAGCATCGTGCAGGGATCGTTGATCGGCCCGACCCCGCAGGCCATCACGATGACCGCGCAGGTGTTCAGCGCCCAGACGAGCGAGCAGGTGGGCCGGGCCGTGCCGCAGAGCAACGTGCTCGACCGGCTCTTCGACATGGAGAAGGCGATCGCGCGCAGCGTCTTCGCCGACCTCAACATCCCGCTCACGCCCGCCGAGCTGCAGGAGATTGACCGCCGGCCCACGCAGTCGCTTCAGGCGTTCCTCGCCTACAGCCGCGGCCTGGAGGCGCAGGACAACGGCCGCCTCGACGACGCCGCCCGGTTCTTCGACCAGGCGCGCACGGCCGACCCCGGCTTCGGCGCCGCGCTCCAGCGCGCGCAGGCGGCCGCCGCGGCGCAGTCCTCGACGACGGCAAAGGTCGAGTCGAGCATCCGCAACTCGGCCGAGGGCGGCGTCGTCGCCGCCGCCGAGCGCGGCTCGACGACCACGACAGGGCTCAACACCACCCTCAACACCGTGGTCGGCGACGTGAACCCGACGACGACGAACACGATGACCTCACAGTCCACCACCACCGGCCCGCCGCCGACGCAGCAGAACACGACAGCGCAAGCGACCGGCACCGACCAGCCCGCGCAACGGACCGGCCAGGTGACCATCATCATCAAGAAGCCGTAAGGAGGCGACGATGCGTACGAAACTCATTCCGCTCGCGCTCCTCGCGGCCGCCGCACTGCCCCTCGGGGCGCAGGGCGTGTCCGACGGGACGGTCATCCTGGGCCCGCAGTTCGTGAGCTACAAGTTCGGGAGCGGCTCCGGCGCGAAGACGGTGACCGAGCTGGCCATCCCGTTCGCCGTCATCCTCCCATTCGGCGAGCGCTTCTCGATTGACATCTCGTCGGCGTTCGCGAACGCGCAGGTCAAGACGGAGGGCTCGAGCACGAGCAGCACGATCAGCGGCCTCACCGACACGCAGCTCCGGGGCAACTACACTCTCGGCGACAACCTCGCCGTCCTTACGCTCGGCGTGAACCTGCCCACCGGGAGGTACACGGTGCCGCAGGCCGAGCAGGATGCGGCCGGGCAGATCGGCAGCAACTTCCTCGTCTTCCCCGTGCCCTCGATGGGGGGCGGGCTCGCCGCGACCGGCGGGATCGCCGTCGCGAGGCCGGTCGGCTCGTGGAACCTCGGCATTGGCGGCAGCTTCCGGAAAGCGACAGAGTTCGACGCGTATGAGCTTGCGGCGGCGAACAAGCTCCGCTTCCAGCCGGGCGACGAGATTCGCGTGCGCCTCGGGCTCGACCGTCCGGTGGGCGACGGCCTGTTCGCGATGGGCGTCACCTACTCGAAGTTCGGGAACAACGCCGCCAACGACACGACGTTCGGGACGGGCGACCGGGCGCTGGCGCAGGCCACGTACGCGCGCCCGCTCGGCTCGGGCGACCTGCAGCTTCAGGTGTGGGATCTCTACCGGGCGAAGGGCGAGCTGACGTCCGGCTCGTCTTCGCCGTGGGAGAACGTGGCCAACGTGAATCTCGCGATCGGCTTCAACGCGGGGAATGTCTACGTGCAACCGAGCGCCGAAGAGCGCATCTGGCAGCGCGACGGCACCAAGGCGGGCCTGCTCACGAACCTCGCGGTGCGCTTCCGCTTCAACACGGGGTCGTTCAGCGTGAACCCGACGGTCGGGTATTCCATCGGCAAGCTCTACGCCGAGGGCGGAGGGTCAACGACGGACATCACGGGGTTCAAGGCGACGTTGCTGATCCGGTTGCACTAGCGCCATCCCTCCCTGGGGTCGCAACGCCCGGATCCCGGGAAGGCGTTGTCGATCATATCGAATCACCAGCGTGTCGAGGCCAGTTCGCACACTGACTGACTGCCTGCCTGCCTGCCTTCCCGTTTGCTTGCCAAGCGTCGAGGAGCCGGTCGAGGTACCGCTCGGTCTCCATCATTGGGCAGTCCTCGCGGATCCGGGCGCACGTCGTGCCGAACGTCGCCTGCAGGCGCCGCCCGAGTGTGCGGGCGGCACCATACGCGACGGCCTCGGCGATGTCTCGCATCGCAAGGCGGGTACCCCGCAGCACGACAACCGCGCACGTCAACTGCGACAGCTTCACAACCTGCTTTGGCATGCCCGCGCCTTCCGCCCAGAGATGGTCATTGAGCCAGGAGCGGTCGTGGCGGATCACCTTGCTTACCTGTTTGACACTACTTATGCGGCATCCGCTCGAGAGCACCAGTTCGGCGATTCTGAGGGCATGTGCGGGAAGTCGCGGACTCAACCGCACCAACGCCACGGCAGCGCTCGCCGAGCCGGTAGGGTCGTTCAGGAGGCATCGAATCCGCGAGGCGATGGCCGCGTGGTCCGCGAGAATGACCTCCGTCGCCCGATCGTGCGTTTGCCCGACCACCTCGATCGCGTTGGCGTTCGCCCGTGACGCAATCGCGACGCGGCAGCCCCGAGACTCGCCGAGCGTGCGCGCACGCGGGAGTGCTCCCATGACTTCTCGACGATCCATCCGACGGCAGTCGAGGACGATGAGGGCGTCACTCACGTTTGCGGACGGCATCGCGGGTGCCTCGTCGCGAGCCGCGCGTACCAAGCGTTCACCATCCGCAAGCGTGTCGCGAATCTGCGCGACGAGCCTGGCGTCGGAGGAACGGAGGTAGATCGTCTTCATTGTGCGGTCGCCGCGGGCATCCAATCGGAGGCCGCCCGCTCGTTCGGGTCGACCGGCACTTGGGTGCGGAGCGCATATTTTGATGCGTTCGGTGCCGGTCGGCAACCCCCGATTTGTGCCACAAGCGCGTCGGACGGGGCCTTACGAAAGGAATAGGTGCAGGTTTGCGCCTACATCTGAGCGCCCATTCCGACAACTGAGCGCTGGCGCGAATGTCGCGACTACGTCACCCTTCGTTCACGGCGGAGTTGAGCCGGCGGTTTCGTAGACACTTCACTCCATGGGGGAGGGGGAGTCCCGATGCCGAGAACGCGACGCGCGTACTCGCCGGAGTATCGCGAGCAACTACTCGACCAGATGCGGGCGGCGGGATGTGGAGGTTGTTCGCCATGAAATCGGTGCTGCCTCCGCTGCTCTTCTGTGTGACCGCAGCGGGGATGAACGCCCAGCCGGTGACCATCGTTCCGGATCGGCCGACCTGCGCGTCGTGCAAGATCCGAATGACCCTGCGGGCGACGTTGGGGCACGCGAACGATTCGATCTTGCTCTCGAGCGGGAGTTTTGCAGTTCGAGACTCGCGCGGCATGCACTACGCCGAAGGAGTGGAGCGCGGCGTCATCCTCCAGTACGACTCCGTCGGAACCTTCGTCAAGCCCATCTCACGGCGGGGAGAGGGGCCGGGAGAGTTCCGCGTGGTATCCGCGATGGCCATCGGCCCCGGAGACTCGCTCCACGTCTTCGGCGGGCGATATGCCGTGTTTTCACCGTCGGGAGCGTTCGTCAGAACTTCGACCCCGTTCAGCACGCATTACCAGGTGCACTCCGCCGTTGTCTTGGAGAGCGGGGCGACGATCGCGCAGTTCGTGATTCCATCCGCCGATCGAGCGGGCAAGCTCTTTCACATGATCGGAACGCCTGGTGACGCGCTGCGCTCATTCGGCGAATCGCCAGACAGATTGTACGTCGAGTCGTTCGCGTCCGCCCGGAGGAGAATAGCGCCCGCATCGCCGACCTCGTTCTGGGCAGCGGAGCTCTCGCGTTACCGGATCGAGCGCTGGGAGTCCGGTGGTCGTCTCGTGCAGGTCTTCGAGCGGAGGGCCGAGTGGTTTCCTCCCTGGGATCCGGCGCTGCCGCTGGCAAATCCAACGGTGGCGCGCCGGCCTCCAATGGTGCGGACTCTCGCGGTCGATCGGGTGGGGAGGCTCTGGGTGTCCACCACGGTGGCCGACAAGAACTGGACTCCTCAACAGGGGTCGCGACTTGGCCCGAACTGGACGGCCCGTGCATTCGACACGATCGTCGAGGTGATCGATCCACGCCTCGGACGCGTGGTGCACGCCGAGCGCTTCCCAAATGCCTTCGACGCACTCCTGGGCGCAGGGCTCATCAGCGAGCTCATCGAGGATTCCGCCGGGATGTTTTCACTGCTGATATGGCAGCTGGAGCTTGTGACCACTGGCAAGGAGGAACGATGAGCGCAGTCACGCGGAAGACCTCGATTCTCGCGCTTGGTGCAACGGTGGTTGCGCTGGCCTGGCAGAGCCCGGCGTCAGGGGTAGCCGCGGATGAGGGCGACTGCAGCGCGTGCAATCCAGCGGCGTACTGCGGCGTGAACGAGTCCGGGACTCAGCACCGATTCGCTGGAGCCGGGACATGTTTTCACTGCGGAAGCAGCGGCACCGGAACGTGCCACGACGACTGGTACAACCTCGAGTGCGATGCTGACCAGCTCCCCGGCCACGGAACCCACACCAACTGCAAGCAAACCGGGCCGAGTCTGGAGGAGGTCATCGCTGCGGTGCGGGACGCGGACGTGGCCACCACGAAGGCGTGGCTCGAGGAACCGAACACGCGAGTGCAGTTGAACCACGCGCGCGGGATCTTGCAGATCCTACATTGCGACTCTCGTGTCATCGCCAACGTCCCGGTGACCGGTGAACTGCTCGAGGCACTGGAACAGGACGAAACCGTGCGCTGAGGTTGTCGCGCAACACGGAGCGGCGCCTCTTCGAAGCCGACGCGAGTTGCGCCGCAACGGGACGCGGGCTTCTGCCCTCGATGCGGAGGAATGGGCAGGGCGTCGGCAAGATCCGGTGCGGCGATGCGGAGGCCCTTCGCGCCGAGGCAGGCGTGCTCCGGCCCGCTCGAGTCGAGGCGTGACAACGCCCGCCGCGCGTTCCGATGACGCCCTCGGATGCGCCCCCGGGGCCACGTCAATCGGGGCCATCGCAGCGGCCTCCGGGGAGTGCCGCCATGCGCCGCGCGGCCGGTTGGCGTGCCAGCCGTGGTAGCACGTCAGCCGTTAGACATCGGCGGTCAGACATCAGCCGTCAGACATCAGCCGTCAGACATCAGAGGGGCACTCCGAGAGGGCGCCCTTCCTGACGTCTGACGTCCGACGTGCGTATCTTCTACTCACACACCATCCCTGAGCCCGCTGATGGCCGGCCACAGCAAATGGAAGCAGATCAAGCACTACAAGGCCGCCACCGACGCCAAGCGCGGCGCGATCTTCACGAAGCTCATCCGTGAAATCACGGTCGCCGCGAAAACGGGCGGCGGCGATCCGGCCGGGAATCCGCGGCTGCGCACGGCGATCGAGAACGCGAAGGCGGAGTCCATGCCGAAGGAGAACATCGAGCGCGCCATCAAGAAGGGGACGGGCGAGCTCGAGGGCGTGGAGTATGCCGAGGTCGTGTACGAGGCGTACGGCCCGGGCGGCGTCGCGCTGATGATCCAGGCGCTCACCGACAACCCGAACCGCACCGTGGCCGAGGTGCGGGCGGCGCTCACGCGCGGCGGCGGCCGGTTTGGCACGACCAACTCCGTGGCGTTCCTCTTCGACCGCAAGGGGCAGATCATCGCGAGCGCGCGCGGGATGGACGAGGACGCCGCGATGGAGAAGGCGCTGGAGGCAGGCGCGGAGGACTTCGCGAAGGAGGAGGAGGCCTTCGTGATCACGACAGCGCCGGGCGACCTCCACCACGTGAAGGCGGCGCTCGACAAGGCGGGATTGGCGGCGGAGCGCGCGGAGCTGTCGTGGATTCCCCGGAGCACCGTGCGCGTCGAGGGGAAGGACGCCGAGCATCTGCTCAAGCTGATCGAGGCGATCGAGGAACTCGAGGACGTGCAGAAGGTGGACGCGAACTTCGACATTGACGTGTCGGAGATCGTGCGCGCGTGAACGGCGCCGCGCGCGCGCGGGCGGCCGCGTGATCGTGCTCGGGATTGATCCCGGCACGGCGATCACGGGCTACGGCGTCGTGGGCGTGGGCGGCGGTGGCGGCGTGGGAGGCGGGGGCGGCGCGCGAGGCGTGGAGGGCGGCGGAGCCGCCCCCCGTCTCGCGAGCGGTCCGGCGGGCGCCTTCCACCTGATCGAGTGCGGCGTGATTCGCACGAGCCCGCGCGCGCCGCTCGCCGCGCGCCTCAAGGACATCTTCGACGGCGTGAGCGAGTTGATCGCGCGGCACCGTCCCGACACGCTCGCCGTGGAGGACGTCTTCTACGCCCGGAACGTGCGCACCACGCTCGTGCTGGGCCACGCGCGCGGCGTCGTGCTGCTCGCCGGCGAGCGCGCGGGTATCGGGGTGCGGGAGTTCGCGCCGGCGGTCATCAAGAAGACGGTCGTCGGGCGCGGCGGAGCGACCAAGGAGCAGGTGCAGTTCATGGTCGCGCGGCTGCTGCGCCTGAAGAGCCCACCCCGCCCCGCCGACGCCGCGGACGGCGTGGCGTGCGCGCTCACCTGCGTGATGACCGCCGCGTCACCCGCCGCGCGCGTGCGACTCGTGCGTGAGCGCGCAGGAGCGGCGCGGTGATCGCGCGCATCCACGGCAAGCTCGCGGCGAAGGGGATTGACCGCATCGAGGTGGCGACCGCGGGTGGCGTCACCTACGAGCTGCTGATCCCGCTCGGCGTGCTCGAGTCGCTCCCGCGCGTGGGCGAGGACGTCTCGCTCCACACGGCGCTCGTCGTGAAGGAGGACGGGTGGCTCCTCTTCGGCTTCTCCACGAGCGAGGACCGAGCGCTCTTCCACACGCTGATGAGCGCGAGCGGCGTGGGCCCCGCGCTCGCGCTCGGCCTCATCTCGGCGCTGGGGAGCGCGCGCGTGGTGCGCGCCATCCGGGACCGCGACATCGCGATGCTCCAGCGCGTGCCGCGCGTGGGGAGGAAGACCGCCGAGCGCATCTGCGTCGAGCTGGGCGACAGGATGACGGACTTCGCGGCGGCCGCCGGCGCGGCGCCGGCCGCGGGCCCCGGCGCGCTCGACAGCGGCGCCGCCGATGCCGTGCGCGCCCTCGTCTCGCTCGGATACGGCTCGGCGGACGCCGAGAAAGCGGTTCGGAGGGCGCTCGACGGCAAGGGAGCCAAGGGCACGGCGGCCGAGGTCATCCGCGCGGCGCTGGCGGTGCTGCAGAAGCATTAGCTTCTCCTCCTGATGTCCCGCGCCGAGATCACCACCCCCGAAGTCCAGAGCGACGAGTCCGTCGTCGAGCTGTCGCTGCGCCCGCAGCGGCTCGCCGAGTTCATCGGGCAGTCGAAGGTGAAGGAGTCGCTCGAGATCGCGATCCAGGCCGCCATCGGCCGCCGGGAACCCCTCGACCACGCGCTCTTCCACGGGCCGCCGGGGCTCGGCAAGACGACGCTGGCCGAGCTGATCGCGCGCGAGCTGGGCGTCAACATCCGCACGACCTCGGGCCCGGCGCTCGAAAAACCCGGCGATCTGGTGGGCACGCTCACCAACCTGCGCGAAGGCGACATCCTCTTCATTGACGAGATCCACCGCCTGCGTCCGATCATCGAGGAGTTCCTCTATCCCGCGATGGAGGACTACAAGATTGACATCCGGCTCTCCGATGGGCCGAACGCGCAGACCGTGACGATGCAGATCGAGAAGTTCACGCTCGTCGGCGCGACCACACGCTTCGGACTCATGACGCCGCCCTTGCGTGCCCGCTTCGGCCTCGCGATGCGGCTCGACTTCTACCCGGTGGAGGACATCGAGGAGATCGTGCGGCGCACCGGCACGGTGCTCGCGGTGGAACTGCACGAAGACGGCGTGCGCGAGATCGCCCGCCGCTCGCGTGGCACGCCGCGCATCGCGAACCGGATCCTCCGCCGCGTGCGCGACTATGCGCAGGTGCGCGCGGGCGGCGTGATCACCAGGGGGGTCGCGCGCGACGCGCTGCAGCTCCTCGACGTGGACGAGTTCGGCCTCGACGACATGGACGCGCGCATCCTCAAGACCATCATCGAGAAGTTCGAGGGCGGCCCGGTGGGCGTGCAGACGATCGCCGCCGCCCTCGGCGAGGACCCCGACACGATCGAGGAGGTGTACGAGCCCTTCCTCGTGCAGAACGGGCTCCTGCAGCGCACCGCGCGGGGACGCGTGGCGAGCGCGCAGGCGTACCGGCACTTCGGCTTCCAGCCACCGCCGCGAGCGCAGGCCGACCTCTTCTGATCCGCACTTCCGACTTCGACTACCCGCTCCCGCGCGAGCTGATCGCCCAGACGCCCGCCGCGCGCCGCGACGAGAGCCGGCTGATGGTGGTCGAGCACGCGAGCGGCCGCGTCACGCACCGGCGCTTTCCCGACCTCGTCGAGCTGATCCCCGCGGGCGATCTCCTCGTTCTCAACACCACGCGCGTCTTCCGCGCACGGCTCCTCGGCCGGCGCGACTCCGGTGCGCCCGCCGAGATCCTCCTGCTGCGGCCGCTCGGCGGCGACCAGTGGGAGGCGATGGTGCACCCCGGCGGCAAGCTCAAGCCCGCCCGGGTCGTGCACGTGGCGCCCGGCTTCGACGTCCGGGTGCTCGAGGTCACCAAGCGCCGCACGCGCCTCGTCCAGCTCATCGCCGAAGGGGACGTGCTCGACGCGATCGAGCGGCACGGGCACGTGCCGCTCCCGCCCTACATCACGCGACCCGACACGGCGGACGACGCCGAGCGGTATCAGACGGTCTACGCCCGCGAGACGGGGTCGGTCGCGGCGCCCACCGCCGGGCTCCATTTCACGGGCGCGCTCCTCGACGCGCTCGAGCAGAAGGGCGTGCGGAAGGCCGAGCTGCTGCTGCACGTCGGCGCGGGGACGTTCAGGCCGGTCGAGACGGAGGACCCGGCCGAGCACGTGATGCACGAGGAGTGGTACCGGGTGAGTGCCGAGGCGGCGGAGACGGTGAACGCCACGCGCGCCTCCGGCGCGCACGCGTGGGCCGTGGGAACGACCACGGTGCGGGCGCTCGAGAGCAGCGTAGATGCGGGCGGCCGCGTCTCCGCCGGCTCGGGCGAGACGCGACTCTTCATCCATCCACCCTACGCGTTCCGCGCGGTGGACCGGCTCGTCACGAACTTCCATCTTCCCCGCTCCACGCTGCTGATGCTCGCCTCGGCGTTCGCTGGAGTGGAGCTGATCCGCGAGGCGTACGCGGAGGCGGTGAAGGAGCGGTACCGGTTCTACTCGTACGGGGATGCGATGGTCATCATCTGAATGCGGAATGCGGAATGCCGGATGCGGAAGGCATGGTAGAATTCGGTTTTGAAATCGCCGCGACGGAGGGGCGCGCGCGCGCCGGGGTGTTCCGCACGCCGCGCGGCGCCGTGGAGACGCCGGTGTTCATGCCCGTCGGCACGCTCGCGTCGGTCAAGGCGCTCGATCCCGACGACCTGCGCGCGATGCACGCAGAGATCGTCCTCGCGAACGCGTACCACCTCCACCTCCGTCCAGGCGACGCCCTCGTGCGCGAGCTGGGCGGCCTCCACCGATTCATGGCGTGGAACGGCCCGATCCTCACCGACTCGGGCGGCTTCCAGGTCTTTTCCCTGGCCTCGCTCAACCGGGTCACCGAGGAGGGCGTCGAGTTCCGCTCGCACCTGGACGGCTCCGCGCGGTGCTTCACCCCCGAGCTGGTGATGCAGATCGAGACCAACCTCGGCGCCGACGTGATCATGGCGTTCGACCACGTGATTCCCGGCCCGAGCGATCACGCCGCCGCGAAAGGCGCGAGCGAGCGGACGATGCGGTGGCTCGAGCGGTGCCGTGCGGAGTTCGAGCGGCTCCACGCGGAGGACGACGCCCCGAAACAGACGCTCTTCCCCATCATACAGGGCGGCGTGCACCCAGACCTGCGCCGAGCGGCCGCGGCGGCCGCGTGCGGCGCCGGCGACTGGGACGGCTACGCGATCGGCGGCCTCTCGGTCGGCGAAGCGAAGCCCGCGATGACCGAGATGGTGGAACTCGCCGACGACGCGCTGCCGCGCGCACGACCGCGCTACCTGATGGGCGTGGGGTACCCCGAGGACCTGCTCGAGGCCGTGGCGCGCGGGATGGACTTCTTCGACTGCGTCGCGCCCACGCGGATGGGGCGGAACGGCGCCGCCCTTACCTCGACCGGCCGCCTCAACCTCCGGAACGCCGAACACCGCGCGAATCCGCGTCCGCTCGAGGAGGGATGCGGCTGTGCCGCGTGCCGGCAATTCTCCCGCGCGTACGTCCGGCACCTCGTCACCAGCGACGAGATTCTCGGCCTGCGTCTTCTTTCGCTGCACAATGTACATTTCCTGATCGCGCTGATGCGGCGCGCCCGCGAGGCGATCCGCGCCGGCACCTTCGACGCGTGGCGCCGCGAGTGGCTCGCGCGCTACCACGCCCAGCCCGCGGACCGATGAGCCCCCTGAGCCCCCTGAGCCCCCTGAGCCCGTCGAGCCCTCCGTGA
>DATEDF010000063.1:0-2802 GCA_035286465.1 Gemmatimonadaceae bacterium | reverse complement strand
GTCAAGGCACGGTGCGGGCCGGGGCACTACCTCTGCTGGAAGTACGACCGCGACCTCTGCGACGTCTGCGCGGGTCGCGGTCGCGACGCGGAGCGCGAGTACGCCTCGGAGAAGGGCGTCCTGCGCCCGGTTGCGCCGAAGGTCATCACCAGCGGTACGAGCGCCTTCGGCCCGTTCGGAGAGCTGCGGCCGATCTCGGACAAGCCTGGTGCGTTCTGGAGCCATCGCGAGAACCGGGAGATCGACCTCCGACAGGCTCGTGACGGTGAGTACTACGACCAGATCGCCCTCGGCGGCGAAGGTGGCGTCGGTGGCGTCGTCGTCGGTTCGCACTACGAGTTCTTCCGCGACCTCTCCGGCAAGCACGTCGTCGGCGGCACCGGAAAGCCGCCGCTCAGTTCGAACCTCGTCCTGCAGTGCCGGCTCTGCCACGGCGAGGAGGCGATCTTCAAGAGCGCCAGCATCCGGCTGATCGATGGCGAGTCTGGCGATCCCGTGAGCCAGGCGACGGCCGACTGGCTCGGCATGAACACGTTCCTCCGCTTCGACATCAACAGCCTGCTCTGCGTCGAGGGGTTGCTCTACCGCTTCTACGACGGCGGTGTCGGGCTCCCGCAGTTGCCGTTCGTCACGAGCGACAACGAGATCCGCGCGAACCTGCGCGTCGGCCGTCGCAAGCATGACCTGCCGAGCACCATCGTTTCGTTCTCCATCGGCGCGTGGATCAAGAGCGCGACCACGAGGTGGTGAGATGAGCTTCCTCAAGAAGGTTCTCGACATCGCCAAGAAGTTCGGCAAGGCGGTCC
Source organism: Gemmatimonadaceae bacterium (assembly GCA_035286465.1). Taxonomy (GTDB): domain Bacteria; phylum Gemmatimonadota; class Gemmatimonadetes; order Gemmatimonadales; family Gemmatimonadaceae; genus Fen-1231. The sequence continues at coordinate 1,996 of DATEDF010000063.1, read as the reverse complement.
CGCGCCGCACGCCAGAACTGCTCCACGGCTTCCACTTCGTGGACGGGCTCATCGACACGAAGATCCGCGTCTGCTGCGCCCAGGACGAGATCGACGGCAAGGTGGACTGGGTCTGCTGGAAGTGCGGCGAGGTAGGCGGGCTTTTCAGTCCCGAAACGGCCGTGGACGTCCCGAAGAACAGCCAGGGCGCGTGGGTGCGGCTGCACAAGAGGTGCGCGTGAAGCTCGACCTTGACAAACTGGAGCGCCTCGCGAAGGCCGCGACGCCCGGCCCGTGGGACCCTGGCCCGTGGGACGCGCCCATGGCAGGCGGTCGCGGTCAGCGCCAGCTCGTGCTCACGACCGCGCCGGTACCCCACGCCGAGTACGGGCAGACGCGCGAATTGATCGCGTCGTTCTCGGTCGTCTACGTCGGGACGCCGCCGGACGCACGCGGCCGGGCGGCCGAGGATTCAATCGTGCAGGGCGAGGCGAACGCCGCGTTCGCGGCTGCCGCGAATCCGGCCGTCGTTCTCGCGTTGATCGACGAGTTGCGCGTCGCCTGGGACGTGCGCGACAAGGCAAACAAGGCGGTGCGTATCTTGAAGCTGCGGAAGCTGCGGAAGGGCGACAAGTGAGTGCCCTGCATCTCCGAGGTCGTTTTGGCGTCGTCCATTCCATCGACACCTGCGGCCAGCGTGGCTGTCAGGCCGATGCGACGCACGTCCTGACGGTGCGCTTGCCAAACGGCCGGCGAATGCGAACGAGAGCGACGATCTGCAACGCGCACCGCTTCAAGCCAGAGGAGCCGTTCTGCTACTGGGAGGCCTTGTGAGCGACCGGAGCATCGTGTTCTGCACCGACCCCGCGCTCGCACTGCCAGGGGATCTGGCGCTCGTCATGGCCCTCGCGGCGCGGGCGGTGACGCTCGCGGAGAAGCTGGGGGTCAGCCCTGGCCGCGTTGCTGTCCGCATCGAGGGAGGGCCTCGCGCGCAGCACGTCGAGGGCCACATCGAAGTGGGAGAAACTCAATGAAGCCCTTCGGTGTGTCCTGTGCCTCGAACGGCTGCACGGAGCGCAGCACGGCGATGCTCGACGAGGCCGCCGTGTTCTGGACGAAGCACGGGCCGTTCCACTACTGCCCGAAGCACAGCGCGGTGGTCCCTTCCCCGATGCCGACGATCAGCATGCAGTTCCCTCGCGAAGGAGAGGGTGGGATCAGGGGCGTGTACGCGAAGGAGCCGGATCTCCTCGAAGGCGAAGCCTCGCCTGGCGAGTTCCGCCGTCGCGACGAGATGAAGGCTGCCGAGCAGGCCCAGGCCGCGCGCCTCGACGCGGCGCTCGCCGCGATGACCGACCTCGTCGCGGGCGTCATCAAGGATGGCAGCCGACTTCGCTTCCAGCAGGCCGAGCGGCTTTGCAGGCTCGCACACGACGTGCAGAGCGTCCTCGATCCGCGTACAGCGGACTTTCTCGGAGAGGACGCCCACCAGTTCGACATCAACGACAACCCGCCGGAACTCATCGGCGGCGGCCTCCGTAGGGTTCAGCGATGGAACCCACGCATGCAGAACGCCGCCGGCAACGTCGGCGGCGACCAGGGCGAGATGCTTCGCGGCATGATGGCGACGCTCAGTACGTTCACCGACCACCGCAACGTCTCGGAGGACGCCTCGGCCGCCGAGAGCGAAGCGCGCGAGTTGAACATGTACCTGGAGATGCCGAAAGATCTGCAGCAGCGGTTCGCGGCGCGGATCGCACAGCTCGAGAAGCGCATCATGAACCGGACGAAAGGAGACGACGATGCTCTGGTACATCCCGACGTGGAACGGGGACTTCAGCCTGGAGGCGAAGGACAAGAAGACGCTCCTGCGCGTGAACGACCCGACGGAGGCTGAGAAGAAGGCGCTGCGCGTCCTCGCGAAGAAGAAGTTCGCGGATGAGACGAGCCTTGACGGCTTCCTCGACGGCGGCTACCGCAACAACGCCGCGTTCGAGATCCCCGCGCCGCTCGAGAA
>DATEDF010000062.1:0-2771 GCA_035286465.1 Gemmatimonadaceae bacterium | reverse complement strand
AGTTGGATCTTCGCGTTCACCAGTGCGGCGTACAATCTGGTGCGGCTGCGCAGCCTGCTCGCGCCGGCTCCGGCATGAGCGCGCACCGGTCGCGCACCGCCACGAGCGCCGCCACGAACCATCGAGCGGTGCGGAACGCATGCCTGCAGCGTTGTGCAGAGCACAGACTTCACGGATCTCGGCGCGCCGGTGCCAACTTCACGTCTTTGCGACCATTTTTCAGCAACCTGTTAGATTCCCTCCGTGCCCGAGCCCGTCTCCAGCGTCTTCAACGACGCCTACGTCGCCGAGGTGTACGAGGCGTACCTCGGCGATCCGCTGTCGGTTGACGAGTCCTGGCGCCAGCTCTTCCGGTTCGCGCAGCGGCTCGGTGGCACGGCACCGGGCCTGACGGCCGCCGCCGCCGCACCGCCGGCTCTCGCGGCGCCGGGCGCTACGCGCGACGCCGAACTCTCGACGCTCGACTCTCGACCCTCGGCCGCAGGTCAGGACTTCGCCCGCCGCGTCGTCGGCATCTCGCGCTACCTGAACTCCATCCGCCGCTACGGCTACCTCGCCGTCCAACTCGACCCGCTCGGCGCGCCGCCCCCGGGCGCCGTCGAGCTGACGCCCGAGCACTACGACATCACGGAAGCCGATCTCGATCTCGTCACCGGTGCCGCCCTCGGCTTCCCGCATCTCGCGACCGGACGCGACGTCGCCGAGCGCCTGAAGTTCCGCTACACGCGAAACCTCGCCGTCGAGTTCGTGCACTGCCGCACCGAGGAGGAGCGCCAGTGGTTCCGCGCGCTCTTCACCGCGGAACAACTGACGCGCTCACTTACTGCCGGCGAAAAGAAGGCGTTGCTCACCCGGCTCACCGAAGTGGACGGCCTCGAGCGCTTCCTCGGCCGCGCGTTCACCGGCTACAAGCGCTTCTCCATCGAGGGCACCGACGCGCTCGTCCCGATGCTCGACGCGGCGATCGAGGAGTCCACCGACGCGGGCGCGCGGCACATCGCGATTTCGATGGCGCATCGCGGTCGCATCAACGTGCTCGCGCACGTGCTCGGGAAGCCCATCGAGCAGATCTTCGGCGAATTCCAGGGCCGGCACGAGCATCTCGACGACATCTCCACGGGCGACGTCAAGTACCACCTGGGCTTCGAGAGCGCGCGTGTCACCGCGTCGGGCTCGACGGTGCAGCTCTCGCTGATGCCGAACCCGAGCCACCTCGAGATGGTGAACCCCGTGCTGCAGGGCTGGGTGCGGGCGCACCAGCGCGAGCCGGACGCGCCTGCCGTGCGCGACACACAGGCGGTCGTGCCCGTCTGCATTCACGGCGACGCGGCGTTCCCGGGCGAAGGGGTCGTCGCCGAGACGTTCAACCTCGCGCACCTCCGCGCGTACGACGTCGGCGGCACGCTGCACATCATCGTCAACAACCAGGTCGGCTTCACGACGGACCCCGAGGACGCGCGCTCCACACGCTTTGCGAGCGACCTCGCGAAGGGGTTCGAGATGCCGATCCTCCACGTGAACGCGGACGACGCCGAAGCGTGCGTGATCGCGATGCGGATCGCGGTCGCGTATCGCACGCGATTCGGCCGCGACTTCCTCGTGGACCTGGTCGGCTACCGCCGACACGGCCACAACGAGGGCGACGAGCCGGGCTACACGCAGCCGCTCCTCACCGAGCGCGTCAAGGCGCACCCTGCGCCGCGTCAGGTCTGGGGCGCGCGGCTCGTGCGCGAGGGGATCGTCTCGGCGGCCGACGTCGAAGCGGCCGACGCGGCGGCCGCCGCGCGCTTCCAGGCGCTCTTCGACAGCTCGAACGCGGAGACGAGCACGCACACGAGCGACTACCCGGCGGTCGCGACGCCGGCCGAGCCGCCCGCGACGGCCGTGAGCGCGACGACGCTCGCCGCGCTCAACGAAGCGCTCCTCATCTGGCCCGAGTCGTTCCATCCGCACCCGCGACTCGCGAAGCAGCTCCAGCGCCGGCGCGAGGCCATCGGCGCCGCAGCCGGGCGGAGCGGCGCCGTGGGCGGCGGGCGAAGCCCGGCCGGCGAGCCGGTGGAGCGCGGAGCCGAAGGCGAAGCGCGTCAGATAGACTGGGGGCACGCCGAGTCCCTCGCCTTCGCGACGATCCTCGCGGACGGCGTCTCCATCCGGATGTCCGGCCAGGACGTCGAGCGCGGCACCTTCTCGCACCGGCACGCCGTGCTGCACGACGTCACCGACGGCAAGGTCTGGGTGCCGCTCCAGCACCTGCCGGGCGCGACCGCGCCGGGCGCAATCGGCACACGCGCGTCGTTCGAGATCTACAACTCCGCGCTGAGCGAACTCGCGGTGCTCGGCTTCGAGTACGGCTACAGCACCGCGGCCGCCGACACGCTCACGCTCTGGGAGGCGCAGTTCGGCGACTTCGTCAACGTCGCGCAGCCGATCATTGACCAGTTCCTCGCGGCGGACCGCGCGAAGTGGGGGCAGGACTCGGGGCTCGTGCTCCTCCTCCCGCACGGGTACGAGGGGCAGGGGCCCGAGCATTCGAGCGCGCGGCTCGAGCGCTTCCTCCAGCTCTGCGCCGAGGGGAATCTGCGCGTGGCGTATCCCTCCACGCCGGCGCAGTACTTCCACGTGCTCCGGCGCCAGGCGAAGCTCACGCCGCGGCGCCCGCTCGTGCTGATGCAGCCCAAGTCGCTGCTCCGCCTCGCGCAGGCCGCGAGCGCGCTGCGCGATCTCGCGGAAGGCGGATTCCAGCCCGTTCTGGACGACCCGGCCGGCGCGCC
>DATEDF010000061.1:0-42122 GCA_035286465.1 Gemmatimonadaceae bacterium | reverse complement strand
AGTTGGATCTTCGCGTTCACCAGTGCGGCGTACAATCTGGTGCGGCTGCGCAGCCTGCTCGCGCCGGCTCCGGCATGAGCGCGCACCGGTCGCGCACCGCCACGAGCGCCGCCACGAACCATCGAGCGGTGCGGAACGCATTCCTGCAGCGTTGTGCAGAGCACAGACTTCACGGATCTCGGCGCGCCGGTGCCAACTTCACGTCTTTGCGACCATTTTTCAGCAACCTGCTAGGGACGGGGCCCCACCTCCCCCGTCGGCGAGACGCGCGCCCCCGTGCGCGGAAAGTCCAGTCGCGTGAGCTCGGCCACCTCCCGCGCGCCGAGGTGCGTGGGGTCGGCCTCGACGAGGCCCGGCGCTCGCTGACGCGTCGAGTGCAGCCGCGCGTCCCGCACCGTTCCGTCGGCCGAGAGCGTGGCGCAGAGGATGGCGCCGTGGTCGTCGTAGCCCGAGTGATTGAAGGGCCCGTAGGTCACCAGATTGCCGAGCGAGTGCGCGACGAGGGACGGCCCCACCCACTCGATGCCGCGGAGCACGTGCGGCCCGTGGCCGATCACGAGGCTCGCCCCGCCTCGCACGGCCGCGCGCGCGAAGGCGACGCTGTTGCCGCGGTTCTCGCCCGCGAAGCGCTCCACCACATCGCGCGTGTGCCGCGCCGTGGCGCCCTCGGCGCCGATGTGCATCGTGACGATCACGCGCGCATGGCGCTCGGCGGCGCGGGCGACGTGCCGGCGCACGGCGGCGAGATCGTGCACGCGCGCGAACGTCCACGGGCTGAATCCGAGCACCGCGACCGTGTCGCCCTCGCCGATCGGCACCGCCGTGGCAAGCGTGTCCGCGCCGGTGACCAGCACGCCGGCCGCGTCGAGGCGCGCGAGCGTCCCGGCGAACCCCGCGTCGCCCGCGTCGTGCGCGTGGTTGTTGGCGACGTTCCCCACGACGTGCGCCGAGTCGCCCAGCCGGCGGAGCGCGGCGGCCGCCTCCGGCGGCTGGCGGAAGGCGTAGCAGAGCGTGGAGCCGCGCGCGCATTTCCGAGGTGCCCGTCCCGCCCCGATCGCCCCCTCGACGTTGAGCAGCAGCACGTCGGCGCCGGTCACCAGGGGCCGCAGGGGCGCGAGGAGCGGCCACGGGTCGGGCAGCGCCGCGGGGCGAGCGCCGGCCCGCGCCTTCGCGAGGACCCAGCTCGTGTCGAGGTTGGTGCCCAGGGTGACGTCGCCGCCCGCGCACACCCGGACGTCGCGGCGCGAGGGAGGCTGCGCCGTGATGGGCGAAACCAACGCGACGGCCAATGCGAGATGCGGAATGCGGGATGTCAATGCGGGATGCGGGATGCGGGTTCTCGATGCGGAATGCGGAAGCGGAACGAGGAGCCGGAACAAGAATGCGGAATGGGGCGCCCGTCCGCATCCCGCACTCCGCATTCGAGCAGCGGCTCCCCTAGCCGCCCCGCCCCCGAATGCACAGGATAGAAGACCCCCGCTGCGCCAACTGCGGGGGCGAGTGAGAGGGCGCGCGGACGACGCGTCCCGTATCTCCCTCACTCGTCCCGCTCAGTCCTTGCCTATTCCCGCGTCAGCACCAAAGTTGTACCGTTCCTGCGAGACGACCGTTACAGAAAGGATCCCAACCGTTCTCCCAACGACGGCGGGCGCCAGGTCCCGGCCGATCACTCTCCGTGAAGCGAGGTGCATCCATGGTTCGACGATTCGTGAGCCGGATTCCCGCTCTCGTGGCTTTCCTCTCGCTGGCCGGCGCCGCCGCCGCGCAGACCGGCACCATCACGGGCAAGGTCACCGACGCCGCGTCCGGCCGGCCGCTCGCGAGCGCCAACGTGCAGGCGGTGTCCGGCGCGCGCACGGCGGCCTCCGCCGTCACGGGCGAAGACGGCAGCTACCGCCTCACCGGCGTCGCCGCCGGCACGTACACCGTGACCGCGACGAAGATCGGCTTCCTCGCGAAGCACACGGACGGCGTGAGCGTCGCGGGCAACGCGACGACGACGGCCAACTTCGCGATGACCGAGTTCGCCGCGATGCTGAATCCAATCGTGACGACTGCCTCGCGCGGCGCGGTCTCGGAGAAGATTCTCGACGCGCCGGCGTCCATCTCCGTCGTCAGCGCCGAGCGACTGGGCTCGAAGCCCGTGACGACGATCGCCGAGTTCATGCGGACGGTGCCGGGCATCTCCGTTTCGACCGGCGGCCTCGTGCAGTCGAACACCGTCTCGCGCGGCTTCAACAACGCCTTCTCGGGCGCGATGCTCAACCTGCAGGACTACCGGTACGCGGGCGTCCCGTCGCTCCGCGTGAACGTGCCCTCGCTCTATACGGGCACGGGCGAGGACATCGAGCGCATCGAGGTGCTCAACGGCCCCGCCTCCGCGCTCTACGGACCGAATTCCGCGAACGGCGTGGTCCACGTCATCACGAAGAGCCCCTTCCAGTCGAAGGGCACGACGCTCTCGCTCGACGGCGGAGGACGCGCGGTGCTCCGCGGCGCGGGGCGCACGGCCTGGGTGCTCGGCGAAAAGGACGAGTGGGGCGTCAAGCTCTCCGGCGAGTATCTCACCGGCAGCGAGTGGCCGTACACCGACCCGAACGAGCCCGCGGTGTGGCCGAGCGTCGCGCCCGCGGGACGCGCGGGCAAGCCGCTCAAGCGCGACTTCGACGTGCGCCGCTACACCGGCGAGGTGCGGCTCGACTACCGCGACCCCAACCGCGACCTCGAGAACATCTTCACGACGGGCTATACGAATCTCGGCAGCGCGATCGAAATCACCGGCAACTTCGGTGCGGCGCAGGCCAAGAACTGGTCCTACACGAACTTCCAGGACCGCTTCCGCTACAAGAAGTTCTTCGCGCAGGTCTTCTGGAACGGCAGCAACTCGGGGAACGCGGGCCCGAACGACACCACCGGGACCTATTACATCCGCACGGGCATCCCGGTCGTGGACAAGTCCACGGTGCTGGTCGGACAGGTGCAGCAGGGGTTTGACTTCCGCGACATGAGGCTGGTCGTCGGCGCCGACTACATCGCGACGGATCCGAGGAGCGAGGGGACGATCTTCGGGCGGAACGAGGGCGACAACAACATCGTGGAGTACGGCGCTTACCTGCACACCACGATCCCACTCAACCCGAAGTGGGACCTCGTCACGGCGCTGCGCGGCGACAGGACCGACCGGCTGGCGGGCACGCAGTTCTCGCCGCGCGCGGCCCTCGTCCACAAGTACAACGCCTCGAACAACTTCCGCTTCACGTTCAGCCGCGCCTTCAACTCGCCGGCGAGCTTCGAGTACTTCCTCGACCAGATCGCCAACCCGACGCAGGCGCCGGGATTCGCGCTCAAGGCGATCGGCAACCCGCCGACCGTGGGGTGGAAGTTCGACCGGAGCTGCGACGCGACGATCAACACCGGCATCTGCATGCGGTCGCCGTTCGCGGCGTCCGCGTCCACGCCCATCGCGTCGTCGGCCGCCAACGCGTTCCCCGGCTTCATCGCGGCGTTGCCGAGCATCATCAACGGACTTCCCACGCTGAGCGCCGCGCAGAAGGCGCAGCTCACCGGGCTGCTCACGCAGCTCAATCCGATCCTCTCGGCCCTCCGCCCCACGCCGGCACAGCTCGGCACCGTGCTGAACCTCGGCACGACGGTCACCGCGGCGTCAGTCACGGACATCCTGCCGCTCTCGGCGTCGTTCAACAACACCTGGGAGCTTGGCTACAAGGGCATCATCGGCGAGCGCCTGCGCGTGGCGGTGGATCTCTGGTACCAGATCCGCGGCGGCGTCGGCGGCAGCGCCGGGCAGGCGAACCCGCTCGTGCTCTACGATCCGGCGTCGCTCGGCACGTACCTCGTCACGAACATCACCGCGGGCCTGATGGCCGCGGGGCAGTCGCAGGCGGTCGCGCTGGCGACGGCGCAGGCGGCCGCGGCGGGGCTCGTGCCGCTGATGGCCGCGCTGCCGCAGGGGACACTCGCGTTCACCAACACCACGCTCGCGAACGACCCGTCCATCATCGCGACGTGGCGCAACGGCCTCGGCGAGGTAGACGTGCACGGCATGGACGTGGCGATTGACTACCAGATGAACGACAACTGGCTCTTCGCGGCCACCTACTCGAACCAGGACAAGATCGTCTTCCCCGAGATCGGCGGGATCAACCCGCTGATGTCGAACTCGCCGAAGTATCGCGCGACGGGCTCGGCGCGCTACACGGAGGATCCCGGCGGCGGGCCGGGGTGGGGATTCGACGTGACGGCGCGCTACGCCGATGCGTTCCCGGTCAACACGGGGCTGCTGAACACGCTTGGCATCCCGCCGAACCCGGCGGGCACGAAGCTCTACCCACCCATCAAGGCGCAGACGCAGTTCGACCTCGGGCTCTCGTACCGGTTCCCGGGCAAGGAACGGTTCACCTGGGCGCTGAATGTCAGCAACCTGCTCGACAACCGGGAGCCGACGTACGCCGGCACGCCGGCGATCGGCCGGCTCATGCTGACGCGCGTCAGGTGCGAGTTCTGAGCCAGTAGGAGGCGACAGGGAGAAGGCAGACGGCGCGCGGCGCCGTCTGCCTCCTGCTTTCCGGCGAGGGGCGTCCGCTATCTTCCACGAATGAACCCCCTGCTGGACCCCGCGGCACGTCTCGTCATCGCGCACCGGGGCAACGCGGCGCACGCGCCCGAAAACACGCTCGAGGCGTTCGAGGAGGCGGTCGCGCTCGGCGCCGACGCGCTGGAACTCGACGTGCACGTGACCAGTGACGCGCACGTCGTCGCCGTCCACGATCCCACGCTGGACCGCACGACCGATGGCTCGGGTGTCGTGGGCCGGCTCGCGCTCGCCGACGTGCGGCGGTTCGATGCCGGCGCCCGCTTCACGCGAGACGGCGGGCGCACGCATCCGTGGCGGGGCCGTGGCCTCAGGGTGCCGACGCTCGACGAGGTGCTCGACGCCTTTCCGGCGGTGCCGCTCCTCGTGGAGCTCAAGACGCCGGCGGCGGCGGCCGCGACCAAGCGGACGGTCGAACGCCACGGCGCCTCGGCGCGCTGCCTGATGGGCTCGTTCCTCCACCCCGCGCTCGCGCCCTTTCGCGGCTCGGCGATCGCGAGCGGCGCATCGCAGGGTGAGGTCGCGCGCCTCTACGCGCGCGCGGTGCTGCCGGGGAGTCCACGCCGGCTCCCCTACCACGCGCTCTGCATTCCACCGGTCTACCGGAACATCCTCCCGCTCCCGGTGCTGCGCTTCGCCCGGATGGCCCGCGCGGCGGACGCGTGCACGCACGTCTGGACCGTGGACGACCCGGCGCGTGCCCTCCGCTACTGGGCAGGCGGCGTGAACGGCATCATCACCAACGATCCGGCGCGGATGCTCGCCGCGGCGGGGCGCGTGATCGAGCGCGCGCTCCGGTCCGCCGTCTGACGTCCGCCCTCCATCCGATGAGCGTCCCGCCGAAGAAGAAGATCAACTACGCCGGCGCCTGGGCCGAAACGCGCGCCCTGATGCGGAAGCACCGCGCCACGCTCGCGATCGGGCTCGGCCTGATGCTGGTGAACCGCCTTTCCGGATTCGTCCTGCCCGCCAGCTCGAAGTGGCTCATTGACAAGGTGATCACGGAACGCCGAGACGATCTCCTGGTCCCCATCGCGGTCGCCGCGGGGATCGCGACGCTGGTGCAGGCCGGCACCTCGTTCGCGCTCTCGCAGGTGGTGAGCATCGCGGGCCAGCGCGCCATCACCGAGCTGCGCCGGAAGGTCCAGGCGCGGGTGATGCGGCTCCCCGTCAGCTTCTTCGACTCCACGCAGAGCGGGATCCTCATCACGCGCGTGATGTCGGACGCCGAGGGCGTGCGCAACCTCGTCGGCACCGGCATCGTCCAGCTCGTGGGTGGCGTGGTGAGCGCCACGCTCGCGCTCACGGCACTCTTCTGGCTCAACTGGAAGCTGACCGGCGCCACGCTCTTCATCCTGGCGCTCTTCGGCGGCGTGATGGCCTTCGCGTTCACCAGGTTGCGCCCCATCTTCCGCGAGCGAAGCAAGATCAACGCCGAGGTCTCGGGCCGGCTCGGCCAGGCGCTGGGCGGCGCGCGCGTGGTGAAGGTGTACACCGCGGAGAAGCGGGAGGAACTCGTCTTCACGAAAGGCGCGCACCGGCTCTTTCGCAACATCGCGAGCACCATCACGGGGACGTCCGCGCTCGGGGCGTTCGCGACGGTCATCATCGGCGTCGTCGGCGTGCTGATGATGATCGTCGGCGGGCGCGACATCCTGGCCGGCCGGATGACGCTCGGCGATTTCGTGATGTACGTCTTTTTCGTCGGGCTCGTGACCTTCCCCGTCGTGCAGATGGCGGCGATCGGCACGCAGATCACCGAGGCGTTCGCCGGGCTCGACCGGATCCGCGAGATCATCGCCACGCCCACCGAAGACGCCGGGGACGCGGGGCGCGCGCCGCTCCGTTCGGCCGACGGCGACCTCGTCTTCGAGAGCGTCTGGTTCGAGTATCGCCCGGGCCTCCCCGTGCTCAAGGGCGTGAGCTTCACGGCGAAGGAAGGAACGACGACGGCGCTGGTGGGCTCGAGCGGCTCCGGGAAGAGCACGCTGATCTCGCTCATCATGGCCTTCGCCCGGCCGCAGCGGGGGCGGATTCGCGTCGCGGAACGCGACCTCGCGAGCGTGCGCCTGCGCGACTACCGCTCACACCTGGGGGTCGTGCTGCAGGACAACTTCCTCTTCGACGGCACGATCACCGAGAACATCGCGTTCTCGAAGCCGGGCGCGACGGCGGAGGAGATCCGCGCCGTCGCGCGCGTCGCGCACTGTGACGAGTTCGTCGAAGCGTTTCCGGACAAGTTCGAGACCGTCGTCGGCGAGCGCGGCGTGAAGCTCTCGGGCGGGCAGCGGCAGCGCATCGCGATCGCGCGCGCGATCCTCGCGGACCCCAAGATCCTGATCCTCGACGAGGCCACCTCGAGTCTCGATTCCGAGGCCGAGCAGCACATCCGCGAGGGACTCCGCGCGCTGCGCCGCGGCCGCACGACGTTCGTCATCGCGCACCGCCTCTCGACCATCCAGAGCGCCGACCAGATCCTCGTGCTCGAGCACGGGGAGATTGTCGAGCGCGGGACGCACCAGGAGCTGCTCGCCCGGAACGGCCGCTACCGGCAGCTCTACGACAAGCAGTACCAGCTCGAGCGCGACGTGTTCATCAATCCGGGCGAGGACTTCACGCCCGAGCCCGCGCCGGTGGCCGCGCCGGTGGCCGCGAGCGTGCGGACGGTGCCGCCGGGCAGCCTGTAACGGCAGACATCAGGCCTCTGACATCTGACGTCTGCTGTCTGACGTCTGTCCTTGGCACCTTTTTCCCGGTCACCTTCGACCCGTCGCCCGCCATGGACCAGTCGCCGGTCACCTGATCGCCCTCGACCGTCAGGCTGATCGTCACCGGGCTCCCGTCGGCCGCGTAAATCGAGAGCGTGATCGTCTTTCCGCTGACCTTGAGGGCGGCGATGGTGAAGGTGCCGTATGCCTCCGTCGAGACGGTGCCGGTGAAGGTCGAGTCCTTCTTCTCGATCTTGACGAAAGAGCCGATCGCCTGGCCCTGCACGACGACGGTGAGTTCGTACGACCCGACGGGGTCAATGTCCTTCTCTGCCGCAGGCGTCGGGGGCGGCCGGTCGGGCGGAACCTGGGCTGCGGCGGATGGCGCGGAGGCGGCGGCCGCGAAGAGCGCGAGGGCGGTCAGGATCGCGAGTCGGGTTGGCATGGAAGGAACTCGGCGTGTGGTTGGAGGCGTATTTCAAGTTGGCGGTGCCGTGTCCTGCGCGCCATTCTTCTGGCGGCTCGGCCCACGCGCAAGGCGATGAGCGACCTTTCGACCATCCTGAACCTGGAAGAGTTTGAGGGCGCCGCCCGATGAGCATGACCGTCCTGGGCGCCCTGCGCCGCCTCGACGAGAGTCGCTACCGGGCCGAGCTCTACCGCGGGTGGGGCACGGCGCTGGGTGCGGGCCTGACGCACGGCGTCGCGCTGGAGCAGATCGGGCGTCTGCACTCGGGCCGGACGGAGGAAGCGCGGCGGTACCTCGTCGTGGGCGCTCAGCAGGGCCGCCCGCTCGCCTCGCTGGTGAGGGCGAGGCCCAGGCTCTTCGAGCCGTTCGAGGCGGCGATTCTCGCCGCCGGTGAGGAGGGAGGCACGCTCCTCACTTCGCTCCGACTGCTCGCTGAACACTACGCGCGGGACTTCAGGCGCATGCTGCGCGTGCGCCTGCTGATGGGGTACCCCGTCTATGCCGGTGTGCTTGCGTCGTTCGTGATCACGCAGCCCTTCCTGTCCCGCGGAGGATGGAAGGCGTATGTGATCGCGATCGCGGGCGCGCTCGCCGCGTTCCTCCTGCTGGGCGGCGTCGTGCTGACCCTCTTCGCCAACTTCATCGGCGCGGGCGCCTCCTACACGCTCCCGCGCTTCGCCCGGACGCTGGCCACCGGCCTGCACGCGGGCCTCCCCCTCGGCCGCGCGGTGCGCTTCGCGGTGGATGTGTCGGGGAGTCCCGTGCTCCGTGCGCACCTCGCGAAGCGATCCGAGCGCGAGATCGCCACCATGCCGCTGGCCGCGCTCTTCGAGGGTTGCCGGGCGGTGCCGGCCGCCTGCCTCACGCAGATGCGAGTGGCGGATGCGACAGGCGATTATCTGCACACGTTGGGCCGCTACGCGGACTCGCTCGAGGAAGACCGGAGATGAGCGGCAGGCGCGAGGGGCGGTCTCCGTTCCCGGCGCTCGGCGACCGGGTGCCCCGGCGCGGCAACGCCTTGACGCGCGCGGGCGCGCGGGCCGCGCTCCGCTGGGCCGGTTGGCGCTTCGAGGGCGCGCTGCCCGACCTCCCGCGGTTCGTGATCATCGTGGCGCCGCACACCTCGAACTGGGACTTCGTCCTCGGCGTCCTGGCGATGTTCGCCCTCGGCCTCCGCGGCACCTTTCTCGGCAAGGACTCGATCTTCCGGTGGCCCTCCGGTGTGGTGATGCGATGGCTGGGCGGCGTCCCCGTGGACCGCTCGTTCCCGCACCAGGTGGTGGAGCAGACCATCTCCTACTTCCACGCGAGTGAACGGCTCGTGCTCGCGCTCTCGCCGGAAGGCACCCGGAAGAAACGCCCGAAGTGGCGCACGGGCTTCTACTATGTCGCCAGGGGCGCGGGCGTGCCGATCGTGCCTGTCGCGTTCGATTATTCGACCCGGATGTTTCGGATCTTCCCGCCGTTCGTCGCCAGTGATGACGCCGAACGCGACTTCGCCAGCCTGCACGGGCTCTTCCACGCGGGAATGGCGAAGCGCCCGAGCCAGTACTAGATGCCGCTCTTCGCCAACCACCCCTCCGGCCACGAGCCGCCCGCCACGCTGACGGACGCCGAGCTCGAGGCGTCCCTCGTGGCGCTGCGGCACAAGCTCCGTTCGGCGCGCCGGTCGCTCCTGCTCGCGCACGCGGTCGGCGCGACGCTCACCGTGGTCATTCTCGGCGCGGGTTTCGCCGTGCTCTCGGCGGGGCCGGCGCCCTTTTTCGAGCGGTTCCTCGGCCACGCGCACGAGACGACGACGTTCGACGCCGTGGCGTGGTGGCTCGTGCTGCTCCTCCTCGCGATCGCCGGCGGCGCGTTCGGCGACCAGCTGCTCCGCGGCAAGCTCCGGATGGCGCGCGGCTGGCGGCACCGCGTGCACGAGCTCGAGCGCCGGGTGGCGGACGCCGAGGCCGTGCGCCGGGAGCGGGGGGCGGGCTAGGCCGTTTCGAAGCCCGCGGCGCCGTTGGTGCTTGCCGCAAGGGGCGCCGCCAAGCGCGGACACCGCCGCAGCGCAGGAATCAGCTCGCGCTGCATGGCGGCGGCGGAAGCGAACCGAGCCGTCGCATCCTTCGACAGAGATCTCTGGAGCACCGCGTCAAGGCGCCGCACTTCCTTCGCTTCGCCCTTCAGGTGGAACGATCCCTGGAGGATGGCCAGGTGCAGCTCCATCAAAGACGTTCCTTGAAACGGGCGCTGGCCCGTCACGGTCTCGACTACCATGATGCCCAGGGAGAACAAGTCCGTGCGCTCGTCCACCTTCCCTCCGGCGAGCTGTTCCGGGGACATGTACATATAAGTGCCCAGCACCGTGCCAGGGACGGTCAGGCTGGCGGTGCCCGTCTCCTGGCCGGACACGCCCAGCATCCTCACTTTGGCCGTCCCGAAGTCCAGGATCTTGACTCGCGTGCCGCCTTCGGCAGGGTTGGTGAGCATGATGTTTTCCGGTTTCAAATCGCGGTGAATCACTCCGGCCTGGTGCGCCGCGGCCAGCCCGCTGAGCACCTGGTCGAACCATTCGGCGGCCACGGCCGGCTCGACGCTGCCCGAGCGGTTCAGCTCGGCGCGCCAGGTGGAACCGCGCAACCGCTCCATGACCAGGTAGGCGCCATCGGCGCCCGTGCGGCCGTAGTCATACACGGCGATGATGTTGCGGTGGCTCAACTGAGCTGAAGCGCGCGCCTCGCGCTCGAAACGCCGCAGGCTATCCTGGTGGCCGAACAGGGCCCCAAGCATGATCTTGATGGCCACCTTGCGCTCGAGGCGCAGATCGGTGGCCTCGTAGACGGCGCCCATGCCGCCGCGGCCCAGCAGCCGGTCGAGCCGGTAGCGACCCTCGATGGTTCGCTCCACCGGCAGCGTCAGGATCAGCTCGACACGGTCCTGGGGACAGAACTCCTCAGCGCGATCGAAACACGCGCCACACACGGGACATTCCCTCACCAGATTGATCCCGCCGTCCTCCAAGTGGGCAAGCACCTCGCGGCGGACCTTCAGGTCGCGTTCGACCCTCTCCTTCAGCCAGAGGTTCTCGCAAACTACTGCGATCTGACCGCCGATCCCGTCCAACAGCTTGCGGTCGGCAGCCGCATACGGCTCCTCGGATTTCTTTTCCCCCAGCAGCAGCAGGCCTGCCAGGCGCTGTTCGGAACCCCTCATCGGCACCACCAGACTGGCGCCGAACTCTCGCAGCCATCCCTGCTCGCGCTCGGGCAGATCAGCGTTTCGGGCCAGCGGAAGCTCCAGGGGCCCGGAGCGCTGCTCCATGATGCGAATCAGGGGGGAATCCTCGGCGAGGGAAATTCCCTGTCGTTCGCCGCCCGACGAGTACTGAAGCATGAAATCGCCCCGTTCACTTGGCCGATAGTAGAGGTGCAGGGTTCTCGGATGCAGCGCCGAGTCCACCTCTTGGCAGACCAGCCGGGAAACGTCCTTCACGGAGCTGCAGAGCTTGATGTTCTCGACCAAGGCCAGAAGCACTTTTTCCCGATCGTAGGCCTCGCGGAAGAATTTGCGATCGAGCCAATCCATGATCTGCCTGCGGTACTTCAGGCTCGCGCTGCCCGCAGCCAGGATGAACAGGTAGAAATAGCTGGACGGGCCGAACAACACCTCGCCAATGGTCCGCTCCGGGTGAGAAACAAGCGTCAAACCCAGGGCGGCGGCCGGAAGCAGCAGAACCGCCCGTAGCACATTATGGGCCAGCAGGTACTGGAGCCCGCGGCGGACCACCACGTCCACGCCGAGCACGCGGTGCTTGGCGATGGCGTAGCCGAAGGTGATGGGAATCCCAATCGTCGCGGCATTCGCGAAGCGCATCACCATGGCGAACGTGCCGCCGACAGCGCCGAAACCAGGCTGGGAAGCGGCCTGGAGAGACCACACGGCGCTCGCCGCTGCCATCGGAAACAGGCTGGCCGCCGTACCGTAGACAATCCACTTCAGGCGGCGGCGATGATCGGGCTCCGTGATGCGATGATAGTTGGCGGCCAGCACACCGCAGATCGAAAACTGCGCAAATGCGTGGACGCCAAGACTCAAGGGCACCCAGATGCCGGCCAGGCCCGGATGAGCGAAGGCAATGTCCATGGCCCCGGCAATGTCCGGCAGGTTGATCAGCGTCCAGGTGGCGACAGGTAGGAAGACCGCGGCGCCCCACGCCCAGAGCAGGACCTCAATCGCTCCCCACAGCCGCTGGCGAGTGTCGGAGGTAGCGAAGCGGTAAAGGAAGGAGTACCCCAGCAGAACGTGGAAAGGAGGGATAGCGCGCAGGGCAAGAAAAGGAAAACGTTCGAAGCCCCGGAAGAAGACGCTGAGGGGGGCGAGGGCCATCCCCAGCACCATCAACGAGGTGGGCAAGCTGGCCACAACCAGCAGCTTCGGCATGCGATCGCGCGGTCGCAGCACACCCACCAGTATGCCCACCACGGCGAAGGCCAGGCTGGACGGCAGCAGCGATAGCGGCTCGCCCAGCTTGCGCCGGTCGCGGTGTATCGGCGCCTCCAGCTTGAACTCCAGTTGCTCGGGGCCGCGCGCCACACGGACCGTGTAGGCGGACGTGACGGGATTCGCCCGGAGCTTGAAGAAGGGGCCCACGCGCGCCACGCGTTCGTCGCCGTTGACGGCCAGAATCCCGTCGCCCGTCCGCAGCTTTCCCTCGGCACGGCCGCCGGGCTCCACGCTGGTGACATACCAGCCTTCGCCGCGGCGCCCCTCGCTCCACCCGAAATCCTGGACGAGGCCCCCGTGGCGGACCAGCATCAGGGCCGCGTAGGCGTAGAAGCCCGCGATGACGGCCGCCGTTGCGACGACCCCCCAGAAGAATGGAGGCTTTGGCGACTTCACCCGCACGCCTCGGGCGTGACTCTCGATGGCGACGATGATGGGCCCCTGAAAGCGTGTGTTCAACGAACTTCAGGCAGAGACCAGGCTGGGGCAAGCTCGCGCAAAGACGCGAAGGCGCAGAGAAAGACTTCTGCGGTGATCAACCGCGAGCCGCCCGAGCCGTTGTCTGCTTCTGACGCGCGTGCCGTGCCCGGCGTCTCGAGAAGAGCCGTGGAATGCCCGCAACCACGAAAGTGGCCGAAAGATGGCGGCCCACCGCGTGGGCAGCCATCTTTTAGCGGATATGCCAGGCAAAAGCGCACCACCCCTGCGCCGCGCCGGCGCCCGCTCGCCGGTGCTCATCGGACTCGCGTACAGCCTCGCGGTCGCCGCCACCACCGGCATCATCGGCGGCTCGGTGCTGGTGAGCACCCGGACGGTCCTCTTCGAGGGCGTGCGTGAATACCTGCGCGCCATGACCGAGTCCGCCGCGGCGCTCGTGGACGGCGACGTGCACGCCACGCTCGCGCGCCCCGCTCAGGAGAACACGCGCGAGTACGCCGCCGCCGTGCGCCCGCTCTTCGTGCTCGACAGCGCCGACAACACCGTCGTTCACGCGTTCACGGCCGTGGTCGTCGGCGATTCGCTGCGCTACGTCCTCGACGCCTCCACGCCCGGCGCGCTCCTTCCGAACGGGCGACCCGCGCACCGGGCGATCGGCGAGATGGAGCCGGTGACGACCGAGGCGAGGTTCGCGTGGGCCGAGCGCAAGACGTTCGTCGCGGGCGCGGCGTCGCCCACGCCGTGGGGCCCGGGCGTGCAGGCGAGCGCGCCGATCTTCGGCCGGAACGGCCGCGTGACCGGCGTCGTCGGTGTGACGCTGAGCCTGGCGCGCTACGAGGCCAGAATCGCCCAGCTCGACCGAACGGTGTTCGCCGGCGGTGCGATCGGGCTCCTGCTCGCGTTGCTGAGCGGGCTCTCCGCATATCGCGTGGAACGCTCGCGCCTCGCCGTCGAGGCGAGCCTGCTCGCGGCGAAAGCCGCGGCGGAGGCGAGTTCCCGCGCCAAGGGCGAGTTCGTCGCCAACATGAGCCACGAGATCCGCACGCCACTCCACGGGGTACTCGGGATGAGTGAGGCGATGCTCGCCTCCGTGCAGACGGAGGCCGACCGCCGCTCGCTCGAAGTCATCAACAAGTCGGCGTCGTCGCTGCTCGGCATTCTCAACGACATCCTCGACTACTCGAAGCTCGAGGCCGGCCGCGTGGACCTCGTCAACGCACCCTTCGACCCGCGCGCGCTCGTGGAGGACGTCACCGACCTCTTCGCGGTGACGGCCGAGGAGAAGGGGCTCGAGCTCGCGGTGCGGGAGTCGCTCCGGGCCGAACGGTGGCCCATCGGCGACGCCGCGCGGATGAGGCAGGTGCTGCTCAATCTCGTGGGCAACGCCGTCAAGTTCACCGAGCGCGGGCACGTGCGCGTGAACCTCGAGACGGTGATGATCGGCCGGCAGACGATCGCGCTGCGCATCCGCGTGCGGGACAGCGGCATCGGCATCGCCCCGGAGGCGCAGACGAAACTCTTCGAACAGTTCTCACAGGGCGAGGCGTCCACGGCGCGCCGTTTTGGTGGCACCGGGCTCGGGCTCGCGATATCGCGCCAGCTTGTCCTCCTCATGGGCGGCACGCTCACCGTCACGAGCCGGGAGGGACTTGGGACCGAGTTCACCGTGGACCTGCAGCTACCCGTCTCGACCGTGGCGCGTGAGCCGCCCCTCGGCCCGCGACTGCCGCCCGGCGCGCGCGCGCTCGTTTGCTGCGCCCTTCCGGAGACCCGCGAGGCGATCGTCGAGATGCTTGCGCGGCAGGGCGTCGGCGCGGATGGATGCGACAGCCGCGCGGCGATGCACCAACGCCTCACCTCGCCGAGCGAGTACGCGTTCGTGCTCGCCGACCCGCCGCCACCGGGCGCCGACGCGCCGCTCCCCCGGATCGACGGGCCGGGCGCGCCGCCCGTCATTCTCCTCACGACGCTGCACGAGCCGCTCGACAACTCGGCGCTCTCCGCCCTCGGCGCGGCAACGCAACTCCGGCGTCCCGTGCGCGAGGATCACCTCCAGACGCTCCTCACCGACATCGCGAGCGGCCGGCTCTCAAGACGGCAGGCCGAAGCGGCCGCGAAGGCGGCGTCCACTCCGGTGCGCGCCGCGCGCCCGGCCGCCGGAGACGACACCGACCGCGCGCCGCGCGTCCTCGTCGTGGATGACGTGGAACTCAACTTGATGGTCGCTCGCGCGATGCTCACCTCGCTCGGCGTCCGTGTCGCCGGCGCCACCGGCGGCGCCGGCGCGCTCGAGCAGCTCGCCCGGGAGCGCTTCGACCTCGTCCTGATGGACTGCCACATGCCGGAGATTGACGGCTACGACGTCACCCGCGGCGTGCGCGGGACCAGAGGGCCCAACCGGGAGACGCCGATCGTCGCGCTCTCGGCGAGCGCGTTCGCCGAGGATCGCGAGCGCGCGCTTCAGGCGGGGATGAACGACTTCGCCCCGAAACCCATCGAGTTGACCGGCCTGCGCACCGTGCTCCAGAAGTGGGTGCCCGGCTACACGGCGCCGACCGTACCGGCGGCGCCGGCCGTGCCGGCGGTGCCGGCGGCGACGCAGGCGACGCCGTCGGCCGTGTGAGCGCCGGCCGCCGGGCGAGTAGCGGTCATTCCCGGGTGAGGCGTCAGGGAGGAGCCGACGCGTCTCCGCCCTCTCACCCCACGCCGCCCCTCACTTCCCCTTCTTCGCCTCCGGCTGCTCCACGAGCTTGATCGCGCCCGCGCTCTCCTGCGCGCGCAGGTAGTCCATCAGGTCCTGCAGGGGCAGCGGCTCGAACTCCCCGGAGAGGAAGTCGCGAATCTCGAGCGCGGTCTTGCGTTGGCCGAGCAGAATGTTGAGTTCGGCGCCCAGGTGCTGCGGGATTCGCGAGGCGATGCCGCCGCGGCCACCGCCCGCGCCGCGCCCGCCACCGCCACCACCGCCGCGGCCACCCGCACCGGCCGCTGCGGGCACCCGCTCCACGAGCAGTCGCGCCGCCTGCCTCTCGAGGTCCGTCGGCTGCGGCTCCGTCGCCGGCACCTTCCACGTGAGGGCGGCCATCCGGAACGCCGCGGTCACCTCGTTCTGCAACGCGGTCTCGCGCGCCGTGACGAGCGGCTCGAACGCCCCGAGCCGCTTCGCGCCGCTGTCGGGATTCGCGAAGAGCACCCTCACGGTCTTGATCACCGCCTTCTCCACGTTCGCCTGGTGGCGCACCGCCACCTTCGCCTCCTTGTACGCGTCGGCCAGCTCGGCGCCGCTCTTCACGTCGCCCAGATACGAGAGCCCCTTCCGCTGATTGTCGCCCATCCGCTGGGCGCCGCGCCCCAGCGCCTCGTCAGCCACGCGGAGCGCCATCTCGTCGCCCGCCGTCGCGAGCGCCACCATCGCGCCCGCACCCACCACGGCCGCGCGACGGAACTGCGTCGGGTCGAGCTTGTCCGGCGTGTCCTGCGACGAGTGGTACCACTGGTCGGGCCAGGTGATGTACATGACCGACGGAATCCCGTGCTGCATGTACGTGACGTGGTCGCTCGCGCCGTAGTGCTTGTCCACCTTGATGTAGAAGGGGTCCTTGCTCCCGTTCTGCGAGTACATCGGGAGCGTCGGCGCGTAGCCGTTCGCGCGGTAGCGCACGCGCTCGCGGTTCAGCTCCGAGACGAACTCCATGAAGCTCTGCGCGACGTCGTTGAGGAAGGTCGGGAAGGTGTCGGGCGTGCGGTGCAGCACCCAGTAGCTCGCGCTCGTCGAGAGGCGGATCCCCTCCATGTCGAAGTTGAGATCCGCGATCGCGTGCTTCTCCAGCTCCGGGTTCGCGTTCAGGTACGCGTTCGTCCCGCTGATCTCCGGCACCCAGAGGAAGTGGATCGTGCGCTTCGGCTTCGGCAGCGCCCCGGCCTTGATGAGCGCCAGATAGGTGCGCCCCATCTCGAGCGTCAGCGCGCACCCGGAGTTGTCGTCGTTCGCGCCCTGCTTGATGTAGCCCTCGTAGAGGTGCGCCGAGACGAAGACGGTCTGGTCGGTGCTCCCGTCACCGGGGATCGTCGCGTGCACGAGCTCGAGGCGGCCGGGAAACGTCTGCGCCTCGACAACGGAGCGCACGGTCACTTTCTCCCCGCGCCCGAGCTTCACCGCAAGATCGCGCCCCACCCGCGCCGTGATCTCCCAGCCGAACCCGGGGCCGGCGCAGTTCGCCGGCGCGGCGGAGATGGATGAGGAGATCATGATGTCGGGCTGGTCCACGGGGCGCATCGAGTTGTAGGAGAGCACCCCGACCGCGCCGCGCTGACACACGCCCTGCGTCTGCAGCACGCCCATCCCCGCGCTGCCGAGCACCACCTTGCCCCGCACGTCCTTGCCCGCGTAGTCCTCGGCCCGGCCGCCGATGCCGACGTCCACGACTTCGGCCGTGACGTCGTGCGTGGGCGTGTTGCCGCCGAGGGCGACAGGCGTGTCGTAGATGTCGAAGAGCTTCCGCGGCGCGCCGTCCATCAGCCAGAGTTGCCCACTGGTCGGCTGCCAGAGCTGGTTGGGCTGCGGGTAGGTGACGATCTCGACGTTGCTGTAGCCGTATTCGCGGGCGAAGCGCGCCATCACCTCGCTCTCGCGGAACGGGCCCTTCGAGTACTCCGTGAGCGCGCGCACGCGCGGGTAGGGCACCAGCTCGAGAATGTGGTGCTGCGCGCGCTCGCCCGAGGCCTCGTTGATGATCGCGCGCATCTGGTCCCAGGTGAGGAGGGTGCGGTCTTCGCGCTCCTGGGTCGGCGCGATGCGCGGCGCGAGCGCGACCAGGACCAGCGCGGCCGCGGCGAGAACGAGTCGCTTCATGAGGCGCTCCTGTCGCGCGCCGTGTTTGCACGGCGCGGCGATCGTTGGTGGGGACATCCGTCGCGATGAGTGCTACGTACCACGCCGGTCCGAGCGTTGGCGGGCTCGAGCGCCACGATCGCGCCGGGACGCCCGCGGCCAGCTCCTACCCGACCGCCTTCCCGTGCACGTCGAGCCAGCCCAGCACTTCGGCGATGCTCCCGGTCGCGAGCGCCACGCTCGTGTCCGCGGCCCCGTAGTAGAGATAGATCGTGTCGCCGTCGGCACCAATGGTGTTGCCGCACGGAAACGTCACGTTGCCGACGTCGCCGTTGCACTCGTACTCGGTCTCGGGACCGAGCACCCATTCGTCACCACGGAGGAGGCAGCGGTCCGGCCGCTCCAGGTCGAAGAGCGCGACGCCAACCCGATACAGCGCGCCGGACGCGGTGTGCCGCACGCCGTGATAGAGCATCAGCCACCCGCGCGACGTCTCGATCAAGGGCGGCGAAAGCCCGACCTTGTTCGCGTCCCACCACGCGCCCCGTCGCGCCTGGAGCACGGGCTTGTGGTGTCCCCAGTTGCGCAAGTCGGGCGAGAAGGACATCCAGATGTGCCCGCCCGTGTGCCCGCCCGAATGCGCGGTCGGCCGGTGCAGCAACGCGAAGTTCCCGTCCACGCGCCGCGGCAAGAGCGCCGCGTCCTTGTCTTCGGGTTGCATCACGAGGCCGAGCCGCTCGAAGCGCCGAAAGTCCTCGGTGAGCGCGAGCGCAACGCCCGGCCCGCTCTTGCTGTACGCCGTGTAGGCGATCGCGTACTTGCCCAGTTCCTCCACGAACGTGATGCGCGGGTCTTCGATCCCCCACAGTTCCTCGGGATACTCGTCCGGGTCCGGCCGGAGCGTCGGGGCGGGGTCAATGATCCAGCCGTCCACGCCGGTGGTGGATCGCGCGGCGCAGAGGTGCGAGTGGCCGCGCCGGTCCTCCACCCGGCACAGGAGCAGCGTCGTCCCGTCCGCAAGCCGCGTCGCGCCGGGGTTGAACACCGTGTGCGCGGGATAGGGCCAGTCGGCCGCCGTCAGTATGGGATTGCGATCGTGCCGGCGAAAGAGCACCGGAAAGCCGTCGCGGCTGTGTGCGCCCGTCATCCCGCGACGGCCTGCAACGCGGGAGTCGTCGCCTCGGTGGTTTCGAGCGAACGAATGTCCACGAGCGCGAGCAGGAACGAGATCGTGGATTCCGCTCCCTGGTTCTCATTGGCCCGGTCGGCGTGGAGGCCGTCGCGGCACCCGCCCGTTGACGCGTCATAGAGCGACCCGTGCAGGTCGTTCTGCCCGAGGAACCAGTTGAAGGCGCGGCGCGCATGGTCGGCCCAGCGAGCGTCGCCCGTGACGCGGTGCGCCGAGAGCGTGGCCGCGACGATCGCGCACGCTTCCACGGGTTGCTGGTCGAAAGAAGGGGTGGGTGCCCCTCTATGGAAGAACCCGTTCGAACCAACCGGCGCGAAGTGTCCATCCGTCGAGCGCTGGATCGAGAGCAACCAGTCCAGCGACTCCGTGCCCGCGGCAATCATCGTGTCGTTCCCCATCCACGAGCCCGACACGATCAGCGCCTCGGACAGGCGCGCGTTGCAGTACGTGACGCGGTCCTCGAACCAGGGCCACTCGTGCCCGCTCGTGCGCTGGTACAGCGCGAGCAGCCGTCCGGCCAAGTCGGAGCGCGTCGCCTCCACGCCGCTTTCGCCCTCGAAGGCGCGCAGGTACTCGTTGATGCCGAGGAGCGCGTACGCCCACGCGCGCGGGCTCGTGAAGTCCGAGACCGCCGGGAGCGCCGCGGAGAACAGGTCGCCGGCGAGGCTCCGCGTGCCGGGATGGTCGGCGCGGCCGACCACGCCGCCGAGCGCCCACAGCGCCCGCCCGTGGCTGTCCTCCGATCCGCACTCCTCCGTCCACTCCCGCGCGTACGACATGAAGTTCCGGAATCGTCCGGTCTTCCGGTTGAACGCGTGACTCACGAACGCCAGGTACCGGGCCGCGAGCGCGCGCACGACGGCCCGCTCGTCGGTGCCGGCGTCCTCGACCAGCGCCATCAAGAGCAGGGCGCGCGCGTTGTCGTCGAGGCAGTAACCTTCCTCGTACCGCGGCACGTTGTAGAGGGCGTGCTGGAGCAGCCCGGTGTAATCGGTCAGCAGGCGGAGGTGCTCGAGATTCATCGCCGGCAGCTCGAGCGGTCGTGGCGCGTGCGCCTTCGCGAGAAACGCGGTCCGCCCGCGTTCCGCGTGCGTCGTGCACGCGCGCGCGAAACTCTCGAGATAGCGCTTCGCGACCGCGGGCCAGCGCATCTCGCGTCCGCGCGCGCCGGCGCGTTCGCCGAGCGCGAGACGCAGGGCGTCGTCGGCGAGGAGCGTCACGACGCTTTCCGCGACCGCCGCGGCGTCGCGCCAGGGGACCAGGAGGCCGCGACGGTCGGCGAGGAGCTCGTTCGCGTACCGGTACGGCGTCGAGATCACGGCCTTGCCCGCCCCCACCGCGTACGCCAGCGCGCCCGACGTGATCTGATCCGGCTGGAGGTAGGGCGTGAGGCAGATGTCCGCCGCCGAGAGAAACTGCGTGAGCTCGCCCTCGGTGACGAAGCGGTTGTGGAAGATCACGCTCGCGGCCACGCCGAGCTCCTGCGCCCGGGTCTCGAGGGACAGCCGGTACCCCTCGCCGTGGCGCTCCTTCACGTGCGGGTGCGTCGCCCCGAGGACGATGTAGACGGTCTCGGGATAGCGCGCGAGAATCGCGGGCATGGCGTCAATGACGTATTCGATCCCCTTGTCCGCCGAGAGGAGGCCGAACGTGAGCAGCACGGACTTCCCCTCGACCCGAAGGCGGGCCTTGCTCCCGGGCGCCGGCGGCACGAACGGGCTGCCGTGGGGGATGAGATCAATCTTCGGCCCGGGGACGCCGTAGCGCTCGCGGAGCAGCTCGCCGCCCTGCGCGCTCATCACCACGAGGCGCTCCGAGAGTTCCGCGAGCTCCTGCATCACGCGCCGCTGCACGGCACTCGGCTCGCCCAGGATCGTGTGCAGCGTGCTCACGATCGGCGCGCGCAGCTCACGCAGGAGAGCCAGCACGTGGCTCCCCGCCTTGCCGCCGAAGATCCCGTACTCGTGCTGCACGGAGACGACGTCCACGTCATTGACGTTGAGGAAGTCCGCGGCGCGGAGGTACGCCTGCGCGTCGTTCTCGCCGATCTCGAAGCGGACGCGCGGCGGGTACGCGTGCCGGAGGCCGGCGTCGTTCATCGCCAGCACGAAGCAGTCGAGGCGCGGCCACTCGGCGGTGATCGCGTTGGCGAGGTCGGTCGTGAACGTGGCGATGCCGCACTGGCGCGGCAGGTGGTTGCCGAGCAGGGCGACGCGACGGACGGGTCCGTTCACCGCGGCGGGCGCCGCTTCGCGGGCCCGTGCGAGAGCAGATCGCCGGGCTGCACGCCGAGCGCGACGCACAGCCGGCCCAGCGTCTCCGCCGTGAAGCGACCGAAGACGAGCGTGGGGTCGGCAAGGCGATACGCCGTCGGCACGGTCAGCCCCGTCTCCCGCGCGAGGCGGTAGGGAGTCCACCCTTTCTTCTTGAGGATCTTGGCCAGATGGAAGCGGATCACGGTGGGCGCTCGGGAGAGGGTTGCCTATGATAATAGCGAATCTAATCAAACTTGACAATAGTAAAGGGTGGTATTAATATTCAATCCATGAGGAACGACAACGAGCAGAAGGAGGAAGCCGTGGACGACGTGAGCGCGGCGAGCGGACCGCCGGCGCGCCCGCAGGCGAGTCGCGCGGACAAGACGAACATCCTGCCGCTCGACGCGGACACCATCCGGCCCAAGAACCAGTAGCCGCCACGAGAGGCGGACGTCATGAGACTCGTTCCCGAACGGATCAACGCCGCGTGGATCGCCACGCTGGCCGATGAGGATCTTCTGGACATCGAAGCGCGGCTGTCCGAGCGGTTCACGATCCTCGACAACCGCCACAAGCAGCTGCGCGGGAGGAGTTACGTGCTGCTTCGCGGTCCCGCGGACCTGATTGACGCGTGGGACCGGTGGAGTCGCTTGAGCATGGCGGTGCGCGCACGGTCGCTCGTCGCGAGACCGCGCGAGGTGAGCGCGAGAGACCGCTGAGTCGGGGTGATTCGGCGCAAGGCGCCTGAGGCCCCCAACTGGCCGTCGCACGTCGGCGCAGATACGTTCTGACCGACCGTCCAACCCCGGAGCAGAACATGCCGGTTATTCGTCGCCGTCCCGGCCGATTCACTTTCCTCGTCGCGCTCGCGTGCGCGTGCCTCTCCAGCGTCGCCAGCGCCCAGGCCCCCGAGCCCATCCGCTTCGCCCGCAACGCCGGCATCGCCAGCGACGGGCGCGTCGCGTTCACCTATCAGGACGACATCTGGCTGGTCGAGGCCGACGGGTCGAACCCTCGGCGCCTCACCAACAACATCGCCCGCGACTTCTCGCCCAGGTTCTCGCCCGACGGCAGGTGGATCGCGTTCACCAGCGCGCGCACGGGGAACGACGACGTGTTCCTCGTCTCCACCACCGGCGGCGAGCCGCGGCAACTCACCTGGTTCTCCGGCGCCGACCAGGCGCTCGCGTGGACGCCCGACGGCAAGGGCGTGATCCTCTCGAGCGCCCGCGGCACGAGCCCGTGGGGCTCGCCGCTCTACGTGCAGCCGGTGGACGGCAGCGTCGCCCGCCCCCTCGGCATGGGCTTCGCCCGCGCCGGCCAGATGAATGCCGACGGCTCGATGATCGCCTTCAACCGCAACCTGCCAAGCACCTGGCGCAAGGAGTATCGCGGGAACTCGGCGGCGACGATCGCGGTGATGAACGTCGCGAGCGGCGCGATCACCGAGGTCACCAACACCGAGCTGCCGCAGTTCAAGAGCTTCGCGAACAACGTCTTCCCGATGTGGGGCGCCGACGGGATGATCTACTTCGCGTCGGAGCGCGACGGCACGTTCAACCTCTGGCGGATGAACGCGCAGGGCGCCGGCGCGCAGCAGGTGACGCGGTTCCGGAGCGGCGGCGTGTTCTTCCCCGCCGGCTCTCCCGACGGCCGGCGCATCGTCTTCCAGCACGACTTCGACCTGTACACGCTCGACGTGCCCGGCGGCGCGCCGAAGAAACTCAACCTCGCGCTGGCGTTCGATGCGAAGGAGTTCGACGTCGAGGTGATCGCGGCGACGAGCCGCGCTGAGGGATTCGGCATCGCGCCGAACGGCGAGTACATGGTGGTGGAGTACCACGGCGAGCTGGTGATCACGCCCACGGAGCCCGGCGTGGGGGAGAAGACGACGCTCACCAGATCCGCGTGGCGCGACCGCTCGCCGGTCTATTCGCCCGATGGGCGCAAGATCGCGTACGTGTCCGATGAAGGGGGCGAGCAGCAGCTGTGGCTGCACGACCTCGCCACCGGCACGCGCAAGGCGCTCACGAGGGCGCCGGCCGAGAAGGCCGATGTCACCTGGGCGCAGAACTCGCAGAAGCTCGCGTACTCGGCCGACAACCGGATCTTCGAGGTGGACGTCGCCGGCGGCGAGCCGCGCGAACTCGCACGCAATCCGGCCGGCGGCTTCACCGCGCCCTCGTACTCCGCCGACGGCAACTGGCTCGTGTTCAGCCGCCGCGACGACGAGCAGAACGCCGACGCGTACGTGTACGACATCAAGGGGAAGAAGGAGTACAACGTCTCGAAGAGCCCGTGGAACGAGACGAGCGCACAGCTCACGCCGGACGGCAAGACCGTCGTCTTCACGTCGAATCGCGACGGCGGCGTGAATCAGTTGTTCGCCGTCTCCCTCGCGCGGGTGGGCGAGGATCCGAACGACCCGCTGGTACGCGAGCGCGTGCGGCGTGCGACGGGCGCGGGCGGCGGCCGCGGCGGCCGCGGCGGCGGCGGCGGCGGCGGCGCCGAGATCGAGACTGGTGCGAGCGCGCCACTCGACATTCGCGTGGAGCTGAGCGGGATCGAGAAGCGCGCGGTGCAGCTCACGAGCGGAACGTCGGCCGTGGGCGGCTATTTCCTCTCGCGTGACGGACGCACGGTGTACTACGCCGTCGGTGGCGGCGGATTCGGGGGCGGCGGCGGGCGTGGCGGGCGCGGCGGCGCGGCGCCCGACAACTCGCAGAACGGCCTCTACTCGGTGGGGCTCGACGGGCGCGATCGGCGCCGCATCGCCGCCGGCACGTTCGCCGGAATGCAACCTACGGCCGACCGGCGCACGGTGTACTTCCGCGGCCAAGCGGCTGCCGGCGGTGGCGCGCCCGGGCGCGGCGGCGGCGCACCGAGCGGATTCCCGATCGAGCGAATCACGGTGGGCGCGGGCACGCCGGTCGGCGGGGGCGCCGGAGCCGGTGGCGGAGCCGCCGGGCGCGGCGCGGCCGCGCTCGGGGGCGCGGGGGGAGGCGGAGCCGGTGCCGCCGGCGAGCAGGTCAACTTCGCGTTCAATGTCCGCGTGGACCGGCGCGAAGAGTGGATGCAGCTCCTCGACGAGTCGTACCGGGTGATGAAGTACCGCTACTACGATCCGGCGATGCACGGCAAGGATTGGGCGGCCATCTACGCCCGCTACAAGACGCTGCTCAAGTTCGCCGGCACCAACGAGGACGTCTACGACATCGCCAACGCCATGATCGGCGAGCTGAACAGCTCGCACACCGGAGTGAGCGGCCCCGCGAGCATGACCGTGCCGAGCGCGTACACCACGCGGTTCCTCGGTGTCGAGCTGGAGCCGAGCGGTGCGCGGTACAAGGTGTCGCACGTGTATCGGGGCGGACCAGCGGACAAGGAGTGGCTCGACATCGCCGTCGGCGACTACGTGCTGGCGATTGACGGCAAGGACGTCAAGGCCGGCGACGACTACTGGAAGATCCTGAGTTCCACCGAGAACGAGTACGTGCCGGTGAAGGTCGCGAAGACGGCGGACGGCGCGAACGCGAAGACGGTGCGCATCGCCACGGCCGCGAGCATGACCGACGTCCGGTACGAGGAGTGGGTCGAGAACAATCGCGACTCGGTGGAAAAGGCGACCGGGGGCGAGATCGCCTACGTGCACATCCGGGCGATGAACCAGCCGTCGCTCGAGCGGTTCCAGAACGAGATTGACCGCTTCTGGCAGAAGAAGGGGATCATCGTGGACATCCGGAACAACGGCGGCGGGAACATTGACCAGGAGCTGCTCGACATCCTCGAGCGGCAGCCGTACCAGTTCTGGAACAACCGGAGCGGCGCACGCACGTGGGGGCGGCGGCCGCGGCAGGCGATCGTCGGGCCGAAGGTCTTGATGATCAACGCCCGCTCGGTGTCGGACGCCGAGGTGACGCCGCAGGGATTCCGCGCGCTCAACCTCGGGCGGATCGTGGGGAATCCCACGTCGGCACAGGTGATCGCGACGGGGAGTTACGCGCTCATCAATGGCGGCTCGATCCGCACGCCGGGATCACTCGTGGTGAGTTGGGATCCGACGAAGCCGAACAACTACGGATTCGATCTCGAGAACTACGGCGTGCCGCCGGACGTGTGGGTGAAGAACTCGCCGGCCGACGAGGCGAAGAGCGTTGATCGCGAGCTGAAAGCGGCGATTGACGAGGTGATGAAGATGCTGAGAGCGACGAAGGCGATGAACGACTGACGCGATTGGTGGGCCATCGAGCCGGAGCGCCCTCGCGCGCCGTCTATATTCCCCGCACGATGGTCCTGCCGCTCGTCGCCGCATTCCAGCTCGCCGCCGCCACGCCCGCCGTCTACCACGGCCGGAACGGGCAGCTCTCCGCGCGCGTTCCTGCGTCCGACGCCACCGTGGTCGTGGACGGCCGGCTCGACGAGCCCGTCTGGCGCGATGCCGCCGTCCTCACCGGCTTCTCGCTCTACCAGCCCGTGGACCAGCGGCCTGCGCCCGATTCCACCGAGGTCCTCGTCTGGAACTCGGCGGCGGCGCTCCACTTCGGCATTCGGGCGTTCGAGCCCCACGGCGCCGTCCGCGCCACGCTCGCCGATCGCGACCGGATCGCCGCGGACGACAACATCGAGATCCACCTCGACACCTTTCGCGAGCGCCGCCGGGCCTTCGTCTTCATCGTCAACGCACTCGGCGTGCAGGCCGACGGCACCAGGAGCGACGGCGGCGGGTTCATCCCCGGATCGAACGTGATGCCGGGCCAGAACGACCTGAGCGCCGACTTCGTCTGGGAGTCCAGGGGCCGGCTCACCGAGTGGGGGTACGAGGTGGAGATCCGGATTCCGTTCCGCAGCATCCGGTACCCGGCCGCCGGAGAGCAGCGCTGGGGACTCCAGGTTGACCGGCGCGTGCAGCACTCCGGCTACGAGGAGACGTGGACGCCGGCGCTCAAGGCGTCGGCGAGCTTCATCGCACAGGCGGGGGAACTCGTTGGTCTCTCCGGCATCGGGCACGGGCACGTCGTCGAGGTCAATCCGGAGCTGACCAACACCGTCACCGGCACACCGTGCTGCGCGCCGGCACAGGACCGCTGGCAGTACCAGTCCAGCCCGCAGGTTGGCGGCAACGTCCGGTGGGGGATCGGCAGCAACTTCGTGCTCAACGGCACGATGAAGCCCGACTTTTCGCAGGTCGAGGCCGACGCGCTGCAGATCGCCGCCGACGAGCGGTTCGCGCTGTTCTATCCGGAAAAGCGCCCCTTCTTCGTGGAAGGGAGCGACCGATTCAACGTGCCGAACACGCTCGTCTACACGCGGCGCATCGTCCGGCCCGACGCGGCGGTGAAACTCACCGGAAAGGTCGGGCGGGCCGACGTCGCGGTGCTCTCGGCGCTCGACGAGGCGCAGACGACGGCCACGGGCACGCGCCCGCTGGTCGGCATCGTGCGCGTGCAGCAGGGCCTGGGCGCGCAGTCCACCGCGGGCCTCCTCTACAGCGACCGCACCGGCGGCGGTCGCGAAAACCGCCTCGCCGGCGCCGACGCGCACCTCGTGTTCGGCACGCTCTACTACGCGCAGTTCCAGGCGGTCGCGAGCGCGACGCGGGTCTCCGACACCACGCACAGCGGTCCGTTGTGGGAGGCGACGGTGGACCGCACCGGGCGCAGCTTCGGCTTTCACTACAGCGTCCTGGGAATTCACCCCGACTTCCGCGCCGACAACGGCTTCATCACCCGCACCGGGATCGTGCAGCCGGGCATCGCGAACCGGTACACCGCGTATGGCGCGCCGGGGGCCTGGCTCGAGCGGTTCAATGTGTTCCTGCGGTTCACGGGCACGTGGCGCTACGACGATTTCCTTTCCGGGCGGAAGGTGCTCGAGGAGAGCCTCGGAGCGAACCAGCAGCTCACCGTCCGCGGCGGGTGGAACGTCAACGTCAACCCGACGGTCGCGCGCTTCGCCTTCGACTCGGCGGCGTACGCCGACGTGCGGCGCACCGACGCGAACGGGTCGCCGGCGGCCTTCGCGCCGGCGGGCCGTGCCACGGCGGCGAACGTGAACGTGAGCGTGGCGACGCCGCAGTACCGGCGGATCGCCGCGTCGGCGGGGGCCACGCTCGGCACCGACGTGGATTTCTTCGAGGCCTCCTCCGTGCGGCGCTCCGACGTCCGCGCGTCGCTCGACCTGAGGCCCACCGGGCGGCTCCGCGTGAGCGCGACGTACGCGAGCTCGCGCTTCACGCGCCGGACAGACGGCGTGCGGACCCTCAGCACGCAGATTCCGCGCGTCAAGGTGGAGTACCAGCTCTCACGACCCGTCTTCCTGCGCGTCGTGTCGCAATACACAGCGAGCGTGCGCGAGCCGCTCCGGGATCCGGCCACCGGGCGCGTGCTGCTCGTGCGCGGGAGCGACGGCGCCTTCCAGCCATCCACGCCAAGCCGCTCGAACACCCTGCGCGCCGACCTGCTCTTCTCGTACCGGCCGTCGCCCGGGACGGTGTTCTTCGCCGGCTACGGGAGCAGCCTCACGGAGGTGGATCCGCTCGCGTTCGACAGGCTGCGACGGACGAGCGACAGCTTTTTCGTGAAGGCGAGCTACGCGTTTCGCCCGAGATGAATCGCCGCACGTCCAGTCGCGACGCCTGGCTCGGCCTCCTGCTCCTGGCCGCGATCGGGGCGGCCTACTCGAGCGCGCTCGGCGCCGGCCTCGTGTGGGACGACGACGCGCACCTCACGAAGGCCGCGCTCCGCGGCTGGGACGGCCTGTGGAGCATCTGGACCCGCGTGGGCGCCACGCAGCAGTACTATCCGCTGCTCCACAGCGCGTTCTGGGCGGAGGCCAGGCTCTGGGGGAGTGACGTGCGCGGCTACCACGCCGTGAACGTGCTGCTCCACTTCGTGGATTCGGCGCTCATCGTCCTGCTCGTGCGGCGGCTCCACGTGAAAGGCGCGTGGCTGGCGGGGTTCCTGTTCGCGCTGCATCCGGTGCACGTGGAGTCGGTGGCGTGGATTTCCGAGCAGAAGAACACGCTGTCGCTCGCGTTCTACCTCGGTGCGGCGCTCGTGTACCTGAGGTTCGACGAGCGGCGGCGCGCGCGGGACTATGCGCTGGCGCTCGCGCTCTTCGTGCTCGCGCTCCTGACCAAGACCGTCACGGCGACACTGCCCGCGGCGCTGCTCGTGCTGTTCTGGTGGCGGCGGGGCCGGCTGGACTGGCGGCGTGACGTGGTGCCGCTCGTGCCGTGGTTCGCGCTGGCGGTGGGTGGCGGGCTCTTCACCGCGTGGGTGGAGCGGCGGATCATCGGAGCGGAGGGGGCGGAGTTCGATCTGGGCGCCGTGGAGCGCGTGCTGCTCGCCTCGCGCGTCCTCTGCTTCTATCTCTGGAAGCTGCTCTGGCCCGCGAACCTGATGTTCACCTATCCGCGGTGGCCGGTGAGTGCCGGCGCGCCGTGGCAGTATCTGTTCGTGGTGGCGGTTGCGGGTGTCGCGGCGGCGTGCTGGTGGATGCGCGGGAGGACGCGCTCGCCGCTCGCGGTGTTGCTCATCTTCGGCGGGTCGCTCGTTCCCGTGCTCGGCTTCGTGAACGTGTATCCGTTCCGGTATTCGTACGTGGCCGATCACTTCCAGTATCTGGCGAGCGTCGCGATCGTCGTGGGGACCGCGGCGTTCGTCGCGGGACTGGTCGAGTGGCCGCGGGGCGCTGCCGGCGCGGGTGTCGCGGCCAGCGCGGGCGGGGCGGCCGGCGCGGGCGGCGCAGGCGGCGGGCGCGGCCGGCGCGCGGGGCAACTCGGCGTGGTGGCGATCGTGGGCGTGCTCGGCGTGCTCGGCGTGCTCGGCGTGCTCACGTGGCGACAGAGCGGGACGTATCGCGACGCGGAGACGCTCTACCGCGCGACGCTCGCGCGGAATTCGGAGAGCTGGAAGGAGCACAACAACCTCGGGCTGATCTATGCGCGCTCGATGAAGCGGATGGCGGAGTCGGTACCGCACTTCGAGGCGGTGGTGCGGCTCAAGCCGGATCACGTGCGGGCGCACTACCGTCTGGGGGTGGCGCTTTACCTCACCGGCCGTCCGTCAGAGGCGGGCGGGCACTTTCGGCAGGTGCTGGCGCTGGCGCCCGGGAGCGCGCTGCTCGCCTCGAACTCGCATCTGTTTCTCGGGGAGATGCTGATGGGGGAAGCGGGGCGATCGGCGGAGGCGAAGGCGGAGTTCGAGATGGCGTTGCGACTGGCACCGGAGAACACGGCGGCGCGCGAGGGGCTGGCGAGGATTGCGCGGCGCGGCCGGTGAGGAGGTCCCGCGCCCTCACGCAAAACGGCCCGTGCGAGATCGCTCCCGCACGGGCCGTCCCTTCCCTGTTGCCGGCGACGGACCCTACGGACAGCGGCTCAGCGGCACCGGACAGGTCTCCGGCGACGGTGCCGGCGCGCTGCCCTCGCCTCCACCGCCGAACGTGTACGACGGCCTGAGCAGCACGGCGAGCTCACGACCCGGCACCGGCAGGTGAATGAGCGTATTCTCCGGGAGCGTCTGCCAGCCGCGCGCATCGAGGAAGGCGGTCACGCCGGACACGGCCAGTCCCTCGATTCCCTTCTCGTAGCGCAGGGCATCCCAGAGGCTGCCGCACTGGCCGCTGATCTTGCGCGGTACGCAACCGGCTTCGTCCGGCGGACCGTCCACCGTGACGGGGGGCAGTTGCCCGTTGGCCACGCGCGTCTTGTTGATCAGCGGGACCGCTTCGGCCGCCCGCCCGAGGCGAATGAGCGCTTCGGCCTTGAGCAGGTCCATTTCCGACACCGCCATCGCGACCTGCGGGCCGGTCTGCCACGTGGTGCCGGTCCCGTAGCGCAGGAGGTAGTAGTGTGAGAACCGCCACGTCCCGCGGCTCGGGTCGAAGATGTTGTTCAGGTTGTAGCCGACATACGTGCCCGGGGTCGCGGGGCCCCCGGCGCCCTGGATGCGACGATCCTTCGTGCGAATCTGGAACGCCGCGCGCGACGTGAGCGGCGTCGCCAGCCAGTTCAGGTACCCGTTCGCGGAGTCGGCGGGTCCGAGGAGACCGTAGGCCGGGCGTCCGAAATCACTCGGACGGCCCGCCGTGCGCAGGCGTGCCACGAGGCGCTTCCAGTCGTCCCACAGGATATCCACCTGGGCCACCGGCGCGAAGTCGGTCTTGATGCCGAGATCAATGCGCCGGATCACTTCGGTCCAGTTCACCGCCGCGCGCTCCGCGCGCGAGCGCGCCGAATACACCATCAGCCGCGCCGCGAACGAATGGCAGAGCTGGATGAACTGGTCCTTCGTCAGGGCGGTGTACAACCAGCTGTCCACCGGGAGCGTGAAGGAACTGGCCCCGGCGACGGCGATCGCGCTGTCGAGCTGCGCGATCGCGGCGGTCGTCAGCTCCTTGTACGTCTGGAACTGCGGATTGACAATCGTGTCGAGCCGCGCCTTCTCGTCCACCACGAACGCCTGGTCGAAGTAGAGGCCGAGATATCCGTGCGCGATGCCCTGGATGAACTTGCCCACCGCCTTCGTGCGCGCGGTGCGTGAGGCGTCCACGATCACGGTGCCCCTGGCGATGGCCGCGAGCGCATCATTCACCGAGGAGATCGTGCGATAGAGGCCGTACCACGGGTCCTCGCTCACGAAGCGGCGCGCGTTGACGGGGCTGTTGTTCCACGCCGTGCGCGGCTGGGCCGAGGTTTCGAGCTGGCCGAAATCGGCGAAGCCCGAGGTGACCTCGCCGGCCATCGTCGAGAAGGCCCAGGACGGATAGTCGTCGTGTCCGCCGACGGGCCACCACGTGCGGAACGACGTGGCGACGAAGGTCTCCGCGGCCGTCGGTTGCTGCGTCGCGCGCAACGCGTCGGGGAGGTTCGGATTCGTGACCTCGAGATCCTGGCACGCGGCCAGCGTGAGCCCGAGGATCGGCAGCAGCGCCGGCAGCCGGGTGCGCTTCTGAGTCTTCAGCATTTGCGTGATCCTCGTCTCAGAAGGTGATTTCGATGCTGCCGGTGAACGTCCGGTAGCGCGGATAGTCGAAGCTGTCGAGCCGCGTGAGCGTGTTGCTGCCCACTTCCGGATCGTATCCCTTGTATTTCGTGGCCGTGAACAGGTTGCGGCCGATGAGCGAGAAGGATGCCGCCCGCGCGCCGAACGGCCTGAGGACGTCGAGCGCGCGTCCGCCGAGGCGGTACCGCACCGAGATCTCGCGCAGCTTCACGTAGCCGGCGTTCTCCACGTAGTAGTCGGTGGGGTTGTTCGCGGCGTAGAGCGCGACGTAGTACTCGATGGGCTTCTTGAGTTCCTGCGGCTTCCCGACCTGGTCCACGTCCCGGCTCTTCGCCCACTGGTACATGCGCTGGTTGGTCTGGTTGTAGGCCTGACCGCCCACGGCGGCGTCCACGAGCGTGAACACGTCCACGTTCTTCCAGCTCAGGTTGTTCGTGAAGCCCCACTTGTAGTCCGGATTGCCGTCCCCGATGCGCACGATGGCCGCGCTGCCCGAGGCGTCCTTGCGCGTGATCGGGAGGCCCCAGCCGTACGACGACGTGCCGATGGTCACCGTCGTGCCCCAGCCGCCGGTGAGCGTCTCGCCCTGCGTGTACTTCTTCGGCTGCCCGGCGGCATCCAGGCCGACATACACCAGCAGCCCTTCGTCGTTCACCTCGAATTCGTTCGCCCGTGCCTGCGCGTCCGCCGGCAGGTACGTCTTGTCGTGCAGGAACGCGAAGCCGTACATCTCGCCCAGGCCGACGCCCGCGCAGCGGTACGCGATGGTCTGCGTGGTGAAGCACGAGCGGTTGAATTCGGTGATCGTGTTGCGCGTGCGATCGGCCACGAAGCCCACCGTCCACGACAGGTTGGGGCGCCGCACCACCTGCGCCTGGAGCGTGGCTTCGTACGTGTTGCCTTCCACCGTGCCGGCGTTCTGCCACTGCTGGCTGTAGCCGAAGAAGCCGGGGAGCGGAATCTGGATGAGCTGGTCAATCACGCGGCTCTTCGCGTACGAGAGCTGCACCGAATAGCGCTGCTTGACGATGGCGTCAATGCCGAGTTCCGTCTCGGTGGCGTGCTCCGGACGGAGATTCTTGTTGCCGAGGTTCTGCTTGAGCACGCCGCCCGCGGCGCTGAACGAGTAGGTCTCGTACTGGTCGTTGAAGCTCGGGCGTCCGCCGGCCGTGCCGAGCGAGGCGCGCAGCTTGAGCTCGCTCAGCGCCGGCCACTTCCACCACGATTCCTGGGCGACGCGCCAGGCACCGCTCACACGATGGTACGTATTCCACCGTTCGTTCGAGCCGAAGAGCGAGCTGCCGTCACGCCGCACGAGACCGTCCGCGATGAAGCGGCCGTCGTAGTCGGCGCCCAGGGTGACGAAGTAGCCACTGGCCTTGATCTGGTCCACGTTGGACGAGACGAAGCGGGTCTTCGTGTTGTCGAGGCTGCGCACGCCCGGCACCGCGAAGTCCTGCCCTTCGGCCGTGGTGACCTCGTTGGTCTCGTTCTCGAGCAGTACGCGCGCCATCGAGCGCAGCGTGAGCCCGCCGAACCGCCGGAGCAGGTTGGCGCTGGCCGAGGCGTTGACCGTGTTCGTCGTCCCGGTCGTCTGCGAGATGTTGCCGATCCCGTTGTTGCCGTTCGCCTCGGTCTTGAACCCCTGGTCGAGGAAGAAGTCCAGGCGGCGATCGGAACGGTCGTAGCTGACGTTGGCGTCGAGCGTGAGCCAGCTGAACGGCGTGAAGCGGCTCTCGAGACTGCCCTGCGTGCGGGCGCGCTTGCGCTCGCGGTCCTCCGTGTGCAGCACGTAGAGCGGATTCTCCTCACGGCCCTCCGAGTCCGGCTGATAGATGTACGGCGTGCCGTCGGGATCCGGCATGCGGAGGTCCATGTCCGGCGCCTGGTTGATCAGGTCGAAGAACGTGTCGCCGTACAGTTCCTGGCGCGTGGACCGGCTGTGATAGCCGCTGAAGGAGAACTGCAGCTTGTCCGTCGCCCGATGATCGAGATTGATGCGCACGTCGTTCTGGCTGAAGCGTCCCTTGTTGAGCACCACGCCATCCTCGCTCGAGTTCACGAGCGAGAGGAACCAGTTCGTGCGGGCGTTGTTCTGCGCGATGTTGAACGAGTTCTTGTAGAAGTTCCCGGGATGGTAGAAGCGATCCACCTGGTCGTAGATCGGATCGGCATACGCGACGTCCTGGAAGCGCTGGTACGCCGGACGCGCCACCCGTTGCGCGCGCGTCACCACCAGGCCGGCGGCGTTGATGTACCGGCCGCTGGAGTCGGTCTGGTAGTAGTGCGCGCGGGCCCAGTCAATCTTGCCCGCGAGACTGTTCGTGCCGACCTCCGATCGCAGCGTGAAGCGGGTCGCGCCTTCGCCCACGTTCGTGCCGCGGCGCGTGCGGATCTGGATCACGCCCGAACTCGCGCGCGACCCGTAGAGCGAGGCGGCGGCGGCGCCCTTCACCACCTCGATGCTCTCGATGTCCATGGATTCGAGATCGGCGCTCGCGCCGCCGAACGCCTGCGACTGGATCACGCCGTCCACCACGATGAGGGGAGCGTTCCCCTTGTTGATGCTGGTGGGCGAACGGAGCATGGTGCTCGTCCCGCTGCCGGGCTGGCCCGCCGGCACGATCGTCACGCCGGCGATCTTGCCCTGGATGGTCTCGAGGGCGTTCGTGGCCGGCACCGGCAGGGTCGCCGCGTCCACGCGGCCCACCGTGAACGGCACCCGCGTGCCCGAGGTCGGGTCCACGACCCCGGTGGTCACGATGGCCTGCAGGGTCAGCGCGATTGCGCGCAGCTGGAAGTCCACCGTGACCGTGCCACCGTCGGGAACGTTGACCGAGCGCCCGGTGGACGGCTGAAAGCCGATGCGGCGCGCATCGAGGAGTCGCGGACCCGCCGGCACGCCTCCGATCGCGTAGCGTCCCTGCGCATCGGTGGTGGCGCCCAGCCGGGTCCCGCCGACCGTGACGGGGACACCGCCGATCGGGAGGCCGGTCGCGGAGTCGGTCACCGTGCCGGTGATCCGGCCGGTTCCCTGCGCCGCGGCGGGCGCGGTGAGCGCGAACAGCAACAGCGCGACGACGAGGGGCGCGGCGATTCGGCCAAGGGCCGTCACGCGCGCGCCGGCGTCCTGCGATGCGTACACCATCTGTCCTCCAGGTGCGGTGAAAACGAGAGGCGAGTTACCGTGCACCGTGACCTCGAAACGTGTAGTCTGGTGTCTCCAGATTCGAATGCCAGTCGGGACAGTGAGAAGGCCTCGCGCGGGATTCCCTGACCGGGCGTAACCGGGGCGACGGGCTGTGCCGGCGCCGAGGGCGGAGCGATGCCGCAGGGAAGCGCCATTCTCTCTTCTCCGATTTGCCTTGTCAGCGAGCGGAAGGGGGATCGCTCTCGGCGGCGGGCGACGATTCGCGCCGGATCACACCGTCCACGGCGGCCAGCAGCGTGTCCATCTCGATCGGTTTCTCCAGGAACGCCACGACCGAGCCCGCCGTTCCCTCCCACGAGATCTTGCTCTGCACGTATCCCGACATGTAGATGACTCTGACATCGGGGCTGATCTTCGCGATCTGGTCAATCATCCGCATGCCGGTCATCCCGGGCATGATCACGTCGGTGAGGATCACGTCCGGTCGCTCAGCGGCGGGCGATTCGCCGAAGTGGCGCACCACCTCGAGGGGATCGCCCGAGTCCCAGAGGTCGTATCCCGCACGCAGCAGCACGCGCTTCAGGACGCTGCGCACGGCCGGGTCGTCGTCCACGATGTACACCCGGGCCGCCCTCGGGCCCGCCGGAACGGCGCCCTCCGGCACCTGGAGCGTCGTCACCGAGACGCGGCGTGTGGCGCCCGGGGCCTGCGCCCTCAACTCCGGCGCCATGCACACCATGTCGCGGCCTCCCTCCTTCGCCTGGTAGAGCGCGCGGTCGGCGGCGCCCAGGAGCAGCTCCCACGATCCCATCCCCTCCTGATGTGCGGCCACCCCGGCACTGGCGGTCTGGGCACCCCAAGGAAAGGGGTAGGCGCGCATCTGGTCCAGCACTCGCTGGGCGAACACCACGGCTTCATCCGCATCGGTGGCACGCAACACCGACAGGAACTCCTCCCCGCCGAATCGAGCGGACAGGTTCTCCTTGCGGGTGTTCGTCCGCACGATCTTCGCAAAGGCCTTGAGCGTCATGTCGCCCGCCGCGTGGCCGTGCCGGTCGTTCACCAGCTTGAAGCGATCGAGGTCGAAGAGCACGACCGTCAGGTCCCGGCCGCGCTCGGCGGCCGCGAACTCGCCCTCGAGTACGATCTCCACGTGACGCCGGTTCGGGAGCGAGGTGAGGCGGTCAATCAGGGCCATCTCTTCCGCCGCGTGACGCTCCCGCTGCAGCAACTCGGCCAGCCCGCCGATGCCGATCGAAACCGCGAGGTAGACCGAGACGATGACCGCGAGCAGCCTCCAGTTCGGATCGGCGATCTGGAAGGCCACGAGGCTGACCTGGGTCGCGGTGATGACGGCCATGCCGCCCGCGAGCGCGACCGCCACGCCGACAAGTCCCCGGTAGTAGGAAAGCAGGAAGGCCGGGATCAGCGCGGTCAGCCAGATGAGCATGCCGAAGCTGGTGCTCGTCCACTCGGGCAGCCAGAACGCGGCGGCGACCGGGACCGCGAGCGCGGCCAGTGAGATGGCGAGCGCGCGGCGCGGGACGGGGTGGCGTTCGGAATGGACGGTCATATGGACGGAATCAACCGGGACTCAGCGTGACACGGAATCGGTGGCGATGGCGCGGCGGAGGGACTCCGCAACAAAGAACGTCATTCTTCCGAGCCGCCGTCAATCGCCGAGGGCGTTTTTCGGCCAGGGGTGGATTGGGCGCCGGCCTGAAGGATGGCGCGCGCGGGCACAAAAAAAACGCCCCACAACGCGAACGGCCGCCTGATCATCCAGGAACGGCCGTTCGCGCGTGGAGCGCTTTTCCCCCGTGGTCCTTCAGTTGTCACGAGCGCACCGACGGCGCTCGCGTGTGACTACGCCACCTTCCCGGCGGGCCCCTCCTGCGCCTGGGGCGCGGTGAGGGTGGCCGGCGCCGGCACGGCCGGCGTCGCGCTGGCGGGCGGCGTCGGCGCCGCCTGCCATGCGGGCTGGATGGACCCCACCACCGCGGATGCCGCCGTCTCCTTCTTCGCGCGCACGGCGATGTCCACCACGCGCTTCACCGCCAGCCACTCGTCGTGGAGCGGCGTGTGGCGCGGCACGAGCCGTCCGACGGCGCCCTCGAGCTGGAGCGCCGCCGCGCGCCCGTCCTTCAGTGCCGCCTCGACCGCCGACGTCGCGTGCACGCGGTCGGCGACCTTCCGCCGGCGCGCGTCAATCGAGCCCTGCACGGCATCGGCAGCGGCGGTGAGCTGCTGCGCGAAGTCGGCCGGGAAGGCCGCCGCCTTGAAGAGCGCGGCGTGGGACGTGGCCGCCACGGCCATGGCCCGCGCGGCGTCGGCCAGCCGCGCCCCCTTGAGCTGGCTCGCCGACGGCGTGAGCGCCTTGATGTTCGGCGTTCCGGCGAGCTTGCCGAGCGCGAACTTCACCACCGGCATCATGTGCCGGTCGCGCAGGTCGCGCTCGAGCACCTCCGTGTGATGCTTCTCGCCCCTGGCCTCGCGGTCGCGGGCGAGCTGGAGGTCCACCGCAGAGTCGAGCTTCGCGAGGGCCGCGTCGAGCTGCTTCCGCGCATCGCTCGCGTTGACCGCTCCGAAGACGTCCGCGTGGGCGTCCAGGAACTGCTGGGCGCGGCGAAGGGCTTCGCCGCGGTACTGCTGCTGCTTGTCCATCTGTGCCTCCGTGAAACGGTTCTGGACGCGGATAGGAAAGCCGCCGGCGCGCGCGTCCTTCACGCCGGCGGTATTTCGAGCGCTGAACTGGTATGTCGCGCCGGTCAGGACGGACTCCTGCCCGGTCCTGAGGAACGCCGGGAACGTCGTCCTCTGCTCCTCGTCGTTCGCGACCTGCGCGGCCTCGGTCATCGTGCGCACCGCGTCGGTGCAGACGTGCGCACGACAGGTCACGAACGAATCGGCACACGTCGAAGGGCGTGCAGGCACCGTCCCGGAGTACGCACGCCGATTGCGATCCTGCGCCGCGCCATCTTCGCTCGACGCAGGCCGCCTCGAACCTCGTGTCGCGTGATCCGAACGCCTTGCACGAGGACTTGAACCCTGCGCCGCGCGATCCCCAGGCTACGCACGACGGGTCGAGGCCTGCGCCGCGCGATCCTCAGGCCAGGCACGGTTGTCCGCGAAGGTCCCTCTACCCTATTAACGCCGCCGAAGCGCAGTCCGGGTACTCTCCACGGCCCCTCTCCCGCAAGTTGGTGTGCCAGAACGGATTGTGCACTCCCAAGAACGGCCTCGAGGAGCGCGAAAGACCGGCGTTTTCGGCAGCAGCGTGCTCCGGCACGCTGTAACTTCGACCCGATTCCACTCCCGCCGACGATGCGAGTCCTCTCCATCCAGCAGCCGTTCGCGCAGCTCGTGGTGCGAGGCGTCAAGCGCCTCGAGGTGCGCCCGTGGGGCACGGACTATCGGGGACGCATCGCGATCCACGCGTCGGCGGCGGTGGTCCCGCGCACGATTGACAGGCAATGGAAGGAGGACCGCGAGATGGCCCTCCGCTTCGCCGACCAGGGCTGGCTCGAACGCGAGGATCTGAAGGCACTTCCCCGCTCGGCGATCATCGGCACGGCGGAGCTCGTGGGCGTGCACCTCGGGAAGGAGGTGCTACACGAGAACACGGGGCTCTTTGCGTGGAACCCGGCAACGGAGCGGATGGAGGTCGCCGAGCGCGACGCGCGCACCGGGGAGCTTCGCCCACGCAGGTCGAA
Organism: Gemmatimonadaceae bacterium; assembly: GCA_035286465.1. Lineage (GTDB taxonomy): Bacteria > Gemmatimonadota > Gemmatimonadetes > Gemmatimonadales > Gemmatimonadaceae > Fen-1231. The sequence goes on along the minus strand of DATEDF010000061.1, from coordinate 4,261 downwards.
GCAGCGTCCGCTCCCCGTGGGAATTCCGCCGGATCAGTACGCGTGGGTGTTCGTCGAGCCGGTGGAGATCGAGCCGATCACTGGTGTGGACGGCCAGCAGAAGCTGTGGCACCTCGTCGGGGAACTGGAGGGCGTGATCGCGGATCGCGAGCGACTCAGCCGGCGCGGGTGGTGGCGCCCGAGCGAGGTGGACCCCGCGCGCCGGGCGAAGGGCATCCGCGCGTGGCGAAAACAATGGGAGTCGGAGCGGGAGCGGTTCGCGCGGGACGTGGAACGGCGCGTGCTGATCCGCCGCGAGGTCGCCCGGATCCGCTTCACGCCCCAGGTCGAGGAGCAGCTGCGCAACGACCTCGCGCGGTACGTCAAGCGCAACCGGGTGGCGAAGGCCGACGGCAAGGAGGTGCACGTGCGCGTGGAGTCGCAGTTTCGACAGCTGTTCGGCGGGCGCGACGTCGTGGACGTCGGCGAGTTCGAGCTGCTCCTCCGGCGCCGGCTCAAGAAGGAGGGCGACGCGCAATACGCGGCGCGGCGGAGGGGGAAACGCAAACAGGCGCTCCTGGAGCTGCTCGACGACCTGCGGAAGCGCGCGGGGCGCAAGGCCGCGGAGCAGGACAACATCCGCCAGCGCCTCGAGGCGGCCGCCGACAAGATGCTGGAGGAGGAGGAGGAGGACTACGAGTTCGTGCGGCGGGAGCTGTACCCTGTTGGAAAGGAGAAGGCGGAGCGGGCGGCCGCGCGAGCGGCGGCGCGGGCGAAGGCGGCGCGGGAGGCGTCGGCGCGGGAGGCGGCACGGAAGGCCGCGCGGACGCCGCAGCAGCGCAAGGCGGAGGCGCTGGTGGAGCTGATCGAGATGCTGTGGGAGATGCAGGGAGCGCGGTAGGGTAGGCGTCGGCGATGATCCGATAAATCAGAAGCCAGTCCGGCTCCACGTGACATTCCCGGAAGTCTTTCCATTCGCCGCTCAGCTTGTGGTCGCGGCACCGCGGTTCAAGCTGTTCCTCATTCGCGAGGCGGCGCATGATGGAATCAAGCTTGTCGAGGTGCTTCCCTCGACGATATGCCCGCTTCCGGTCCTTCTTGAACGGCCCGGTGAACCGCGGACGCAACATCGTTACCGAGCGCTCCGGGCCCGTCGCTTCGTCACCCGGGTCGGCTTCCTCGCGTCGCCCCGGTCAAGCTTCGCGAACAGCTCATCCATCGACTCGGCCTTGACCACGCCGCGGCCGGTCCTTGCGTCGCGCATGGCGTCCTGCGTCGCCGCGTCAGGAATGCGCAGCTCGAACGGCAGGCCGTGCCGCTGAATGATCTGCCTGTAGAAGAGCGTGATGGCGGTCGTGGCCGACAGGCCAAGTCGCTCCAGCATCGCTTCGGCGCGGTCCTTCAAATCGGGCTCCATGCGGGCCCGGATCATAGCGCTCTTGGGCATTCGGTCCTCGTTGCTGCGGGTCTGGCGAAATGTATCTCATATGGGATACAGATGCAATGGGCTGATGCTTGTGTCTCAGACGAGGTAGCCCTGCCCCACCCAGTAGTGCCAATCCTCGATCGCAGGCGCGAGTTCACCGACGATCGTGAAGGCGAAGGGGAGTAGTCCGCGAAAACAACCAGGCGAGCCAACCGGACTTGTTGACTCGCCTGTAGTTGCCCCTCCTGGGATCGAACCAGGACTCTCCTGATCCAGAGTCAGGCGTGTTGCCAGTTACACCAAGGGGCATCAATCCGCGCGCGGAACGAAGTTGCGACGGCCGTTTCGCCGTGCCGCGCGCCGGACACGAATTCTAGCCGCGCCGGCACCCCCGAGCAACGTGCCGCGATCACCGGGAGGCGCGTTGAATCGCCACGAGGTGCGCTCGTTCGGTGACGGAGGATGGACTCCGAGAGCGTAGACTGACGGACCCGTCAGTCGCGAAGCAGTCGTCGGCATCCGTGCCGCTCAATCCGGCTCCGCCAATCGCACCGTTGTGCCCGGGTGGTGGAACTGGTAGACACGGCAAGCCGTCAACTTGCTGACCGAAAGGTCGTGCGGATTCGAATTCCGCCCCGGGCACGACTCACGGGCCTTGACTCTCATCCGCGAGGCTCATAGGATCATCAGCAAGTTGACGGCTTGCCGCGGTGGTTCCTCCACCCGCGAGACGGCCCCCGATTCGTCGGGGGCCGCTTCGTTTTTCGGCGAGTAGATTGATCCCATGACCACCACCGACCCGCGCTATCCCATCGGCCTGTTCAAGACTCCGGACGCGTACACCGACGCCTCCCGCGCCGCCGCGATCGCCACGATCGCCGAGACGCCGAAGAAGCTGCGCGCCGCCGTGAAGGGACTCTCGGACAGCCAGCTCGACACGCCCTACCGCGACGGCGGCTGGACCGTGCGCCAGCTCGCGCACCACGTCCCCGACTCGCACGTGAACGCGTACGTGCGCACGCGCCTCGCGCTCACGGAGGACAACCCGACGATCAAGCCGTACGACCAGCAGAAGTGGGCCGAGCTGGCCGACGCGAAGTCGTTTCCCATCGAGCCGTCGCTCACGATGCTTGACGCGATCCACGAGCGCTGGGTGGCGTTGCTTCGCTCGATGAAGCCGGCGGATTTCTCCCGCGCGTTCGTCCACCCCGAGCACGGCTCGCGCACGCTCGACTGGATGGTCGCGATTTACGCCTGGCACGGCCCGCACCACGTGGCCCACGTGACCGAGCTGCGCAAGCGGAAGGGGTGGTAAACACGAAGGCCGCCGGCTCATCGAGCCCGCGGCCTCTTGGTTGTCCTGCAGGTGCCACGCACACCGCCATTGGAACTCTACGTCCTACCGAACGGTGGCGGGCAAATCTCCTGCAAGGACTATCGTAATTACGCGCGAAGGGCCAAAACGTTTCGAGTGGAGCTGAGGGGGATCGAACCCCTGACCTCTGCAGTGCGATTGCAGCGCTCTCCCAGCTGAGCTACAGCCCCCAACCGAAAGGGATCCCGGGACGCGCCACGGCACCTGGTCACCACCGGTCGCACGCCGGTCTCCTCAACACCAAGCCCCGCCATATACGATCGGGCGGGGCCGACGTCACAGACGGAACATAGTCGCGGGCGGGGCGAAGTCAAGTTGCTCCAGAACTGGGTAGTGGGCCAGTTTGAACCGGGGGCTTGAAGATTCAGGCACTGCTACAGTTTGTACTCGTGCCAGGGGTTGGGCACTGCTTCGTGGCGCGGCTACATCTTGACGAGGCGCTGCTGGAGCTCGCGATAAATCGCGGTCCACGGCGCCTGAACCGTGTTGATGATGGTCGTCGGATATGTCGACGTGCCCGCAATGCGTACTTCGAGGCCGAGCCGGATCTTTCCCTCCTGCGGCTGCATGCGCAGCGTGTAGCGCTCTTCAGACACCTTGCCGCCGTAGGTGATCGGCGACTGCTTCCACTCGGTGCGCATGTACCCGCCTTCGCGATCCATCACCGCGATGGCCGCCCGCTCGGCGACGACGTCGATGACCGTGCGCCAAATGCGCTCGTTACTCGTTTCCTGGATCGGGATGTCGATCTGGTACGGCCACTCGCGCACCTCGATGACGCCGGGGAGCGAGGTCACGCCGATCGGCTGGCGCGGGGCGCTCGCGCACGACGGCGCGACTGCGAAGAGCACCCCCGCACCGAAGAGTGTGAGGGCGGCGCGGCGCACGGAAACGACTCTGATCATCGGCGATCTCGGAAAAGAGGGGGACGCTCAGGGAATTGTACGTCCGCACAGCGTACCGTCAAGCTACTCTCGCCCCACGGTTCTGGCTCGTAAATTGGCCCACTGCCCAGAACAGCAACGGCGAGTAGACGGTTGTCGGTTCTCGGTCATCAGTGGTCGGAATCCGATAACCGATGACCGAGAACCGACAGCCGTATACCCGTTTTTCATGGATTGAGTCGTGCCCTCCCCCCTCCCCTCTCCCGCCGACATCCGCGCCGCCGCCCTGCGCATCGCCGCGCGCATCCACCGCACGCCGCTCCGCCGCTCCCCGGGCCTCTCCGGGTTCCTCGGCGGCGAGGCCTGGCTCAAGCTCGAGTGCGAGCAGCTCACCGGTTCGTTCAAGCTTCGCGGGGCGACCAACGCGCTCGTGCTCCTCGACGAACGGGCGCGCGCGACGGGCGTCGTCGCCTCGAGCGCGGGCAATCACGGGCTCGGCATTGCCGCGGCGGCGAAGGAACTCGGCATCGCCGCCACCGTCTTCGTCCCGCGCACCGCGCCCGCGGTCAAGCGCGACCGCATCGCCGCGCTCGGCGC
>DATEDF010000060.1:0-6751 GCA_035286465.1 Gemmatimonadaceae bacterium | reverse complement strand
AACCAGTAGCTCGTCTTGAGCAGGAAGGTGTTGTCGGGGCGAACGCGGAAGAGGTTCCCCACGTCGCGGCCGGCGGAGAACGATCCCGGGTCGAGGCCGTCCTGCGTCCGCCCCTGCGTCCAGACGAGGAAGAGCGTGGAGCCCGGCCGGTACTCCCAGCGCACGACTGTGTTCGATCGGAACTGCTTGAAGTTGAACCCGCCCGGGTCACCCTGGAGCGTGAACGGCTGGAATCGGTCCGCGTAGCGCGCGGCGCGCGGGTCCTTCAGCTCGCGCCAGTTCGTGTACTGCCCGCTCGTGAGGAACGGCGACGCGTAGAGCTGGAGCGTGAGCGTCGGCGTGGCGGTGAAGTCGAGGCGCGTGGCCAGCGAGGCGACCGTCTGGTCGAGCCGGGCGAAGGTGAAGTGCCGCGTCCCCAGCGTGTCGAAGTTGCCCTTCCACTGCGTGTCGTCCGCGCCGCGCCAGAAGGACACCCCGACGGTCGCCTGAAAGCGCGTACTCACGCGGATGGCGGTCTGCTGGTCCACGCCGAAGCCCCAGGAGCCCGACTCGGTGCTCGCGTAGCCGTTCGTGAAGACTCCCGGAGACACGCGCCACCGCTGGTCGGTCTCGAACCCCGCCCAGAAGGAGCGCGAGAACGACCGGCGCACCGCCGGCCCACCGCGCGAGGCGCGGTCGTCGTAGATCGCGCCGACGTTGTTCAGGTTGTAGCCCGCGTGGCCCCACCACTGGTTCGTGAATTGGGCGTGCGCGTTGATGTTGCCGCCGCGCTCGGTCGCGAGGCCCGCGGAGTTCCACGCGTTCCACTGGTTGAGGTTCACGAATGCCTTCCGGTACCAGCGCGAAGGCGTGTTGTACGCGAGTTGGAACCAGTTGTTGTAGGCCCGTACGTCGGCCTGGGAGAGGAAGCCCAGGTCGTTGATCTCGAAGCCGGGCGACGTGTGCGTCGCGCCGGTCCAGAACCGCGTGATGCCGCCGCCGTTCTTCGAGACGCCGAGCTGCGCCCGGTAGCCGGCGAGGCTCGTGCGCGTGCTGTCGAAGCCCGGGCCGCCGTCGGGGCGTTGGTAGTAGTGCGCGGCGGACTGCTGCGTCGCGGCGATCGCCGCGCGCGAGCCGGTCACGCGGCTCGCGGCGAAGTGGCCGCTCAGCTCGTAGTTGTTGCCCCCGAAGCGATGCCGGCCATCCACGCCGAGCACGTAGGCGCCTTCTCGCAGGTAGTCGCGGCTCGACGCATCGAGCCGGCGATTCGTGGCCGTGAGCATCAGGCCGACGCCGCTGTTCCCCTTCCGGAAGTCCTGCTTGAGCCGGCCGACGAAGTAGTTGGCCTGGGGCTCGACGGTCTCGTCGAGCGGGCCGCGCACACGCTCGGTCGTCGCGTCGAGCACGCCGACGGAGAGCCCGCTCGCGAGGCGGCCCGTGACCTTGGCCGCCGCGACGATGTTCGTGTTCTGCTTGGTCGTCGCGTTGCCGTAGAGGCCCGCGAGCTGCGGGGAGCGCCCGACGCGGCGCGAGTAGAAGAGCCCGTTGCAGACGCCGTCGCTGCACGAGAGGTCGTAGCGGAAGATCCCCGCGCCCTCGAGGAAGAACGGCCGGCGCTCCTGGAAGAAGGTCTCGAACGCCGTGAGGTTGAGCACCGACGGGTCCGACTCGACCTGGCCGAAATCGGGATTGATCGTCGCGTCCACGGTGAGATTGGAGGTGAGGCCGTACTTGAGGTCGGCGCCGCCGGTCATCTGCTGCATCCGGCCGAAGGTGCCGTTCGCGCGCGCGAGCGTGAGGTCCTTCTGCACGGCGTAGGGCGTCACCTCGATGCGACGCGGCGCGGCGACGTTCTCGATGCCGCTCACCTCGCCGAGCTGCGACGAGAGGCCGGGTTTGGTGCGCCGGTACACGGGCCAGCTCACGCGCACGTTCGTGCGGGCGATGTCGCGCCAGATGCCGAACCCGAACGTGAGCGAGCGCTCCGGCGGGAAGCGGAGCTGGCTGAAGGGAATCCGGAACTCCGCGGTCCATCCCTGCTCGTCAATGCGCGTGGCGACGTCCCAGACGCCGTCCCACGACTCGTCCTCGTTGCCGTCGTTGTCCATCGAGTAGTCGCGCTTGACGCCCGCGGGGTTCACCGCGAACTCGTAGCCCGTGCGCCGGTCGTGGTAGGAATCGAGCATCACCTTGAGCTGGTCCGACGGCGTGCGCACGTCGCGCCGGCTGAGATACGAACGGATGCTGTCGGGGCGCGGGTCGAAGGCGCGCACGAACACGTAGAAATACCGGTCGTCGTACGCGACGCGCGCCTCGGTGGCCATCGGCGGCTCGCCGTCCTCGACCGGCTCGAACTGACGGAACGCGGTGATCGGCTCTGCCGAACGCCAGATCTCATCGGCGTCCTTGCCGTCGAGCACGGGCGCGCGCGCGGCGCGGCTCGCCTTCGCCGCGGCCGGCGCGGGCGCACGCTCGGGAGCCGCGGGCTTCTTCCCCACCGGAGCGGCAGACGCGGACTGGGTGACCGCCGCGTGGAACGCGAGCAGCAACGCTGGAAGCATCGGGTGGAGGCCTCGTGATCAGCGCGCTCCGGGCGGGGGAACGGATGGCGCGGGTGGACTACGCGACAATGGGCTCGAGAGATTCGACACGGTCCACGCGAAAAAGGTTTGTTCCTCGCGGGGTGTTGGCTCGCCGGGTGCGCCGTTACTTTCCGACACAACCACGAGACCGAGCGACAACACCGTCAGAACCGGCGGCCAACCGGGGGGCTGACCGATGACGCGAAAGACGACGCGACCCGAGGAGCAGTCCATCGCCGCGCTCCTCGCGCCAGACATCCTCGACTTGCTCGAGACCGAGCCGAGCGCGGTGGCCGCCGAGACGGAGGAGCTGCATCCGGCGGATCTGGCGGACGTCGCCGAGCGGCTGCCGCGCAGCCAGATCCCGGTGTTCCTCGCCGCCCTTCCGGTGGCGCGCGCCGCCGCGGCCCTCGAGTACCTCGCGGAGGAGCGCCGCACGGAGATGCTCGAGGCGATGAGCCCCGAGCAGGCCGCGCTCCTCGTGGCGCAGATGACGCCCGACGACCGGGCCGACACGCTCGAGGAGATTGACGAGGAGCACGCCGAAGACATCGTCGAGGCGATGCCGGGGCCGGCGCGCCGCGAGACGGAGCAGCTCCTCGCGTTCGAGCCCGACACCGCGGGCGGCCTGATGACGACGCAGTTCGTCTCGGTCACGGAAACCGAGACGGTCGAGGCCGCCCTCTCGCAGGTGCGCGAGATGGCGCGCGCCGGGCGCCGCGAGGCGATGAACACCGTCTACACGCTCGACGCCGCCGGCGCGCTCAAGGGCGTCCTCTCGCTCCGCGAGCTGCTCGCCGCGCCCGAAGGGGCGCGCATGGCCGACGTCGCGTGGACCGAGGTGCGCACGGTGGCGCCCACCGCCGACCGCGAGGAAGTCGCGCGCGTCACGCAGGAGTACGACCTCGTCGCGGTGCCCGTGGTGGACGACCGGGACCGCGTGCTCGGCGTCGTGACGGTGGACGACGTCATTGACGCGATCCAGCAGGAGCAGACCGAGGACGTGCAGAAGCTGGGCGGCATGCAGGCGCTGGACGAGCCCTACATCCAGATGGGCTTCTGGTCCATGATCCAGAAGCGCGCCCCGTGGCTCATCGTGCTGCTCCTGGGCGGGATGTTCACGACCACTGCCCTCGGCTACTACGAAGACGAGCTCGGCAAGGCCATGGTGCTCGCGATGTTCCTGCCGCTCATCATCAGCGCGGGCGGCAACTCGGGATCGCAGGGCACCTCGTTGATCATCCGCTCCCTGGCGCTGCGGGAAGTCGGGCTCGGCGACTGGAAGCGGGTCGCGGTGCGCGAGCTCCCGGCGGGCCTCACGCTCGGCGGCATCCTCGCCGTCATCGGGTTCTTCCGGATCGAACTCTGGCAGCGGATGTGGGACAGCAAGGTGCGCATCGGCACGCTCCCGATCGGGTTCGACTACGGCGAGCACCACACACTGGTGGCGCTGACCGTCGCCATCTCGCTCATCGGCGTCGTGGCTTTCGGCGCCCTGGTCGGTTCGATGCTGCCGTTCTTCCTCCGGAAGGTCGGCTTCGATCCCGCGAACGCGTCCGCGCCGTTCGTCGCGACGCTGGTGGACGTGACCGGCGTCGTGATCTTCTTCAGCGTCGCGCTCGTGCTCCTGCGCGGCACGCTGTTGTGAGCGCGGCGCCCCGGCACGAAACGGCGCCGGCCCTCGGCGCGGGCACGGCATGGACGCTCCTCGCCGCGCTCGGGTTCGGCGCGGTGAGTACGCTGACGACGATCGCCACAGACGAGCGCGTCGCGCTGTTCACCGTGCAGGCGTGGCGCTACGTGCTGGCCGCCGCGCTGCTGGTCGGCTTCGTCCGGGTGCGGCGCTTCGCGCGCCTGCCGCGTCGCGAGGAACTCGCGTGGATCGTCATCGGCGGCGGCGGGCAGACGCTTTTCGTCGGCATGGCGCTCTCCAGCCTCCGGTTCATCCCGGTCGCCACCCTCGCCTTCCTCTTCTACACGTACCCGTCGTGGGTGACGCTGGTGCAGACCGTGCGCGGCGCGGAGGCGCTGACGGCGCGCCGGGTGCTCGCGCTGGCGCTCTCCTTTGCCGGGGTCGTGCTGATCGCGGGCGCGCCCGGCGCCGGGGGGTTCGCGTGGCAGGGCGTCGCGCTCGCGCTTGGCGCCGCGGCGATCTACGGCGTGTTCATTCCGACGTTGCAGCGGATGCAGAAGACGCACCCCGTGGTCGTGACGAGCGCCTACGGGAAGATCGGCTCGGCGATCGGCTTCGTGCTGCTCGCCGTCGGCGGCGGGACGATGACCGGCGCGATGACCACGACCGCGTGGTCGGCGATCCTCGCGCTCGCGATCTTCAGCACGGTGCTTCCCTCGGTCTTCTTCCTGATGGGGCTGATGCGGCTGGGGCCCGTGCGCACCGCCATCGTCTCGACCGTCGAGCCCTTTCTCACGGCGGTGCTTGGCGCGCTGGTGCTCGCGCAGGCGGTCACGCCGGGCATTGTGCTGGGCGGGGCGATGATCGTCGCCGCCGTGGTGATACTCCAGTTCCGGCGGGAGCGCGTGGCGTAGTTCGGGCCGGCGAACGTTTCACCAGGCCGGACTACGCGATGCCCGCGGGCTCCCTTCGCCCGAAGCGCGCCGGCTGCGCCGACGGGTAGCTCTCCTCATCCACGATCCCGCTCTCGAGCCACGCGTGCTCGCCGCGGAGCACCGCTTGCGCGAGCTGGTAGAGCTGCCGGTCGTGCGGGCCGTGGAGCGTACGGAAGAGCTGCGCGATCCGCGCGCGCGACTCCACGCAGAACGCATCCGCGAGCTGCACCGCCTCCGGCCGGCCGTCCTTCGTGGCGAGCATCTGCGCGCGCACGCACGCGGCGCTCATCGCGAAGAGCTCCGCGCCGATGTCCACCGCGCGGAAGAGCACCATCTGGCGGCGCTCCAGCGCGGGCCCGAACCGCACCATCGCGTGGAAGAGCGAGCGGCCCAGCCGGCGTGTCGCGCGGTGCACGAACCGCACGTGCGGGGCGAGCCGGCCGAACTCGCCGTAGCGCCTGACGCCCGGGAGCCACCGCGCCGGGTACCACCGGAGATAGAACGGCGCGGCCCTGAGCAGCGCCCGGATGCGCGTGGCCGGCGACGAATCCGGCGCCACGATCGGGAACGCGAGCGCGTAGTGCGCGTCCACCGCCTCACGCGCGATGAACAGGCGCATGATCTCGCTCGTCCCCTCGAAGATCAGGTTGATCCGCGCGTCGCGCAGCATCCGCTCCACAGGCACGGGCTTCTCGCCGCGCGCGCGGAGCGAGTCGGCCGTCTCGTAGCCGCGCCCGCCCCGGATCTGGAGTGCGTCGTCCACGCCGCGCCACGCCGCCTCGGTGTTCCAGAGCTTCGCGATCGCCGCCTCGAGCCGGATGTCGTAGCCGCCCCGCTCGTAGAGCGCCGCCGAGAGGAGCGCGATGGACTCCATCGCGAAGGTGCTCGCCGCCATCCGCGCGAGCTTCTGCGCGATCGCGTCGTGGCGCCCGATCGGCTGGCCCCACTGCACGCGCTCGTTGGCCCACGCGCGAATCGCGCGCACGAGCGCCTTCGCGCCGCCCGCCACGCTCGCCGGGATCGTGAGCCGCCCCGTGTTCAGCGTGATGAGCGCGAGCTTGAGCCCCTTCCCCTCCCCCCAGAGGATGTTCTCCGAAGGCACCTGCACGTTCCGGAACGCGAGCCAGCCGTTCTCGATCGCCCGGAGCCCCATGAAGCGGCAGCGGTGCTTCACTTCGACGCCCGGCCACGCGGTCTCGACGATGAACGCGGTGATCTGCCGGCGCGGCGTGCCGTGCACCACCCGGTCGGGCGTGCGCGCCATCACCACGCAGAGGTCGGCGCGCGTGCCGTTCGTGCACCAGAGCTTCTCCCCGTTGAGCGTCCAGAACCTGCCGTCGCTGGAGGGCGTGGCCGTGGTGCTCATGTTCGCCGGGTCGCTTCCCACGTGCACCTCGGTGAGCGCGAAGGCCGTGATCGCGCCCTTCGCGATCCGCGGGAAATACTTCCGCTTCTGCGCCTCGGTGCCGAACAGCTCGAGCGGCTGCGGCACGCCGATGGACTGCGACGCCGAGACGAGCGCGACGAGCGAGCCGCACCGGGACGTGATCATCGCCATCGCCTTCACGTACGAGGTCTGCGACAGCCCGAGCCCGCCGTACTCCCGCGGGACCTTGATCCCG
>DATEDF010000059.1:0-45646 GCA_035286465.1 Gemmatimonadaceae bacterium | reverse complement strand
GAGCGCGAGCCGGTGCTCGTGCCCCCAGAACCAGAGCAGCACGCGGTCGAGGAAGGGCGCGAGCTGCGGCCGGAGCACGGGGTAGTCAGCTTCGAACGCGCTCAGGGGCTGGTGGTGGCTCAGCAGCACCACGGGCCGCTTGTCCGCCGGGTCGCGGAACACGCACTGCGCGAGCCACTCCTGGTTCGCGCGGGGGAGTCCGTTGGAGATCCTCGCGAGAAAGTCGGTGAAGAACTGCATCACGCCGTTGGGCGGCGTCGTGTAGCCCGTGTCGAGCGCGACGATGCGCCAGTACGCGTTCTCGAGCGCGAAGTAGCTCGTCTTCTGGCCGAGCGCGGGGAGCGCGTGCTCGAAGATCCCGTAGCCCCCGCCGCACATCTCGTGGTTGCCGTTCATCGCGTACGCGGGGAGCGCGTCGGTGGGGCGCGCGGGCCGCGTGGTGCCGCGCGGCCAACTGCCGTCGGTCCCCGGCGGCTCTCCGATGAAGAGCCGCTCGTACTCCTCGGGCTCCCCGCAGAAGTACACGTCGCCCATGTGAATCGTGACGTCGGGCGCGAGCGAGCGGATCCCCTCGGCGACGCGCAGCGCGGGCGCCGTGCCGCTCCCCCAGTCCGCGGCGATGCCGATCACGCACTCGTCGGGGATCGTGTAGATCGCGTTGTTCGGCGCTTGCCGGTGCGTGGGGAACGGCGCCTTCCTCCATTGAAATGCCGTCGCCTTGATCCAGCCCCAGAGCCAGATGAAGAAGCCGGCGGGCGTCATCTCGTGCATCGAGCGGATCGGCACCTCCGCGCGGCGGGCGTGCCGGTCGTGGTGCCACGTCGCGACGGACGCCGGAATGGAGCGCGAAGCGCGCTTCGCGTGGCGGTGCGAGCGATGCGGCTCGAGCGGACGGGGGGAAGGCGTCGGCATGCTCGTGGGGGTTGGTGGGCGTGCGCGTCTAGCGCGCGTACTTCCAGTTCCGGATCTTCCCGTCCGCCATCCACTCGATCGCGGTGGCGAGACGCCGCGCGCGCGTCTCGGCGCCCTTCGCCTCGACGATCCACTCGACGTAGTCGCGCCGGTTCGAAGGGCTGAAACCCTCGAACGTGGTGCGTGCCTTCGTGTTCTTCGCGAGCGCCGCCCTGAGGTCGCCGGGCACCGGCAACGGCTTGCGCTTCGCCCGCTTCACCAGGTGCGGGGCCGGCACGCCGGCATCATTGAGCGCCATCGCCTTCCGGACATGCGCGGTGAGCGCGGCGCTGGACGGCAGGTCCTTCACCGACGTGAGCCGCCCGAAGCTCCCCATCGCGTCGTTCCACTTGTCGTCGGCCTTCTTCAGGATCAGCGCGTGCTTCCAGAAGCCGAAGGTGGCGTGCTCCTTGAATGCCGCCATCCCGCAGAGCATCCCCTTGTACATGAAGGCCGGGGAACTCCACTTGAGCGTCTCCTCGACGTCGGGGCACGCCGCATGGACGACGGCGCGCAGTTGCGTGAGAATCGGCCGCGCGAAGGGCCGGGCCCTGGCGATATACGCGTCAATGCGCGGGTCTCTCGTTCCCATGGGGCTCCTCTCACCTGCCCGGTGAAGTGACCGGAAACGCGTCGGACGCATCGAGCACCCACGCGCTGGGGTGCCGCGTGAAGCCGATCTTCGGGTAGTATCCCACCGCCTTCGGCGCCGAAAGCAGCACGAGCTTCGATCGCGGGCCCATCCGCTCGCGGGTCTTCCGGATCAGCTCCGTGCCGATCCCCCGCCGCTGGTGCGACACGCGGACGGCGAGGTCCGACAGATAGCCCACGTAACTGAAGTCGGTCATCGTCCGCGCGATCCCGACGAGCACGTCATCCTCCCACGCCGTCACCACGAGATTCGCGTGTTCGAGCATGTCCCGCATCACGCGGCGGTCGCCCACCGGCCGACGTTCGCCGAGCGTCGAGGCCTCGTACAACTCGATGACTGCGTCGAGATCGAGGTCGCTGCCGTAGCGGTATCGAACGCTGGCCAAGTCCGGAACTCGGGCTGAGGTACCCATATGAAGTGCCCATATAATGATTGTCCTCACCGGCCGCGGCCACCGCGCGTCGCGCCGTCCCGCGTGTCTCACAGCCGGCGCCCGTCGCGGGAACACCGTGCACGCCGCGCCCGGTTGCGTTAACTCTTTCCGGGCATCGTCGCCGCTCGACCGTCCACATCGGAGGCCCGCCATGGTACGACTCGGTCAGCACCGAGCTGTCTCGCCGCCGCGCGCACTCGCCGTTGCGTGCCTGATGCTCCTCACAGTCGGCGCCGCGTCTCTCGCACAGGCGCCAGCCGGCGCCGGCCGGACCGCCGGCGTCGTGGCCGGCCGCCCACTCGCGATCGAGGACTACTACCGCGTGAAGACCATCGGCTCGGTGAACCTCTCTCCCGACGGCCGGTGGGTATCCTTCACCGTGAGCACCCGCGTCGAGGAGACCAACGGTAACACGGGCGAAGTCTGGCTCGTGCCGGCCGACGGGTCCACGAACGCACGCCGCGTGAGCCCCGAAGGCGCAGACGCGACCGGCCCCGCGTGGACCGACGACGGGCGGCTCCGTTTCACGTCGGGGAACCGTGGCTGGGTGCTCGATCCTCTCGCGCCCGAGAAGCTCGACAGCGCCGCCGTCCCGGCCGCGGGCGCCGGTGGCCGCGGCGGCCGCGCGGGTGGCGGCGGCCGAGGCGGACGCGGCGGCGGAACCGGACCGCTCGTGAGCCCCGACGGCAAGTGGGTCGCGACCGTCCGCGACGTGCCACCAGTGAAGCGCGAAAAGGCCTTCGCATCCGACTTCGAGAAGCGCCACGAAGAACGGTTCAAGGGCGTGCAGTTCGACTGGCTCAACTTCCACGCCGACGGCGCGCCGTTCCCGGTGCCGAACCGCGTGGATCCCGAGGTGAACCCGCCGCAGGAGATCTTCGTCGCGGCGGCCGGCGGCGGCGCCGAGCGGCAACTGACCCGGCTCGGGCTTCGCCCGGGCGGCGCGCAGTGGAGCGCCGACGGCACCACGCTGCTCTTCACCGCCGACTCGCTGTACCGCAACGAACGGTCGTACGGGCGTTCGGAGGTCTGGGCGGTGACCACCGACGGCCGCGTGAGCCACCCGGTGATGAATGCCGACTACGACTACCGCGGCGCGCGCTACTCGCCCGATGGCCGCTGGATTCTCGTGACGCACCAGCTCCGGACCGACGTCGTGATCGCGAAGAAACTCGACCACGGCGGCGCGACGGACCTCGTCCTCATCCCGGCGGGCGGCGGCGCGGAACGCCTGCTCACCGCGGACTGGGACTATCTCCCCTCCGGCGCGTTCTGGAGTGCGGACGGCCGGTACGTCTACTTCACCGGCGGCATCGGCGGCACCACGCATCTCCACCGCGTGTCGCCGAGCGGAGGGCCGGTGGAGCAGGTCACGAAGGGCGAGCGCCGCGTGGGCGACCTCAGCTACGACAAGTCGCTCACGAAGATGGCGTTCACGGTCGGCCGCTACGAGGCGCCGTCGGAGATTCACGTCGCGAACATTGACGGCTCCGGTGAGCGCCAGCTCACGCGCGTGCACGACCCGTTCACGAACGAAGTCGCACTCGGCAAGTCCGACCGGCTGCTCTTCAAGAGCGCCGACGGCACGCAAGTCGAGGGATGGCTCCTTCTCCCGTACGGGTATCGCGCCGACGGCGGACCCTACCCGCTGATCGTGAGCAATCACGGCGGCCCGCACAGCGCGAACGGCTATGGCTTCAACTTCAAGAACCAGTACTTCGCCGCGAACGGCTACTTCGTGCTCGAGGTGAATTTCCGGAGCAGTACGGGGTACGGGGAACAATTCTTGTGGGGCACGTGGGGCGCGTGGGGCACGAAGGACGGCCAGGACGTGATGGCCGGCATTGACCACGCGATCGCGCGGTACCCGATCGACCGGCAGCGCATCGCGAGCATCGGCCACTCGTACGGCGGTTTCATGACCAACTGGCTGATCACGCAGTATCCCGACCGCTTCGTCGCAGCGGCGTCCGGCGCGGGCATCGTGAACTGGATCAGCGACTGGGGCAACGCCGACATCTCGCGCACCAAGGAGACGGAGTTCTTCGGCCCGCCGTGGGACCCCCGCGCCCGCGAGATCATGATTCGACAGTCGCCGATCACCTACGCGAATCGCGCGAAGGCGCCGACGCTGTTCATCAATGGCGAGCTGGACAAGCGGGTGCCGTATTCCGAGAACGAGCAGCTCTACAAGGCGCTGCAGAAGAACGGCGTGCCCGCGAAGATGATCCAGTATGCGGGCCAGTCACACGGGATCAGTGGACACTGGAACGTGGTGCACCGGATGCTGAACGAGCGACGGTGGTTCGATCAGTACCTGAAGGGCACGAAGATGTGACGGGCGGGCGCAGGAGCCGTCGTGGAAGTCAGGACGTCGAATCTCCCGGCGTCGCGACGGAGGGATCGCCCGCCGTCGCATCACCGGCCTGGTCCCTTCCCGCCGAGGAGCCGTCGGCTCTCGGACGGCTGAAGCGCAGGGTGATCGCCTCCAGCGCCCGAAGTTGCCAGTCGGCCAGCCGCCCTTTCCAGGCCGGATGCGGCCGGTCCGGTGGAGCCGACACGGCCAGATCAGGCTCGACCACGCGAGCGCGGAAATCGGCCACCAGCGCAGGATCGCGGATGACGGCCACGTACTCCTGCTGGAAGTGGTAGCTCCACAGGTCGAAGTTCGCCGAGCCCACGATCAGCGTCCGCCCGTCCACGAGCATGGCCTTCATGTGGGTCATGCGACCGGGATAGAGGCGCACCTGGAGTGGGGAGACCGCGCCGCAGCCGCGGACGTGGTGGTAGTACATGCTGAAGTTGTTCTTCGCCGGGGTCACGACGGTCACGTCCACGCCCCGCCGCGCCGCCGCCACGAGGGCGTGGGAAAACGGCGGCGTCAGGTACGGGCACTCGACGAAGATGCTCTCGCGCGCCTCGGCGAGATGGGCCAGGATCGGCTTGAAGGCGCGCTCGTTGTCGGCGCCGCCCAGGATGTGCATATCGAGGTCCTTGAAGCGCAAAACGCGACTCTGGTGCCGGCCATGCCAGCTGGCGTCGAAGTCGGCTTCGAGGTGGGCCACGAGGTCCGCATCGGCGACGCGCACCATCACATCGCGCCAGGCGAAATTGTGGGCGGAGAAGTTGATGCCGCCGAAATAGGCCGCGCGCCCGTCCACGGCCATGAGTTTCTTGTGGTTGCGCTGTGGCGCGCCGGTGAGCCAGGGGCCGATGGGATTGGTGAAGCGCACGCCCACCCCTGCTCGCCTGAGGCGCTGCACCGATTCGGAGGTCGCGCGCACTTCGGCGCGCAGCCCGCGATCGAGCAGGTTGCGCGGGGTCACCAGCAGGCGGTCGCTGATCACGTGGAGCGTGAAGCAGTCGATGATCAGGCGGCGGTCAGCGGCCGGCGAGGCCAGCAGCGCCTGCTCGAGCAGCGTGCCCGCGCTGTCGGCCTCGTAGGACAGCGTCTGCACCCGCACGCTCGAGCGCGCGGCGGCCAGGTCCCGGGCCAGTGTGCTCCAGAACTCGGCCGAGTCCACGAGCAGCTTCAGCTCCACGGCACAAACCCCTGGATGAACTGCGGAGAGAACGTCATCGCGGCGAAGCGCGGCGCGCGAGTCGCTCGCGCAACTGGTCCACGCGGCCCTCGACCCGGCGCAGCGGCAGGCGGAGAATGCCGCGACCGGCGAGGTACAAAAGCGTCTTGGCGCACATGTGGCCCGCGACGGCTCCCGCTACGACGACGGCCAGCAACCGGCGCGGCACGAACACCCCCGCCGCCAGCAGATAGACCTCGATGTTCAGCACCGGCACGAGGCCGCTCACGAAGCCCACCGCGAAGGTGACCAGCGCCACGTGGGCGGCGCTCGCCGCGGCCAGTGCTTCAGCAGACCACACGATGGCGAGATCCCGCTCCAGCCCGGCGAGCCGTGACGGCGCCGTTCCGTGCCCGTGCCTGGTCGTTCCGTGGCATGCTGCCTCTCGGAGGCGTGAGTGTCGGGCTTATCCGCGGCGAACTTGCTCGATGAAGCGAGGCTGGCGACCTCGCGACGCGCCCGGACTCTCGCATACTGTCTGACCGCGCACAAGAGCGGGTACGTGCGGTGTGCACACGTCCCGGCCGCCGTCATATGGATGCGGCACTCCCCGCCACTGATGTCCGTACGTTCCAGCATCGGCCACCACCTATGGAACACGACGAGCTGGAACACGAACTGGAGCGGCTGCACGCGGCGAGCTGGGGCTGGGCGCTCGCGTGCTGCGCGCGCGACCACGACCGGGCCGGCGACGTGCTGCAGACTACCTATCTCAAGATTCTCGACGGACGCGCGCGGTTCGACGGCCGCTCGAGCCTCAAGACCTGGCTCTTCGGCGTCATCCGCCGCACCGCGCGGGAGGATGAGCGGCGGCGCCGCGTGCGCGCGCTCCGGTTCTTCCACGAGAGCGCGGCGGCCGCCGTTCCCGCGAGCGAACCCGCGCCCGACGCAGCCGCCAACGGCGCGCAGCGCCGCGAGCGCGTGCGCGCCGCGCTCCAGCGGCTCTCCGGGCGGCAGCGCGAGGTCCTCGAGCTGGTCTTCTACCACGACATGACCATCGAAGAAGCCGCCGCCGTCATGCGCGTTTCGGTCGGCAGCGCTCGCACGCATTACGCGCGCGGGAAGGAGCGACTGGCCGACCTGCTGGCCTTGGAGGAGCGGCCGTGAGATCGGGCGATCGTGAGCGGGAGCTTCGCGAGCGCATCCGCGAGCTGCGGGAGGCGGAGCGCGGCACCGTGCCGCCCTTCCGCGCACTGTGGGATGGTGCCGCCGCTCGCCTGCACACGCGACCACGACCGCGACTCGCGGTCGCGCTCAAGCTGGCCGCCGCCGGAGTCGTGCTCGCGGTGAGCGTCACGCTCTACCGATCGTTCACCGACGACGACGACGCGCAAGGTGCCGCGCCGCCACTGCTCACGGTCGGCCTCGCGGCCCCGCCGACCATCACCTCGTGGACCTCACCCACGGCGAGCCTCCTTCGTACCCCCGGCGCCGAATTGCTGCGCTCGCCGCCCACCCTCGACGCTTCGATCCTCGACCGGCTCACCGCGACGCCGGCCCAACCGAAAGGAGCCTGACGATGAAGAAGACGCTGATTGGATTGGCGCTCGCGCTATGCCTCAGCCTCGGGGCCGGCTCCGCGCCGCTCGCGCGCGCGCAGGCGCCCGGCCAGGGCACTCGCCCCGCCGACGACCCGTTCGCGCGCTTCGTGTTCCCGCCCGAACTCGTGATGGCGCACCAGCAGAAGCTCAACCTCTCCGACCGCGCGCGCGCCGCCATCCAGGACGCCATCAAGGAGGCGCAGGGGAAGTTCGTGGACGCGCAATGGCGGCTGAGCGGCGAGGGAGAAAAGCTCCAGAAGCTCCTCCAGGCCACGACCGTGGACGAGGCCAAGGTGCTCGAGCAGATAGACCGGATCCTCAACGTCGAGCGCGAAATCAAGCGCGCCCAGATCGGCCTGCTCGTGAGGATCAAGAATCAGCTCACGGAGCAGCAACAGGCGGAGCTGGCCAAGCTGCGCGCCCAGGGGCCGCGCGACTGGCGCAGCCCGCCCTAGCGAACAGCGGGTGCCGCGCGTAGGGTGTGCGGGGCGGGCGCAAGGGCGCCTGCCCCGCACTCCCTCATCACGACCCGCCATGTCCCGATCGCTCATCACGCTCGCCGCCGCGTCGGCGCTCGCCACCACCGCGCTCGCCCAGACCCCCGCCGGCCTCCCGCCCGACTCGCTCCTCGTCCGCGCCCTCGCCCTCCGCTCCATCGGCCCCGCGCTGATGGGCGGCCGCGTGGCCGACATCGCCGTCGCCGAGAATCCGCGGACCTCACGCGGCGGCCGGCTCGGCACCGTCATCTACATCGCCACGGCCACCGGCGGCGTCTACAAGTCCGCCAACGCCGGCGTCTCGTGGACCGCCGTCTTCGACTCCGTGCGCACCGGCTCCACCGGCGCCGTCGCCGTCGCACCCTCCAACTCCGAGATCGTCTGGGTCGGCACGGGCGAGCCGAACAACATGCGCAGCTCGTCGTGGGGCACCGGCGTCTACAAGTCCACCGACGGCGGCCGCACCTGGAGCGCCCCGATGCTGCCCGCGTCGCAGCACATCGGACGCATCATCGTGGACCCGCGCGACCCGAACGTCGTCTACGTCGCCGCGCTCGGCCCCCTCTGGGCGCCGGGCGGCGAGCGCGGGCTCTACAAGACCACCGACGGCGGCCGCACCTGGACCAACACGAAGAACATCAGCCAGTACACGGGCTTCACCGAAGTCGTGATGGATCCCGCAAACCCCGATGTGCTCTACGCCGCCGCGCTCCAGCGCGAGCGGCGCGAATACAGCTTCCTCCCCGCGGGCCCCGAGAGCGGGATCTTCAAGACGACGGACGCGGGCCGCACGTGGACCCAACTGAAGGAAGGGCTCCCCACCGGTGAACTCGGCCGCATCGGCCTGAGCGTCTGCCGCTCGCGCCCGGCGACCGTCTACGCCACGATCCACGCGCGGGGCCAGACCGGCGGCATCTTCCGGAGTGACGACGCCGGCGCGACCTGGCGCCAGACCAATCCCGTCAACGGCACCGCGTGGTACTACAGCCAGGTGCGCTGCGACCCGAACGATCCCGAGCACGTCATTCGCCTCAACGCCCAGTCGCAACAGTCGGTGGACGGCGGAAAGACCTTCACCGCTTTCGCCACCGGACAGGGCGTCCACGGCGATCACCATGCGCTCTGGATCAATCCCGAGAGTTCCGAGCACATGATCCTCGGCACCGACGGCGGCCTCAACATCACGTGGGACAGGGGCCGCACGTGGGACCACGTCGAGAACTTCATCGCCGGACAGTTCTACGCGATCGCGGTGGACGACGCGCAGCCGTTCTACAACGTGTGCGGCGGGCTCCAGGACAACTTCTCCTGGTGCGGTCCGAGCCGCACGCGGAACGCCTTCGGGCCGTCGAACGCCGAGTGGTACCGCACGCACGGCGGCGACGGATTCTTCGCCGTGCCGGACCCGTGGGACCACAACCTCGTCTACGCCGAGATGCAGAACGGCGGCGTGGTGCGCTACGACACGCGCACCGGGCAGAGCAAGAACATCAAGCCGATCCCGAAGCCGGGCGAGCGCCACCGCTACAACTGGAACGCGCCGATCGTCCCGTCACGGCACGAGGCGAAGACGATCTACTTCGCGGCGAACCACCTCTTCCGGAGCGCCGATCGCGGCGACACGTGGCAGGTCATCAGCCCGGATCTCACGCGCAACATTGACCGCAACAAGCTGCCGATGCGTGGTGCCGTGCCCGACTCCACCGCGCTCGGGCGGCACGAGGGGACGGCGGAGTTCAGCAACATCACCACGGTTGACGAATCGCCGCTCAAGGCCGGCCTCCTGGTGGTCGGCACCGACGACGGCCTCATCCAGGTCACGCGCGACGGCGGCAGGACGTGGGCGAAGACAGACCGCTTCCCGAGTGTCCCGGAGACGACATTCGTGAGCCGCGTCGTCTTCTCGCGCGCGAGCGAAGGGACGATCTACGCGACGTTCGACGGCCACCGGAGCAACGACTTCAAGCCGTACGTGATGAAGAGCACCGACTATGGCCGCACGTGGACGTCGATCGCCGCGAACCTCCCCGACGGCGGCTCCGTGCACGTGATCCGCGAGCATCCGCGCCAGCCCAATCTGCTGTTCGCCGGCACCGAGTTCGGTGTCTTCTTCACGGTGGACGGCGGCCTGCGGTGGACGCAGTTGAAGAGCGGGATTCCCGGCGTCCCGGTGCACGACGTGCAGATCCAGGCGCGGTGGAACGATCTCGTCGCGGGCACGCACGGGCGCGGGATCTTCATCCTCGACGACATCACGCCGCTCGAGCACCTCGCGCAGGCGAGGCAGGCCCAGGTCGCGTTCGCCTTTTCGATTCGCGACGAACTGCTCTTCCAGCCGAACACGAGCCGGAACTCCGGGATGGGAACGAGCGGGTTCGCGGCGCCGAACCCGCAGGCGGGGGCGCGCATCGCCTACCTCGTGAACAACGTCCCGTCCGACGCGAAGGCGACGATCTCGATCGTGGACGCGTCGGGCACCGTCGTGCGCGAGCTGCCGGGGAGCCGTCAGCCGGGGCTCTACCGGACCGTGTGGGACATGCGCGTCGGTCCGCCACTGACCGGGCCCGTGCTGAGCGATTCGGCGCAGGCCGCACTGGCGGGCGGTCGCGGCGGATTCGGTGGACGCGGCGGCGGTCGTGGCGGTGAGGGCGCGGCGGGCGGTCGTGGCGGCGAGGGCGCGGCGGGCGGCCGCGCCGGCGAGGGCGGCCGCGGTGCGGCCGGCGCCGCGGGCACGGGCGGTCCCGCCGGCGCCGACACCGCCGCCGTCGGTGGTGGACGCGGCGGACGCGGCGGCGGGCCGGGTGACGACACCTTCCCGGCGCTCCCCGGTGCGTACAAGGCGCGCCTCTCCTTCGCGCCCAGGACGGGCGCCACGACCACGTTCGAGCAGTCGTTCGTGCTGCGCAAGGACCCGATGGTGATGATGAGCGACCAGGAACTGAAGCAGCTCTACCAGTTCCGGCTCAACATCGTGAAGGTGCAGCGCATCGTGCGCGAGAAACAGGCGCAGCTCGACACGGCGCAGCGTCGTTTCGCGGAAATGAAACGCGCGGCGGACTCGGCGGGCGCGAAGGTGCCGGAGGCGACAAAGAAGGAAATCGCCGCGGTCGAGAAGGAACTGGCCGAGATCGTCGCACAGCTCGGACCACCCGGTGGTGGACGCGGCGGCTTCGGCGGAGGTGGCGGCGGCGCGGGCGGCGGCGCGGGCGGCGGCGCGGGCGGCGGCGCGGGCGGGCGCGCCGGCCGTGGTGGCGCACCGGCGGCAGCCGGCGCGCGCGCGGGCGGCGCGGGCGGCGCGGGCGGCGCGGGCGCTGAAGACGACCAGAACGCGCCCTCGGCCACGCAGCCGAATCAGACCATCGCCGCGCGGCTCGGCACCACGACCGAGATGCTCACCGCGACGTTCAACCCGAACGGCGAGCAGAAGAAGACGATCGAGGTGCTGCCGGCGGAGGTTCAGAAGCAGGGCGAGCGGATCGGCAAGGTCGCGGCCGATCGGCTGCCGGCGCTGCTCAAGGCGCTGAAGGAGGCGGGCGTCGAGGTGAAGTCGCCGGGAGGGTGAGACGCGATCCCGCGCGCCGTGGCGGATCGCCCCGTTACCGCCGCGGCACGCTCCGCAGGTACTCCTCGCCGCGCCGCATCATCGCCGCGAATGCCGGCTCATCACCGGCGCGCACGGCGGCGCGCAGGCGGTCCACCGCCTCGCCCAGCGCCCCAAGCGCTGCGCCGCCGTATTCGTTGAGCGACTGGATCTCGAAGTAGAGGTGCGGGTTCTCCGCCGCGACGCGCCGTGCCACCTCGAGCTGCGCGTCGAACGTCGTGCTCGACAGCTGGGCGAGCTTGGGCGCCGCCTCGCCGCTCTCCGCCAGCGCGGTGAAGAACGCGATGTTGAGCGCATGCGAGAGCCCCAGGATGTAGGCGACGAGCCGGTCGTGCGACTCGAGATCCATTTCCACTCGCGCCGCCATCGTCGAGGCGAAGAGCTCCTTCGCGCGCCGCGTCGCCTCGGGAACGCCGACGTCCACGAAAATGACGTGCCGGCCCGAGAGCAGCTCCGTGTCGGGTCCGAACATCGGGTGAACGGAAGTGACCTTGACTCCCGCGTCCGCGAGCGCCTGGAGCCCCGGTCTGAGCGGCGTCTTGAGCGAGCCGATGTCGAACACCACGCCGCGTGGGCGGCGCGCGGCCAGCTCTTCGAGAATCGCGCCTGATGCCCTGAGTGGAGCCGCGACGACGATCAGGTCGTGGTCCAGCGGCGACCGCCGCCAGTCGTCCACGAACGGGAATTCGCCCGCGGGGCCCGCCGGATCCGCGACCGCCACCGCGTAGCCCTGCGACGCGAGAAAGCGCGCCATCCATCGTCCCATCTTCCCCGCGCCGCCGATCACCAGCGCGCGCTGCCCCTCGCCTTCACCGCCGGCCTGCACGCGCTCCCGCTCCTGCGCGGTGAGCGAGGCGCGAATCAGCAGCAGGAGCAGCTCCTCGGCGAGCTCGGCGCTCACGTTCTGCGCGGCGGCGGCGCGGCGCGCGCGGCCGATGACCTCCGCCTCCTGCGCGAAGTCGCGCGTCGGCCGGCCGGCCGCCGCCTTGGTCCGCCCGATCTCCGTCACCATCGCCTGCCGTCGCGCGACGAGCTTCAACAGCTCCTCGTCCAGTGCGGCCAGTCGGGCGCGAAGCGCGTCGAGCGCCGGATCGTCGTTCGGTCGAGACTCCATCGCGTGACCGAGTGCCGCGATCGCTACTTGCCTTCGTACTTGAAGGACACCTTCACTTTCGCCCGGTAGGCTTGCACCTTGCCGTCCTTCATCACGAGGTCGAGGTCGGACACTTCCGCCACGCGCAGGTCGCGCAGCGTCTGCGCCGCCCGCCTCACCGCCGCGGTGGCCGCCTTCTCCCACGATTCCGTGCTGGTGCCGACCAACTCGATCACCTTGTAGACGCTTTCCGCCATGGACCGGTCCTCCGGATAGGTGGTGGTCGTCGCGTGTGATGCGGTATGGACTTCGACGCCCCTGAACGATATACGTGGAAGGAACATGCGGCGATCCTTCCCGGGGCTGCTCCCCGCCATTCTCCTCGCGGCCGCGACGCGTGCGGCCGCCCCGCAGGTCCCGGAGGCGCTCTGGTACTCCGTGCGCAGCGAGGAGAGCGTGCAGAGATTCCTGGCGCACGCCGGCCGGATCTCGATCGTCTCGCCTCAGGTGTTCACGCTCGACAGCACCGGCGTCATCCGGGGAAGCGTGGACCGGCGCGTGATCGACGCGGCGCGCGCGAACCGGGTGAAGCTCGTGCCGCTCGTGATGAACCCGGGCTTCGACCAGCCGGCGATCCATCGCGTGCTCACCGTGCCCGATGCGCGGCGTCGCGCCGTTCGCAGTCTCGCCGCGCTCTGCCGTGACCACCGCTTCGACGGCATCCAGTTCGACATCGAGAACGTCCACGTCTCCGACAAGGCGGCGCTCACCGCATTCGTGCGTGAGTCCGTGGACTCCGTGCACCGCGCCGGCTGCACGCTCTCGGCGGCCGTCGTGCCGCGCACCGGCGAGGACCCGGGCCCGACCAGCTACCACCGCTGGATCTTCGAGAACTGGCGCGCGGCGTACGACTACAAGGCGCTCGCGGACACGCTCGATTTCCTCTCGTACATGACGTACGCCCAGCACACCGGGAATTCGCCCGCCGGCCCCGTCGCCGGCTATCCGTGGATGGAGGAGGCCCTCCAGTACGTGCTCTCGCTTGGCGTGCCGCCGTCGAAGATCTCGCTCGGGATTCCCGCCTACTCCGACTGGTGGTATCCGGCGTACGACGAGAAGAGCGGACCGCGGATGCGCGGCCGTGACATCTCCTACGCGTTTGCCGAGAGCATTCTCGCGCGGAGCGGCGTGGAGCCCGCGTGGGACGACGTGCAGAAGGCGCCGTTCGCGCTGTGGGACGAGAAGGGCGTCTTCCAGCATCTCTGGATCGAGGACGCACGAGCGTTCGCCGCGAAGCTCGCGCTCGTCACCAAGTACGGATTGCGCGGCTACTCGGTCTGGAAACTGGGCGACGAGGACCCGAAGCTGTGGGACGCGATCGGGCCGGTGGCGAAGTGAGAGCGCCGGCGATCGCGCGAACGCCGAACTCGCGGGAGGTGGCAGGATGATCCGACTCAAACGCGTGCGCGGAACGGCCGCGCTCGTCGCGGGCGCGTTGCTGGCGCCCGCCGCCGGCCTGGCGGCGATTCCCGTCGCCGGCGACTCCACGACCTGGGTCATCCTCAACCACGGCCGTCCCGCGGGCGACCTCGTCGTCGTCCGGAACGGCGACTCGCTCGTCGTCCGCTACATCTTCGTGGACCGGAACCGCGGCACGCGCCTCGAGACGCGCTATCGTCTCGCGCCGAATGGCGACGTCCTGGGCGGCGAGTCGCGTCCCATCGGGGCCGACGGTCGCGCGGGCGACCCGAGCGAGCGCTTCGAGGTGAAAGGCGATTCCGCGCGATGGACGACGTTCGGCGGCCGCGGCCGCGGCGGCGCGGGCGGCGCCGGCGGGGGCGGTCGCGGCGGCGCGCCGGGCACGACGATAGTGCGCATCGAGCAGGGCGGGTACGTGAGTCTCCGCGGCGGCGGGACGCCCTGGGAGCAGGCGATGCTCGCGCGTTTCCTCCTCAGGCAGCCGGGGAAGTCGGCGAAGATCCTCCCGGGCGGTGCGACCGCCCGGCTCGAGATCGTCGCCGACACGACCGTGACCACGAGCCGCGGCCGCCAGCGTGTGCGCCTCGCCATGATCTCGAGCGCCAATCCGAACGCCCCGAACGGCATCTGGCTCGACGACCGGGATGCGCTCTTCGCGACCGGCGCCGCGTGGTTCATCACGGTGCGGCCGGGCGCCGAGCGCGCGCTCCCCGCGCTCCGCGCGGCCGAGATCCGGTACCGCAATGCCCGGGCCGAAGCGCTCGCCAGGCGGCTCACGACGCCGGTGAACGGCGCCCTCGTGATCCGGAACGGCGACCTCTTCGACAGCGAGCGCGGCATCGTCGCGCCGCGCACCACGATCGTCGTGCGTGGCGATCGCATCGTCGCCGTGGGGCCCGCGGACTCCGTGCCCGTCCCCGCGGGCGCGACGGTGATTGACGCGCTCGGCAAGACCGTCGTCCCGGGCCTCTGGGAGATGCACACGCACGTGCAGGTCACGAGCCAGTCCTCGGGGAGCGTGAGCCAGCTCGCGCAGGGGATCACCACGGCGCGTGACGTCGCCGCCGATCTCGACGTCGCCGTGTCGCAGCGCGACCGGGAACGCGCCGGCCGGCTCGCGTCGCCACGAATGATCCTCGCCGGATTCATCGAGGGACCCGAGCGCTGGGCCGGGCCGAGCGAGGTGCTCGTGAGCACGGAGACCGAGGCGCGCGCGTGGGTCGCACGCTACGACTCGCTCGGCTACAAGCAGATCAAGCTCTACAACCTCGTGCACCCGGACCTCGTCCCGACGATCGCCGAGGAGGCGCACAAGCGCGGGATGCGCCTGAGCGGCCACGTGCCGCGCGGCCTCAGCGTCCCGGCCGCGGTACTCCTCGGCTTCGACGAGATCCAGCACGCGGCGTTCCTCTTCTCGACGTTCTATCAGGACTCGCTCTACGTCCCGACGATGCGCCCCTATTCGGCCGTCGCCACCGCCGTGGCGCCGAACGTCAACGTGGACGGTCCCGAGATGAGCACGCTGATCGCGCTCCTGCGCGATCACCGCACCGTGATTGACGGGACGTTCAACATCTGGATCGGCGGCGGAGGCGCGGCGGTGGGCGGCGGGCCGTCGGCCAATCTCTCGAAGGCCGACAGCAACTACCTCCGGCTCATCAGGCGGCTCTACGACGGCGGCGTCACCCTCGTCGCGGGCACCGACAACGGCGCCGGCACGACGTACCACCGCGAGCTCGCGCTCTACGAGCAGGCGGGCATCCCGGCGCCGCAAGTGCTCCAGATCGCGACGATCGTCGCCGCGCGTGTGATGCAGGACGACCGGGACTACGGCAGCATCGCGACGGGAAAGGTCGCCGACCTGGTGATCGTCAACGGCAAGCCGCACGAGCGCGTGGCCGATCTCGGCAAGCTCGAGACGGTCATCCGCGCCGGGCGCGTATACGCGGTGAAGGACCTCACGGCCGCGCTGCGCGCACCATGACGGATCGCCGCGCGTTCGCGCGCGATCTGCGCGCGCCGTAGTTTTCGGTCAACGTCTGGAGGTCAGATGACCGCGCTCTCCCGCCGCGACTTCGCCCGCTTCCTCGCATTCACCGGCTCGGCGGCGTTGATCCCCGAGCGCGCATTCGCCGAGCGCACACGGACGCTCGAGGAATGGGGCCTCACCAACGCGCCGCTTCCGCCGACGCCGGCCGAGCCCGACGAGAAATTCTGGCACGAAGTCCGCTCGCGCTTCCTCATTCCGCGCGACCTGGGCTTCCTCAACGCCGCCAACCTCTGCCCCACATCGCTCCCCGCGATCGAGGCGCTGGAGCGGAACGTGCGCGCGTACGAGGCGAACCCTTCCCCCGAAGTGCGCTCGGAACTGATGAAGGGACGCGAGGAAGCCCGAAAGCTGCTCGCCGAGGCGCTCCGCGTGACGCCCGAAGAGATCGTGCTCACACGCAACACGACGGAAGGGAACAACTTCGTGTCGAGTGGAATCCCGCTGGGCGCGGGCGACGAAGTCGTGGTGTGGGCCGACAACCACCCGAGCAACCTCAGGGCCTGGACCGAGAAGGCGAAGCGGTTCGGCTTCACGGTCGTGACCGTGCCCGTCGTGAGCCCCCACCCGGGCGCCGATGGCTACGTCGCCCTCTTCACGAAAGCGATGACGCCCCGCACCAGAGTGCTCGCCTTCTCGCACGTGAGCAGCAATTCGGGCGACCTCCTCCCCGCCGCCGAGCTGTGCAAGCTCGCCCGCGAGCGCGGCGCCTTCTCGCTCGTGGACGGCGCACAGACCTTCGGCGTCCTCGATCTGGACCTGGCCGCGATGCAGCCGGACTTCTTCACCGGCTCGATGCACAAGTGGCCGTGCGGACCGAAGGAAAAGGGACTCTTCTACGTGAACAAGACGGTGCACGACAGGATCTTCCCGAGCGTGTACGGCGTGTACGCGGGCGCCGTCGGCATCTCCCGGCAGTTCGAGGGCGAGGGGCAGCGCGACGACGCGTCCATCGCGGCGGTCGTGGAAGGACTCAAGTTCCAGGGCACGATCGGCCGCGCGATGATCGAGAAGCGTTCACGCGCGCTCGCGCAGCATCTCGTTACGGAGCTGGGGAAGCTCGACGGCATCACGATGTGGACCCACACCGATCCCGCCCTGAGTTCGGCGATCGTGATCTTCAGGCCGGGCGCGCTCGATCCCCGCCGGCTCGGCGCCGCGCTCACCCAGAAGGAGCGCATCGTCTGCACCGTGCGCGCGAGCCAGGATCGCCCCGGGCTCCGGGTCTCGCCGCACTTCTACAATACGATGGACGAGATGGACCGCACCGTGGGAGCGATCCGGAAGTATCTGGCGAGCGGCGTGTAGGCGGCGGCGCCCGAACTCCCATGGTCGCGCTTCGTCGTATAGTCGCATCGTGCGGCCTCGCCGCGCCCCTCGCCGCGCCCCTCGCCGCGCCCCTCGCCTGGGCGCAATCGCCCGCCCCCGACCCTCACCTCATCCCCGCGCCCCGCGAGATCTCGACGGGCGGCCTCGCCACGCTCCCCAGGTCCATCGTCGTCGTCTCGGGCACGAGCGACGAGGATCGCTTCACGGCCCGAGAGCTCGCCGACGCGCTCAGGGGCCGCGGACTCAAGCCGGCGATCGGCCCGACGGCCACGGGCCGCTTCCGGATTACGCTCGCGCGCCTGGAATCTCCGGTCGCACAGCGCGCGTTGAAGAACTCCAGGCTTTCCTTCGACGATGCGATGAAGCCCGAGGGGTACGTGCTCATCACCACCGGGGACGCCACGGTCGCGATCGCGAGCACGAGCGCCGGCATCTTCTACGCCGCCCAGACCATCAAGCAGCTCATCCGGACCGACGGGCCCGACGCCCGGATCCACACCGGCGTCATCCGCGACTGGCCCGCGATGCGCTACCGCGGGCTCCACGACGACCTCTCCCGCGGCCCCGTCCCCACACTCGACTACCAGAAGAAACAGATCCGCACCTTCGCCGCTTACAAGCTCAATGTCTACTCCCCCTACTTCGAGCACACGCTCGCCTACAACTCGAATCCCCTCATCGCCCCGCCCGGCGGCGCGATGACGCGCGAGCAGGTCCGGGAACTCGTCGCCTACGCCAGGCGCTATCACGTGGACGTCATCCCCGAGCAGGAGGCCTTCGGCCATCTCCACCACGTCCTCAAGTACGACCTCTACGATCATCTCGCCGAGACGCCGCACGGTCACGTGCTCGCGCCGGGTCAGCCCGGCTCACTCGACCTCATCAAGCAGTGGTTCGCCGAGATCGACTCGCTGTTTCCCTCGAAGTTCGTCCACCTGGGAGCCGACGAGACCTTCGAACTCGGCCTCGGCCGCACGAGGGACCGCGTGCAGCGCGATTCGCTCGGCCCTGTCTACATTGACTTCCTCAAGCAGATCGAGGGCGCGCTCCGCTACACGAAGAAGCGCTTCCTGTTCTGGGGCGACATCGCGCAGGGCTCGCCGGCACTCGTGAAGTCGCTCCCGAAGGATCTCATCGCCGTCGCGTGGGGCTACGGCGCGAACCCGAATCCCTCGCGCCTGCTCGGCACCTACGTGGACGCAGGAATGGAGACGTGGGTCTCCCCGGGCGTGAATGGCTGGAATCGCGTCTTCCCCAACAACGACGTCACGCTCCGCAACATCCAGGCGATGGCGCGCGAAGGACAGCGGCTCGGCTCCACCGGCCTCCTCAACACGAGCTGGGACGACGACGGCGAAGCGCTCTTCAACCAGCAGTGGTACGGCGTCCTGTTCGGCGCCGCCGCGAGCTGGCAGAACGGAGAATCGCCCATCGAGGAGTTCCAGCGGAGTTACGGCCTCCAGTTCCACGGCGACGCGACGGGGAAGATCGACCAGGCGCAACTCAAGCTCTCCCAGGCGCACGCGCTCCTCGCCAGTGCGGGCCTGGGCGACGGCTCGAACTCCCTCTATTGGGTTGACCCGTACACGAGTGAAGGGCAGTTCAGAGCGCAGCGGATCCGCGTCGTCTCGCGCGAGATGCGCGTGCTCGCCGAGTCGGCGCTGGTGCTCATCGCCCAGGCGCGTGAAGTGGCGCGCGTACGCTCCGGCGGAAAGGCGACGGGCGTGAGTGCACTCCGCGAGCCGGACGTCCTCGATGCCACCGAGGCGGGCGCGCGCCGCCTCGACTTCATCGGGATGAAGTTCCAGCTCGCCGACGAAATCGTCCGCCTGTACGCGGCGGCCACCGACTCCGCCGCGAAGGGCGCCAGCCCCGGCCACGACCTGGGCGAGATCGCCTCGAGCATCAACTCCCGCACCCAGGATCTCCGCGACGGCTACGTGCTCGGCCGGGAACTGTACGAGAAGAGCTGGCGCGCCGAGAACCGGCCGTACTGGCTGATGAACGTGTTGAACCGCTACGACCTCGCGGCGCAGCTCTGGATCCAGCGGCTCGACAAGGTCAACCAGGCCCGCGCACAATGGGCCCGGACACGGACCCTGCCCGCGCCGGAGGAGATCGGGATTCCCCGCGCGATGCCAGGCGTGGTGCCGTAGCGGGCAGCCGATGCGCGTCGAAGGGCGACGCGGAGATCTGCGAGCGCACGGTTCCCACTCGTGTTAGAATCCGTGGCACGATTCCGACCTCCCGCTCGACGCCTTCTTCACCGCCGAGGCGGATCACCAGGACTATGCGACCCACCACCCGACGGAGTTCTGCATCGTGATTCACCACCTGCCGAAGGTGGATCGCCTGCGCGAGCAGTTCCTCGCGCTCCACCGCGACGACCCCGCGAAGCCGTAGGAACGCTCGCGTGACGCCGTGGGTCTCGCGCCTGTTCTTCGCGAACATCGGCGCCTTCTTCCTGCAGATGCTCTCGCCGGGCCTCGTGAACGCGTTCGTATTCGTTCCGCGGCTCGCCCTCGTTCGGCCGTGGACGCTCGTCACGTACATGTTCCTCCACGGGGGCCTGATGCATCTGCTCTTCAACATGCTGGCGCTGTACTTCTTCGGACCCCGGGTGGAGGAGCGGCTCGGCTCACGGCGTTTCGTGCAGCTCTACTTCGTGAGCGGCGTCGCGGGGGGCGTGCTCTCGTTCCTGCTCGCGCCCTACGCGGCGATCGTCGGCGCATCGGCCGCGATCTTCGGAGTGATGCTCGCCTTCGCGACCTTCTGGCCGCACGCGCAGATCCTCATCTGGGGCATCCTCCCGGTGCAGGCACGCTGGCTCGTGGTGATCACGACCGTGCTCGCGCTCTGGAGCGGCTTCTCCGGCTCGCGCGGCGGCGTCGCCGACTTCGCGCACCTGGGCGGCTACGCGGGCGCGTTCCTCTACCTCCGCGCGATTGATCCCGAGCGCCGGCGGAAGCGCTTCCGCCAGCGCTCGATCGGCGGCACCGGCGATCGCGTGCTCACCAATTGGAAACGCGTGGACATGCAGAAGGTCCACGAGCTGAACCGCGACGAGGTGAACCGCATTCTCGACAAGATCAACGAAACGGGACTGGCGAGCCTGACGCCCGAGGAACGGCTCTTCCTCTCGAACTTCGTGCCGCCGGACGATCGCGCGCCGCCCGTGGCCTGAGACTGGCGACGCTCGGAACGCCTTCGCATCTTGAGCGTCCCGGAGGTTTCTCCCCCCTCTCTCATCCTCCAATGCGTCACCACCATCCCCTCGCGCGCGCGCTTGTCTTCGGCGCCGCGCTTCCCGTCGCGCTCGCCGCGCAACAGCCGGACTCTCTCACGCTCGCCGGCCTCCGCTGGCGCCACATCGGCCCGGCCAACCATCAAGGGCGCGTAACCGACGTGCAGGGCGTTCCCTGGCCGTCGCGCACCTTCTACGTCGCGACCGCCGGAGGCGGCGTCTGGAAGACCACCAACGCCGGAACGTCGTTCCGCCCCGTCTTCGAGAACGAGCGCGTCTCGTCCGGCGGGATGCTCGCCATCGCGCCGAGCGACACCAGCATCGTGTACTACGGCACCGGCGAGCCGAACAGCAGGAACTCGATCTCGCCCGGCAACGGCGTGTGGAAGTCCACGAACGGCGGTCGCACCTGGGCGTTCGTCGGCCTCAAGGAGACGCAGCACGTCGGCCGCATCGTCGTGCACCCGCGCGACGCGAACATCGTCTACCTCGCCGCGCTCGGCCACGCCTGGGGCGCCAACAAGGAGCGCGGACTCTACAAGACCACCGACGGCGGCACGAGCTGGCAGCTCAAGAAGTTCATCAACGACTCGACGGGCTTCGTGGATGTCGCCCTCGACCCGCGTGAACCGAACATCGTCTGGGCCTCAAGCTACCAGCGCGTGCGCGGCCCCTACTTCCTCTACTCCGGCGGCAAGGGCTCCGCGCTCTGGAAGAGCGGCGACGCCGGCGAGACGTGGTCCGAGGTGAAGGGCAATGGCTTCCCGGAGACGATGAAGGGACGCATCGCGATTGCCATCTCGCCCTCGAGCCCCGACGTGATGTACACGATGGTCGAGGCCGACACCGCGCCGAACCCGAAGAAGGATCCCACGGTGCGGGCGCAGAAATCGCCGAGCGGGCTCTACCGCTCGGAGGACGGCGGGAAGACCTGGACGAAGATGAGCGACGAGAACACGCGCCCCTTCTACTACTCGCAGGTGCGGGTGGACCCGGTGAATCCCAACCACGTCTTCTGGTCGAGCACGCCGATCAAGTACTCGTGGGACGGCGGGAGGACCGCGGGCAACGCGACCGTCGGCGTGCACGTGGACCATCACGCGATGTGGATTGACCCGAAGGATCCGTCGCACATCGTCGTCGGCAACGACGGCGGCGTCGCCCAGACCTGGGATGCGGGCGGCAACTGGGACGCGATGAACCAGCTCCCGGTCGGCCAGTACTACAACGTCTCGTACGACATGGCCGTGCCGTACACCGTCTGCGGCGGCGCGCAGGACAACGGCTCGTGGTGCGGGCCGAGCCGCCGCCGCGCCGGCTCCATCACGAACTCGATGTGGTTCACCTTCAACGGCGGCGACGGCTTCGTGACCGCGCAGGACCCGGTGAATCCCGACATCATCTACGGCGAATCGCAGGGCGGGAACATCGGCCGTTTCGTCGTCTCGACGGGCGAGCGCACGGGGCTCGTGAAGCCCGCGTGGCGACCGAAGTATCTGCAGTGGGAGGACTCGGTCGTCGTGCAGTGGCCCGACACGACGAGGGCGCTCGTGCCTGCGGAGAAGCGGCGCGTGGACACGTTCCGCGCGCAGCAGAAGCGGGACTCCGTGGAACTCGACATGCGCTGGAATTGGAACACGCCCTTCTTCATCTCGAAACACAATCACGAGGTGCTGTACTTCGGCGCGAATCGCGTGCTCAAGTCCACGAAGATGGGCAGCGACATGTATCCGATCTCGCCCGACCTCTCGTACGCCGACACGATGAAGCTTCGCGTCTCGACGCGGACGACGGGCGGCATCACGATTGACGCGACCGGCGCCGAGACGTTCGGGACGATCGTGTCGCTCAACGAGTCGCCGGTCCGCCCGGGCATCCTCTACGCCGGCACGGACGACGGCCGCCTCTGGATCTCGTGGAGCGACGGCGGCGCGTGGATCGAACTGACGAGGAACGTCACGGGCGTGCCGGCGGGCACCTATGTGTCCCGCATCGAGCCCTCGCACTTCGACTCGCTCACGCTCTACGTGACGTACGACAACCACCGCCGGGACGATTTCACGCCGTACGTCCTGGCGACGAGCGACGGCGGGCGGACCTTCAGGTCCATCGCGAGTAATCTCCCGACGGGTGGCCCCGACTACGCGTACGTCGTGCGCGAGGACCCGAAGAACCGCGACCTGCTCTTCGTCGGCACCGACGTGGGCGCGTACGTCTCGACGAACCGCGGGCAGAGCTGGCAGAAGTTCATGACCGGGCTGCCCTCGACGCCGGTGATGGACCTGCAGATCCATCCGCGCGACGGCGAGCTCATCGCCGCGACGCACGGCCGGAGCTTCTGGATCGTGGACATCGCGCCGCTCGAGCAGTGGAATGCGCAGGTGGCGGCGAAGCCGCTGCATCTCTTCAAGCCGAAGACCGCCTATCAGTGGGGCGAGAAGCCGTACAACGGCGAGTCGGTCGGGCAGAAGCTGTTCGAGGCGCCGAGCCCGGGGCTCGGCGCGGAGATCGTGTACCGCGTCGCGCAGTCCGTGGCGCCGCTCAAGGTCATCGTGCAGGACGCGAGCGGCGACACGCTGGCCACGCTGAACGGCTCCGGCGCCGCGGGCATCCAGCGCGTCGTATGGAACTTCCGCGGCAAGGCGCCGCCCACGGTCGCGCTCTCACCGGCCGGCGTGCGCGATTCAATCAGGAGCGCGCGGATGATCGCGGCGATGCTCGATTCCGTAGAGAAGGCCGGGACGCTTCCGAAGGCAACGGTGGACCGCATTCGCGCGGCGATCGCGAGCCCGGAAGGCATCATGGGGCTCTTCCCCGGCGGATTCGGCGGCGGCGGCCGTGGCGGCCGCGGCGGATTCGTCGAGCGGCCCGGCGAGCAGATGACGCCCGCGGGAGGCCGGGGCGGCGTCGGCGGCATGCTTCCCGGTGGCGCGCCGGGCGTCGCCGCGGCGGGAGGCCGCGCGGGCGGCGAGGGCGCTCCACCGCTCGATCCGCAGAGCCTCTTCGCGGCGTTCGGCGGCGGTGGCCGCGCGGGACAGCTCGCGCTGCTCTTCGGCGGGGGCCGCGGCGGATTCTTCGGCGGGGGCGGCGGGCCGCCGGTCGTCGGCACCGGCGACTATCTCGTCTCCATTTCCATCAGCGGCGAGACGCAACGGCAACTGCTGCGCGTGGAGCGCGTGAGCGGGACGGGCGGGGGAGGCGGAGGGTTCCAGCGATAGCGGCAGCTGTTCCGAAATGCCCTTGCCATCGCCACGCCGCGCGTCACGAGGCCGGCGCGCCGGGATGACTCGCTAGAATCAGAGGATGCTCAGCCCCGCGCAACACGTGGCCATCGCGGCGATCGCGCTCCTCGGCGGCGCCGTGAACGCGATCGCCGGCGGCGGGATGCTGCTCACGTTTCCCGCGCTCATCGGCCTGGGCGTCCCGTCGCTCGTCGCCAACGCGACGAGCACCGTCGCGCTCTGGCCCGCGAGCGTCGCGTCCTTCCTCGGCTACCGCGCCGAGCTGACCGGCGTTCGCGCGTGGGCGCTCTGGTTTCTCGCACCGAGCGTGGCGGGCGGGCTCCTGGGCGGCGTGCTCCTCACCGTCACGAGCCAGCGCCGGTTCGACCAGATCGTGCCCTTTCTCGTGCTTTTCGCGACGCTCCTCTTCCTGGGGCAACGCCCTGCGCTCGACGCTCTCAACCGCCGCGCCGGCCACGTCTCGCGCGAGTCGCGCGAAGTGACGGCGCGACCACCCGCGCGCGGATTCCTCCTCTTCCACTTCTTCGTCGCCGTCTACGGCGGCTACTTCGGCGGCGGCGCGGGAATCATCATGCTCGCCGCGTTCGGCCTGATGGGACTCACCAACATCCATCAGATGAACGGCCTCAAGAACTTCTGCGGTCTCACGTTCAACCTCGTCGCGATCGGCGCGTTCGTCGTGAAGGGACTCGTGGACTGGCCGATCGCGCTCACCATGGCGCTCGGGAGCGTGCTGGGCGGCTGGGCCGCGTCGGGGCTCGCGCAGCGCGTGCCGCAGGCGTGGGTTCGCGGCGCGGTCGTCGTGATCGGATTCGCCGC
The DNA here is from genome assembly GCA_035286465.1 of Gemmatimonadaceae bacterium. GTDB lineage: Bacteria > Gemmatimonadota > Gemmatimonadetes > Gemmatimonadales > Gemmatimonadaceae > Fen-1231. The sequence goes on along the minus strand of DATEDF010000059.1, from coordinate 21,137 downwards.
CGGCCTCTCGCTCCTCATCGCGCGCGACTGAGCGCGCCTGACCTCACGGGAGTCGCAGCACCACCGGCGCGGTCGTGACCCCCACGCGGTCCACCGCCGTCACCGCCACCAGCTCCGGCGACACGAACGAGGCGCGTACCAGCTCGGACAGCGCCAGCGCCCGCAGCGTTCCGTCGAGCACTCGGCTCTCCCACCGCCCGCCGAGCCTGAGCTGCACGAGCCACCACCGGACGACGTCCTTCCCCGCAGGCGAAAGCGTGAGCACCACCCCGCTCCCGCGTTCCCTGAGCGCGACCGCCGGGGGCCCGATCACGCCGCGCGTCATCCAGGGCGACGCGGGCACGAGCGCGGGCTCCGCGTACAGCAGCCGCTCGAGCGCGGTGCCGACACTGTCCCGGTCGTCGAGCAGTGCCTTCATCGAGAAGTGCACGTTCCCCGTCGCGCCGGGCTGCGCGCGCGTCGCACGCACCTGCGCGAGAATCTCGTCGCGGCGCCAGGCGGCCGGGCTCACTCCCGCCCCACTTCCGTCCGCGCTGCTCAAACTATCGCCGCTTCGCCCTTCGACCCTGGACGTGTAGTTTCCCGGCCACACGTGCCGCTGCAGTGAGTCCTGCTCGACCCACCACCGAAGCAGATCGCCGTAGCGTTGCCCCTCCTGCTCCATCGGCCAGTAGAGCTGCGGCGAGAAATAGTCCGCCCAGCCTTCACGGAGCCACCGCCGGGAGTCGGCGTAGAGCTTCTCGTACGCGTCGAACCCGGTGACGTTCTCCGGGTTCCCCGGGCGCCAGATGCCGAAGGGGCTGATCCCGAACTTCACCCACGGCTTGGCCTTCCGGATCGCCTTGTGCAGGGTGTCAATGAGCCGGTCCACGTTCGCGCGGCGCCAATCGTCGCGCGCGAGCGTGCCGCCGGATTCGCGGTAGCGCTTCCAGCTGCGGTCGTCGGGAAACTCGGTGGAACCGTTCGGCCGGCGCTCCGGGTACGGATAGAAATAGTCGTCGAGGTGCACGCCATCCACGTCGTAGCGCCTCACCACGTCGAGCACCACGCGCAGCGTTCGCCGCCGGACGGCGGGCTCGCCGGGATCCATCCAGAGCTGCCTCCCGTAACGCTTCACGAGCGCCGGGTACGAGCGCGCGATGTGCCTCGGCGAGAGCGGGCCCTTCGCCGAGGGCTCTTGTGCGCGATACGGATTGAACCACGCGTGCAGCTCGAGCCCGCGTGCGTGCGCTTCCCTTACCGCGAACGCCAGCGGATCCCACCGGGGCACCGGCGCGCGCCCCTGCCGGCCGGTGAGGTACTCGGACCACGGCTCGATCGTCGACGCGTAGAGCGCGTCGCCCGCGGGGCGCACCTGCAGAATCACCGCATTGAGCCCGACGGCCCTCGCGCGATCGAGGATCGCGATCAGCTCCGCTTTCGCGAACGAGGGCGGAAGACCCGGGGTGGACGGCCAGTCAATGTTGCGCACCGTGGCGACCCACACTCCGCGAAACTCGCGCGCCACCGCAGGTGGCACACACACGGAATCGGAGAGCGGACAGGGCGCCGCGAGCGGAGGCGCCGGCGGCCGCGCGGGTGGCCGCGCGGGTAGCCGCGCGGCTGCCGGCTTCGGTCGCGTCGACGATTGCGCGGAGAGCGATGGGATCGCAGTGCACGCTGACATCGCTGCCACGGTGCACGCGATCGTTCGCATCGCGGTGGCCGCTCCCGCCCGCCTCATCATCCCCGTCATCGCGCTCGTGTCCACTTCACATCAGCCTCTTGAGGTCCGCCGCCAGCTCGTCGCCCCTGGTCCCCGGTGCGAACACGAAGCGCACTCGCCCGCCACGATCAATCAGGAACACGCCCGCCGGGTGGGTCACGCCGTAGCCCGACATCCCGGGCATCTCCTCTCTCACCACCGCGAACCCCCACGCCGTCTTGATCGTGTCGAGCTGCGCGGCGGTCGGCGCGAGCCCGACAAACGTCGAGTCGAACTGCCACGCGTACGACTCGGTGCCCGCCGGGGTGTCGCGCTCGGGATCCACACTCACGAAGACGAAGCGCAGCCGGTCGCGTTTCGCGCCGAGCAGGCGCCGGGCCTGCGCGAAGTCGGCGAGCGTCGTGGGGCAGACGTCGGGGCAGTGTGTATAACCGAAGTAGACCATCACCGTCCTGCCCCGCTCGGCGGCGAGGTCAAACGCGTTCCCGCGCGAATCGTGCAGGCGGAGCGCGGGCGCCACCTGGTCGCCAGGCACGGCGGTGCCGTGCAACGGGGTGGACTCCCGGCAGGCGGCGAGGGCGCACGCGAAGGCGAGCAGAACCGGACGCGGGGACATTCAATTAATGTAGCGTCCCGGGCGATTCACCCTCGCCCCTCAACTCCCGGCACCATAGCTTCCCACTCGATCCCGTACCGCGCTCGTCTGGCCCACGCACTCCGTCCCTATGATCGTCCCCGCCTCTCTCAAGCGCGCCGCGGTCGTTCTCGGCGCTCTCGCACTCGCCGCTTGCGCCGGACTCCGCCCCACCGGCACTCCCGCTTCCGTTGCTCCTGAAACCCCGCTCGTCGGCCCGCGCACCGGGTCCGTGATGGTCGTGGGCGGCGGTTCGATGGGCCCCGAGCTCTGGTCCAGGTTCATCGAGCTCGCCGGCGGACCCGACGCCCTCATCGTGGACGTTCCCACCGCCGGCGGCGACTCCGTCTACGCGCCTAACTGGCGGGGCGCGAACGCGCTCAGGGCTGCGGGAGCCAGGAATGTCGTCATCCTGCACACGGTCAACCGCCGCGTCGCCGACTCCGACAGTTTCGTCGCGCCACTCACGCGCGCCGGCGGCGTCTGGTTCGAGGGGGGACGCCAGTGGCATCTCGTGGATTCGTACGCCGGCACGAAGACCGAGCAGGAGCTCCACAACGTGCTCGCGCGCGGTGGCATCGTCGGCGGGTCATCGGCTGGCGCATCCATTCTCGCGAGCTTCTTGGTGCGCGGCGCGCGCGAAGGCAACGCGATCATGGTGGCTCCCGCGTACCTGAAGGGCTTCGGTTTCCTGCGCAACACGGCAATTGACCAGCACGTCGTCGCGCGCGAGCGGCTCCGCGACCTCGCCGACTCGGTGATGCCGCGCTTCCCGGAGCTGCTCGGGATGTCGGAGGACGAAGGCACGGCGTGGCTCGTGCGGGGCGACGAGGCGGAGATACTCGGCAAGAACAAGGCGTTCGTCTACGGCGGGAAGGACCGGAACGATCCGGGCCGGCCCTTCCTCACCCTGCGTCCGGGCGACCGATACGACCTCGGCGCGCGACGCGTCATCCGCCGGGCGATCAGCGACTCGCCGCTCACCGAGGCCTTCGTGGATTCGCTCTTCAGGGACTTCGCCCGGGGGAGCTCCCCCGGCGCGTCCGTGCTGGTGGCTCAGGAGGGGCGCGTCCTCGTCAACAAGGCGTACGGGCTCCCCGATCCCGCGGGCCAGAAGTACATGCCTGCGACGACGATACCGAACTTCCCGCTCGGCGCGATCTCGGAGGCGCTGAATGTCGCCGCGACGCGCGCGGCCGACACGGCGGCAGGGCGCGGTGGCAAGGGATACGGCCAGGCACTCGCCCGCCGCGCCTTCACGCCCCTCGGCATGCACCGGACCGTCGCGACAGACGGCGGCGAGGTGTCGTCGAACGTGGACGAGCTCTACCGCTGGGACCTCGGGCTCTCCGCACCCCGGAGCACGCCGGACTCGGCGCGTGACGGCGCGCCGGCCACCGAGGGCACGCCGGCAGCGGTCGCCGCGGCGTGGCGCTCGGACAGCTACCGCGACCTCCCGCGTCAGAGCGCGTACGGCACGAGCGAGGGAAGGCGCCACGCGTTCGTCCGCTTTCCCGGGCTCCGTGTCGCGATCATCATCCTCACCAACCGGGACGATGCCGACGCCAGAGCCATCGCGGAGCGCATCACCGACCGCCTCCTGTTCACCGCGGGCGACGCACGGTGGAAGCCGCAGCGCGTGTCGTCCACGTCGAGCTGCCGCAGCATGAGCGCGGTGAGCGCGCTCGTGGCGTGGGCCGGATGCAGCGGCGGCCGCGTCTTCCGTACCGTGGACGGTGGCGAGACGTGGAGCGCCGAGTCGGTGAGCGGAGCCGGACGCCTCGACTTCCGGGGCATCAAGGCATTCGACGTGAACACCGCCGTGATCGTGAGCGCCGGCCCCGCGGAGCAGGGCGCGGCGCGCATCTACAGGACCACCGATGCGGGCAAGAGCTGGACGCTCACCTGGTCCGATTCCACGAAGGGAATCTTCCTCGATGGCGTCGCGTTCTGGGACGCGCGGCACGGCTTCACCTTCAGCGATCCGGTGGACGGGCGTCTCGTGATCCTCACCACCGACGACGGCGGGGCGCACTGGAGCCGCGTGCCGGGCACCAATGTCCCGCCGGTGATCGCCAACGAGGCCGCGTTCGCGGCGAGCAACACGCAGCTCGCGGTGCAAGGCGCCGCGAACGCCTGGATCGCGACCGGGGGAGGCGCGGAAGCACGCGTCTTCCGCACGACGGACCGCGGCCGGACCTGGAGCGTGTCGTCCACGCGGATGCCCGGCGGCCCGAGCGCGGGGCTGTTCGGCATCGCGTTCGCCGACGCGGCGAACGGGATCGCCGTGGGCGGCGACTACCGGATCGCGCGTGGTGTGACCGACTTCGCGGTTCGCACGACGGATGGCGGCATCACGTGGAAGCGCACCGGCGTGCTCCGCCCCGATGGCGTGACGCAGGGACTCGCCCTCGTCCCGGGCACGAGCCCACCGGTCTTCATCGCGACCGGTGCGCGCGGCACCGCGTTCACGCACGACTTCGGTGCCACGTGGGAGCCGGGTGACACGCTCACGTCGTGGGGTGTGTCCTTCGCCGGGGCCGACGTCGGGTGGGTGGCCGGCCCACGTGGCCGTGTCACGAGGTTCACGGCGAAACCGAAGAAGTGAGCTACGACCTCCAGTCGCTCACGTTTCCGCGGCTCGGCACGACGGCGCTGCGCGTCCTCGCGACGCTCCTCGAGAATCGGGTCACCGGTCCGCCGCTCGCCGAGAAGCTCAAGCGTGACGGCGGGCTCACCGGACTCCGGCGCGCCACGCTCGACGAGCCCCCGACGTTCTTCCCCCTCCTGAGCGCCGACGACCGCCCGCCGCCGTCCCTGGTCCACGTCGCCGAGGGGGGGAGCGCCCGCGCGCCGGGCGGCTTCCACTTCCCCGGCCTCGACGACTTCACCGACGCGTACCGGAGCGGCCGCACCACGCCGGAACAGATCGCCGAGCGATTCCTCGAGCAGCGCGAGCGCAGCGAGCGCGACGCGCCGCCGCTCCGGGCGTTCATCGCCGTCAACCGTGACGACGTGATGAGCCAGGCCCGGGCCTCCGCCGCACGCTGGCGCGCGGGGCGCACGCTGGGCCCGTTCGACGGCATCCCCGTGGCGATCAAGGACGAAATGGACCAGGCCGGCTACCCGACCACCGTCGGAACGAAGTTCCTCGGGTCGTCGCCGGCTCCTGAAGACGCCACGGTCGTCGCGCGCCTCCGGGCCGCCGGCGCAATCCTCGTCGGCAAGACGAACATGCACGAGATCGGCATCAACGTCACCGGGCTCAATTCGCACCACGGCACCACGCGCAATCCGTACGATCACGACTACCACACCGGCGGATCGTCGAGCGGCCCGGCGACGGCGGTGGCGGCAGGGCTCGTCCCCGTGGCCATCGGCGCCGACGGCGGCGGCTCGATCCGCATTCCCTCCGCGTTCTGCGGGCTCGTCGGCCTGAAGGCCACCTTCGGTCGCGTGAGTGAGTCGGGCGCGGCACCGCTCTGCTGGAGCGTCGCGCACATCGGCCCGATCGCCGCCTCGGTGCGCGACTGCGCCCGCGCCTACGCGCTCATCGCCGGCGCCGACCCGCGCGATCCCCACTCGCTCGGCCATCCCGGTGTCGAGCTCGACGACGCCGCGCCGGGCTCGCTCGCCGGTGTCCGGCTCGGCGTCTACTGGCCCTGGTTCCGCCACGCGGCGCCGGAGGTCGTCGAGCGCTCCGAGGCGCTGGTCCGCGCGCTCGCGGAGCGCGGCGCGTCACTCGTCGAGCTGGAGATCCCCGAGCTCGACGCGATGCGCGTGGCGCACGTCGTGACCATCCTGGGGGAAATGGCCGCCGCGATGGCGCGCCACGACGCCGCGCACCGCAGGGATTTCTCCCTCGACGCGCGTGCGAACCTCGCCATCGCGCGCTCCTTCACCGCGGCGGAGTACGCCGCCGCCCAGCGCGTCCGGACCCGCGCGATCGCGGCGTTCCAGCGCCGCTTCGCCGAGGTGGACGCCATCATGACGCCCGCGACGGGGCGCACCGCGCCGCGCATCAACCTCGCCGCGCTCCCCGGCGGCGAGTCCGACCTCTCGACAACCACGGAGATCATGCGCTTCGCCTTCCCGCCGAACTTCACCGGGCATCCGGCGATCTGTTTTCCCGCCGGCTACGACGCCAATGGCCTGCCGGTCGGCGTGCAGGCCATCGGGCGACCGTGGGGCGAGCGCCTGCTGTTCCGCATCGCCGCCCTCGCCGAGACGCTCGTGGCGCGACGCGCGCCGCGCCGCTGGTACCCGCTGCTCGAGCCCTGACGTGCTCGTCCTCGGCTACGTCTTCGCGCTGTTCATCGGCCTCACGCTCGGCATGCTGGGCGCCGGCGGGTCTATTCTCACCGTACCGGTCTTCGTCTACGTGCTCCGTTTCGACCCGAAGCTCGCCGTCACGATGAGCCTGCCGGTCGTCGGTCTGACGAGCCTGGTCGGCGCCATCTCGCATTGGCGCGCGGGAAACGTGAACGTGAGAAGCGTGCTCTCCTTCGGCGTCGTCGCGATGGCGGCGGCATTTGCCGGCGCGAGGGCGTCGGTGTTCCTGGCCGCCGGCACCCAGCTCTTCCTGCTCGGCGTGGCGATGCTCACCGCGGCCGTTCTGATGTTGCGCGACTCGTTCCGGACGCCGCGCCCGATGCCGGCCACGCCGGGCGCGGGGCCGGACGCCGGGCGCGCCTCGGCAGCCGGCGAGCGCCCGCGTTCCGGCTCCCCGCTCGCCCTTCCCCTCGCGGGCCTCTTCGTCGGCGCGCTCACGGGCATCGTCGGCATTGGCGGCGGATTCATCATCGTGCCCGCGCTCGTCCTGCTCGCGCAGCTGCCGATGCGCGAGGCGGTCGGCACGTCGCTCACCGTCATCACGATGAACGCCGCCGCCGGCTTCGCGGGCCAGCATCGTCTCCGCGAACTGCCGCTCGACTTCCTGCTGGTCTTTGGCGGTGTCGCGATGGCCGGCATCATCGCGGGAACCTGGCTCGCGCGCTTTCTCCACCAGCGCACGCTCAAGCGCGCGTTCGCCGCGTTGCTCCTCGTCCTTGCCGTGCTCGTGCTCTGGCAGAACCGCGCCCTGCCGTAGGGCCGCACCACCCAGGGACCCGGGGATGTTCTTTCGACGGTTCTACGACGACTCTCTCGCGCAGGCGAGCTATCTCATCGGCTGCGACGCCACCGGCGAGGCCTTCGTCGTGGACGCGAACCGCGACGCCGAGCAGTACGCGGCGGCGGCTGGGGCCGAAGCGCTCCACATCACGCACGTGACCGAGACGCACATCCACGCCGACTTCGTGTCGGGGAGCCGCGAGCTCGCGCGTCGCGTGGGCGCGAAGCTCCTGCTCTCGGCCGAAGGCGGCCGCGACTGGCAGTACGCGTTCGCGGCGAGCGACAGCGCGTCGCTGCTCAGGGACGGCGACGCATTCCACGTGGGGCGCGTGCGCGTGGACGTGCTGCACACACCCGGCCACACGCCCGAGCACCTCGCCTTTCTCGTCACCGACCTCGCGGCGTCCGACCGTCCCGTCGGGCTCCTCTCGGGCGACTTCGTCTTCGTCGGCGATGTCGGCCGCCCCGACCTGCTCGAGCGGGCCGCGAGAATCGCCGGAACGATGGAGGCCGCGGCGCACGCGCTCTTCCGCTCACTGCAGCGCTTCCGCGAGCTGCCCGACTTCGTCCAGCTCTGGCCCGGCCACGGCGCCGGCTCCGCGTGCGGCAAGGCGCTCGGCGCGATGCCGCAGTCCACCGCGGGCTACGAGCGCGTCGCCAACTGGGGCCTCACGACGCTCGACGAGGACGTTTTCGTGCGCGACGTGCTCGCGGGCCAACCCGATCCCCCGGCGTACTTCGCCGAGATGAAGCGGATCAACCGCGAGGGCCCGCCGATACTAGGACGAATGCCGGAGCCGCCGCGCGTGGATCCGTCGCGCATCGCGAGTCTCGTCGCCGCCGGTGACCTCGTCGTGGACGTGCGCGCCGCCGACGCCTTCGCCGAGGGCCACGTCCCGGGATCGCTCAACATCCCCCTCACCAGAGCCTTCTCGACGTGGGCCGGATGGCTCCTCCCCTATGACCGCGATGCGTACCTCCTCGCCGCCGGCGCCGCCGATGCGGTGCGCGCCGCGCGCGAGATGGCGATGATCGGGCTCGATCGCGTCGCCGGATGGATCGGACCCGACGCACTCGCCGCGTGGACGAGCGGCGGCCAGTCGCTTGCGCGCGTCCCGCAGACCGACGCCTCCGAGCTCGCGCCGCGGCTCCATCGCCGCGAAGTCACCGTCGTGGACGTGCGAGAGCGCTCGGAGTGGGATGCGGGACACGTGCCCGGCGCGCTCCACCTGCCCCTCGGCCACCTCGCCGCGCGCCTCGCCGAACTCCCGCGCGAGCGGCCGATCGTCGTGCAGTGCCAGAGCGGCAGTCGCTCCGCGATCGCCGCGAGTCTCCTCCTGAGGCAAAGCGTGCGCGACGTGATCAATCTCCGTGGGGGATTCGCCGAGTGGGTCCGCGAGGGGAAGCCGGTCGCCACAGACTGAGTAACCCGTCCCTCTGTCGCGACGGCGACAGATCGTGAGCCACATCACACGGGTGGCTGGATTGTGCCACGACCTGTTCCCAAGAGGACCGTTTCACGTTAGTACTCTCCAGTACTCTCCAGACGCAGCGTCCCTCCGCACCGTCGCTGGAGGCGTGATGGAGCCAGGCGTGCCGGCCGGTCCCGCGAGTGGGCCGAAGCGATCGATCGCCCACGTGCGGCGCCACGCGCTGCTCGCGGCCATCGCGCTCGTCGGGATCGGGGTCGTCGAGCTCGCGCTCTACCGCGTGCATCATGAGACACGGCGCTGGGTGCTGCACAGCCGGCAGATCCGCACGGCTGCTCGGGGCGCGAACGTCCTCGCGCTCGAGCGCAACATGGCACTGCGCGGGTATCTCATCAGCCGGGACAGCGCGAACCTCGGCCCTGAGATCGAGGCGCGGGAGGCGCTGGCTCCGTTGCTCGACACGCTCGTCGCGCTCACCGCCGACAATCCCGCTCAGCAAGCTCGCGCGCGCGATATCCGGCGTGATGTGGCCGCGTGGGATACGGCGTTCGCACAGCCCGTGCTGCGCGGCTCAACCGCGCGGTTCCTCGACCGCCTCGTGGGGAAGTCGCTCTTTGACCGTGTGCGCCGCGACTTCAACGAGTTCGTCCTCGTCGAGGACGTTCTCTACACCGAACGGCTCAGGCGCGACGACCTCATCGAGTTCCTCGCGATGGTGGGCGTCATCGTCCCGCTCGGACTGATCGCGGGCGTCTTCGTCACGATGGGCAAGCGCGTCGGTTCGCAGGCGAACACCCTGCTCGATCAGCAGAACCAGCTCGAGGAGCAGGCGATCGAGCTGGAGCAGCAGGTGCAGGAACTCGAGACCACGAACCAGGACCTCGCCGAGGCGGTGGCCACGGCGGACGAGGCCCGTGCGCGCGCGCAGACCGAAACGCAGGACAAGGAGCAGGTGCTCGCGCTGCTCAACGCGTCGCTCCTGAGCGCGCCGGTGGGGTTCTCCTTCCTCGATGCCGACCTGCGATTCGTGCGGGCGAATCCCGTCATGGCGAGGATGGCCGAGTCAACGCCCGAGGCGATGGTCGGGAAGCATCTGCGAGAGGTCGCCTCACCGCGCGCCGTCGAGCAGGCGGAATCCATGATGCGCCGGGTGCTCGAAACCGGCGAGCCCGTCGTGGACCTCCGGATGACCACCGAACGGCCCGTCGGAAGCGGCGTGCTCCGGGAGCTGATCGCCAACTACTATCCCGTCAAGTCCGCCGCCGGCGCTATCGTCGGCGTGGGCACCGTCGTCTTCGACGTCACCGAGCGTGTCCAGCTCGAGGAACAGCTCCGCCAGGCGCAGAAAATGGAGGCCGTCGGCCGGCTCGCCGGCGGCGTCGCGCATGACTTCAACAACCTCCTCACTGTCATCCGCAGCTACTGCGACCTCGTGCTCCTCGAGATGAGTGAGTCTGACCCGAAGCGCGAAGACCTGATCGAGATTCGCAGCGCGGCCGACCGGGCCGCGACACTCGCGCGCCAGCTCCTCGCGTTCAGCCGCAAGCAGGTGCTGCTACCCCGCGTCTTCGACCTCAATGAGATCGTCAAGTCGCTCGAGGCGATGCTCACCCGCACGCTTCCCGCGACGGTCAAGCCGGTCCTGCGCCTCGCCGACGGCCTCGGCGCGATGAAGGCCGATCCAGGACAGATCGAGCAGGTGCTGATGAATCTCGCCCTCAACGCATCGGACGCGATGCCTGACGGGGGATCGCTCAGCATCGAGACCGCCAACGCCGTGCTCGACGCCGATTACGCCAGGCAACATACCGGCGTCGTGCCGGGCGACTACGTGATGGTCTCGGTGAGCGACACGGGCGTCGGGATGGACTCCACGACCCGCCAGCGTGCTTTCGAGCCTTTCTTCACGACGAAGCCCGCCGGCAAGGGCACGGGGCTCGGGCTCTGCACGGTCTACGGCATCGTCAAGCAGAACGGCGGGCACATCTGGCTCTACAGCGAGCAGGGCCACGGCACCACCTTCAAGGTCTACTTCCCGCGCGTGCTCGAGGAGATCTCCGCGCCGGAGCGTCCGCGGGCGGGCGTCCCGGCGGGGAAGCGCGCCAGTGAGACCGTGCTGGTCGTCGAGGACGAGCCGTCGGTGCTCACCACGCTCACCCGCGTCCTCCAGCGCCAGGGCTACACCGTCCTCGGCGCCAGCCACGGTGGCGAGGCGATGCGTCTCGCCGGCGAACACCAAGGCCCCATTGACCTCGTCATCAGCGACCTGATGATGCCCGAGATGAGCGGCCGGGAGTTCATCGAGCGATTCTCCTCGACCCGCCCTGACACGCACGTCCTCTTCATGTCCGGCTATACCGACGACGACGCGCATACACGCGGTCTGACCGACAGTCACACCGCCTTCATCGAGAAGCCGTTCACCGTGGACCAGATCACCCGCAAGGTGCGCGAGGTGCTGCAAGAGGCATGACGACCGGCGTCGAAGATCCCTCCCTTGTCCGCGTGCTGGTCATTGACGATCAGTCGCACGTGCGTCAGTGGGTGCGGACCGTGCTCAAGACCATGAGCATCACCGACGTGACGGACGCGGCGGATGGTCGCGATGCGCTCGCGGCCGTGACGCAACCTGGCGCGTGGTTCGACCTCATCCTCGTGGATTTGCGAATGCCGGAACGCGACGGCGTCGAGACCATCCGCGCCTTCGCCGCGCTGGGCCTCGAGTCCGCGATCGCCATCATGAGCATCGAGGAGGAGCGCGTCATCGAGACCGCGGGGATGCTCGGCGAGGTGCAGGGGCTCCGGATGCTCGGCACGATTCCGAAGCCGCTCACGGCGGAGAAACTCGAGCCGCTCCTCGTGCGAATGCGCGAGGCTCCCCGCGCCGCCGGCGGCGAAACCGTGATGGCGCCCGAGCTCGACCTCGAGAACGCCTTCGTGCGCGGCGAGCTGCTCCTCCTCTACCAGCCCAAGATCCGGATGCGCACCGGAGAGTTCGCCGGCGTCGAGGCGCTCGTGCGGTGGAAGCATCCCGAGCTCGGCCTGTTCCAGCCCGCGTCTTTCGTGCCGCACATCGAGGCGTCCGACCGCTACAGCGCCGGGCTCGTGGACTTCTCTCTCAAGGCGGCGATCGCCTGCGCCGGCCGCTGGAAGGAGGCCGGCCGCGAGCTGCACGTCGCGATCAACCTCTCGGCGCGCGCGTTCGACCACCTCGACCTTCCCGAGCGGATCGAGTCCCTCTGCCGGGAGGCGCACGCGCCGACGAACTTCATCACGCTCGAGGTCACCGAGACGCAGGTGGCCCGCGACGACGTCCGGATGATTGATGTCGCGACCCGGCTCCGTCTCAAGGGCTTCCATCTCTCGATTGACGATTTCGGGACCGGCCAGTCGGGCCTCTCCAAGCTCCAGCGGCTCCCCTTCAACGAGTTGAAGATCGATCGCCAATTCGTGCACGGGTGCGCGGGCTCCGCGTCGCAACGCTCGGTCGTCGAGGCGAGTCTCGCGCTCGCGCGAAGCCTCAAGATGACGTCCGTCGCCGAGGGCATTCAGCAGCGCCCCGACTGGGATCTCCTCGACGAGCTAGGCTGCGACGTGATGCAGGGCTACTTCATCGGCCGGCCGATGACCGAGGAGGGACTCGAGGCGTGGGCGGCGCACTGGACCCTGCGCCAGCGATAGCCGGAACGCCGGCATCACCGTCAGCGCACACACGAACGCCGCGCATCATCACTGATGCACGGCGTTCGTCCTGCCGTCGTCCCAGCGCGCCCGGACGCGTACCGGGCCGACATTCATACGGTACAACCAAAGCGGATGATTATGCAATAGAGGCGCCGGTCGGAATCGAACCGACGAATGGGAGATTTGCAGTCTCCTGCCTTACCACTTGGCTACGGCGCCCTCGCCCCTTGGAAATGGGAAGCTAGTCCGCCCTGACCGGCGACTCAAGGCACGCGTAAATTCGGCGACAATGTCGGTCGTCTTGCGTTGGACAGCCGTGGGCCTCGCGCTGCTGGTCGTTCTCGCCGCGCCGATTCCGGCGGGCATCACGGCGGAGTCGTGGCACCTCCTCGCGATCTTCGCGGCCACGATCGTCGGGTCCATCGTGCGGCCCCTCCCTGCAGGGGCCGTCGTGCTTCTCGGCGTCACCGCCGTCGCCGTCACCCGCACACTCCCGACCGGGCAGGCGCTGGGCGGATACGCCGATCCGATCGTCTGGCTCGTGCTCTGTGCCTTCTTCATGGCGCGCGGCATCCTCAAGACGGGCCTCGGCCGGCGCATCGCGTTCCTCTTCATTCGCGCCCTTGGTCGGAAGTCGCTCGGCCTTGCCTACGCACTGGTCTCGACCGACACGTTGCTCGCGTCGTTCCTGCCCTCCAACGCCGCGCGCGCAGGCGGCGTGATCTTCCCCGTGGCCTGCAGCCTGGCCGAGGCCTACGACTCCAAGCCGGGCCCGACCGCGCGCCGGCTCGGCGCCTATCTCCTGGTCACCATCTACCAGTGCGACGTGATCGCCTGCGCCACGTTCCTCACGGGCCAGGCGTCCAACCCGCTCATCGCGAAGTTCGCGCTCGAAACCGCCTCGCTGGAACTCTCATACGGCCGGTGGGTGCTCGGTGGGTCAGTGCCGGCGTTGATCGCCTTGCTGCTCGTGCCGTGGCTGCTCTTCAAGCTCTTCCCCCCGGAGGTCACGCATACGCCCGAGGCCACCCGGCTCGCGCGCGAGGAGCTGGCGCGCATGGGCCCGATGCACCGCGACGAGAAGCTCATGCTCGCGGTCTTCGTCCTCGTCGCGGGACTGTGGATGACCTCGGCCCTCCACCACCTCGAGCTCACCGTCGTCGCCCTCCTCGGCGTCTGCGCGCTCTTCGTGAGCGGCGTGCTGACCTGGCAGGACATCACCGGCGAGCGCGCCGCGTGGGACGTCTTCCTCTGGTACGGCGGCCTCGTGCGTATGGCGGAGGCGCTCGCCCGCTCGGGCGTCACCGACCGCTTTGCACAATCCGTCGCGGCGATGACTTCGGGGTGGATCTGGTGGCTCGCGCTCGCCGCGCTGCTGCTCATCTACTTCTATTCGCACTACGGCTTCGCGAGCATCACGGCCCACGCCACCGCGATGTTCATCCCCTTCCTCACCGTGCTCATCGCCGCCGGCACGCCACCGCTCCTCGCCGCGCTCTTCCTCGCCGCCTTCTCGAACCTCTCGGCGTCGCTGACGCACTACGGCACGACCCCGGCGCCCATCTACTTCGGCGCGAACTACGTCTCCCAGCGCGACTGGTGGCGTCTCGGATTCGTGGTCTCCGGCGTCACGATCGGAATCTGGAGTGTCGTGGGGCTCGCGTGGTGGAAGGTCCTGGGTTGGTGGTAGCGCGTCGGCGCCCGGCATTCTCCGCCAGATCCTCAACCGGCAGGACACCCTCGAACTGGGCCTGATGAGTCGCTGCAGTCACGGCTCACGCGGATGGCGGACGCCCCGCTCAGGCAGGTCCATACCCTCGCGGTCCCGCTCAAGCGAGGCGCCCGCTGTCACAAATGTGCGGTGTCGTTTGCCTTTCGTGCACAATTCTGGAAGCGATCTGCATTCTCGCGGTTGAATTCCAGAAAATCTTGCGATATGTTTGCAGAATCTGCAGAAATCGCCAGACACGTCGCTCATGCCGGTTTGGCCCATCACGTTCCGCCACGGCCCACTCGTTCCCGCCCACAAGTCGTTCACCCACCACTCATCGCCGACGCCTGATGCCCTCGTCTCTCTCTCCGCGGCTTGCCGCCCTCCGCTCCATCAGCTCCCGCCTCGCCCCTGCCGTGCTCGGCTCGGCGAATGGCACCGCCGCGAACAACGGCCACGGCCCCGGCCCCGCCTCGCACTATTTCGGCAGCAACACCTTCGGCGCGCGGCACATGCGCGACAAGTTGCCGAAGGAGGTCTACGCCAAGCTGGTCGCCTCCATTCGGCTCGGCCGGAAGCTCGATCTCGAGATTGCCCCGACCGTCGCGCAAGTCATCAAGGAGTGGGCGGTCTCGCGGGGCGTGACGCACTTCTGCCACTGGTTCCAGCCGCAAACGGGCCTCACCGCCGAGAAGCACGACGCGTTCCTCGCGTTCGATGAGCACACCCAGCCGGTCGAGCAGTTCACCGGCGACCAGCTCATCCAGAGCGAGCCGGACGCATCGTCGTTCCCCTCGGGCGGCCTGCGTGCGACGTGGGAGGCGCGAGGCTATACCGCGTGGAACCCGGCGTCACCGGTCTTCATCATGGAGTCGCCTGGTGCGAACACACTGTGCATCCCCTCGGCGTTCATCGGGTATCACGGCGAGGCGCTGGACGAGCTCACCCCGCTGCTGCGCTCGACCGAAGTGCTCTCGCGCAAGGCGATCGAGCTCCTCGACCTGATCGGCGACCGGGGAGCGCTGCGCGTCTTCACGACACTCGGGCCCGAGCAGGAGTACTTCCTGATTGACCGCGGACACTTCGCGCTCCGCCCCGATCTCATCATGGGCGGCCGCACGCTCCTGGGCGCCGCGCCGCCGCGCGGCCAGCAGCTCGAAGACCACTACTTCGGCGGAATCCCCGAACGCGCCCTCGCTTGCATCGCGGAGGTCGAACACGAACTCTACAAGCTCGGCGTGCCGATCATGACCCGGCACAACGAGGTCGCGCCCTGCCAGTTCGAGATGGCGCCGGTGTTCGAGGAGACCGACCTCGCGGTGGACCACAACCAGCTCGTGATGGCGATGCTCCGCAAGGTCGCGTTGCGCCACGGGCTGCAGGCGGTGCTGCATGAAAAACCCTTCGCCGGCATCAACGGCTCCGGCAAGCACTGCAACTGGTCCATGGCCATCGCCGCCGACAACGAGCTCGATGGGGTCAACCTCCTCAAGCCCGGGAAGACGCCGCATCAGAACATCCGCTTCCTCCTCTTCCTCGCCGCGGTGCTCAAGGCCGTGCACAAGCACGCGGCGCTGATTCGCGCGGGCATCGCGACGAGTGGCAACGAGCACCGGCTGGGCGCGAACGAAGCGCCGCCCGCCATCATCTCCGTGTTCATGGGCGAGCTGCTCACGAAGGTCATCGAGGACATCGCCGCCGGCCGCACCGGCAAGCAGGGCGCCGCGCAGGCGATGATCCAGCTCGGCGTCGCAAAGCTGCCCGAGATCGCGAAGGACAACACCGACCGCAACCGCACCTCGCCTTTCGCCTTCACCGGCCAGAAGTTCGAGTTCCGCGCCGTGGGTTCGTCGCAGTCCATCGCCTTCCCGACGATGCTCCTCAACGCGACGGTCGCCGAGGCGATCGCCGAACTCACCGCCGCGCTCCGGAAGGAGCTCAGGACCACCGAGTCCAGGGACGACGCGGCGCTCAAGGTCGTGCGGGAGGCGTTCCGCGAGACGAAGCACGTCCGCTTCGAAGGCAACAACTACGCCGACGAGTGGGTGGTCGAGGCGAGGAAGCGTGGGCTCCCGAACCTGCGGCGGACACCCGAGGCCCTCGCGCACCTCGTGAGCAAGTCCTCGCGCGAGCTCTGCTCGTCGCTCGGCATCCTCTCGAAGGAGGAGCTCGAGTCCCGCTTCCACGTGCGGCTCGAGCGGTACGTGAAGGACATGCTGATCGAGATGCACACACTCTCGGAGATGGTGGACACGATGGTCCTCCCGGGCGCGTACGCGTACCTGGGCTCGCTCGCGGACGCCGCCGCGAAGGCGAAGACGGCCGGCATCAAGGTCGTGCCCCAGGTGGCGGCCGCGAACGTGGCGGGCAAGCGCGTGGCCGAGTTGCAGAAACACGCCGCCCAGCTGCATGCCGCCATCACGAAGGCCGAGTCGCTCCACGACGATGCCGAGCGGCAGGCGGCGTTCCTCACCGCCGATGGCGCCGGAGCGATGGCCGCGGTCCGCGAGTCGAGCGATGCACTCGAGCTGACAATCGGCGACGAACACTGGCCGCTACCACGCTACCGCGAAATGCTCTTCCCGGTGTGAGGCGGCGGACGACAACGGAACTCGAGGAAGAGCGGGCGGACCGAGTGAGAACGCCCCGGTGACCGTTGGTCGCCGGGGCGTTCGAACAGCATTCCTTCCCGATGCACCCGCCCTGCCGTCAGTACTTCGCCAGGTAGTTGTCCAGCTCCCACGCCGAAACCTGCGTGATGTACTCCCGCCACTCCTGCCGTTTCGCGGCCAGGAAGTGCGAGGTGATGTGCTCTCCCAGCGCCGTGGTCATCACCTCGTCCTTTTCGAATTCGTCGCACGCCTCGCTCAGGTCGTGCGGCAGGTCGTCAATGCGGAGCCGGCGCTTCTCCCGATGCGACATCTCCCAGATGTTCTCGTTCACCGGCTCTCGCGAACTCGCCTTCGTCTCGATGCCGTTGAGCCCGGCCGCGAGCATCACCGCGAGCGCCAGGTAGGGATTCGCGCTCGGGTCGGGTGAGCGCAGCTCGACCCGCGTCCCGGTGCCGCGCCGCGCCGGCACGCGGATCAGCGGCGAGCGGTTCCGCGTAGACCACGCCACGTCCACGGGCGCCTCGTACCCGGGCACGAGCCGTTTGTAGGAGTTCACCAGCGGGTTCGTGATCGCGCTCATGCCGCGCGCGTGCGTGAGCAGCCCCCCGAGGTAATGGTGCGCGACCTTCGAGAGCTCGAACGCGCCCTTCGGATCGAAAAAGGCGTTCTTCCCCTCGCGAAAGAGCGACTGATGCGTGTGCATCCCGCTTCCGTTCTGGCCGAAGATCGGCTTCGGCATGAACGACGCCACGAGGTCGAAGCGCTGCGCCACCTGCTTCACCACGAAGCGGAACGTCGCGATGTTGTCCGCCGTCCGGAGCGCATCGGCGTAGCGGAAGTCAATCTCGTGCTGGCCGTGCGCCACCTCATGGTGGGACGCCTCCACCTCGAATCCCATCTGCTCCAGCACGTCCACGATCGCCCGGCGCGCCTCCTCCCCCAGGTCCATCGGCGCGAGGTCGAAGTAGCCGCCCACGTCGTGCGTGATCGTCGCCGGTTCGCCACCGGGCGCGGGACGGAAGAGAAAGAACTCCGCCTCCATCCCCGCGTTCATGGTGAAACCCTGTTTCGCCGCGCGCGCGACCTGCCGCTTGAGCGCTCCGCGCGGATCCCCTCCGAACGGCGCGCCCTCCGGCGTCGTGATGTCGCAGATGAGCCGCGCCACGCGACTGGTCGGGTCGCCGCCGGGAAAGACCCGGAATGTCGCGAGGTCGGGCGTCAGCAACATGTCCGACTCCTCGATCCGCACGAATCCCTCGATGGACGAACCGTCGAACATGATGTCGCCGTCCAGGGCCTTCGCGAACTGCGACGAGGGGATCTCGACGTTCTTGTTCACGCCGAGGATGTCCGTGAACGTCAGGCGCAGGAAGCGCACGGAGTGCGCCGCCGCAAGAGCGAGGATGTCCTTCTTCGACGCGCCCGTGAGGTCGGCGGGCAGCGATCGCGATGCTCCGGCCAAGCGTTCCCTCTCTTCAGGAGATTCCACGCCGGCGTGCCGCCGTGGACACCCTCGAAAATGGCGCGGGCCACGCGGCGACGCATCCCCCGTCCCCCGGCGCACCGGCAGCGGGGCACCTGCCTCGCTCCGGCGCGACACCCCGCACCCCCGCGCCCGGCACGCCCCCGCGCCCCACGGGGACGCCGCGGCCCCCGTCGGCCGATGTAGCTTTCACCCCGTGAACAAGAGTCCCATCTCCTCGAAATGCCCGCACTGCGGCCGTCCCGTGAGCGGCCGATTCTGCGCGAGCTGCGGCGCGGCACTGGACGCCTCGCTCTGCGCGAAGTGCGGCAAACCGCTCTCGAGTGGCGCCCGCTTCTGCCACCACTGCGGCGCGTCCGTCGGCGCCGCGCGCGCCGCCCCGGCCGAGCGCGGCCGGATGCTCGCATGGCTCGTCCCGGGGATCGCGGCCGTGACCTTGGTCGCCTTTCTCATCGGCCAGCGCGTGGCGCGCGGGCCGACCGGCGATGCCTCGCAGTCCGGAACGTCTCTCTCCGGCAGCGGCCGAGCGGTGGACCTCTCGCAGATGACGCCGGACGAGCAGGCCAGCCGTCTCTTCGACCGCGTGATGACCTATGCAGAAGAGGGTGAGCAGGACAGCGCGCGCACCTTCGCTCCCATGGCCATCCAGGCCTACGAGATGCTGGGCACGCTTGACTCCCACACCCGGTTCGACATCGGCATGATCGCCGCGGTGAGCGGTGATTCGGCGCGTGCCCGCGCCGAAGCGGATACGATTCTCGCGAAGGACCGCTCGCACCTGCTCGGCCTCGTGCTCGCCATCAAGGTGGCCGACCTGCGGAGTGACCAGCGCGCGCGCGCTGCGTTCCAGAAACGCCTGCTCGCCGCCGAGCCCGCGGAGCGAGCCAGGACGCTCAAGGGCTACGAGGAGCACCAGCGCAACATCGACACAGCGCTCAAGGACGCCCGCAGCGCCAGGCCGTGATCATCAGGGTCGCTCACAGCCCCGACTCCGACGACGCGTTCATGTTCTACGCGCTCGCCGAAGGCCTCATAGACACGCAGGGACTCACGTACGTGCACGAGCTGCAGGACATCGAGTCGCTCAACCAGCGCGCGCGGCGCGGCGAGCTCGAGGTCACTGCGGTCTCCATTCACGCGTACGCATACCTCACCGACCGCTACGCGTTGCTCACGAGCGGCGCTTCGATGGGCGATGGCTATGGACCCCGCCTCGTCTCACGCGGGCCGGCCACGAGGGCCGACCTGCGTGGCAAGCGCGTCGCCGTTCCCGGACCACTCACGAGCGCGTATCTCGCGCTCCGGCTGTACGAGGCCGACGTCGTGCCCGTCTCCATTCCATTCGATGCGATCGAGGATGCGGTCGTCCGAGGCGATGTCGAGTTCGGCGTCCTGATTCACGAAGGACAACTCACCTTCGGCGACCGGGGTCTCCACCTCGTCGCGGATCTCGGCGACTGGTGGTCACGCGAGACAGGCCTCCCCTTGCCGCTCGGTGGCAACGTCGCTAGAAAAGACCTCGGATACGATGTTCTTGCGAAGATTTCACGACATATCAGAGCCAGTATAGAGTATGCATTAGGCCATCATGACGAAGCGATGTCCCACGCGATGCGCTTCGCCAGGGGTCTCTCCCACGGAGCGGCTGACACGTTCGTCCGCATGTACGTAAACGAATGGACGCTCGATTACGGAGAGCGAGGTCGCCGGGCCATCCGCGAGTTCCTTGACCGCGGGGTGAGCGCCGGGATCATCCCTCGGGCGGTCCCCGTGGAGTTCGTGGATGACTGAGGCTGATGTCCCCCAGCGACGCGCCGCCGAGCGCAGCCCAACGGCTGCCCGCATCGCGAACGTCCTGGCTCCGCCCGCACAGCAGTCGCCGCGGCGCGTTCTCGTGGTGGATGACGAGGAGTCAATCCGGATCGCGCTGACGAAGTTCCTCCGCGCGAAGGGCTTCGATGTGCAGGCGGTCGAGAGCGGCGGGGTCGCGCTCGAGCTGCTCCAGCGGGAGCGCTTCGACGCGCTGCTTTGTGACGTCCGCATGCCCGGCATGAGCGGCACCGAAGTCGTACCGCAGGCGCTCGAGCGTCGGCCCGACCTTGCCGTTCTGATGCTGAGCGCTGTCAACGACGCGTCCACCGCGAGCGAGGCGCTCGCGCGGGGAGCGGTGGACTACTTGATGAAGCCGGTCGAGCTGGCCGACCTCGCGCTTGCCGTCGAGCGCGCGCTCCGCACGAAGGAGCTCGAGATCCAGCAGCGCAGCGTCGAGCGGCTGATTCGCGAGGAGGTCGCGCTCCGCACCGGGGAGCTGCGCGACGAGCTGCACGCGCTCGCGGAGACCTCGATCGGCGTCGTGCGCGAGCTTGTGAACCTGCAGGAGGCGGCGGATGCGTTTCGCGTCGGGCACTCGCGGCGCGTGGCGGCGACGGCCGCAGCCATTGCATCGGCGCTACGGCTCCCCAACACGATGGTCGCGAACGTGCACCTTGCGGGGCAATTGCACGACGTCGGAGAGCTCGGCGTCCCGGCGGCGCTCTTCAGCAAGCCCGGCACGCTCAGCGCGGATGAGTTCACCTGCGTCAAGGAGCACGTGCGGATCGGCATCGAGATCCTCCGGCCGCTCACCTCGCTCGCGCACCTGCTCCCCGCGATCCACGACCATCACGAGCGCTGGGACGGTAATGGCTACCCGCGGCAGCTCGCGGCCGAGCAGATCTCGATGGGCGGGCGCCTCCTCGCGGCGTCGGACGCCTTCGTCGCGCTCAC
>DATEDF010000058.1:0-69654 GCA_035286465.1 Gemmatimonadaceae bacterium | reverse complement strand
GTCGGCGGGGCGTTTCCGTTGCGTTGCGGCCACTCGCGGAGGGTGCCGGAGTTCAGCGCACTCGGGGCACGGTTACGGCACTCTTCACCTGAGCGGCTCCCTTTCGCATGTTGACGCGATGACGACCGACCCGACCCGCCTCGACGCGCTCGAGCGCGCGCTCTCGCGGCTCACGCTCGAGCTGGCTGAGGCCCGGCGCGAGCTGGCCGCACTGCGACTGGCGCCGCCGGCCGCGCGCGACGAAACGCCGCTCCGGTCGCGGCACGCGGAGGGTGGAGCGCCGCTCCGGCCGCCGTCCGCGGCGGGCGATCCGCCGGGTGCCCGCGCGGCAACCAGCGCGCCGTCCCGGCGTGTCGCTCGACCGGACGTCGAGAAGCTGATCGGCCGCTACGGAGCACTGGCGCTGGCGGTGCTCACGATCGTGATGGGCGCCGGGGCGCTGGTGTCGTGGGCCATCCGGCAGGGACTGCTCGGCCCGTGGGCGCGCGTGGCGCTGGGCACCCTGCTCGCGCTAGCGATCGCGGGCGCCGGCACGCGGCTCCGCGCGCGCGGTGTCCGCCGCTTCGGCAATGTCTTGCTCGCGCTCGCGCTCGCCGTGCTCCACGTCGTGGCGTGGGGCGCGGGGCCGGCGCTCGGGCTCGTACCGTCGTGGCTGGCGCTGACCGTCGCCGACGCGGCATCGGTCGCGCTCGCCGTGCTCGCGTTCCGGGAAGACGCCGAACTCCTCTTCACGGTGGGGCTCGGCGGCGCGCTCCTCGCGCCGTTCGTGATGACGACCGGCGCGCCGCGCCTCGGCGTGCTCGCGGCCTACGGCCTGATCGTGCTCACGACCGCCGTCGTCACGATCGGCGCTCGCGCGTGGTCCAAGGCGGTCCTGCTCGCCGTCCTCGGGGTCGTCGTGTATACGCCGGCGCTGGGCGAGTTCGCCGGCGGATCGGCGTGGGTGAACCGTGAGTTCGCTCCCGCGTTCGCTGCGCTCATCGCCGGCGTCGCGCTCATCGTGGGGCGCCCACCGGCGCGAACGTGGATCGCCATCACTGCGACCCTGATGATGGCGATCGCGCTCGGGACAGCTCACGTGAGACCGTTCGGCGGCTCACACCTGGCCGCGCTGGTCGCCTCGCCGGACATCCCGATCGCGGCGATGACCGGCACGGCGCTCTTTCTCACGGCGGCGCGCGGACTCGAGGGCGAGCGGCGGTTTCCGGTGTGGCTGTTCGCGGTCGCGCTCGTGCCGGCGCAGTTCCTCGCGGCCACCCTCGGGGCGACGGGGCCAGCCCGTGGCGTCGTCTCGGGCGCGCTGGTGCTCGCGTGGGCGGCCGCGTACGCCGTAGCATCGCTCGCTGAACAGGGGCGGCGACGCGGCCTGCTCCTTGCCGCGTGCGGAGTCGCGAGCGTCTGGGCGATCACGCTGGTGTTCGACCGCGCGCCGGAGGCCGTGGCGCCGGTGCTCGCCGCGCACGCGGTGGTCTTCGCGATGGTCGCCCGGCGCGAGCAGCAGCCGGCGGCCCTCGTCGCCACGGGCACGTCGCTGGTCGTCGCCTCGATCATCGCCGCGCGGACGATCGTCGCGCTCCCCGGCTACCGGGCGATGCCGTTCCTTTCCCTCGCCTCGCTGGGCGCGGCGTGCGTGGTGGCCGCCGCCTACCTCTCGGCGCGCTCGGGGCTGCCGGAGCGCGTGCCCCTGGTGGGCGGGGAGTTCGCGCGCGATCGAATCGCCCTCCTCGTCTCCGGCGCGCTCGCGTTTCTGTGGGGGCACTTCGAGCTGCGGCGCGCGTTCAGCGCCGACGCCTCCACCTTTCTCCTGATCGTGTACTACGCCTCATGCGGCGTGCTCTCCATTCGCGCCGGCCGCCGCGCGGGCGAGCGCCGCCTGCGACAGGTCGGCCTGGCGCTCGCGGTGCTGGCCGCGCTCTTCGCGATCGTGAAGGCCGCCGGTGTCCAGCAGATCGGGCTACGGGTCGGAAGCTACCTGCTCGTGGGCGCGTTCTTGCTGGGGGTGGCGTGGTGGTACTTCGGTGAGGAGCGAGGGGTGAAGGGCGAAGGGTCGGGTGAAGGGTGAAGCGCGAAGGGTGAAGGGCGAAGGGTGAAGGGCGAAGCGCCGAGCGGCCCAGGGTGGTGCGGTGGGTGTCCGGCAGTTGACATGACCTCTCACCCCCCTTAACTTCTCAAGGCTCTGGCCTATCTTGTTTTAGGCCTGCTCGAACACTCGAACCCGGCGGACTGCGCGCCGGCACTTATGGGCCCGCCACCGTCCGGGTTCTCACGGACGCGCGGGGACCGCGGGATCAGTCAGCCAACCGCAGCCGCCTGCACCTGGCGCGGCCGCCGAGGCTCCCGAAAAGCGACGCAGGACAATCTGACGCCGAAGCTTGCACGGTTCGGTGCGCCGAGGGTCCCCTTCCGCGCAGGAGTGGCGGATGCACCCGGCGACAGCGGATGGAGACCAGCTCTCCGCGCGCAGTGTGACGCGTGCGGCGGGTGTTCGGTCCACCCGCGTTTGTGTTCTCAGACGGCAGCACGCAGACGGGAGACACGATTCCGAACGCCGCGGCAACTGACGGGGGCCTCCGCCTCCGCGAGACCGCCGAGACGCGCATACGACATGACCCTGACGATGGCCCGCACGACGGAACTGAGGTACTACCGCAACATCGGCATCATGGCGCACATCGACGCCGGAAAGACCACGACGACCGAGCGCATCCTCTACTACACGGGGAAGTCGCACAAGCTCGGCGAGGTCCACGACGGCCAGGCCACGATGGACTGGATGGAGCAGGAGCAGGAGCGCGGCATCACGATCACGTCGGCCGCGACGACCTGCTTCTGGCGCCGCCACGGGCTCGTCCACGAGACGGGGACCGCGACGGGGCCGGAGTACCGCATCAACATCATTGATACGCCGGGGCACGTGGACTTCACGGTCGAGGTCGAGCGCTCGCTCCGCGTGCTCGACGGCGCGGTCGCACTGCTCGACTCCGTGGCCGGCGTCGAGCCGCAGACGGAGACGGTCTGGCGCCAGGCGGACCGCTATGGGGTGCCGCGACTCGTCTTCGCGAACAAGATGGACCGCGTCGGCGCCAACTTCGATCGCTGCCTGGAGATGATCCGCGACCGGCTCACGAAGGACGCGCATCCGCTGCAGCTTCCCGTGGGTGCCGGTGAGCTCTTCACGGGGCACATTGACGTCATCGAGCGGAAGCAGTTCATCTTCGACGAAGAGACGCTCGGCAAGACCTTCACCGTGACGGACGTGCCCAAGGATCTGCGGGAGCGGGTGGAGCAGGTCCGGCACGAGCTGGTGGAGTCGGCGATCCAGTACGACGACGAGCTCATCGAGAAGTACCTGAACCACGAGGAGCTGACCAACGACGAGATCCGCCACGCGATCCGCGCGGCGACGATCAAGATGAAGTTCGTGCCGGTGCTCTGCGGCGCGTCGTTCAAGAACAAGGGCGTCCAGGCACTCCTCGACGCGGTGATCGACTACCTCCCGGCGCCCGTGGACATTCCCGCCATTCGCGGGCATCTCCCGCACCACGACGAGACCTTCGACGAGCGCGCGGTGAGCGACGAGGCCCCGTTCGCGGCGCTCGCGTTCAAGATCGCGACCGACCCGTTCGTCGGAAAGCTGACGTTCTTCCGCGTGTACTCGGGCGTGCTCAAGGCGGGCGCGCACGTGCACAACTCGACGAAGGACAAGAGCGAACGGATCGGGCGTCTCCTGCAGATGCACGCGAACAAGCGCGAGGAGATCGCGGAGGTGCGCGCGGGCGACATCGCCGCGGCGATCGGCCTCAAGGAGACGCGCACGGGCGACACGCTGTGTGACGAGGAGAAACCGATCATCCTCGAGGCGATGAAGTTCCCGGCGCCGGTCATCTCGGTGGCGATCGAGCCGAAGACGAAGGCCGACCAGGACAAGCTCGGCGTGGCGCTCAACAAGCTGGCCGAGGAGGACCCGACGTTCCGCGTGCACACGGACGCGGAGACGACGCAGACGATCATCTCGGGGATGGGCGAGCTGCACCTCGAGATCATCGTGGACCGGATGATGCGCGAGTTCAAGGTGGACGCGAACGTGGGGCGGCCGCAGGTCGCCTACCGCGAGACGATCCGCAAGCGCGTGGACAAGGTGGACGGCAAGTTCATCCGGCAGTCGGGCGGCAGGGGCCAGTACGGCCACGTGCAGATCAACGTGATGCCGGCGGAGCAGGGGCACGGCTTCGTGTTCGAGGACGAGATCAAGGGGGGCGTGATCCCGAAGGAGTACATCAAGCCGATCGAGCAGGGCATTCGCGAGGCGCTGGAGGGCGGCGTCCTCGCGGGCTATCCGATGGTGGACGTGAAGGTCGAGCTGATCTACGGGTCGTACCACGACGTGGACTCGTCCGAGATGGCGTTCAAGATCGCGGGCTCGATGGCGGTGAAGGAGGCGGCGCGCCAGGCGCACCCGGTGCTGCTGGAGCCCGTGATGAACGTGGAGGTCGTGTCGCCGGAGCAGTACGTGGGCGACGTGCTCGGCGATCTGGCGGCGCGGCGCGGCAAGATCGGCGGCATGATGCAGCGCGGCGAGGCGCAGGTGATCGCGGCAAAGGTGCCGCTGTCGGAGATGTTCGGATACTCGACGACGCTCCGCTCGATGACGCAGGGGCGCGCGGTCTACTCGATGGAGTTCGCGCATTACGAGGAAGTGCCGAAGGCGAAGGCGGAAGAGATCGTGAGCAAGGAGAAGTAGGACGGCGTCACGCAGCACGGGTTCTCACCCCAACCACCGAGCGGCAGGATTCGACAATGGCCAAGGCAAAGTTCCAGCGCACCAAGCCACACGTGAACGTCGGGACGATCGGGCACGTGGACCACGGCAAGACGACCCTCACGGCGGCGATGACCAAGGTCTCCGCCGACAAGGGGTGGGGGACGAAGTACATCTCCTATGACGAAGTCGCGAAGGCGTCGGCGGCGCAGGGGCGGCGTGACGCGACGAAGATCCTCACGATCGCGACGTCGCACGTCGAGTACGAGACGCCGAAGCGTCACTACGCGCACGTGGACTGCCCGGGGCACGCCGACTACGTGAAGAACATGATCACGGGCGCCGCGCAGATGGACGGGGCGATCCTGGTGGTGAGCGCGGTGGACGGCCCGATGCCGCAGACGCGGGAGCACATTCTGCTCGCGCGCCAGGTGAACGTGCCGAAGATCGTGGTCTATCTGAACAAGACCGACCTCGTGGATGACGCCGAGCTGCTCGACCTCGTGGAGCTCGAGGTGCGCGAGCTGCTCTCGAAGTACAACTTCCCGGGCGACGACACGCCGGTGATCCGCGGGGCCGCGATCAAGGTGATGGACGGCGACGCCAAGGCGATCAAGTCCATCGAGGAGCTCTTCGACGCGCTCGACACGTTCATCCCCGAGCCGGTGCGCGAGGTGGACAAGCCGTTCATCATGCCCGTCGAGGACGTCTTTTCGATCACGGGCCGTGGGACGGTGGCCACGGGGCGCATCGAGCGCGGCAAGGTGAAGGTCGGCGACGAAGTGCAGCTCGTCGGCTTTGGAGCCGAGAAGAAGACGGTCGTGACCGGCGTCGAGGCGTTCCGCAAGCTGCTCGACGACGGCCGCGCGGGCGACAACGTCGGGCTCCTCCTCCGCGGCGTGGACAAGAAGGAGATCGAGCGCGGCATGGTGCTGGCCAAGCCCGGCTCCATCACGCCGCACACGAAGGCCGAGGCCGAGGTGTACGTGCTGACGAAGGACGAGGGCGGCCGTCACACGCCGTTCTTCAAAGGGTACCGCCCGCAGTTCTACTTCCGCACCACGGACGTCACGGGCTCGATCGAGCTGCCGACGGGCACGGAGATGGTCATGCCGGGCGACAACATCCAGATGACGATCGACCTCATCACGCCGATCGCGATGGAGCCGCAGCTCCGGTTCGCGATTCGCGAGGGCGGGCGGACGGTGGGGGCGGGCGTGGTCACGAAGATCCTGGCGTAAGGGGCGACCCATGGCCGGCAGAATCCGGATCCGATTGAAGGCCTTCGACCACGCGGTCATTGATCAGGCCGCGGGCGACATCGTGCGCACCGCCGAGAAGACCGGCGCGCAGGTGTCGGGTCCCATCCCGTTGCCGACCAAGACGCAGCGGTGGACGGTGCTGCGCTCGCCGCACGTGGACAAGAAGTCGCGCGAGCAGTTCGAACTGAAGACCCACAAGCGCGTGATCGACATCCTCGACTCCCGTGCGCAAACGGTGGACGCGCTCACGAAGCTCGACTTGCCGGCGGGGGTGGACGTGGAAATCAAGGTGGAGTAGGGGCGATGATCGGCATTATCGGTCGCAAGCTGGGGATGACCCAGCTGTTCAACGAAGCGGGGCAGCAGGTCCCGGTGACGGTCGTCGAGGCGACGCCGAACCCGGTCACGAAGGTCGTGGCCCGGGAGGGCGCGGGCTTCGCGGCCGTGGAGCTGGGCTTCGGCGTTCAGCGCGTCGCGCGCGAGTCGAAGACGGGCGAACGCACGCCGCGCGGCCGTCGCGCGGCCAAGGCCGAGATCGGTCACGCCGCGAAGGCGGGACTCGACGCCCCGCCCGCGGTGCTCCGGTCGTTCCGGCTCGACGATGCGCCCGGCAAACACGCCGAGATCCCCTCGTTCACGGTCGGCGCCAAGATCACGGTCGAGATCTTCGCCGCGGGCGACACGGTGAAGGTGACCGGCACGACGAAGGGACGCGGGTTCCAGGGCGTGGTGAAGCGCTGGAGCTTCGGTGGCGGACCGAACACGCACGGCAACACGAAACATCGCCGGCCGGGATCGGTCGGGCCGGGCACGGACCCGTCCCGCGTCATCAAGGGGAAGAAGATGCCCGGCCACTACGGGGCCGAGCGTCATACGCAGACGCACCTTCGCGTGGAGAAGGTGGACGCGGAGCGCAACCTCATCTACATCCGCGGCTCGGTGGCCGGCCCGAAGAACGGGATCGTGCTCGTCCGCAAGCAGGGCTGAGTCCATGGCCGAGACGATTCGCTTCGACGCGGCCGCGTTCACCGCGCAGGGGACGCCGCGTGAGAAGGTCGCGCTCCCCGGCGCGACGTTCGACGGCACCGTCAACGTGCCGGTGATGCACCAGGCCGTGAAGGCGTACCTCGCGAACCAGCGTCAGGGGAACGCGGCGACCAAGACACGCGGCTTTGTGGTGGGCGGCAACCAGAAACCGTGGCGCCAGAAGGGCACGGGCCGCGCACGTGCGGGATCGACGCGCTCGCCGCTCTGGGTGGGCGGCGGCACGGTGTTCGGGCCGCACCCGCGCGCGTACACCGAGACGGTCGCGCGCGCCGTGCGCGCACTGGCGCGGAAGAGCGCGTTCAACGCGCGCGCGCGCGAGGGCGCGCTCTACGTCATTGACGCGTTCCCGTACGACGTCCCGAAGACGGCGCGGCTGCAGCAGCTCCTCGCGCGGCTCGAGGTCGCGAACCGAAAGGTGCTGATCCTGACCGACGGCGTGAAGCCGGCGGTGTATCTCTCGGGCCGCAACCTGCCGAACGCGCACGTGATGCCGTTCAGCGACGTCTCGACGTACCACATTCTCTGGTCGGATGTGGTGCTGGTCGAGGCGGGAGCGCTCGGCCACGAGCTGGCGCCGATTACGGAAGACCAGGCGGCGAAGGTGAAGGTGGTGCGGCACGTCAAGCGTGCTTCGGTGAAGGGCGAAGCGCGAATGGCGAAGGACGAAGAGGATGTGACGAGTGAGAAGGCCCGGAAGGGCGCGCGGAAGCCCGCGGCGAGGAAGGCGCCGGCGAAGAAGCGTACAGCCGCCAAGGCGAAGCCCGCGGCGAAGGCGGCCGCGAGGAAGCCCGCGGCGCGGGCGGCGAAGAGGCCGGCGCCGAAGCGGAAAAGGAAGTAGCCGATGCCCACGTTGCTGAGGACGATCGTGCGACCCATCGTCACGGAGAAGAGCTCCGCCGCGCTGCAGGATCGCGGCGAGTACACGTTCGAGGTGCATCCCGAGGCGAACAAGACCGCGATCAAGCAGGCGATCGAGTCGCTGTTCGGCGTGAAGGTGCGCGGCGTCTGGACGTCGCAGCAGCGCGGCAAGGCGCGCCGGGTGGGCACGAGGACGGGGCTGCGGCCGCGCTGGAAGAAGGCGATCGTGACGTTGCGCGAGGGCGATCGAATCGAAGGGATCTTCGAGGGCTGACGCATGGGCATTCGCCAGTTCAAGCCGGTGACCAAGAGCGCGCGCTTCCGCTCGGTAAGCGACTACGACGTCGTCACGCGGACGACGCCGGAGAAGTCGCTCGTCGAACCGCTGACCAAGAGCGGCGGGCGCGACAACCACGGGCACATCGCGATGCGCCGCCGTGGCGGCGGCCACAAGCGGATGTACCGCCTCGTGGATTTCCGGCGCAACAAGTTCGGCATCGTGGGCACGGTGAAGGAGATCGAGTACGACCCCAACCGCTCCGCGCGGATCGCGCTCGTCGAGTACGCCGACGGCGAGAAGCGGTACATCCTGCACCCGAAGGGACTTGTGCAGGGCGACAAGGTCGTGAGCGGACCGGGCGCGGACGTGCGCACGGGCAACGCGCTGCCGCTGCGAGAGGTGCCGCTCGGCACGGCGGTCCACAACGTGGAACTCGTGCCGGGCAAGGGCGGGCAGCTCGCGCGCTCGGCGGGCACGAGCCTCGAGGTGATGGCCAAGGAAGGCGAATACGTCACGTTGCGGATGGCCTCGACCGAGATGCGCCTGGTGCACGGCCGCTGCCTCGCCACGATCGGCACGGTGGGGAACGCCGAGCACGAGCTGCTCTCATGGGGGAAGGCGGGGACGTCGCGCTGGAAGGGCCGCCGCCCGCGCGTGCGCGGTGAGGTGATGAACCCGGTGGACCACCCGCATGGCGGCCGCACGCGCGGCGGCCGGAACGTGGTGAGTCCGTGGGGCAAGAAGGAGGGGGTGAAAACGCGCCACAAGAAGAAGGCGTCGCAGCGGCTGATCGTGCGCGGGCGGAAGCGCGGCACGGCGACGCAGTGACGCAGAGGGACACGAGCGAGGGACAAGGGACAAGGGTGAGGGACAAGGGACAAGGGACGAGGATCCGTCATGGGACGTAGCGTCAAGAAGGGACCATTCGTGCAGGACGTGCTTCGCAAGCGCGTCGAGGCGATGAATTCCCGCAGCGAGAAGAAGGTCGTGAAGACCTGGTCGCGGGCGAGCACGGTGCTCCCGGATTTCGTGGGGCACACGTTCGCCGTGCACAACGGGAACAAGTTCATCCCGGTGTACGTGACGGAGAACATGGTGGGACACAAGCTGGGCGAGTTCGCGCCGACGCGGATCTTCAAGGGGCATACGGCGGCGGGGTCGCGGATCGCGGCCGAGGCCGCCGCGGCGAAGGAGGCGATGCGGGCACGGCCGGGCGCCCAGGCCGGCGCGCCGCCGGCGCCGCCCGCGGCCGGCGCACCCGGGGCCGCTCCGGCGGCGGCGCCGACGGCGCCGCCCGGCAAGGGAGGGCGGTAGGCGATGACCGGCTCTCGCGCGATCCAGCGTTCGGCCCGCCAGTCGCCCTACAAGATGCGACTGGTGATTGATCAGGTGCGCGGCAAGAGCGTCAATGAGGCGCTCGCGCTGCTCAAGTTCTCGAAGAAGCACGCGGCGCGGCAGATCGAGAAGGTGCTCCGGAGCGCTGTGTCGAACGCCGAACAGGCGGCGCGGCGCGCCAACGAGCCGCTGGACGTGGACGCGCTGGTCATCTCGCACGCGATCATCAACGAGGGACCGAAGCTCAAGCGCTTCATGCCCGCGGCGATGGGACGCGCCACCCCGATCCAGAAACGCACCAGCCACATCGAGATCGTCGTGGCGGAGAAAGCAGCGAGGCACGCACGCTAATGGGACAGAAAACCAATCCGATCGGCTTTCGCCTCGGCGTCTCGCGCCAGTGGCGCTCCAAGTGGTACGCGAAGCGGGACTTCCCGGCGCTGCTCAAGGAGGACGAGCTCCTCCGCAAGTACCTGAAGGCGCGGCTCTCCGGGGCCGCCATCAGCGACATCACGATTGACCGCAAGCCGGGGAAGGTCGTCGTCACGATCCACACCGGGCGCCCGGGCGTCGTGATCGGGAAGAAGGGGCAGGCGGTGGAGGAGCTGAAGAACGAGCTGCAGCAACTCTCCGGGAAGGAAGTCGGGATCAACGTCGAGGAGATCAAGCGCCCCGAGATCGAGTCGCAGCTCGTCGCGGACAACATCGCGTCGCAGCTCGCGCAGCGGATCTCGTTCCGCCGCGCGATGAAGCGCGCCGTGCAGAGCGCGATGCGGATGGGGGCCGAGGGGATCAAGGTGAAGTGCGGCGGGCGCCTGGGAGGCGCCGAGATCGCGCGTGTCGAGGGATACCACGAGGGGCGCGTCCCGCTGCACACGATCCGCGCGAACATCGACTACGCGACCAGCACCGCCAAGACGACGTTCGGCACCATCGGCGTGAAGGTCTGGATCTTCAAGGGCGAGATCGTGGAGGACCGGCGCGGGAAGACGTATTCCACGGATGCGTAACTGACGAGGGACAGGGGACAAGGGTGAGGGACAAGGGACAAGGAATGAGGAAGAGGTAGCGATGCTGGCACCGAAGCGGGTCAAGTTCCGGAAGATGTTCAAGGGCCGCACCAAGGGGATTTCCACGCGGGGCGCGACGGTGGCCTTCGGCCGCTACGGGCTCCAGGCGGTGGAGCCCGGGTGGGTGACGGCGCGGCAGATCGAGGCCGCGCGCGTCGCCCTGACGCGCCACATCAAGCGGGGCGGCAAGGTGTGGGTCCGGCTCTTTCCGGACAAGCCCGTGACGAAGAAGCCGGCCGAGACCCGGATGGGGAAGGGGAAGGGCTCACCGGAGCTGTGGGTGGCGGTCGTGCGGCCCGGCCGCGTGATGTTCGAGATCGAGGGGGTGGACGAGACGATGGCCGGGAAGGCGCTGGGGCTGGCCGCGGCGAAGCTCTCGGTCCGGTCGAAGGTCGTGGCTCGCGAGGAGGCGCACACGGAATGATGAAGGCCGACCAGATTCGTGAGTTGCGCGCCGACGAGATCGCGACGCGCATCGCCGAGCTCGAACGGGAGCGGTTCAACCTGCGCTTCCGTGCGGCGACGCAGCCACTGGAGGACCCGTTGCGCCTGCGAGTGATCCGCCGGGATCTCGCGCGACTCAAGACGGTGCTGCGCGAGCAGCGAACCGCGAAGACGGCGAAGGCCGGGAGATAAGCACCGATGGCCGCATTGCAGAGACCGGAGAAGGGCGTTCTCCCGCGCGGCGCGCGCAAGACGCGCGTGGGCGTCGTGGTGAGCGACAAGATGCAGAAGACCGTCGTCGTCGCGATCGAGCGCCGGATGGCGCACCCCGTGTACGGAAAGATGGTGACCCGGACCAAACGGCTGAAGGCGCACGACGAGCAGAACGCGGCGAAGGCCGGCGACACCGTGCGCATCGCGGAGACCCGGCCGTTGTCGAAAGACAAGCGGTGGCGCGTGGTCGAGATCCTCGAGCGCGCGCGCTGAGGGGAACGACCGATGATCCAGCAGGAATCCATGGTCAAGGTGGCGGACAACTCCGGCGCGAAGACGGCGCAGGTGATCCGCGTGCTCGGCGGAACGCGCCGGCGCTACGCGGGGCTCGGCGACATCGTCATCGTGGCCGTGAAGAACGCGCTGCCCAACGGCACCGTGAAGAAGTCCGATGTGGCGCGCGCGGTCGTCGTGCGCACGCGGAAGGAGACGCGCCGGAAGGACGGGAGCTACATCCGGTTCGACGAGAACGCCGTCGTGATCATCGGCGACGACGGCGAGCCGCGCGCGACGCGCATTTTCGGGCCGGTGGCCCGCGAGCTGCGCGAGAAGAAGTACATGAAGATCGTCTCGCTGGCGCCGGAGGTGCTCTGACGTGCGTGTCCTGACACACCGAAAGACCGCCGGCCGGCGGAGCCGCGTGCGGCACCAGATCAACGTCGAGCGCGTGCGGCTGCACGTCGCCAAGGGCGACACCGTGCGCGTCGTCCGGGGCGACGACCGAGGGAAGGAAGGGAAGATCATCCACGTGTACCCGAAGACGGGGCGCGTGACGATCGAGGGCGTGAACATCGTCAAGCGGCACCGCAAGGCGCGCCGCGCGGAAGAGAAGTCCCAGATCATGGAGATGCCCGCGCCGGTGCACGCGTCGAACGTGATGCTGCTCGACCCGAAGTCGGGCGTGCCCACGCGCATCCGCGCGCGGGTGGACGCCGACGGCACGAAGGAACGCATCAGCGTGAAGTCGGGGGACGCGTTCCCGCGTCCCGCGAAGCGCTGAGCGGAGCAGGGGAACGAGGACCATGGCGGACGAGAACATCGAGAAGGCCGAGAAGGCCGAGAAGGCCGAGAAGGCCGGACAAACCGAGCAGCCCGAGCGCGCCGAGCAGGCGAAGCCGGCCGAGGCGGTCGCGCGCGCCGACCGGCCCGAGAAGGCCGAGAAGGGCGAGAAGGGCGAGAAGGGCGGGAAGGGCGGGAAGGGCGAGAAGGGCGAGAAGGGCGAGAAGGGCGAGAAGGGCGAGAAGGGCGGAAAGGGCGAGAAAGCCGAGCGACGGCCCGAGAAGAAGTCGAAGGGCGGGGGGAAGAGGGAGAAGGCCGCCGCGGCGCCGCGCGAGCACGCCGGCGTCGGCCTCCCCGTGCCCGTGCCGCGGCTGCGGACGCACTACCAGCAGACGGTGCGGGGCAATCTGTCCAGGCAGTTCGGCCTCTCCAATCCGCACGAAGTCCCGAACCTCGAGAAGATCGTGCTGAATGTCGGGATGGGCGAGGCGATCAAGCAACCGAAAGTCCTCGACGCGGTGGTCGAGGAGCTGGGGATCATCTGCGGGCAGCGGCCGGTGCGCAAGAAGGCGAAGAAGTCCATCGCCAACTACGGGCTCCGGCAGGGTCAGGAGATCGGCGTGGCGGTGACGCTGCGCGGCGCGCGGATGTGGGAGTTTCTCGACCGGTTCATCACGACGGCGATCCCGCGCATCCGCGACTTCCGCGGGCTCTCGACCAAGTCGTTCGACGGGCGCGGCAACTACAGCCTCGGGGTGAAGGAGCAGATGATCTTCCCGGAGATCAGCTACGACCAGGTCGAGCAGATCCACGGGATGGATATCACGTTCGTCACGACGACGAGCAAGGACGACCGGGCATTCGCGCTGCTGCGGGAACTGGGGATGCCGTTCCGTGGGGACGAGAAGCCGATCGTGGTGCAGAAGAACTAGACGTCAGACATCGGACGTCAGACCTCAGACCTCAGAGCGCGAGCAACCCGGACACCCCATGGCCAAGAAGAGCAGCATCGAGAAGAACGATCGGCGCCGCCGGATGACGCAGCAGTACGCGGTCAAGCGGAAGGCGCTCAAGGCGGTCGTGCGCGACCCGAAGGCGACGGACGCGGCGAGGCGCACGGCGCAGCTCGCGCTCGCCGCGCTCCCGCGCAACTCCGCACCCGAGCGCATCCGCAACCGGTGCTCGATGACCGGCCGGTCGCGCGGCTACGTCAAGATGTTCGGCTTGAGCCGGATCGCGTTCCGGGAGATGGCGCTGGCGGGGCTGATCCCGGGCGTGCGGAAGGCGTCGTGGTAACAGCAGGGTCTTTCTTCCACTTCCCAGAAGTCCGGACCATCCGGAAACCATGGGAGACGAGGGCAAGCATCCGATGAGCATGACCGACCCGATTGCCGACATGTTGACGCGGATCCGCAACGCGTGCGGATCGAAGCATCGCCGCGTGGACGTTCCGGCGTCGAAGCTGAAGCTCGAGATCGCGCGCCTGCTGAAGGAGAACAACTTCATCCAGGACTACAAGACCGTGCCCGCGGACGACGGCAAGCCGTTGCTGCGCGTGGTGCTCAAGTATGCGCAGGGCGGGCAGCCGGTGATCCGCGAGCTCAAGCGCGTGTCGAGCCCGGGGCTCCGGCGATACGTCGGTGTCGCGGAGATCCCGCGCGTGCGCAACGGGCTGGGCGTGGCGATCCTGAGCACGTCAAAGGGGCTGATGACGGATCGCGAGGCACGGCGGCAGCGCACCGGCGGCGAGCTCGTCGCCGTGGTGTGGTGAGCGGGAGGACACCCATGTCGCGTATCGGCAAGCTTCCGATCCCGATTCCGAAGGGCGTCACGGTCACCGTGAGCGGCCATGCCGTGTCGGTGAAGGGCCCGAAGGGCGAGTTGCATCGCACGATGCACCCGGAGATCGGCGTGCAGGTGGAGGGCGAGGCGTGCGCGGTGCTCCGGCCGTCGGACGAGACGCGGCACAAGGCGCTGCACGGCCTCTCGCGCACGCTCGTGGCCAACATGATCGAGGGCGTGACGAAGGGATTCTCGAAGCAGCTCGAGATCACGGGCGTCGGGTACAAGGCGGAGGTGCGCCCGTACGGCCTGCAGCTCGCGCTCGGATTCTCGCATCCGATCGAGTATCGCGCGCCGGCGGGGATCAAACTGTCGGCGCCGCAGCCCACGCAGGTCGTGGTCGAGGGTCCCGACAAGGAGATCGTCGGCCAGGTGGCCGCCGAGTTGCGCTCGCTGCGCCCGCCGGAGCCGTACAAGGGGAAGGGGATCAAGTACACCGGCGAAGTGATTCGCCGCAAGGCCGGCAAGGCCGGAGGGAAGACGACCTGATGCCTGGAGCTCGTGTACCGAAGGATCGTGCGGGGCTCCGCGCGCGGCGACACCACCGCGTGCGGATGCGCGTCCGGGGAACGGCGGACCGGCCGCGGCTCGTGGTGTTCCGCTCCGACAAGCACATCTACGCCCAGCTCGTGAACGACGACGCGCAGCGCACGCTGCTCTCGGTGTCGGACCAGGGACTCGCGGGGAAGAAGGGCGAGAAGTCCGTCGCGGTCGGGAAGCGCGTGGCGGCGGAGGCGAAAGCGGCCGGGATCCGCAAGGTCGTGTTCGACCGGGCCGGCTATCAGTATCACGGCCGCGTGAAAGCGGTGGCCGACGGCGCCCGCGAAGGCGGGCTGGAGTTCTAAATGGTGGCGGACGAGGGAATCGCGAAGGATGCGGAGGCGCCGGCGCCGGCGCCGACGGGCGAGGCTGAGGCGGTCGCGGAAGCGCCGCGCCGCGCCCCCAGCGCGCGGAGCGGCGGTGGTCGCGGCGGTCGGGGCGGGGGCGCGGGCGGGCGCGGGCGCGGCGGGGGCGGCCCCGGCGGCGGGCGCGGGCGAGGGGGGCCGGGCGGCGGCGGGCGCGACGGGCGTGGCGGCGACCGCGGCGGGCGTGGCGGGCCGGGCGGTCAGGACCGCGGCGAGGGGAGCGATCTCGTCGAAAACGTGATCGCGATCAACCGCGTGGCGAAGGTCGTCAAAGGCGGCCGGCGCTTCTCGTTCAACGCGCTCGTGGCCGTCGGCGACGCGAAGGGCAAGGTCGGCATCGCGACGGGGAAGGCGAACGAAGTGTCGGAAGCGGTGCGGAAGGCCGTGGAGGGCGCCCGCCGGCGGATGATCGCGATCCCGATGACCGGCTCGACGATTCCGCATGAGGTCGTGGGCGAGCATGGCGCGGGGCGTGTGCTGATGAAGCCCGCCGCGCCAGGCGCCGGCGTGATCGCCGGCGGCGCGGTGCGCGCGATCATGGAATGCGCCGGGATCAGCGACATCCTGACCAAGTCGCTCGGCTCGACGAACCCGCACAACATGGTGCTGGCGGCGATGGACGGGCTGCAGAGCCTGACGACGGTTGAGCAGATCGCGCACGAGCGCGGCGTCGAGAGCGGAAGCCTGCCGTACCGGTCGCGCGCGAAGTCGAAGGAGGCGGTGCATGCCTAGGACGTTCGTCTGGCACCGCACGCGCGGCCCGAAGAGGACGGAGCCGAACACGCTGACGAAGGGACACGTGCGCATCACGCAGGTGCGGAGCGGCATCGGGCACCCCGCACGGTTGCGGGCGACGCTCGTGGCGCTGGGACTCCGGCATCACCAGGACGCCGTCGTGCGTCCCGACTCGCCTGCGCTGCGTGGCCAGCTCCTGCGCGTGCGTCACCTGGTGAAGGTCACGCCGGTGGAAGCGAAGCCGGAAACCAAGGAGAAGTGAGATGGCGAAGACGACCGATGAGCGGATCGGGCTGCACACGCTGGCGCCGGCGGCGGGATCGCACCGCGACCGGCGGCGCCGCGGGCGCGGTCCCGGCTCCGGGATGGGGAAGACGTCCGGGAAGGGGACGAAGGGCATCAAGGCGCGCGCCGGACATCACGGCCCGGGCGGCAACAAGCCGCACTTCGAGGGCGGCCAGATGCCGCTGACGCGGCGCGTGCCGAAGCGCGGGTTCACGAATCCGTTTCGGGTCGAGGCGCAGGTCGTCCACCTGGCGGACCTCGCCCGGGTACCGAAGGGCACCGACGTGACGCGCGAGGCGCTCGCGGCGGCTCGACTGATCACGCTGGCGAAGGGCCCGGCCAAGCTGCTGGCGAACGGCGACATCGCGTACGCGGTGACGGTGCGCGGCATCCGGACGAGCGCGTCGGCGCGCGCCAAGATCGAAGCAGCCGGCGGACGCGTCGAAGCGTAAGAGGCGCGAAACAGACCATGGCCCAGGCGAACCCCGCTCAGGCGCTCGCGAACATCTACCGGACGCCCGAACTCTGGCAGAAGATCACGTTCACCGCCGTGTGCCTGCTCATCTACCGCGTGGGATCGCACGTGGCGGCGCCGGGCGTGGACGTGCAGGCGATGGTGGACTACTTCGCGAACCTCTCGAAGACGCCCGGCGGGGGGTTCTTCGGCCTCTACGACCTGTTCGTCGGCGGCAACCTCTCGCGCTCGACGATCTTCGCGCTCGGCATCATGCCGTACATCTCCTCGAGCATCTTCGCGCAGATCTTCGCGGCGGTGATCCCGGCGGCGGACAAGATGCAGAAGGACGAGGAGGGGCGGAAGAAGATCACGCAATGGACCCGCTACGGCACGGTCGCCCTCGCGATGGTGCAGGCGTGGGGGTTCGCCCTCTTCACGGAGAGCGTGCAGGGCGCGGTCGGCACGCCGGGCTTCGCGTTCCGGATCGAGATGTCGTTCATCCTGACGACCGGCGCGATCTTCGTGATGTGGCTGGGCGAGCAGATCACGGAGCGCGGGCTCGGCAACGGCGCGTCGCTCATGATCTTCTTCTCGATCATCGAGCGCTTCTGGCCGGGGATCATCGACACCTTCCGCTTCGTGAGCACGGGCGCGATCAACCTCGTCGTGCTCACGATGCTCGGGCTCATGATGCTCGGCGTGGTGGCGGGCGTCGTCGCGATCACGATCGCCGCGCGGCGCATCGCGATCCAGATTCCGCAGCGCACCATGGCGCGCGGGCGAATGCGCGAGGCCGCGAAGAACTTCATCCCGCTCCGCATCAACTCGGCGGGCGTGATGCCGATCATCTTCGCGCAGTCGCTGATCGTCGTGCCGGGCGCGCTCGCGCAGTTCGGCGGCAACCAGAAGCTGGCCGAGTTCGCGGACTTCTTCCAGCCGGGAACCTGGCTCTACTTCGCCCTCTCGGCGGGGCTGATCGTCTTCTTCACCTACTTCTATACGTCCATCATCTTCAACCCGATTGACCTCGCGGAGAACCTGAAGAAGCAGGGCGGATTCATCCCGGGGATCAAGCCGGGGGCGAGGACGGCCGAGTACATTGACCACGTCGTGAGCCGCATCACCTTTCCGGGCGCGGTCTTCCTCACGATCATCGCGCTCCTGCCGATCTGGATCGCGGACATGGCGAACGTCCCGTTCCGCTTCGGCGGCACGTCGCTCCTGATCGTGGTGGGTGTCGCGCTCGACACGCTGGCGCAGATGCAGCAGCACCTGCTGCTCCGCAAGTACGACGGCTTCATGAAGAAGGGGCGCGTGCGTTTTCGCGGGCGCACGGCCGGGAGCTTCTAGCTTTCTGTCCGCGTGTGGTGAGGTGCCGGCACCATGATCGTGGTCTTGCTCGGGCCGCCGGGGTGCGGCAAGGGAACGCAGGGTGAGCGGGTCGCCGCGGCCCTCGGCGTGCCGAAGCTGTCCACCGGCGAGGTGCTGCGCGACGCGGTGAAAGCCGGGACGACGCTCGGCCTCGAGGCGAAGGGGTTCATGGAGCACGGAGACCTCGTGCCCGACCCGGTGATCCTCGGGATCATGAAGGACGCGCTGGCCGCCCCGGCGCAGGCCAGGGGGGTCGTGCTCGACGGCGTCGTGCGCACCGTGCCGCAGGCCGAGGGGCTTGCGCAGGTGCTCACCGACCTCGGCCGTCCGCTCGGCCTCGTGATGGACTTCGTCATACCGGACGATGCCCTGGTGAAGCGGCTCTCGGGGCGCACCGTGTGCGACGCGTGCCAGAGCCCGTTCAGCGGACGCTCTCCGGGTGAGACGCACGCCGAGTGCCCGAAGTCGCCGAAGGGCACGCTCGTGCGGCGCAAGGACGACGAGCCCGATTCCATTCGTAACCGGCTGAAGGTGTACCACGCGCAGACGGCGCCCGTGCTCGATTGGTACAAGGCGCATGGCGCGCGGATTGCGACCATTGACGCGCTGGGCACTCCCGACGAAGTCACCAAGAGGTCGCTGAAGGCCGTCGGAAGGGCGTAATGGTGCAGCTCAAGTCGCCCCGCGAGCTGGAGACGATGGCCGCGGGGGGGACGATCCTGGCCGGCGCGCACGAGGCGGTCCGCCAGGCCGTACACGCGGGCGCGACCACGGCCGACCTCGACCGCGTGGCCGACGTCTTCATCCGGTCACACGACGGCGCCGTGCCGTCCTTCAAGGGGCTCTACGGGTTCCCGGCCAGCATCTGCGCCTCGATCAACGAGGAGATCGTGCACGGCATCCCGTCGCCCAGGCGGGTGCTGCGGGAAGGCGACATCGTCTCCGTGGACATCGGCGTGCTGTATCGCGGGCTGCACACCGACGCGGCGCGCACCTGGCCGGTGGGCCGCGTGGACGCGACGACGGAGCGGCTCCTTCGCGTCACGCAGGACGCGCTCCGGGCCGGGATTGCGCAGGCGGTGCTCGGCAACCACATCGGCGACATCGGTGCGGCCATCGAGAGCGTCGTCGCACGGGGTGGGTTCTCCGTCGTGCGTGAGCTGGTGGGGCACGGCGTGGGGCGGGCGATGCACGAGGAACCGCAAGTGCCGAACTACGGGAAGCCGAAGCGGGGGATGAGGCTCGTGGAGGGGCTCACGCTGGCGATCGAGCCGATGGTGAACGCGGGAGCGGCGGGGACGCGGACGCTCGGCGACAAGTGGACGGTCGCGACGGCGGACGGTTCGCGGAGCGCGCACTTCGAGCACACCGTGGCGATCACGAAGGACGGGCCACGAGTGCTCACGGGGTGAGCGGCCTCGCGACCGCCTCGTCGTCGTTGGTCGGGGCGTTGATCGCGAGCGAGATCCGCCACGCGCCGAGCAGATCGTCCGGTGCCGGGCGGCAGAGCGTGTGCGCCTCCTCCGTGGTCGTCTCGCGCGAAAGCCACGCGCCGAAGTCGTGCGGCGCGACGATCACCGGCATCCGGCCGTGGATGTGCCGGAGCGCCTCGTTCACCGGAACCGTGAGAATCGTGCAGGTCTCGCGGGTCTCTCCATCGGGGCTGCGCCACGCCTCCCAGAGCGCGCCGAGGGCCAGCACGCCGCCGTCCCGCGGCTCGACGCGCCAGGGTTGCTTCCGCTTCTGGCCCGGGACGACCTGCCACTCGTAGAAGCCGTCGGCCGGAAGCACGCAGCGACGCGACCGGAACGCCGAACGGAACGCCGGCTTCTCGTGCGCGCTCTCGGCGCGCGCGTTGGCGAGCCGGTTCCCGATGGACGGGTCCTTCGCCCAGCTCGGGATCAGCCCCCAGCGGAGCAGCGTCGCTTCGCGTCCCGTTCGGCCGTCGCGAATGGCGAGCACGTCGGAGGCCGGCGCGATGTTCCAGCGCGGCTTCACGCCGGGGACGGCCGACACGCCGAACCTGCCCCAGTTGAGGCGATCCGTCTTGCCGAGGGAATACCGGCCGCACATGGAAGGACGGCGAAGGGCGAAGGGCGAAGGGCGAAGCGCGAAGGATGAAGACGATCCAATCAGCTGCTGATCGCCTTTTGTACAGCTTCCTCGGCGTGGCTCGCCGACTCGTTGCACGCCACCACGAGTCGCGAGGCCTCGGCGACGAGGTTCTTGCCGACGGTCTTGCCCTTCATCGCCGCGACGTTCACGCCCACGTTGTAGGCGGCGCCCTTGCAGGCGGCCTTGGCCAGCAGCGCGGCGACGCCCGCGTCGCTCACGGCGTTGGCGTTTCCGATGTCGGCGCACGTCGCCGCGAGCTTCGCGACGGCCGCGCAGAGGCGCGCGGTCTCGAGCGGCACCTCGGCGGCCTTGAGGAGCGCCGCCTGAATCGCGGCGTCGCGCCTCGCGGCGGCCTCCGCCGGCTCCTTCGGCAGTTTATAGGCCTCGCTCACCGCGACGTACGCGTCCGCGTCTTCCCGCACCAGCGCGGCGAGCCGTGATCCGAGGGCGGTGGCCTCCTCGGCGAGCTTCCGCATCCCGGCTTCCACCGCCTCGTACTTCTTGCGGCCGATGGTGAGCCCCGCGACCATGCGTACGAGCGCCGCCGCGAGGGCCCCCGCGTGGGCTGCTACGCTGCCTCCGCCGGGGACCGGTGCGTTCGACGCGACGGAGGCCACGAAACCGGCGAGCGTCTCGCCGCCCGAGAGTGCGTTCCGCACCACGTCTTCGAGCACCATCGCGTTCGAGAACGCGCGGAGCTGGACGTGGTGCGCGCCGGCCTCGAGGAGCGCCCGCGCGGGCACGAGCCCGACGATCTCGCTCCAGGTGGG
Source organism: Gemmatimonadaceae bacterium (assembly GCA_035286465.1). GTDB lineage: Bacteria > Gemmatimonadota > Gemmatimonadetes > Gemmatimonadales > Gemmatimonadaceae > Fen-1231. The sequence continues at coordinate 48,847 of DATEDF010000058.1, read as the reverse complement.
ACTTGCACCGCGCCGTTCGGCCTCCCGCTTCACGGCGTCGTACGCGCGCCAGATCGGCGTCGTGTCGATGTCGGTGAGGTTCATCGAGACCTGCGCCTGGCCATCCACCTCGAGCCCGAGCGCCTTCACGCACGGGAGGCCGCCGCCGGATTCGCGCACTGTCTTCGCCACTTCCTTCGCGACCGCGAGGTTCGACGCCGGGCCGAGGTAGACATTGTACGCGACGAGGAACGGCCGTGCGCCGATGACCGTGGCACCGGCGGTGGGGTGGATCTTGTTCGGGCCGAAGTCAGGGACGCGATCGGGATTCGTTCCGATCTCCGTGCGCGCCTTCTCGAATTCGCCGCGGCGGATGTCGGCGAGGTTCGCGCGATCGGGGCGTCTTGCCGCGCGCTCGTAGAGGAAGACCGGAATCTCGAGCTCGTTCCCCACGCGCTCGCCGAGCGTGCTCGCGAGCGTGACGCAGTCGTCCATCGTCGCGCCTTCCAGGGGAATGAACGGGCAGACGTCGGTGGCGCCGAGGCGCGGGTGCTCACCCTGATGGTGATTGAGGTCAATCAGCTCGCGCGCCTTGGCGATCCCGTTGAACGCGGCCTGGACCGCGCTTTCGACCGGCGCGACGAAGGTCAGGACCGTCCGGTTGTGCGAGACATCCGAGGAGACGTCGAGCACCACCACGCCGTTCACGGCCGCGATGGCGTCGTGGATCGCGGTGATCACTTCGGGACGCCGGCCCTCGGAGTAGTTCGGGACGCACTCGACGAGTTTCATGAACTGCAGGGGCGAGGAGACGGTGGACGGTTGACAGTAGACAGTGGCCGGCTGACAGTGGCCGGTAGAACGTAGCGTGGCAGACGTGAACGGTCTACGGTCTACCGTCTCCTGTCTACTCGCCTCTCAAGGTCTCCAATAGCCAGCGGTGAATCGTGGCGTTCCCCGCCAATACGCTGGTCTTCGCCACCGGGCATTCCTCCCCCGTGAGCGTCGTGACGAGGCCGCCCGCTTCGCGCACGAGGAGCATGCCCGCGGCGATGTCCCACGGGGAAAGCCGCGATTCCCAGAAGCCCTCGAATCGCCCGGACGCGACCGCCGCGAGGTCGAGCGCGGCGGCGCCCGCGCGGCGTACGCCGCCGGCCTCCGCCATCACGCGCTCGAGCTGCGCGACGTACGGCGCGACGTCCTCGACGCGCGAAAAGGGGAAGCCCGTGCCGATCAGCGCGTGCTTCGGCTCCGTGATCGGCGAGACCTGAAGGCGGCCGCCGCCCCCGAACGCGCCGCCGCCCGCCGTGGCGGTGAAGACCTCGCCCATCGGCACGTCAACGACCACGCCGGCGGTGACCGTGCCGTCCACGAGCACGCCCACGGAAACGGCATACTCCGGATAACCGTGGAGAAAGTTGGTCGTGCCGTCGAGCGGATCCACGACGAAGACGACCCCCCGCCGCTGTCGCTCGGGCGCGATCGTGGACGCCGTCTCTTCGGCGAGCAGCTCGGCCTCCGGCGCCCGGCGGCGGATCACGGCGAGGAGCGCGGCCTCGGCCGCGAGGTCCACCTCGCTCACGAGGTCGCGCTGCTTCTTCTCACGCCACGCGATGGCGCGCACGCGGGGCGCGGCATCCTCGATGACGGCCGCGGCGGCCCGCGCGGCCTCGAGCGCTACGTCAAGAAGCGCGGCGGAGTTCATTGATCGGTGCTCCCTCGCTGCCTAAGTTTCCTGAATGCCCCGAATCTTCAGCGGCATCCAGCCCTCCGGCGAGCTCCACATCGGCAACTACCTCGGGGCCGTCAAGAACTGGGTCGCGCTGCAGCACGAGTTCGAGTCGTTCTTCTGCGTCGTCAACTATCACGCCATCACCATCCCCTTCGCGCCCGAGGAGCTGGCGGCGCGTACGCACGCGATGGCCCTCGGGCTCTTCGCCGCGGGCCTCGATGCCGAGCGCGCCACCGTCTTCGTCCAGTCGCAGATTCCCGAACATACCGAGCTGGCGTGGATCTTCAACACCGTGACGCCGCTCGGCGAGCTGGAGCGCCAGACGCAGTTCAAGGAGAAAGCCGCGCGCCAGGAGCAGGTGATGGCGGGACTGCTCAACTACCCCGTGCTGCAGGCGGCGGACATCCTGCTCTACCGGGCCGAGCTGGTGCCGGTCGGGGAGGATCAGATCCAGCACCTCGAGCTGTCGCGCGTCGTGGCCCGCAACTGGAACGCGCGCTTCTCGCCCGGGACGCCGTACTTCCCCGAGCCGCAACCCAAGCTGACGCCCGCGCGCCGCATCGCGGGGCTCGACGGCCAGGCCAAGATGTCGAAGTCGCTCGGCAATACGATCGGCGTGCTGGAGGAACCGGACGACATCTGGGAGAAGCTGCGCCCGGCGGTCACCGATCCCGCGCGCAAGCTCAGGACCGATCCCGGCGAGCCCGCCAAGTGCCCGACGATCTACCAGTTGCACCTCGCGGTGTCGCCCGCGGCGACGGTCGCGGAGGTCGAGACCAACTGCAGGGGCGCGAAGTGGGGCTGCCTCGACTGCAAGCGCGTGCTGCACACGAACCTCGTGACGGAACTCACGCCCGTGCGCGAGCGCGCGCGGGAGCTGGCGGCGCATCCCGAGCGCGTGACGCGCTTCCTGGAGGCGGGTGCTGCGAAGGCGCGCACGGTTGCACGGCGCACGATGACCGACGTGAAGGAAAAGATGGGCCTGTCCCTTTCGCACGACGGAGGCTGAGATGGCCTGGCTCGCACCGCAGCTGCCCTCGATCCCCGAGATGTTCGAGGCGCTGCGCCTCGATCTCGCGGTCAAGCTCGGGCTCGCCGTCCTGGCGGGCGGCGCGATCGGTTTCGAGCGACAGATCGCGGGGAAGCCGGCCGGGCTGCGCACGAACATCCTCATCTGCGTGGGCTCCGCGCTCCTGATGGACCTCTCGATCAGCGTCGGGATGATTGACGGTGGGCCGCGCATCGGCGATCCGGGCCGCATCGCCGCGCAGGTCATCACCGGCATCGGGTTCATCGGCGCGGGCACGATCATGCAGTCGCGGAGCGGCATCACGGGTCTCACCTCGGCGGCGACCATCTGGGTGGTCGCGGCGATCGGCCTCACCGTCGGCGCCGGCCTGTTTCTGGAAGCGATGGGCGCCACCGCCGCGGTGATGCTCGTGCTCGCCGGGCTCGGCACGCTCGAGCACCGGCTGCTCCGCGCGCGCCGCTCGCTCGCGGCGACCGTGCGCACGCGGCCGGGCACCACGCTGGAGTGGCTCAAGACGATGCTCTTCGCCGACGGGCTCACGATCGTGAAGGTCGAGGTCTTCGACCACGACGACGACCGGGTGTTCGAAATGCGGGTGAAGGGGCCGTCACGGCAGTTCGACATCGCGCGCGCGTCGCTGCTGGAGCGGGAAGAAGTCCTGAACGTGATCTTCGACTGAGTCGGCGCACGGCCGACGGCGGACCGCGGATCGTGACCCCTCGCACGCTGGTCGTGGACCTCCGCTCGCGGGCGGCGGCGTTCCGGATGCCCGATGCCGTCGGCGCGCAGCTCGCCGCCGCGACGCCTGCGGGATGGGCCACGACGATCGTGGCCGCCGACACCGACTCGTTCGGCGACGGCGCGCAGACGCCGAGCGAGGAGTCGCTCGCCGCCATCGGCGACGCCGAGGCGTACCTCGGCTACGGGCTGCCGAAGCCGCTCTTCTTCGCCGCGAAGCGGCTGCGATGGCTGCACACCGCGACCGCCGGCGTCGCCTCGCTCCTCTTTCCGGAGATGCTCGCGAGCGAGATCGTCATCACGAACTCCGCGGGGGTCTTCGGCCCGCCCATTGCCGACCACGTGCTGGCCGGGGTCCTCCACTTTCTGCGCGCGTTCGACGTCGCCGAGGAGCTCAAGCGGCGCGTGGAGTGGAACTCGTCGGCGTTCGGCACGCGTGAGGCCCGCGTCCGCGAAGTGTCGGAGTGTCGCGTGCTCATCGTCGGCACGGGCGGAATCGGCGGCGAAGTGGGGCGCCGTTTCGGCGCCCTCGGCGCACGCGTGACCGGCGTGCGGCGCGACCCCGCCAAGGGCACGCCCCCCGGCTTCGACCGCGTCGTGGGGCCCACCGGGCTGGACGCCGAGCTCGCGCGGGCCGACGTCGTCGTGCTCGCGGCGCCGTTCACGGGCGAGACACGGGCCCTCCTCACGGCGGCCCGGCTGGCCCGGCTCCCCGACGGGGCGATCGTCTGCAACGTGTCTCGTGGGGGCCTGGTGGACGAGCCGGCGCTCACGGCCGCCCTCCAGACCGGCCGCCTCCGGGGCGCGGTGCTCGACGTTTTTGCGAGGGAGCCGCTGGCGTCCGATAGCCCGTTGTGGCACCTTCCTCGCGTGTTGCACACGCCGCACGTGGCGGGGGTCTCGCCAGGGCGGTTCTGGGAGCGGCTGGTCGGGCTCTTCCTCGACAACTGGGAGCGCTACCGCACCGGGACGCCTCTCCGGAACGTGGTGGACAAGTCGCTGGGGTACTGAATGGAAAAGATCATCAAGGCGGCAGTGGATCGTGGGGCGAGCGACCTGCACATCAAGGCGGGCGACGTGTTTCGCGCGCGCATTGACGGCAAGCTCGTGCCGCTCACGAAGCAGGCACTGACGCCCGAGCAGACGCGGTCCATCGCGCTCAAGCTGATCCCCAACGAGGAGGACCGCGCCCGGATTGACAAGATCCAGGACTACGACTGCTCCTGGGGGGCGCAGGGCATCGGCCGCTTTCGCGTGAACATCCTCCGTCAGCGCTCGAGCTTCATGATCGTGATGCGCGTGATCCCGTTCGAGGCGCCGACGTTCGAGAAACTCCATCTGCCGGCGGTGATGAAGACCATCGCCGAGTCGGAGCGCGGGATGGTGCTCGTCACGGGCGTCACCGGCTCCGGCAAGTCGAGCACGATGGCCGCGGTGGTGAACCACATCAATGCGACGATGCACAAGCACATCGTCACGCTCGAGAACCCGCTCGAATTCCTCCATCGTGACATCCAGTGCTCGGTCACGCAGCGCGAGATCGGCGTGGACACGGAGAGCTTCCGGATGGGGCTGCGCGCGGCGCTCCGGCAGGACCCCGACGTCATCCTGATCGGCGAGATGCGCGATGCGGAGACGATTGACACGGCGATGAAGGCGGCCGAAACGGGCCATCTCCTCATCTCGACGCTGCACACGCCGGACGCGCAGAGCACGGTGATGCGCATCCTCGCGATGTTCCCGCCCGAGGAGCAGGACGTCGTGCGCGTGCGGCTCGCCGAGTCGCTCGCGGCCGTGGTGTCGCAGCGGCTCCTGCCGAAGAAGGACGGGCACGGGCGCGTCGCGGCGCTCGAGATCATGCTCGTCACACCGACCATCCGCGACCTGATGCTCGACAAGGACCGCGTGGGCGAGATTCGCGACTTCATCGCCGAGGGGCGCGAGCAGTACGGGATGCAGACGTTCGACCAGCACCTGACCGACCTCGTGCAGAACGGCGATGTCGAGTTCGAGGTGGCGCTGGCCGCCGCGACGCGGCCGAGCGATTTCGAGCTCAAGATGCGGACGTTCCGCCGGCGCTCCACCGTGACGAAGAAGGTCGTCGTCGAGGAGCCGATCGAGGTCAAGCCGGCGGACGCGGCGACGACGACGCTCGGCGGGCTCTCGACGGGGTTCGACTTCCTGGGGAGCGGGGGGCAGAAGTGAGTCGCGAGCGCGGCGGGCGGAGGGCGGAGGCCCGACCGCGAACGGCGGAGCCGGCATGAGCCTCACGCTCGAAGGCGTGATCGGGCCGGTCGTGACGACGTTCCGCGCCCGCAGCGAGGATCTCGACCTCACGCGGTTCGTCGCGAACATAAAGGCGCACCTCGCCGCGGGACTTTCGGGCATCGTGGTCTGCGGCTCGACGGGCGAGGCGGCGCTGCTCGACGAAGAGGAGCGTCTGCAGGCGCTCGAAGCCGCTCGGCGGCAGGTGCCCGAGGAGCGACTCCTCCTGATGGGCGCCGGCGCGGAGTCCACGCGGCTCACGGTCCGCCGCTGCCGCGAGGCGCAGACGGTGGGCGCCGACGGCGTGCTCGTCGTGGCACCACACTACTACGCGGGCGCGATGACCGCCGCGGCGCTGCGCGCGCACTTCCGGAGCGTCGCCGACGACAGCCCGCTCCCCGTGGTGCTCTACAACATCCCGAAGTACATGCACTTCAAGCTGCCGATCGAGCTGGTGATGGAGCTGGCGCAGCACCCGAACGTGGTGGGGATCAAGGACAGCTCCGGCGATCTCGACCTGCTGCGCGGCTATCTCGGGGCGCAGAGCGAGTCGTTCACGGTGCTGACGGGGAACGGCGGCACCTTCCACGCCGCGCTGGTCTCGGGCGCGCGCGGCGGCATTCTGGCGGTGGCGCTCTTCGCCCCAGAGCTGTGCGTGTCGCTGTATCAGGCGCACCAGAGCGGCCAGCGCGCGGCCGCCGAGGCGCTGCAGGCGAAACTCCAGCGGGCCGCCGTGGAGGTGGTCGGAGAGCTGGGCGTCCCCGGTGTCAAGGCCGCGATGGACGCCGTGGGGCTCTGCGGCGGCCCGGTGCGCGGGCCGCTCCTGGACCTCGACCACGCGGGACGCGACCGCGTCGCGGCGCTCCTGGAGGGGTTACAGGCGGCCGTGGTGTAGCGTGGTGTAGCGTGGTGTAGCGTGGCGTAGCGTGGCGTAGCGTGGCGTAGCGTGGCGTAGCGGCCGCTCCGTTGCGCTCCCCGGCGCCCGCTGTAGATTTCGACAACGCCCCAGGTGCGCTCCCGGGGCGTTTTTTTGTGTCCCGGCACGCGGGGGTCGCTCGTCGGCCATCCGCCTCTCCCTTTTCGCCTTCGCCCGATGTTCGACGCAAAGACCCGCACCATCGTCGTCGTCGGTGCCCAGTGGGGCGACGAGGGAAAAGGGAAGCTGGTGGACGTGCTCGCGGAGCGGGCCGACTGGGTGGTGCGCTACCAGGGCGGCGCAAACGCGGGGCATACGGTGCAGATCGGCGACAAGACCGTCGTGCTCCACCAGGTCCCGAGCGGGATCCTCCACCCGGGCGTGCGCTGTGCGATCGGCAACGGGGTCGCGCTCGATCCCGAGACGCTCTTCGAGGAAATGGACGCGCTGGTGCGGGACGGCGTGGACGTCGAGGGGCGGCTGTTCGTGAGTGACCGCGCCCATCTCGTCCTGCCGTACCACAAGCTCCTGGACAAGGAGAGCGCGGCGAACCGGGCGCTCGGCACCACGGGACGGGGCATCGGGCCCTGCTACGAGGACAAGGTGGCGCGGCGCGGCGTCCGGGTGCTCGACGTGCGCCATGGGGACCGGATGCGGACGCTGCTCGAGCGAGGCACGGAGCACGCGAACCAACTCCTTGCGGGTTTCGGCTCGTCGAAGCGCGCAGACGCCGAATACTCGCTGCGGGTGCTGGGCGACCTCGCTCCGCGCCTGCTCGGACTGGCCGACGACGTGGGGCTCGCGGTGCACGGCGCGATCCGGAACGGCGCGGCGGTGATGCTGGAGGGCGCGCAGGGATCGCTGCTCGACGTGGATCACGGCACCTATCCCTTCGTGACCTCGAGCAACACCACCGCGGGCGGCGCCGCGACGGGGGCGGGGATCGGCCCGAGCGCGATCGACGCGGTCCTCGGCGTCGTCAAGGCGTACACCACGCGCGTCGGGGGCGGTCCGCTTCCCACCGAGTTCGACGCCCCGATGGGCGAGCGCGTGCGCACGCTCGGCAACGAGTTCGGCGCGACGACCGGGCGGCCGCGCCGCTGCGGGTGGTTCGACGCGGTCGTCGTCCGGTACGCGGTGCGCGTGAACGGGCTGACGGCGCTTGCCGTGACGAAGCTCGACGTGCTCGACACGCTGGAGCGGATCGCGCTGTGCACCGGCTATCAGGCCGGCGGCGACGTGCTCGTGGACTTCCCCGGCGACACCGCCGGCCTCGACGGCGTCACGCCCCGCTACGAGTGGCTCGAGGGGTGGCGCTCGCCGACGACCGCGGCGCGGACGCTCGCGAAGCTGCCCAAGCAGGCGCGGCACTACCTCGATCGCATCGAGGCGCTGGTCGAGTGCCCGGTCCGGTACGTGAGCGTCGGAACGCGGAGAGATCAGATTCTGGAGACGACGTGAGGACGCCGGTCGGCGTGGGCGGCACCGGTCCCCGCCTCCTCGCGCGCCGGCGGGCGCCCGGGGAGTTGATCGTCCGCGCGCCCGCGACTATCGTCTGAAATGCCCCGGCCCGACGTGATGGACAAGCTCGTGTCGCTCGCCAAGCGACGCGGCTTCGTCTTCCAGTCTTCCGAGATCTACGGCGGCCTCGGCTCCGTCTGGGACTACGGGCCCCTCGGCGTCGAGCTCAAGCGCAACCTCCAGGAGCGCTGGTGGCACGCGATGGTGCGCTCGCGCGATGACATCGAGGGGCTCGACAGCGCCATCCTGATGCACCCGCGCGTGTGGGAGGCGAGCGGGCACGTCGCCGGCTTCATGGACCCGCTCGTGGACTGCAAGGCGTGCAAGGGCCGCTTCCGCGCCGACAAGCTCGCCGACGCGCAGTGCCTCAGGAAGCCGAGCAAGCACCCGGGCGATCATGCCGAGTGCCAGCTCACCGAGCCGCGGCTGTTCAACCTGATGTTCAAGACGCACATCGGGCCCGTGGAGGACTCGGCGTCGGTGATCTACCTCCGCCCCGAGACCGCGCAGGGCTCGTACGTGAACTTCCTCAACGTACAGCAGGCCTCGCGGCAGAAGGTGCCGTTCGGCATCGCGCAGATCGGCAAGGCGTTCCGGAACGAGATCACGCCGGGGAACTTCATTTTCCGCACGCGCGAGTTCGAACAGATGGAGATGCAGTTCTTCGTGGAGCCCGGCACGGACGCGGAGTGGTTCGAGCGGTGGAAGGCGGCGCGGATGGAGTGGCATCGCGCGCTCGGCCTCGCGGACGACCGGCTGCACTTCCACCAGCACGGCCCGACCGAGCTGGCGCACTACGCGCGCGCGGCGTTCGACATCGAGTTCGACTTCGGCGGCTCGCTGGGCTTCCAGGAGCTGGAGGGGATCCACAACCGCGGCGACTACGACCTCGGTCGCCATCAGGAGTTCTCCGGGAAGCGGCTCGAGTACGTGGACCAGGCCGCCAACAGGCGCTACGTGCCGACGGTCATCGAAACGGCCTGCGGGCCGAACCGCACGCTCCTCGCGCTGCTGGTGAACGCGTACCGCGAGGAGGCCGTGCCGGGCGAGGAGGAGGGACGCACCGTGCTCCGCCTGCATCCGGCGCTGGCGCCGATCAAGGCCGGCGTCTTTCCGCTCACGAAGAAGGACGGCCAGCCCGAGATGGCGGAGCGGATCGCGGCCGATCTCCGCCGGACGTTCCCGGTGTTCTACGACGACGCGGGCGCGATCGGCCGTCGCTATCGGCGGCAGGACGAGGCCGGCACGCCCTTCGGGATCACGGTGGACGGCGACTCCGCAAAGCACGATGATGCGACGATCCGCTTCCGCGACGACTTGAAGCAGATTCGCGTGGGGACGACGCGGCTCGCCGAGACCATCGCGGCGTTCCTGAGGTCGGACCGCGCCACCGCGGACTCGACGCTCGCCGCCGGCGCGTAGCGCGGCGCGCGGATTGCCGGGCGCCTCGATCGTCCGCGCCCCTGCTATATTTCTCCCGATGCCGGCGACCGGGAACGGCGAGCTCGACGCACTCCGCCGCCGCGGAGAAGCATTCCTCCAGGAGATCTCGCGCGAGTACCTCGTGGCGCACGCGGGGTTCAAGGCGTCGGCGGAACTGCAGCCGATCTACGCGCGGCATCGCGACGCCTACGGGGACGAGTCCTGCGCGGTCGCGCGCGCGCTGTTCGCGCGCGCCGCGCCGGCATCCGACGACGGCCGCTCCGCGCGGCTCCTGCTGGAGTGGCTCCTCGAAGCGCGGGTGGGGCGCGCGCTGGCGCCGCTCGAGGAGCGCGAGATCGCGTGGGAGGCGTCGGCCGTCGTGCGACTCCCCGACGGCGGCGCCGAGCCGTATCAGCGCGCGCCCATCACCATCGCCAACACGCGCGCCGCCGCCGAACGCCACGCGCTCGACGACGCGCGCGCCGCGCTCGTGGCCGCGGAGCTCGCGCCCATGCGCCAGGAACGCCTCGCGCGCGAGAAGGAGCTGGTCGAGGCCGCGGGCGTCGCGCCCGGCTATCTGGCGACCTTTGAGCTGCTCACGGGCGTTTCGCTGGACGCGCTGCGCACCGAGTGCCGGGGCTTCCTGCGGGACACGCAGGCGATGTGGGACGAGGTCCTCCCCGCGTTTCTGAAGCGCGGACTCGGGCTCACGCCGGCGGAGGCCACGCGCGCCGATGCGCTCGCGCTGATGCGCGTGCCGGAGTTCGACGCGCACTTCCCGGCGGACGCGATGGAGCGGGACGTGCGCCGTCAGGTCGAGGAGATGGGCGCGAGCGCCGACGCCGATGGTCGCGTGCGCTACGACACCGCGGAACGCGCGGGAAAGCGCGCGCGGGCCTTCTGCGCGCCGCTGGCGATCCCCGACGAGGTGCACCTCGTGCTCCGGCCGCACGGCGGCCAGAACGACTGGCAGACCCTCCTCCACGAGCTGGGCCACGCGCTCCACTTCGCGAACACCGACCGGTCGCTCCCGTTCGAGTACCGCTGGCTGGGCGACAACTCGATCACCGAAGGGTACGCGATGCTCTTCGACCACCGGCTGCAGGACGCGGGGTGGCTGGCGCGCTACACCGGGCTGGGGAAGGGCGACCTTCCGCGCTACCTGCGTTCGGCGGGATTCGAGGAGCTGCACTTCCTGCGACGCTACTGTGCGAAGCTCCTCTACGAAGTCGAACTCTACGGCGACGGCGTTGCCTGGTCCGCATTGCCCGACCTGTTTGTCGAGACGCTGAGCGGGGCGACCGGTTTTCGCTACCAGCGCGCCGACGCGTTCGTGGACGTGGACCCGCGTTTCTACTCCGCGCGCTATCTGCGCGCGTGGCAGCTCCAGGCGCTGCTCGCGGAGGCGCTCGTGGAACGATTCGACGCGGACTGGTGGCGCAACCCGCGGGCGGGGCCCTGGATCACCGCCGAGCTCTTCAGCCATGGCCAGCGCGAGCTGGCGGAAGAGCAGGCGCGACGGGTGGCCGGGAGGTCGCCGTCGTTCGCGCCGCTCGTGCGCGCGATCGAGGGGATGCTGACTTGAACCGGAGTGCCCGATGACCACGGTCTATCTGAATGGCGAGTATCTGCCTCACGAGCGCGCGGTGATTTCCCCGGACGATCGCGGATTCATCTTCGGCGACGGGATCTACGAGGTGGTACGCGTCATCGGCGGGCGGATCTACGAGTGGGATGCCCACGCGGCGCGGATGGCGCGCGGGCTCGCCGCGCTCCGGCTCGCATTCGGCCCGCGCGACGTCGCGGCGCTCAGGGGCGTCTCGGAGCGGCTGGTGCGCGACAACGGAATCGCCGAGGGGGAGGCGACCGTCTACCTGCAGGTCTCGCGCGGGGCCGCGCCGCGCACCCACCAGTTTCCACCGGCCGGCACGCCGAGCACCGTCTACGCGTTCGGAACGAAGTTCGTCGTGCCGCGCGCCCACCGTGAGGACGGCGTGAAGGCGATCACGTATCCGGACTTCCGCTGGGCGCGGTGCGACCTCAAGACCGTGAATCTCCTCCCCGCCGTGCTCGCGCGGCAGGCGGCCGCCGAGGCCGACGCGTACGAGGCCATCCTGCTCAGGGACGGCGTCATGACCGAGGGCGCCGCGACGAACACCTTCGCCGTCATCGGCGGCACGCTCCGCACCTATCCGCTCTCGAACTACGTCCTGCCCGGGATCACCCGGCGCGTGCTCGTGGAACTGGCCGGTGAGCTGGGCATCCCGCTCGTCGAGGAGCCGGTGACGCACTTCGAGCTGCCGAAGGCGGACGAACTCTTCATCTGCGGGACCACGACGGATGTCACGCCGGTCATCGTGCTCGACGGACGGCCGGTGGGCCGCGGGACGCCCGGCCCGGTCAGCGTGAAGCTGCGCGAGGCGCTCTCGGCACGGATGTACGGGACCGTGGGGGCGTCGCCCTAGCGCTCGCCAGTGGCGCCGGGCGCGGCGCCGCGCCCGACCCCGCAGGAAGCGGAGCGGCGCCGTGGGGGTCGAGACCGTTGACGCGCGGGATGCTCGTCCGGTAGTGCACCTTGCCGAAGAGGTCCACCGCCTGCACCACCATCGTGTCCGCCGTGAGGCTCATCGCCAGAAAGCCCAACGCCGTGGACACGAAGCGTGAGCCCTCGCGCCCCGGCGCGCTGCGCGCCTCCGAACCCGCGCCGGAGATGAAGTAGTGGATCGTGCTCCCGAGGGGCGCGATGTGCTCGATGTGATGCTCGTGCCCGCAGATGTACGCGTTGACGCCGTACTGCTCCATCCTCGGGACCAGGAAGAACTCCATGAAGTTCTGCGTTCCACGCACGCCGCCCGAGTACACGTGGTGGTGGCCCACGATGAACTTCCACTGCGCCGTGGAGGCCTTCAGCGTGCTGTCGAGCCACACGCGCTGCGCCACCGTGTCTGTCCGGAACCCGGGCCACCGGAACGGCTGGCCGTCGAAGTCGGCCACGAGCGGGCTGGTGTCAATGAAGATGAAGTCCGCCGTCACGCCGGGAGCGACGGGCTTCGTGACGGCGTAGTACCGCGCCGGCATCTTCCACCGGGTGCTCTTCGCGCTGTACTCGACCTCGGCCTGCGGGTTCCCGTGATAATCGTGGTTGCCGAGCACGACATACCAGTCCACCATCAGCGACGGCGCCGAGTACACGTTCTCGAACGTGGACCGGAAATGCGCATCGTTGACGTTGCGCACGCCGTCCGGATAGAAGTTGTCCCCGGTGCTCACCACGAACGCGGCGCCGAGCGCGGCCGCGACGGGTCCCATCTGGCGGGCGACGCGCTGCTGGTTGGCCGAGGCGCGCTGGCCCCAGTCGCCGATCACGAGAAAGCTCAACGCATTGGCCGGCGTGGCGAGCGTCAGCGGCTCGCGCTTCTGCGCCGGCGCGCTGCACGCGACACTGGCGATGGCGACGGCGACGGCGAGGAGCTGGCGAGACGAGCGGAGGTTCGGAAACATGAACCGCTCAATATAGCGTGTGGGCGGGTCGTCCGGGAATCCCCGGGACGGTAGATTCCACGCCGTGCCCCGACGCCGTTACGCCACCCGCCTGCCGTCGCCCGCGCCGGTCGCCGAGCCGAGCGGTGAGCGCGAGCTCGTCGCCGTGCGCGAGATCGTCCACGCCTTCCTCCGCGCCGACCGTCCGGACGACGTCTTCCAGTTCGCGCTGGACCGCGTGAGCCCCGTGGTCGGCGCCTCGTTCGCGTCCGTGTACCTGGTGGACGGCGCGTCGGAGCTGATGCGGCTCGTCGCGGCGCACAACTGGCCGGAGCGACATCGTCCGTGGCTCGGCGAGACGCGCGTGCGTGTCGGATTCGGGCCGAGCGGGGAGGCCGCGAGCGAGCGGCGGGCGATCGAGATCCGGGACGTCTTCTCCGACCCCGATCTCGAGGACTGGCACGACGTCGCGCGGGAGCTCGGATTTCGCGCGATCGTCGCGCTCCCGCTCCAGACCGCGCACCGCGTGCTCGGCGCGGTCACCTTCTATTTCAGCGACCCCGGCGGCTTCACCGCCGAGAAGCGCGGCCTGCTGCGCATCGTCGCCGACCAGATGGCGGCGACGGCCGAGAAGGCCGAGCTGATTGACGAACTGCGTCGCACGAACGCCGCGCTGGTCGAGGCGAACGCGGAGCTGGAGCGGCAGTACGTGGCGGTCGTCGAGGCGCGGCGGGTGAAGGACGAGTTCCTCGCGAACGTGTCGTTCGAGCTGCGCAGCCCGCTCAGCGGGGTGATGAACTACCTCGCGATCCTCGAGCAGCAGATCTCGGGCCCGCTCACCGCGGAGCAGCGCCAGGAGCTGGCGCAGGCGCGCGCGGCCAGCGACCGGCTCCTCGAGCTGATTGACGCGCTGCTCGAGTTCACCGCTCTGAAACGCGGCACGCTCGAGTTGTTCGTCGAGGAGTTCGACCCGCGGGAGCCGCTGCGCGAGGCGATGCGCGCCGTCAAGGGACTCCCCGCGGGCGTCCAGCTCATCGCGGAGGAGCCGGTGCACGAGCTCCCGAACGCCAGGAGCGACCGCCGCAAGATCACGCGCATCCTCGTGAGCCTCCTCTCGAACGCGGTCAAGTTCACCGCCGAAGGCGAGGTGCGCTCTTCGGTCAGCGTGGCCGGAGGCCGCCTCACGTATCGCGTGCAGGATACCGGGATAGGCATTGACCCGGTCGCGCAGCTCCTCGTGTTCGAGGAGTTCCGCCAGGTGGACGAAGGCGCGACGCGGCGTTTCGGCGGGTCCGGGCTCGGGCTGGCCCTCTCGCGCGGCATCGCGCGACTCCTGGGCGGCGACATCGAGCTCGTCTCCGCGCCCGGGCAGGGCTCGACCTTCACGCTGCACCTCCCGTTAGAATTCACGCATCCGGAGGCGACGACGTGACGAACCACCAGAAGGACCGCACGCTGCAGCAGGCCGCGACCTCGCTGACGCCGGCGGAGGTGCTCACCGCCGCGAAGGAGCTCTTCGCGCGCCGCTCGGGCGTCTACTCGGCGTTCGTCGAGCGGGAAGGGCCGGCCCATCTCACGCTGCGGGGCCAGGGCGGCGAGGAAATCGCGATCGGCGTGATGGCGAGCCCCGGCGGCACGTCCGTGACGGCCACCTCATACCTGTTCGACCAGCAGGTGGCGCGCTTCCTGGCGTCGCTGCCGCCGGCAGCGGACGAGGCGGTCGCGTGACGGCCGACGTGACGGCCGACGTGACGGCCGACGTGACGGCGACGGGCAAGGAGCCGGCGATGGAGCCTGCGATGGAGCCCGCGATGGAGCCCGCGGGGGTGCCCGCCGCTCCGGCGCCCTTCGTGACGGCGCTGCGGAGCCGGCCGGGCATCGTGCGCGTGGGCGGCGACGGCGGCCCCCGGCTCACCGTGCGTGTGGAGCTGCCGGAACTGTGGGAGACGATCGCCTTCGACGTGCCCGCCGCCCTCACCGCGCGCGAACTGAAGCGCGAGGCGCTCGCGCAGTTCGGGCTCGCGAGCGTGCCTCCCGAGGAGCTGGTGCTCAAGCTGCGCGGCTTCGAGGTGACCGACGAGGACTGCTCGCTGGCCGCCGGCGGCGCGCTCGACGGCTCCACGTATCTCGTCACGTACCGCCGTCGCCGTCCCATTCGCTGAGCGGCGGGGCCGCCCCCGCGCAGGCCGCACCCACTCGAGGCGCGCGATGACGTCCAGGGTCGCCCTCATCTCGCATTCGGACTGCGGCCGCCACGACAACGGGTGGAACCATCCGGAGCACGTGGGGCGGCTGCGCGCGATCCCGCGCGCGCTGAAGGACGATGTCGTGCTGTTCCAGGCGCTCGAGCATCGCGAGGGACGGCACGCGACGGAAGACGAGATCGCGCTCGCGCACGACCGCGCGTACATCGAGCTGGTGCAGGCGATGTCCGCCTCCGGCGGCGGCCGGTTCGATGCCGACACGGTCGCGAGCGAAGGGTCGTGGGACGCCGCGACCGCCGGCGCCGGCTGCGTGCTCGACGCCGTGGACCTCGCGCTCGCGGGCGCGAACCTCCGGAGCTTCTGCGCGGTGCGCCCGCCGGGCCACCACGCGCTTCCGGGCGCCGCGATGGGATTCTGCCTGTTCGGCAACGTCGGCATCGCGGCGCACTACGCGCGGCGCGCGAAGGGACTCGACCGCGTCCTGATCGTGGACTGGGACGTGCACCACGGCAACGGCACGCAGGCGATCGTCGAGCACGATCCGAACATCCACTTCGTCTCGATGCACCAGTGGCCGTGGTATCCGGGCACCGGCGCGGCCGATGATCGCGGGCCGCACAGGAGCGTGTGGAACCGGCCGATGCCGCCCGGACTGCCGGCCGCGCAGTATGCGAGCACCCTGCTCGAGGCGGTGGACGCGGCGGCGCTGGGTTTCACGCCGGACCTCGTGCTCGTCTCCGCCGGCTTCGACTCCCTGCGCGGTGATCCGCTCGGTGGTTTCACGCTCGAGATGGACGACGTGGAGCGGCTCACGCGCGAGGTGGTGGCACGCGCGGAGCAATGGTGCGGGGGGCGCGTGGTGAGTGCGCTGGAGGGCGGCTACGTGCCGGAGCGGCTGGGGGACGCGGCGGTGCGGCACCTGCGGGCGCTGCTGTAGCCGGCGGCCGCTGTAGATTTCGGTCCATGTTCTGCCCCGCCTGCGGCACCTGGAACCGGAGCGCCGCGCCGGAATGCGCCAAGTGCGGCGGCACGCTGCCGTCCGTGCGCGGCGCCCCGGAGGCGCCCGACGCGCTCATCACCGCGCTCCGCCAGGCGACCGGGGACCGCTACCGCATCGTCCGCCGCCTGGGCTCCGGCGGGATGGCCGACGTCTACGCCGCCGAGCACGAGCGACTCGGCCGCCCGCTCGCCGTGAAGGTGATGCACGCGCACCTGGCGCGGGACGAGGAGATGCGCCTCCGATTCCGCCGGGAGGTGGAGGCCTCGAGCCGGCTCGTGCACCCGCTCATCTGCACGCCGATCGACTACGGCGAGGCAGGCGAGGTCGTCTACCTCGTGATGCCCTACCTGGGCGGCGGTTGCCTCGCCGACGACCTCACGAAAGACCGCACGATCCCGCCCGAGCGGATCGCGGGCATCGCGAGCCAGGTGAGCTGCGCGCTCGACTACGCGCACCGCCGCGGCGTGATCCACCGCGACGTCAAGCCCGACAACGTCCTCTTCGACGATGACGGCAACGCGATGCTCACCGATTTCGGCATCGCGACCGCGCGGTTCCACGGCCGCCTCACCGCCGGCGGGCGCGCGATGGGAACGCCGCACTACATGGCGCCGGAGCAGGCGATGGGAAAGACGCTCGACGGCCGGAGCGACCTCTACGCCGTCGGCGTGATGCTCTACGAGTGTCTCGTCGGCTTTCCGCCCTTCGACGGCGCCGACGGCTACTCGATCGGCTACAAGCACGTGCACGAGGCGCCCGTGCCGGTGCACGAGGTGGACTCGCGCGTCCCCGACGCGCTCGCCGCCGTCGTGATGCGTTGCCTCCGGAAGAACCCGGACGAGCGGCACCAGCGCGGGCAGGACCTCTCCGACGCGCTCCTCGAGTACCTGCACGGCGCGGGCGTGCACACGCCCGAGCGCGTGCGCACCGTGCGCGCCGCGCCGCCGCGGCGCGCGGAAGACCGGTCGCCCGCCGGCTGATCGAGGGCCCGCCGACGCCCGCACGCGAGCAGCGGAGACTCGTCGAGGTCGCGCTCCCGCTTCCCGCCTTTCGCACCTTCACCTACGCGGTCGAGGGGGAGACGCGTTACCCGCTCGTCGCCGGCGCGCGCGTGGTCGTCCCCGTGCGGAATCGCCGCGCCGTGGGCTACTGCGTGGGCGAGAGCGATGGCGCAGCGCTCGGGGGAACGGCGCCGAAGCGGGTGCTCGACGTTCCCGACGCCGAGCCGGCGTTTCGCCCCGACCTGCTCGCGGTGTGCCGGTGGATGTCGGACTACTATGTGGCGCCCCTGGGCCTGGTGCTCCGGGCCGCGCTCCCCGCCGCCCTCGGCGAGGCGCAGCGCCCCGAACCCGGAGTGAAATCGCGGCGCGTCCTCGCGCTCACCCGGCGGCTCCCCTCGCTCCTCGAACGCGACCAGGCGTTCGCGCGCTCGCCGCGGCAGCGCGCGCTCTACGAGCTGCTCGAATCGCTCGGGGGCCACGCCACGGTGGCCCAGCTCGTCGAGCGGCTCGGCTGCTCACCGGGCGTCGTGGAGGGCCTCGCGAAGCGCGGCCTCGCGCGCATCGAGCTGGAGACCGTCGCGCGCGACCCGTTCAAGCTGCGCACGCCGGACGCCGCGCCGTCGCACCGACCGACCGACGCGCAGCGGCAGGCGATCGCCGCGCTCGCGGCCGCGCGTGCGGGCGAGACGTTTCTCCTGCACGGCATCACCGGGTCGGGGAAGACCCTCGTCTACATCGAGCTGCTCAAGCGCCTCGTTCAGACGGAAGGGAAGAGCGCCATCGTCCTCGTGCCGGAGATCGCGCTCACGCCGCAGGCCGTGGATCGCTTCCGTGCGGTGTTCGGCGATGCCGTCGCCGTGCTCCATTCGGCACTCTCCGACGGCGAGCGCTACGACGCGTGGCGGGCGCTCCGGAGCGGCGCGAGGCGCATCGCCGTGGGCGCGCGCTCGGCGGTGTTCGCGCCGCTCGCCGACCTGGGCGCGATCGTCGTGGATGAGGAGCACGAGGCGACGTACAAGCAGGGCGAAGCACCGCGCTACCACGCGCGCGAGGTCGCGATCGTCCGGGCGCGCGAGGCGGGCGCGGTGTGCGTCCTCGGGAGCGCGACGCCGAGCCTGGAGAGCTGGGAGAACGCGCGCGCGGGGAAGTACCGCCTGCTCACGCTTCCGGAGCGCGTGGGCGGCGGCGCGCTGCCCCGCGTCGAGGTCGTGGACCTCCGCGTCGCGACGCGAAACGCCGGCCTCTCCACCGCGGACCGCCAGCTGCGCGGCATCCTGAGCGAGCCGCTCGAGCGCGCGCTCATCGAACGGCTGGAGAGGGACGAGCAGAGCATCCTCCTGCTCAACCGCCGCGGGTACGCGTCCTTCGTCCAGTGCAGCGCCTGCGAGTGGGTGGCGGCGTGTCCCGACTGTTCCATCTCGCTCACGTATCACCGCACGCCCGAGCGCTTCGTCTGCCACTACTGCCGGCACCAGGAGGCGCCGCGCGACGAGTGCCCGCAGTGCGGCGAGCCCACGCTCCGTCAGCGTGGCCTGGGCACGCAACAGGTCGAGCGCCTGCTTGGCGAACGGCTCCCCGCGGCCCGCATCGCGCGGATGGACGTGGACACGACGAGCGGCAAGTGGGCGCACTCCCGGATCCTCGATCGGGTGGCGCGCCACGAGGTGGACGTCCTGCTCGGCACCCAGATGATCGCGAAGGGACTCGACTATCCGAACGTCACGCTGGTGGGCGTGATTGACGCCGACGTCGGGATCAACCTGCCCGATTTCCGCGCGTCGGAGCGCACCTTCCAGCTCATCAGCCAGGTGGCGGGGCGCGCGGGGCGGGGGCCCAAGGGCGGCCTCGTCATCGTGCAGACACGCGTCCCGACGCACCACGCCGTGGCGTGCGCCGTGGGGCACGACTACGCGCGATTCGTCGGCGAGGAGCTGCCGGGGCGCGTGAGCCCGGCGTACCCGCCGACCGTGCGGCTCGCGAACATCGTGGTGAGCGGCGCGGCGGAGACGCCCACGATGACGGTCGCGCAGCGGGCGGGGGAGTGGCTGGCCCGGCGCGCCGGCCCTCTCGCAGGCGCGGTGGAGATCGTGGGGCCGGCGCCGTGCCCCATCGAGCGCATCAAGCAGCGCTGGCGGTGGCACCTGCTGCTCCGCACGGTCAAGGCGGCGGCCCTCACCCGCCTCGCCCGGCAGTTCCTCACGGAGTTCGACGTGCCCTCCCGGGGAGCGCTCCGCATCACCTTCGACCGGGACCCCGTGAGCCTGCTCTAGGCCGCAGGGAGACGGAGAGGGGTGCGGGAAGGGGGAGGGGCACTTGCCCCACCCCGAGGCCGGCCTGTCACCTCCGTGACAAGACGGATGGTGGACGGGTAAATCATTTGTAAGTGCTGTAACCATCGTACTCGCTTCGGAACCGAGAGGAGGACCGCATGAATATCCGCGCTGGGGTGGGTCTGGCCGTGACGCTCGCTGTGGCCGCGTGCGGGGGTGGAGGCGGCAAGGACGCGGGCACGGGCCCGTACGGCACCACCCCCACGTCGGGCACGCCGGGCTCCGGCTCGCCGCCGGCCTCGTCGAACACCGTTACGGCGACGTCCGGGAGCACCTTCAGCCCGTCCACGCTCACGGTCGCGAGGGGAGCGACGGTGACCTTCGTGTTCGAGAACGTCACGCACAACGTGACGTTCTCGAACTCCTCCGGCGCGCCGTCGAACATCGGGGACAGCAACGGCACCTCCGTGCAGCGCCAGTTCAACACGGCGGGGACGTTCGGGTTCTCGTGCACGATTCACGGCAGCTACATGACGGGGCAGGTCACGGTCCAGTAGGCGCTCTGCGTTCGTGGGGCGGCCGGCGGCCGGCGGTTGCTCGGGGGGGCGCCGTCGGTCGTCTGCCGTCCTGCGTCGCACTACCTTTAGGGCGTGACCGGCCGCGCCCCGCCCGATTTCAGCTCCGCGCGCTTCGCCGCCGCCCGCGACGCGACGTTCGTGCCGGCACCCGCCGCGCCGACGCCGCCAACGGGCGCCGCGTGATGAACGAGACGCGCGAACGGTTCCTGAAGGCGATTCTCGAGCGCGTGAGCGCCGAGCGCATCGTCGAGCTGCACTTCTTCCCGCCGATACGCCAGGGGCCGCTCGAAACCGGCGTCGCCGTGATCGCGGCGGAGCCCGAGCCGGAGTCGCCCGAGCGCCGGCACATCGTCTTTTCCGCGCTGTACCGGTGGACGCGCAAGGGCGCCGAGCGCGGCCGGTGGGAGGTGAGCGTCGTGCCCGAGGCGGACGCGCCGCTGCGCACGGTGGATGCGGTCGTGCGTGGCGTGCAGGAACGCGCTGGGGAGGCGATCGAGCCCGAGCGCGTCACGGCACACGAGCTCCGATCGTTACTGAGCGAGCCGGCATGGCAGAGCACGCCGTAGCCGCGCCCGCCGCGCCCGCCGCGCCCGCCGCGCCCGCCGCGCCCGCCGCGCCCGCCGCGCCCGCCGCGCCCGCCGCGCCCGCCGGTGCGGCCGCGACGCAGCGATTCCGCGCCTGGTTGCGCGAGCGGAATCTCCCCGCCACCGCGCCGCGGCTGGCCATCGCCGAGATACTCTTCGCAGCCGGCCGCCAGCTCGCCGCCGAGGAGATCGCCCGCGAGCTGGCGGCGCGCGGCACGAGGATCGGGACCGCTACGGTCTACCGCACGCTCGACGTGCTCGTCGAAAGCGGGCTCGTCATCGAGCGCGACTTCAGCGAGGGGTTCCGCCGGTTCGAGCCCGTGCGCGACGCTTCCGAACGCCAGGCGCTGCGCTGCACCGCGTGCGGGCGCATCGAGGAGTTTCACGACGCCGATGTCGAGCGCCTGATCTCGCAGGCTGCCGAGTCGCGCGGGTTCGCGCGCGACCGCCACCGCCTCATCGTCTACGGAACCTGCCGCGACTGCCGCGCGGCCGGCGCAGCCGGCGCGGGACGGGACGCGTGAGCGACGTGTCGGGCGCGCTCGGCATCCTCATCGCGTTCAGCGCGGGGCTCCTCAGCTTCCTCTCGCCCTGCGTGCTTCCGCTTGTGCCGAGCTACGTGACCTTCATCACGGGGCTCTCGTTCGAGGACGTGGCCAAGGCGCGACGCACGGCGCTCGTGCATTCGCTCCTCTTCATCCTCGGCTTCACGATCATCTTCGTCCTCCTCGGCGCGACCGCGACGGCGCTCGGCCGGCTCCTCCTCCGCCACCGCTACTGGGTCTCGGCGGTGGGCGGCGCGCTCATCATCGTCTTCGGGCTCTACCTGCTCGGCGTGCTCAACATCACGGCGTTCATGCGCGAGCGCCGCGTGCACCTCGCCAACAAGCCGATGGGCTACCTGGGATCGGTGGTCGTCGGCCTCGCCTTCGGCGCCGGGTGGAGTCCGTGCCTCGGGCCGATCCTCGGCGCGATCCTCACGTACACCGCGAGCGAGGCGGATCTCGCGCGCGGCCTGCTGCTGCTCTTCACGTACTCGCTCGGGCTCGCCGTGCCGTTCCTCGCCGCGGCGCTCGGGGTGGAGCGCTTCGTCGAGCTGTTCGCGAAGCACAAGGGGAAGATGGTCTGGGTGAACCGGATCGCCGGCGTGCTGCTCATCTTCGTGGGCCTGCTGCTCGTGACGAACCGGTTCACGCTGCTGGCGACCAAACTGCAGCAGGTGACGCCCGAGTTCATCAGAAGCCGGCTCTGACGGCCGCGGCGGGCGGCGGGCACCTCACAGCCGGATCCCGATCTTCACCGGGAACCACACACTCGTCCTCCCCGTCGTGATCACATCCACGAGCCCGAACTCGAGAAACGTCTTTCGATCCTTGCCGAAGTTGACGCCGACACCGCCCTGGAAGCCGAAATCGCTCTCGCTCCGGGCTTCGTCCTCGACCGCCGTCTTCGACTGATAGAGCCCGACTCCGCCGTACTGGTACACCGTCTTGCTGGTTTCGTGGACGAGATCGAGCGTGAAGTAGCTCAGATACTGGTAGTTGTCCACGGCACCCTTCCCAGAGAACATGTCGAACGCGATCCCCCCGCGGACCTTCCACGGTCCGCTGCTCTCGCTCATCTCCGAGCGGATCGCGATGCCGAAACCGGTCTGCGCCTGCCGGTCGAGGTCGCCGATCGGCAGGTTGGCACCGACGGCCGCCGAGAGGTGCATGCCCCTTCCCATTCCCATCCTGCGTCCCTGCGCTTGGGCGGCAGCCGTCACGAGCAGCCCGGTGAGCAACAGGAAGAACCCGCGTCCGACCCTGGCCATCTGGCCTCCTTCCTTCGAGATCCGTTCCGAAGTCCCGCGCACACCGGCTTCCCGGTGACTCGCGGGTCGCCCCGGGACGGCGTGCCTCACGCCGCCTCGACCGCTTCTTCCAGCTGCTGCCGGCGGAGCAGCGCCCAGTACTTACCCCGCTGCGCGAGCAACGTTTCGTGGGTTCCGCGCTCCACGATGCGGCCCTCATCGAGCACGATGATGTGCGTCGCCTCGCGGATCGCGGTGACGCGGTGCGACGCGATGACGGCCGTGCGGCCGGCGAGCGCCTCGCGGAAGCCGCGCAGGATGGCCGCTTCGGTGTGCGTGTCCACCGCCGAGAGGGCGTCGTCGAGAATCACGATGGCGGGGCGGCGCGCGAGCGCGCGCGACGTCGCCGCGCGCTGCTTCTGCCCGCCGGAGAGATTGACGCCGCGTTCGCCGAGCATGGTGGCCCAGCCGCCGGGGAACGCCGCGATGGTGTCGGCCAGCTGCGCGACGCCGGCGGCCCAGCGGGCGCTGTCCTCCGACGTACCGGCGTAGGTGAGGTTCGCGAGGAGCGTGTCGCTGAACAGCAGGCTCTCCTGCGGCACGAACCCGATCTCGCGCCGGAGCGCCGCGACGTCGAGCGACGTCACTGGGACGCCGTCAATCCGCACGTCGCCCCGCGTCGAGTCGAACACGCGCGGGATGAGCTCGAGCAGCGTGCTCTTGCCGCTGCCCGTGGCGCCCACGACGCCGAGCGTGCCGCCGGCGGGAATCGAGAACGAGACGTCGTGCAGCACGTCGCGTCGTTGCGGCTCCCCTGCGCCGTCGCCCGCCGTGGAGGGCGGGCGGTCGCGCGCGACGCCCCGCGCGGGATACGCGAACGACACGTGGCGGAACTCGATCGCGCGGCCGGCGCCGGCCGGCGGCAGCGCGCGCGCCTTCGCGGGCGAGGTGATCGCGGGCGTCTCGTCGAGCAGCTCGTTCAGCCGGCCCATCGAGGCCGCGCCGCGCTGGAACAGGTTGGTCACCCAGCCGAGCGCGATGAGGGGCCAGGTGAGGTTCGCGAGATAGAACCCGAATGCCACGAACGCACCGACGGTCATCGCGCCCTGGATCACGAACGCGCCGCCGATCCCGAGCACGGCCGCGGCGCCCAGCCCCGCGAGCACCGTGAAGGCCGGGTTCATCACGCCATAGAGCCGCGCGAGCCGCATGTTCAGGCGCACGTACTCCGTGCTCATCGCGGCGAATCGCTCCGACTCCGCCCGCTCCTGCCGGTAGGCGCGGACGATGCGCACGCCCGAGAGGTTCTCCTGCGAGCGCGTCGTGAGGTCGCCGAAGTGCGCCTGCACGGCCTCGAAGCGCTCGTGCACCGCGTCGCCGAGCTTGAGCATCACGAGCGGGAGGAAGAGCATCGGCAGCAGGGCGAGGCCGGTGAGCGTCGCGCTGATGTGCAGCATGAACACGAGCGCGATCACGCCGCCGAAGATCGTGTTCGTGAGGTACATGATGGCGGGGCCGGCCGCCATCCGCACCGCGCCCAGGTCGTTCGTGAGGCGCGCCATGATCTCGCCCGTCCGTGTGCGCGCGTAGAACCCGGCGTCGAGCGTCGCGAGGTGCGCGAAGAGCACGTCGCGCAGGTCGTTCTCGATGCGCCGGCTCACGCCGTTCAGCCTCTCGCGCATCTGCCAGCGGAACAGGGCCATCACGAGCGTGACGCCCACCATCCGGACGGCCACGCTCCACACGGCCGGCGCGCCGGCGCCGGTGCGCAGCCCGTCAATCGCCTCTCGCAGGAGCGTCGGGATCGCGTTGAAGAGCGTGACGGACGCGACCACGCATCCGAGGCCGAATGCAACCTGGAGGCGGTAGGGGTGGTAATATGGAAGGAGGCGGCGCAGCGCTCTCACGAAGGAGACCCCATGCGTGCGAATGATACGGTTCGACACTCAGCAGTGCTGGCGTTCCTGGCCCTCGTTGTCGCGGCGTGCGGCGGGAAGGATGCGCAGCAGGCGAACAACGCTCCGGCGCGCGAGATCCAGCTCGCGCCCGCGCCGGCCGCTCAGCCACAGCTCAAGGACGTGCCGGTCGCCACGGCGTCCGCGCCCGCCAGGGCGCCGGCCAAGGCGCCGGCCAAGGCGCCGGAGAAGCGACCCGAGCCGGCCGGGCTCCACGTCGAGCGGGCACCCGCTCCGGTGAGCGTGCCGCAGCCCGCCGCGTCCGCGTCCGCGCCCGCGCCAGCGGGGCCGGTGTTCACGCCGATGGGCACGGTGGACGCCGGCACCGTGTTCGTCGTGCGTCCGTCGGCGCGCATATGCACGAGCACGCACAAGGCTGGAGACCGCTTCAGCACGGCGCTGAACGAGACTGTACAGGGCTCGAACGGGGCGACCATCCCCGCGGGAAGCCCGGTCGTGATGCGCGTCGTCGAGTCCACGCGCAGCGAGAATTCGAAAGACAGCGTCCGCCTCGTGCTCGACGTCGTCTCGGTGCGGGTCGGCGACGAGTCCTACCAGGTGGACGCTCGCGTGACGCAGACGCCGCAGCTCGAGCGAGTCCGCGCGCAAAGTACCGGCGACCAGGCGAAGAAGGTCGGCACCGGGGCGGTCATCGGCGCGATCGCCGGGCAGGTCCTCGGCAAGAACACCCGTTCGACGGTCACGGGCGCGGTCGTGGGCGCGGCTGCCGGCGCGGTCGTCGCCGCGGGCAGCGCCGACTACGATGGCTGTCTTCCGGCGAACGCGGCGATCACCGTCACGCTGGAGCGGGCGCTGAAGGTGAAGGTGAAGAGCTAATGGCGAAGGGCGAAGAGCGAAGCGCGAAGAGCGACTTGTGAAGGGTGAAGGGCGAATAGTGAAGGGCGAAGGGTTCGTGAGAAGTGAAGGGCGAAGAGGCCGGACGACTCTTCGCCCTTCGCCATTCGCCCTTCGCACACTCTTCGCCTTTCGCCATTCGCCCTTCGCCCTTCACCGTTCGTCCTTCACTCTTCGCCCTTCGCCTGCAGTTCAGTACCCGACCGCCCCTCCAACCGATCGCGGCTCGTACACCCCGTGCCACCCGCCCGCCACTCGCAGGATGGAGTTCACGTTCGCGAGCCCCGACGTGCGCACCTGGTGTCCCATCGCCTTGAGTGAATCCACGACCGCCGGCGCGAGGCCGTTCGGCTCGTAGCGGATCTCATCCGGCAGCGCCTGATGGTGCAGCCGCGGCGCGCGCATCGCGTCGGCGAGCGACATGTGGTGCTCGATCACGTTCAGGATCACTTCCATCGTCGCCGTGATGATCGTGGGCCCGCCGGCGGCGCCCGTGACCATAAGGAGCCGCCCCGAGGGGTCGAGCACGATCGTCGGCGACATCGCCGAGAGCATCCGCTTGCCGGGCTGGATCGCGTTCTGTTCGCCCTGGACGAGACCGTACATGTTCGGCGTCCCGGGCTGGGCGGCGAAGTCGTCCATCTCGTTGTTCATGAAGAACCCGCCGCCGCGCACCCAGACGCCGGCGCCGTACCCGCCGTTCAGCGTCGTCGTCGTGGCGACGGCGTTCCCCGCGGCGTCCACCACCGAGTAGTGCGTCGTGTGGTCGCCCTCGGCCTTCGTCTCGATCGCCGGCGTCTTCGACGCGCGCGCGCGGTCAATCTGCGCGGCGAGCTTCTTCCCGTACTCCTTGCTGGTCAGCTCCTTGAGCGGGACCTTCACGAATGCCGGGTCGCCGAGCTTGCTGTTGCGATCCATGAACGACCGGCGATACGACTCGGCGAGCAGGTGCGCGTACTGCACGCTCCCCGCGGGCGGGAGCGGCGCGAAGTGCTCGAGGATGTTCAGCGTTTCGGTCATCGTGATGCCGCCGGATGACGCGGGCGGCATCGTGAAGAGCGTGTAGCCGCGGTACGTGGAGCGGATCGGCGTGCGCCAGACGGGCTTGTAGCGGCGCAGGTCTTCCTTCGTGATGATGCCGCCGCCGCGCACTTCCTCCGCCACGAGCGAATCGGCGATCGCGCCTTCGTAGAACGCCTTCGGGCCGTCGGCGGCGATCTGCTTGAGCGTGCGCGCGAGGTCGGCCTGCACGAGCCGGGCGCCGGGCTTGAGCGCGCTGCCCCCTGGGCAGAAGACGGCGCGCCCCTCGAACTGCGCGATCTGCCGCGAGCACGCGCCGCCGCGCGAGAAGGCGCTGTCCACGACGAACCCCTCCTCGGCGAGACGGATCGCGGGCGCCATCACCTTCGCGAGCGGCAACGAGCCGTACTTCTTCAGCGCTTCGGCGAGACCCGCGACCGAGCCGGGGACGCCGGAGGCCAGATAGCCCAGCGTGCTCTTGTTCGTGAGCTTGCCGTCCGGCCCGAGGTACATGTCGCGGGTCGCCGCGAGCGGCGCGACTTCGCGATAGTCAATCACCGCGATCCGACCGTCGGCCATCCGGATGTTCATGAAGCCCCCGCCGCCGATGTTCCCGGCGGAGGGATAGGTCACCGCGAGCGCGAAGCCGGTCGCGACCGCCGCGTCCACCGCGTTGCCTCCGGCCTTGAGGATCTCGACGCCCGCCTCGCTCGCGAGCTTCGAGTTGCTCACCACCATCGCGTGCTCCGCGAAGGTGGCCGGCGTTCCCACCGGGAATCGCCAGCCGCCCGGGAAGGCGGCGCGCGCGGCCGCCTCGGCCACGGCCGCGGGATCGCGCAGCTCGATGAGGGCGACCGGCGGCACGGGCCCGGGTACGCCGCCGCCCGGCGCGGGAATGGGGCCCGGCGTGGGCTGCTGGCGGCACGCGGCGAGCAGCGCCACGACCATCGCGGCGCGCGAGAGTGCGGTCGAACGGATTCGGGAACGCATGAGCCCTCCCCGGATTGAGGCGCCCGTTTGGTTGGCCCCGCGACGCCCATTGGATAACTTAGCCCGACCGGTCCGTTCCGTCACCTTGTACTCCGACGCTGTGACTCGCGATCCCCGCATCACCGAGCACCGCAATCCGCGCACCGCCGGCATCGATCTCTCCTCCCCCGAGGAGATCGTGGATCTCCTGAACGCCGAGGACCGCACGGTGGCCGACGCGGTGGCGTCGCAGAAGGACCCGATCGCGCGCGCGATGTCGGCCGTTGAAGCGACGTTCCGGGCAGGCGGGCGCCTCTTCTACGTCGGCGCGGGCACGTCGGGCCGCCTTGGCGTGCTTGATGCGTCCGAGATTCCGCCGACCTTCGGCGCGCAGCCGGAACTGGTGCAGGGCATCATCGCCGGCGGCCACGCCGCGCTCACGCGCTCGCAGGAGGGCGCCGAGGACCGCGCCGACGGCGCGCGCACCGACCTCGACGCCGCGGGCGTGCGCGCGACCGACTTCGTGATCGGCATCGCGGCGAGCGGCACCACGCCGTACGTGCGCGCGGCGCTCGAGCACGCGAAGAAACTCGGCGCTCGCACCGCGATCATCGCCTGCTCGCCGCCCTCCGCCGACACGCTCGCGCTGGCCGACATCGCCATCGTCCCCGTGACGGGGCCCGAGGCCGTCACCGGCTCCACGCGACTGAAAGCGGGCACGGCCACCAAGCTCGTGCTCAACACCATTACCACCGGTGCGATGATCCGGCTCGGCAAGACGTGGGGCAACCTGATGGTGGACCTCCAGGCCACGAGCGAGAAGCTGCGGGACCGCGCCGAGCGTATCGTGTGCGAGGTGTGCGGTGTCTCGCGCGACGAGGCACGCGCGCTCCTCAAGGACGCGGGCGGCTCGGCGAAGCTCGCGATCGTGATGCACAAGCTGCGCTTGTCGAACGCGGAAGCGCGGAAGGCGCTCGACGCGGCGGGCGGAGTGATCCGGCGGATCGTGCGCGACCCGCCACCGCCCGTGAAATGAGCGCTGCCGTCGTGGTCGGACTCATGTCCGGCACCAGTCTGGATGGCATCTCCGCCGTCGTCGTCCGCTTCGCGGAAGAGGACGGCCGGATCAGGTACGAACTCCTGGCGTTCGTCCAGCACGCGTACACCGCCGGCCAGCGAGACCGTCTCGCCGCCGCGCTCGCGGGCGCGACGCCCGAGGGGTACGCCCGCCTCGACTTCGACCTCGGTGCCTGGCTCGCCGACGCCGCCGTCGCCGTGATGGCCGAGTCGGGCGTCGCGCGCGCCGACATCGCGGCGATCGCGTCACACGGCCACACGATCTGGCACGACCCGCCGCGTGCCACGTGGCAGGCTGGCCAGGCGGCCGTGATCGCCGAGCGCACGGGGGTGCCGGTGATCTCGGATTTCCGCGTGCGCGACGTGGCTGCGGGCGGACAGGGCGCGCCGCTCGTCCCCATCGCCGACGCGCTGCTCTTCGCGGCGCCCGCGCACTGGCGCGCGCTGCAGAACCTCGGCGGAATCGGCAACGTGACGATCGTGCCGCCGTCGGAGTCGGGCGCTGGCCTGAGCGCCACGAAGCGCGCCGATCTCGCGGCCGTGCGCGCGTTCGACACCGGTCCCGGCGTCTGCGTGATGGACGCCGTCGTGCGCGCGCGGTACCCGGATCGCGCGTACGACGAGGATGGTGCGCTGGCACGGCGCGGCGCCGCCATCGCCAGCGTCGTGGACGCACTGCTCGAGCATCCTTTCTTCGCCGCGCCGCCGCCCAAGAGCACGGGCCGCGAACTCTTCACGCCTGCATACGTCGAGAGCTTCATCGCGATGTGCAAGGCCTCGAAGCCCGGGTGCACGTCGGCCGACATCGTCGCCACCGCGGTCTCGCTTACGGCGCGGAGCATCGCGCTCGCGTTCGCGCGCTTCGTCCCGGAGCCCGTGGCCGAGGTGGTGCTCTCGGGCGGCGGCGCCAGGAACCCGGCGCTCTTTGACGCGATCGAGCGCGCGCTCGGGGCAGTGCCGGCGAGCGGTGCATTCCACGCACGGCGCGTCGTGCGCTTTGCCGACCTCTTCTTCGACGGCGACGCGAAGGAGGCGGTCGCGTTCGCGCTGCTGGGATGGTTGCACCTACAGCGCCGTGCGGGGAACGTGCCGACGGCGACCGGCGCGCGCGGCGCGCGCGTGCTCGGCGTCTTCACGCCGGCGTGCTGAGTCTCGCGCGGCTGCTCGTCCCCGCGATCCGATGGGACGTCGCGCGCGGCTTCGATCCTCAACGCGACGCCATTGACCACGCGCTCGCCCTGGGTGTCGGCGGCTTCCTGATCCGTGGTGGCACGCGCGAGGCCGTCGCGGCGCTCGCGGCCGAGCTGCACGAGCGCTCGCGTACCCCACTCCTGCTCGCTGCCGGCGTGGAGCGCGGCGCCGGCCAGCAGTTCGAGGGCTGCGTCGGCCTGCCGCCGCTCGGCGCGCTGGGCGCCCTGGGCGACCTCAACGCCGTGCACCGGGCCGCGCAGATCACGGCGCGCGAGCTGAAGGAGCTGCGGCTGAACTGGGCGCTGGCGCCCGTGTGCGACCTCGACGTCGAGCCGGAGAGTCCGATGGTCGGCACGCGCGGGGCCGGCGCCGACCCGGCGCGCGTGAGCGCGGTGATCGAGGAGTGGATTGACGCCTGCCAGGCCGAGGGCGTGCTCGCGTGTGCGAAGCACTTTCCCGGCCACGGGCACGCGGTGCACGACGTGGCGCACGACGCGGCGTGCGCGCCGCCGGTGGTTCGCGCGCGCGCCGGAGCGCTCCGGCACGAAGACCTGGCGCCCTTCCGCGTCGCGTTGGACGCCGGCGTCGCCTCGATGATGGTCTCGTGCGCGGCCTTTCCTTCGCTCGACTCGAGTGGCGCGAGCGCGACATTCTCCGCGCCGATCCTCACCGAGCTGCTCCGCCGCGAGATGAAGTTCGACGGCCTCGCCGTGAGCGATGCGCTCGAGCGGGCGTCCGCGTTCGGGCTCGGGCCCGAGCCGGATGCCGCCGTGCGCGCGATCGCCGCGGGGTGCGACGTCCTCCTCGCGCCGTCGGATGTCGCGGGCGTCGCGCGCGCGCTGGAACGCGCCGCATTGCAGGGCGAGATCGAGGCCGAGCGTGCGCGCGACGCGCTGGAGCGCGTGGAGCGCTGGGCGGGCTGGAGTCGCTCCACGCCCGGGCGAGGGACGACGCTCGACGACGCGATGTGGGCGCGCCAGCTCGCCGACCGGACCGTCACGCTCGCGCGCGGCGCGATCCCGCGGCTGGGCGACGCGGCGGAGATCGTGGTGGTGGACGACGAGGCGGGCCGCGCAGCCGGCTCGCCCGGCGCGGCGCCCGGCAGCGCGGCCGGCGCCCGGCGCCTCGGCGAGTGGACAAACCCGAGACACACGCCCTTCGCCGAGGCGCTCCGTGCGCTCGACGTGGAGGCGCACGTCGTCCACGATCCCACGAGCGGCACACGGGTGCCGGTGCTCGTGGCCGTCTTCGGCGACCGGGTCGAAGGGAAAAACCTCGCTGGCCTGTCGGAAGCGAGCCTGATGGGCGTGGCGAGGATCCTCGAGCAGGCACACACACGCGCGCGCGAAACGCTCGTCGTGCTCTTCGCGCATCCGCGCCGGGCGTCGCAGCTCTCCGAAGCGCTCAACGTGCTCTGCGCGTGGGGCGGCGATGCGCCGATGCAGGCGGCCGCCGCGCGGGTGATCGTCGGCGACATCACATCAGGGTGAGTTCGCGATCGTCGCACGCAGAACGTCGGTCCCCGCTGTACCGTCTTGGATCCGTGCGCACGAGCTCGCGTGAAGTACTCTGCGCCGCCAAGTGGCTGGATCTTGTCACGAGTGGCTGAATGTGGCCGGAAAGTAGCGCAGCTCGGCACGTCGTCACCCGAGACGAGGCCACTTTCTCTTGCGCACGGAGCCATGTGTTTGAGAGTTGTTCCGCGGCTGCTGCCGCGGCTTCAATCGTGAGCGGGCCTGAGACAGCATTGGCCGCCTGGCACACTCGCGTAGCAGCAGCCAGCAGACAGTTTCTGATTACGAGCAGCGCGGGGACTCATACGGCAAAGTGGCGACGTAGTGCTAGGATCACACGGAGTTTCGGAGCCACGGTTCAACCGTGGGAGGAGCTATGATGATGACCAGTCGTTCCGTAGTCAGTTCGGCGATTGTCATTGTGTCGGTCGTGATCGCCAGCGCATGCCGCGACGCCGCTAGCCCGGCGACTCCGCGCAATCTGGTTGCGCACGCTCGGAGTTCCAACCACGATCTGGAGCGAGGCAACATCACCAGCGCACAGCTGCACAAGAAGAACCCGATGGACTTTGTCGGCGTGGGACACAACTTGATCGTCGATCGGTTCAGACGAGAGATGGCATCGGGCTCCGTCTCATTCGCCACCGCATGTGAGCGCGTCGCGGCGTGGCTGGATGAACCGGAGTCGCTGAGCGAGCTTTCCTCGAGGCTGCCTCCTGATGCGCGCAGCAAGATGAAGGAGAGCCTGGCGTCGCGGCTGCCGCAGTGCCGGCATCCTGCGAGGAGAGTCTCGGCGCCCGTAAGGACGAACCCGTCGGTGTTGCGACTTGCGGCTCTGCGTGGGAGCCTATAGGGCGCGGTCGTTCAAAGCTACGTGTCGGATGTCGAGGCGGCGATCAGCGCCGCGACAGATGCGAACGATCTGGCGTCACGCCTGAGTCCGATCTACGATGCGACGGCAACGATGAACGAGCAGGACGCCGCTGAGGTACAAGCGCTGGTGTCCGTTGCGCAAAGCTCGTACGAATACTGGGCCGACGGAGGCGCCCTCATGTCGGACGCATCGTCCCTTGAAACGACGTACGAAGGTTGTCCGCTGGGGACCCTCGAGGGTTACTACACAGAGCAGGATTGGGATGGCGTCACGTGGATTTGCACCGGCGCTGAGTGGCATCCCGCGAAGTACCGCGCTGTGCGCCGAGGTCAAGCGACGTTTCTGCTCGCCGCTTTCGTCGAAGGCCAAGGATCGTGCGTGCCACCAGCGGACTGGAAGGAGCAGATCATTGACGGGGATGTCGAGGGTCTTCTCGGCGGTTTGTTCGGCGGGATCTGGGGAGCGATCAGTGGCGCGGGTGCCATTTCTTCCTACAGGGCCTGGAAGATGGCCATCAAGGTGGCCATATGCAGGTATCGCGAGTAGTGTGCAACCACAGCTGGCTGGAGAGTCGTCTGCCTCTCCTCGGCTCGTGCGACTCGAGGACCGATGCACGCCAGTCTCGCTCCGAGCGGCGCGATTCGCGCGCCGCACCGACATGAAAGGCGGAAGTCAGTCGAGTCGCAAACCTCAGCGGTAACGAGCTGAACAGGCTCTCGGAGCGTGCGGCATCCCAGCGGGAGATCTCCATGGACGTGCGATTGGGACAAGAGAGATTCCTTTCAGGACTCTCACGAGCGGCTGTTGCGATGGTGTTCTTCTCGTATCTGGTGTGGCGGTTCGAACCGCCGCCGTTCGCGCCCCACTTGGTCGAGGTCATGCTCGTAGGGGTGGCGACCGCCATTGGAAGTGGCTTGCAGCCCCGATCTTCGACACTCTCCGAACGGACTCGCGTGGCTCAAGTGGTGGGATTCTGGCTCCTGGTTGTCATCATCCCGGTTCTGTTTTTGCTGTTTTGGAAGTGAGGTGGACCGCTCAAAGGAGTTTCGCTCTGATCGGTCGGACGACGCAGTCAA
Organism: Gemmatimonadaceae bacterium; assembly: GCA_035286465.1. Classification (GTDB taxonomy): domain Bacteria; phylum Gemmatimonadota; class Gemmatimonadetes; order Gemmatimonadales; family Gemmatimonadaceae; genus Fen-1231. Next base: position 15,804 of record DATEDF010000058.1, on the reverse strand, counting down.
GGTGACGTAGCATCGCGCAGCGGGGTTCTGACGGCGTATCTGGCGGTCGCCCTCGAGGACGAGTTGGTCTTGGTCACGGCCGACTGTGCTGTTGCTCGGGCAGCGCGGCGCAGCGCGTGGGGCAATATCCAAGCGGCGGTGATTGCTGCCGGTGGTGCGTCGGCAGGCGACGCACTCTGGCAGTTCGGCAACTGGATGTGGTGTGTACACCACCAGTAGTGACGTCGGAGGAATCGGAGAATGACCCGTTTGCCCATGAGTATTCATGGTCGGCGACATCGGTTGGTGGTAATGCCAGTAGAGGCTGGTTTGCTCGCGCCCGGGGTGTCTCTCGTTCTTGGATGGGGCTTGGAAGTTGGGGTCTTCTCCTCCGCCGGCGCCGTCGTCGGCACTTGGTACTACTGGCACCGCGAGTACCGACGTCAGGGCAAATGGTGACGCGTGCCGGCGCTTCGACCGGCAATCGCCCAGCCACACCGGCGCGGATTCGTTGCGCGTCACGCCAAGTCGAGAAACTCCAGGAGCGCCGAGCGAATCTTCTCCTGCAGCGCCTCGGGCAACAGCCCCAGTTCCTCGCGGAAGAGCGCGTTGTCCCAGGCGAGCATCTGGTCCACCAGCACATCGCTCTCGCGGTCGAGCCCGCACACGCCGGCGGGCACGCGGACGCGCAGCGGGAACGCATCCTCCGCGACGACGCGCGTCGTCAGCGGCAGAATGACGGTGCTCGGGTGGCCGGCCGCGCCGAACTCGCTCGGCTGGATCGCGACGCAGGGGCGCTGCTTGCCGGGCTTGGTGCCGACGCGCGGCGCGAGATCCACGACGTAGACGTGCCAGCGTCGCGGGGGGCTGTCGAGCACGGTCAGCCGGCGCGGTGCAGGCGGCTGTGCACGCGGAAGTCGGCGAGCGCACGCCGGCTCGTGCGCGCGGCGAGCCGCACCGCGCGCTCCCAGCGCACCACCCGCGCGGTCCGCTCGGCGTCGCGTTCGAGCATGTCGAGCGCCGTCCGCACGACCTCGACCTTGGTCCGGGCGCCGATGCGCTTCTTGAGCGCCTCGATGCGCCGGGCGTCGGCCTCCTGAAGCATCAGGGGCACACCCATCGGAACTCCTCGACTATAGTCCTGAGTATACTGCGAAGTATATACGCAGGTCGCCACCGTCGCCAGCCCGGCGCCGCTCCGGCGCTCCGTTCGCCCGGGCGCACGATCCCCGCTCCCCGCCTCGCTCGGCATCTGCGCGACGAACCGCGCTTGCATCACGGTGTCGGCGGTTACCTCCACCGCATCGTCCGTTGGCTGATGAGCTGGCGCCCCACGGGGTCCAGCACGAGTGTGGACGTGATGAGCCGGACTTCGCGGTAGGGGAATACCCGTCGTCGGAGTTTCGCGCGATCGGTACACTGCTCACGATCGACGTCCTGTCGCGGAGACGGTCATGGCCGGCATCGTCGGATACGGCGCGTACATCCCGCGCAAGCGGATTCGGAGCGAGGAGATCGCGCGGCAGTGGGGCAAGGACCCCGCCGCCATCCGGCGAGGGCTCCTCCTGGAGCAGAAGTCGGTTCCGGGTCTCGACGAGGACACCATCACGATCTCCGTGGCGGCGGGGCGAGCGGCGCTGGACCGCGCGGGCGTTGACCCGGCGAAGATCGGGGCGGTCTACATCGGCTCGGAGTCGCACCCCTACGCGGTGAAGCCCAGCGGCACCGTCGTCGCCGAAGCGCTCGGCATCGGCCCCGACGTGCACGTGGCCGACTTCGAGTTCGCGTGCAAGGCCGGCACGGAGGCGATGTTCGTCGCACTCTGCCTGGTGGAGTCCGGCCGCATGGAGTACGCGCTCGGCATCGGCGCGGACACGTCGCAGGGCGCGCCCGCGGACGCCCTCGAGTATTCGGCCTCAGCGGGCGGGGCGGCGTACCTCTTCGGCAAGACCGATCTCCTGGTCGAGGTGATGGACGCGTACAGCTACACCACGGACACGCCAGACTTCTGGCGCCGCGAGGGCGAGTTCTATCCCCGGCACGGCGCGCGCTTCACCGGAGAGCCGGCGTACTTCAAGCACGTGCAGGCGGCGACGCGCGCGCTGTTCGCGCGCACCGGACTCTCGGCCAGGGACTTCAAGTACGCGGTGTTCCACATGCCGAACGGGAAGTTCCCGCTCGAGGCCGGCAAGGCGCTCGGCTTCACGCGCGAGCAGATGAACACCGGCTGGATCGTGCCGGAGATGGGGAACACCTACTCGGGCTCGTCCCCCACCGGCCTCGCGGCGATTCTCGACGTCGCGGAGCCGGGCGACCACATCCTGCTCACGTCGTTCGGGTCGGGTGCGGGGAGCGACTCGTTCGCTCTCCGGGCGACGGCGCTGCTGCCGGAGCGGCGCGATCGCGCGCCGACCGTGCGCGCGATGCTCGATGCGCCACACCGGTACCTCTCGTACGGGGAGTACGCGAGCTACCGGCGCAAGGTCATCGTGAACGACTGACGCCCGCGAGCAACGAGGGAGAACGCCGATGCGTGAGGTTGCCGTAGTCGCCGCGGGCATGACCCGGTTCGGGGAGCTGTGGCAGTCGAGTCTGCGCGACCTGTGGGTGGATGCCGCGCTCGAGACGCTGGCCAACGCGAGAGCGGACCACGTGGACGCGATCTTCGTGGGGAACATGTCCGCCGGCCAGTTCGTGGGTCAGGAGCACCTCGGTCCGCTGCTGGCCGACCAGCTCGGGATGCGCGGCACCGCGGCCGTGCGCGTGGAGTCGGCGTGCGCGTCGGGAGGAGCCGCGCTGCGCGCCGCGTTCGCCGAGGTGGCCTCGGGACTGAGCGACCTCGTGCTCGCCTCGGGCGTGGAGAAGATGACGGACTCGACCGACGTGACGGAGGTGCTGGCCTCGGCGGCGGACCAGGAGCTGGAGGTGTACCACGGCGTCACGTTCCCCGGGCTCTACGCGATGATCGCCCGCGCCCACATGCACCAGTACGGCACGACGGAGGAAGACCTTGCGTGGGTGGCGGTGAAGAACCACCGGCACGGCGCGAAGAATCCGCGGGCGCAGTTCCGGCGCGAGGTCACGCTCGACGACGTGATGGGCTCCTCGCTCGTGGCCGAGCCGCTGCGGCTCCTGCACTGCTCGCCGGTGAGTGACGGCGCGGCGGCGGTGTTGCTCTGCCCGCTCGCCGACGCCAAGCGCTACACCGACCGGCCGGTGAAGATCATCGGCAGTGGACTCGCCACGAGTGCGATGGCGCTCTCGGACCGGGCCAACATCGCGGACCTGGACGCCGTGGAGCGATCGGCGCAGCGCGCGTACAAGATGTCGGGCGTCGTACCGGCCAGGATGCAGGTGGTGGAGCTGCACGACTGCTTCACCATCGCGGAGATCTGCTGCGTCGAGGCGCTGGGGCTGGTGCAGCGCGGCCAGGGCGGAGCGGCGGCGCGCAGCGGGTGCACGGCGCTCGGCGGCCGATTCCCGGTGAATACGAGCGGCGGGCTAAAGGCGAAGGGCCACCCGGTGGGCGCGACCGGCATCGCGCAGGTGATCGAGATCTTCGAGCAGCTCCGCGGCGAGGCGGGTGAGCGGCAGGTGGAGGGCGCCGGCATCGGCATGGCGCAGAACATGGGCGGATCGGGCGCGAGTTCCGTGGTGCACATCTTCGCGAGGGCCTGACAATGCCGAGTCCGCGATACTGGCGCGAGATTCCGCAGCGCTACCGCCTCGAGGCCGGACGCTGCCGCGCGTGCGGTCACGTGGCGTTCCCGGGCCGTCGCATCTGTCCCTCGTGCCGGAGCGCCGACTGCGAGAAGCTGAGGCTGACGCGGCGGGGCACCGTGGTCACGTCCACGGTGATCCACGTGTCGCCGTCGGAGTTCACGTTCGAGACGCCGTACGCGATGGCCGTGGTGGAGACGCCCGAGAAGGCCCGGCTGATGGCGCAGGTGGTGGACTGCGATCCGCACACCATCGGGCCGGGCACGGACGTGACGCTCGAGTTCCGCCTCATCCGCCGCGAGGGGCGCGGCGGCATCCTGTGTTATGGCCACAAGGCGGTTCCAGCCGCCTGAGCAGTCCGTGGAGGTGCGCAATGCCGAAAGTCCCGGTGATGGCAGAGGTGAGCGAACGCCACCTGCGCGCGTATCAGGAGGAGGCGTGCCGCCGTGGCGTGAGCGCCGAGAGCCTCGTGGAGCAGACGGTGAACACTCTGCTCCGCGACCTGGAGCGAGAGGAAGAAGCGGGACTCGACGCGCCGATCACGCAGCAGGTGTAGCGGCGCCCCTGCGACGCGCGCGTGCGCGGCTGGTCCCGAGCCGGCGCGACTTGGCGCGCGCCTGACACCCAAGAAAAGAACCCCCGGGATCACCCGGGGGTTCTCTCGATCTGCCTTCACCTGTTGGCGGTATTGTCGAGAAAGGGCCGGTTGGTGGCCGTCGTGGACACGACCGTCATGTCCCCACGGGCCGTGATCGTGTAGGTCCTGCCCGCGACGAACGACACGGCCGTGCGCGTGATGGCGTTGGTGGTCGCGCCCGTGTACGCCGTCCGCAGGTCATACGTCCCCGGGGCCAGCGTCGTGAAGGTGCCGGCGCCCTTGTACGCGACCGCCGCGCCCATCGCGGTTTCCACCGTGGTGGTCGTGTTCTTCGCGTACATGGTCATCGGCTGCGAGTTCGGGCTCGCGTTCACGAACCGCACGTTGGCGTTCGTCCAATCGTACGTCTCGCTGTACGGATCCTCCACCACGAAGCCTTCCACCGTCTTGGCCGTCGCGTCGTAGAACCCGCTCATAAAGAACGAGTACTTCTTGCCCGACTCGATGGCTCGCGTGAGAGAAGAGATCTGCAGGCCGTTGTCCGTCGTCGCCGCGATGCGGGCGTTGAACTGGTAGCTGCCCGGGGCGATGGACGAATAGAAGCCGTTCGAGGCCACGCCGCCGTACACCGTGCCGGTGGTTGACTCCGTGCCGGCGGATGCGATGCCCGTCTTCACATCGGCGGTGAATCCCACCTCGGCGACGGCGACCATCTTGGTGTCGTTGGCGTAGAAGTGCACGCCCGGAGCATTGATGCCGAAGTTGAAGAACCGGATGCGCGTGCCCCCGTTCGGCTCTGGGCCCGCGATCACCTGATTGGCGGCTTCGCCGCACGAAGCGAGCAGGGCCGCTCCGAGCAGCACCGCGAATGTTCTGATCTTGGTCATGGTCATTTACGGGTTGATGATCCACGTCGGCTTGGTATGGTAATCCGCCGCCAGGGCGCCAAGGGCCGTCAGCGTCGCGATGTTCCACACGTACTCGGAGTTGTAGCGCGGCCGGATGCGGTACACCGGCTTGCTCGCGTTGTCGGGATACAGGTTCGTCGGAATGCTGAAGCCCGGGTACACCTGCTTGCCTGTCGCCGGGTCAGTGTCGGTGTAGTGGAACCGGCGCAGGTCCATCCACACCTCGTCGAAGCCCCAGCCCCACAGCGCGATGTACTTCTGCGTCATGATCTGCGTGAGGGTGAGGCTATTGGCCGACGCCGGCACGATGTCAGGATCGGCCAAGTACGCGGCCTTCTCCGCCGCGGTGATCTGCGTCGGGGTCTGGCCGGCGTCCAGGTTGCGGGCGTTTACAAAGTCGAGGTGCGCCGAGATGCCGTTCTTGTAGGCCGTCAGCGCGGTGGCCTTGTCGCCGGCCCGGTACGCCGCTTCGGCCTTGATGAACTGCATCTCCGCGTACGTTACGAGCGGCATCCGCGACTTGTCGTCGAAGATGTAGCGGGTGGGAGACCCCGAGGGCGGCGTGGAGGTGTAGCCCCAGAGGTTCATCGGCTGCAGCGTGCTGGTCAGCGCCGCCGTGGTGTTCGGGTCAAGGCCGCGATACTGACCGTCCGGCGACGGCGCGAGCATACGGCTCATGCGCGGATCCACCGTGCCGTTCGTCTGCGTGCCGTTCATCAACTGCACGATGAACGCCCCCTGCCGGTACGACGGCAGGTTGCCGCGCGTCGGGCCCCAGAAGTTGCGGTCGTCATTCGGCTGCGTCGCCGGGAACTGCAGGAGCGCGTCGTCCGCATTGCCGGCGAGCGAGGCGTCCACCGCCGCGATGATATCGGCGGGCTTGTACGTCGCCTTCGCGGAGAAGTGGTTCAGGGCAATGGCCTTGAAGGCGTATGCCAGCTTCAGCCACTTCGTCCGGTCGCCGCTGTATACCTTGTCGCCCTTCGACCAGTAGGTCGCATCCACGTTGCCGTCGGTCTTCTGCAGGTACGTGATCGCCTGGTCGAGCAGGCGGAGGGTTTCGGTATAGGCGTCTTCCTGCGTGTCGTAGTTGAAGTAGTACTTGGTCTGATCAAGCGCTTCCTTGACGATGATCTCGCCGTGGATGTCGGTGAGTGTCATCCACCCCCAGGCCTTCATCACGTGGCCGACGCCCGCCACATCCCAGCGCTGGCCCGCCTCGGCCTTGTTGATCATGTCGGAGAGGTTCTGGCCGAGCGACCAGTACACGTCACGCCAATGCTCGCCGCCGTTGTCGCTGCCGGGGTCGTAGCCCATGCGGTCCCACGTGCTGGGGGGGTTCGGACAGCACAAGAGCCACATCTGGGTATAGCGGCCCACGAAGCGGCCGTCGAATAGCGGCGCCGTGAACATCCAGTGCAGCATCGGCGGCAGGTACAGCGGGGCCGCCACGGTTTCCGGGCCGTTCGGATTGGTATTGACGTCCAGGAAGTCCTTGCAGCTCCCCGTCGGCAGCACCAGGGCGCCGGCGAGCAATGCTCCGCGGAGTAGGTTCATCGGCTTGTCCATCAAGGAAGTCCGGCGCGTGCCACAGCGCTCTGAGATTCGGGGAATGTGTGTCATGGCTAGTACCCTACCTTGAGCCCGAAGCTCACGCCCTTCGGCATCGGGAAGTTCCCGAAGTCAATGCCCACGCCGCCCGAACCGCCCGTGGCGGCCGTGTTGCCGTTCACGATCGGGTCCAGACCCGTGTAGTTGGTCTTCAAGAACAGATCCGTGCCGGTAATGAAGACGCTGGCATCCTTCGCCCCCAGGTACTTGCCCGGCAACTGATAGCGCAGCGTGACGTCCTTGAGCCGCACCCAGTTGATGTTCTTCTCGATGAACAGTTCCTCGCTCATGCCCGTGTAGTAGGCGTTCTGCTGCGCCGGGATGACGACGATATTGTTGATCGTGGGCGTCGCCGTGTTCTCCTTGCCGTCGCGCAGCACGCCCGCGATCACGCGCGGAACCTCACGGTCCGCCGTGCGCTCGGCCAGGCCGCGCACCGTGAGGAAGTGATCGGTGGCGTTGAATACGTCGCCGCCGCGGCGGAAGTGGAGCAGGAAGTTGAGCGAGAACTTCCCGTACCGGAACGTGTTGGTCAGGCCCATCGTCCAATTCGGCTGACGGTCGTAGCCACGGTCAATGAAGCCGGACGACCGCAGCGGCAGGCCGGAGGTCGGGTCGATCAACAGCTGGCCCGCCTTGTTGCGCAGGTAGAACGTGCCCGTCAGCGACATCAGGCTCTGCCCCGGCACCGTGCCGTTGCGGATGTTGCCGTAGAGCCACGTGTCGGAGTTGTACGCCTCCGGCAGGTCGGACGGCAGGGAGACCGTGATGGCGCGTACGTGCGTCCAGTTGGCCTGGATGTCCCACGACGCGTCGCCCTTCAGGTACGGCGTGCCCCCCAGCGTCAGCTCCCAGCCCTGCGTGCGCGTCTTCGCGCCGTTCAGGTTCATGAGGACGAAGCCGGTGCCGTAGCTGCCGCGCGCGTTCTGGATGATCTGGTCCCTGGTCTCTTTGCGGTACCAGGTCGCATCAATGCTGAGCCGGTCATCAAGGAAGCTCAGCTCAGTGCCAATCTCCTTCGACGTCGCGAACTCGGGCTTGAGGAGTGGGTTGGGACCGGTGAAGCCGTAGCCGTACCCGCCGTACGACGTCGTCTTGGACTCCAGCGCCGGCCTGTACGAATAGGGACGCGCGTCCTTTCCGACCTCCGCCCAGCCCGCCCGGAGCTTGCCCGTCACGAAGCGGGCGACCGAGGGGAACGCGTCGGAGAAGATGAACGACGCGTTGACGGAGGGATAGAAGAACGAGTTGCGCCCCACCGGAATGGTGGACGTCCAGTCGTTGCGCCCGGTCACCGTCACGTAGAGGTACCGCTTGTAGTCGAAGGTCGCGCTGCCGAACGCGCTCACCACGCGGCGACGGAACAGGTTGTTCCACGAGAAGCGCGTGGTGAGGTCCGTGTTGTTGATGGACACGAAGTTCGGGTCCATGAAGTTCAGCCCCCGCTCCGCGTTCGTGTCGTCGCGATAGTCGTTCACGGCGTTGCCAAGCACGCCGGAGACCGACAGCCCGTATGGCAGCTGCACGGCGTTGATGTTGAGCAGCGTCTGCGAGGAGATGTTGCGCGTGAAGTTGTCGGCGATATCGAGCGCGCCGTTGTTGGCGAACCCCGCCGCGCTCTCCGGATGGCGCAAGATGAGATTGTTGTTGGTGTATGCGTCCACGCCGATGTTGGTCTTGAGATTGCTCCAGCTGAACGGCGCGAGCGTGAACCCGACGTTGGTCAGGATGCGGTTGTTCACCGCGTTGACCCTGTTCTTGTTGACGCTGAAGTACGGGTTGTCCGACTCCGTGCTCGCCGATGCCAGCGTCAGACGGCGGCGCTGTCCGGCCGGCGTCAGCCAGTCCTGGGCATCGTCGGTCTGCGGCCAGATGAGCAGGCCAATCAGCGGCCCCGCATAGCCCGGCGACGATCCGCTCTTGAACGGCTGGTTATTGGTGCTGTACGAGTACGTCAACGCGGCGTCTGCCTTGAGCCATGAGTTCACGACGCCCTGCGTGGCCCCCATCAGCGTGACGCGCGTGTACTCCGACAGCGGAATCACGCCCTGTTGCTTGTCTTCCGACACCGACACGCGGTAGTTGATGCGGTTGTCCGGCGCCGCGCCGCTGAAGCTCAGGTTGTGCTTCTGCGTCAGCGAGGCGCGGAAGAAGCCGTCGACGTTGTCATAGAACTGGGTGCCGGACGCGTACGGCAGGCCCCAATACGTGAAGTCAGTCGAGCCCGTGCCCAACGACGCCGTCGGGCCGTAGATCCGCTGCAGTTTCGGGTACCGTCCGGTGTTGTCCATCCGGAAGCTGTTGCTGTACTCGAAGCCGCCGGCGCCCGGCCGGCCGCGCTTGGTCGTGATCACGATCGCGCCGTTGCCCGCGTCAATGCCGTAGAGCGCCGAGGCTTCCGGGCCCTTGAGCACCACGAGGCTCTCGATGTCCTCGGGGTTCAGGTCGGAGGCGCGGTTGGTGAAGTCAACGAAGCGATTGCTGAAGGCGATGCCCGAGGTCGGATTGTCCGACGCGAGCACGCCCGAGCTGAGCGTCTTGTTGTCGAGCGGCAGGCCGTCAATGATCATCAGCGGCTGGTTGTTCGTCGAGATGGAGCTGACGCCACGGATGGTGATCACCGACGACGCACCCGGCACGCCCGAGCTGCTGGTCACTTCGACGCCGGCCACTCGCCCCACGAGCGCATTGACGAAGCTCTCGCGGTTGGTCTGCGCGATCTCGGCGCCGGAAACCTGCTGCTGCGCGGTGCCGACCGCCCGTTTCACGTTCGTCCGACCCAGCGCCGTCACCACCACCGCATCGAGGCTTGTGGCGACCGCCTTGAGCTCGACGTTGATGACGTCGGCGGCGCCGACGGTGCGCTCTGCCGGCGCGTTGCCGATGAGCCGGAACTGCAGCACCTGGCCTTCCGCGGCACGAATGGAATAGGTGCCGTCGCTGCTGCTCAGGGTGCCCGTAGTCGTCCCCTTGATGGTGATCTGTACACTGCCCAGCGGAAGGCCTTGTTCACTCGTCACTTTGCCGGTCACGGCCTTCTGCTGTGCAAACGCTTGCGCGGCGAGAAGGAGCGTTCCCATCAGAACCGTGAGTACTCGTCTCTTCATGGAGATGTACCGGGTGTTGGTGGACAACGTGTCGAGACAGTAGCCCATCATAATGATGGTATCGGCCAGGGCAGCGTCAAGCGTCAGGTCGTTAAGTTGCTGGTATGTCGCAGCCGGGTGCCCGACTCGAGAAGATCCCGACCGTCGTACTGGAGAGCCACGAGGCGCTCTCTCGCACGATCGCCCGCCGGATCGCCACGGTCATCGCCGAGCGGCGCTCGGCGGGGGCTCGGCCCGTGCTGGGGCTCGCCACCGGCTCGACCCCGATCGGCGTGTACCGCGAGCTGATCCGGATGCACCGGGAGGAAGGGCTGAGCTTTCGGGGGGTCGTGACGTTCAACCTCGACGAGTACTTCCCGATGACGCCGGAAAGCATCCATTCCTACCGGCGCTTCATGCGGGAGAACTTCTTCGATCACATTGATATCGTCCCGTCGGACACGCACGTCCCCGACGGCCAGGTGCCGCGCGAGGCGGCGCGAGACTCGGCCGCGGCCTACGAGGCCGCCATCCGCGCCGCGGGCGGCATTGACTTCCAGCTCCTGGGCATCGGGAAGACCGGCCACATCGGCTTCAACGAGCCCGGCTCCGGCGCCCAGAGCCGGACGCGGCTGGTGCAGCTGGACGTCATCACCCGGCGCGATGCGGCCGTGGACTTCTTCGGCGAGGAGCATGTGCCGCCGGAGGCGGTTACGATGGGTGTGGCCACCATCCTGGAGGCGCGGGAGATCGCCATCCTCGCCACCGGGGAACACAAGTCGGCCATCGTGCGCCGGGCGGTCGAGGGAGAGGTGGACATCGAAGTGGCCGCCACCTTCCTGCAGCGACATCCGCACACGACCTTCTATCTCGACACCGCCGCCGCCGCCGAGCTCACACGCATCGCCACGCCGTGGCTGCTGGACGAGGTCGAGTGGACGCCGGCGCTGGCGGTGCGCGCGGTGGTCTGGCTGTCACTTACCACCGGCAAGGCGATCCTCAAGCTCACCCAGGGTGACTACGCCGAACACCAGCTCTCCTCGCTGGTGGCGCGGCACGGCTCTCCCGGCGCGGTGAACGGCGTGGTGTTCAACGCGCTCGGAGCGAAGATCCGGGGGCGCTCGAAGCTGCCTGAGGGCCGGCGGGTCCTCGTCTTCTCTCCGCACCCCGACGACGACGTGATCGCGATGGGCGGGATCCTGCACAAGCTGGCGCAGAACGGGAACGAGATTTCCGTGGCCTACATGACGAGCGGCAACATCGCCGTCTTCGACCACGACGTGCGGCGCTACGTGGACTTCCTGGAGCGGTTGGCTCGGGAACGGGGCATCGGCAGGGCCGACGCGCCCGCCTTCGCGGCGGAGGTGCGCAAGTTCCTGTCCGCCAAGCACCCGGGCGCAGTGGACAGCGACGCCATACAGGACGTCAAGCGGATCATCCGGGAGGGGGAGGCGGTGAGCGCTCTGGAGACGATCGGGCTGGGCCCCGGCCATGCGCGGTTCCTGAACCTGCCGTTCTACCAGACCGGGAAGGTGCGGAAGGACCCGATCGGGCCGGCGGACGTGGCCATCGTCCGCGCGCTCCTCGAGGAGGTCCGCCCGCAGCTCATCTTCGTGGCGGGCGATCTGAGCGACCCGCACGGCACTCACCGGATGTGCAAGGAGGCCGTTGATCGCGCGCTAGCGGAGATGAACGGCACGCCGCCGGAGACCTGGCTCTACCGCGGCGCATGGCAGGAATGGCCCGTCACCGAGGCAACCTGGCTGGTGCCGCTGAGTCAGGAAGAGCTGAAGCTCAAGATCCAGGCAATCTTCAAGCACCAGAGCCAGAAGGACTCGGCGCTTTTCCCCGGCCCGCACGATGACCGGGAGTTCTGGCAGCGGGTGGAAGCGCGGAACAAGGAGACGGCGGGGATGCTGAATCGCCTCGGGCTCGCGGAATACTACGCGATGGAAGCGTATGTAGTTGCGTGACCGCCGAAGGCACGGGCTCGCCAGTTCTTCCGGAGCGCTGCGGACAGTTCGCGTCGAGTGACTGCCGCGGAATACTGCGTCGGGATACACGCGCGGCAACGGTAACGACCGATCGTGCAGCGTCGAAGGTGTTGAACAACATGCGATCTCGCAACATCGCGGGCGCGGGAATGGCGTGGAGTGGCCGGAGCGCACGGGTAGCCACGCTCCTCATCGCGGCGGCGCTCACGGCCTGCCGTGACGGCGGACCGACGGCGCCGGGCCCCTCGGCGCCCCTCACAGTCCCGGCGATCGCCCGCGAGTTCCGCGGGATGTGGATCGCCACGGTGGCGAACATTGACTGGCCCTCGACGGCCGGGCTCTCCGTCGCCCAGCAGCAGGCCGAGCTCGCCCAGCTCCTGTCGGTGGCGGAGCAGACGGGGCTCAACGCCGTCGTACTCCAGGTCCGCGCCGCGGGGGACGCGCTCTTCCCTTCGACGCTCGAGCCGTGGTCGCGCTCGCTCACGGGCACGCAGGGCGGCGATCCCGGGTACGACCCGCTCGCCTGGGCCGTCGCCGAGGCGCACCAGCGCGGGCTCGAGCTGCACGCGTGGTTCAACCCGTTCCGCGCAGGGAACCTGAGCGACACGCTGAACCTCGCCGCCACGCACCTCGCGAAGCGCCGTCCCGATCTCGCCCGCGCGCACTGCACTCAGCTCTGGTTCGACCCCGGCGAGGCGGAGGTCAGGGACCACGCGATCGAGGTCATCCTCGACGTGGTGCGCCGGTACGGCGTGGATGCCGTGCAGATGGACGACTACTTCTATCCGTACCCCGATGCCCGCTGTCCCGGGCTCGACTTCCCCGACAGCGCCGGCTACGCGCGCTATCTGGCCGGCGGCGGCTCGCTGTCGCGCGCCGATTGGCGACGCGCCAACGTGAACGGCTTCGTCGAGCGGCTCTACGGCGGGGTCCGCGCCGCGTCGCCGACGGTGCGCGTCGGGATCAGCCCGTTCGGCATCTGGCGTCCCGGCAACCCGTCGGGGATCACGGGGCTCGACGCGTATGCCGCGATCTACGCGGACTCGCGCCTCTGGCTCCAGCAGGGCTGGGCGGACTACTTCGCCCCGCAACTCTACTGGGCGATCGCCTCGACGGGGCAGAGCTTTCCGGCGTTGCTGACGTGGTGGGGGCAGCAGAACACGCAGCGGCGCCACCTCTGGCCCGGGCTCGCCTCGTATCGCGTGAGCGACGGGACGGCGTCCGCGTTCGCGCCCGGTGAGATCCCGGCGCAGATCGGGCTCGTGCGGCAATCGGGCCAGGCCGGCGGAGCCACCGGCACCATCCTCTACAATGCCAGCAGCGTACGGTCGGATCGGGGCGGGTTCGCGGCGCAGTTGGCGACCGGGCTCTGGGCGACCGGTGCGCTGCCGCCGGCGACGACGTGGCTCGACGCCGCGGCGCCGTCGGACCCCACCATCGCGGTGTCGCACTCGGCTGGGGGGTTGGCGGTGACCGTGACGGGGGACGCTGGTGCGTACTGGTGGCTCGTGCGCTGGCGCTCTGGAGGGACCTGGCTCCAGCGACTGGTGCCCGCCGCGCAGCGGAGTGTGGCGATCACCACGCTTGGAGTGGACGGCGTGGCGGTGACGGCGATCAACCGGGTGGGGAATGCGTCCGGGAACGCGGTGTGGCGGCCGTAACGGCGGCGAGCGGCGTGGATTCCGGCGCCAGACTGGATGGCGGCGGTCGCCCTGGCTCCCTCGTCGGTCCGCGCTCCAGTAGCACCGCCAGCAGCAGCGCGGAGTCAGCCACCACGGTTCTGGAATCTCAAACGCCCGACGAATGCGGCGCGCAAGAAGTCGTTCACCTCGCGATGCCGCGGTACCGTCGAGATCTTGTTCGTCGTCGGATTCACGAAAACGGAATGGCTACCTCACTCGCGCAGCAAGAGGCAGCCATGAGCTTCGAGATGTCGTACCAGGTCGATGCGTTTCATGCAGAGACTTCGAGCGGCTCCCGGATAACCTCAGCGCCCCGAAGTTCCTTTTCACTCAGCTCTCGACTCGCCAGGATCACGAGTTCAACCGCCTCGCGGAGGTTGCTGCGCCCTTCGGAAAGCGTAGCACCCCGGGGAATTGGCGCCGGCCAGCTCCTGAACGAACGCGATGTAGCCCTCGGGGACTTTGCGATACACGGCCGTGAGCGACAGCACGGAAACGCCTCCCCTCGGCAACTCCTGAGGATACACCAGAGCCCAGGTGCATGGCCAACGACAGCATCAGCCGCGCGGTTAGACCGCGACGCGCGGCAATCGGGCGGCGCGAACGCCTGAGCAAAGAGTGCAACCGCCAAAGATGCTGAGCACGACAGCGAACTCGAGAAGCGTCGGGCGTCCTAGCGCGCCAGCGAGCGCGCCGAACGCCGTGGTGACGGCACTGGTGACAGTCGCGGCCCAGCGAACTCCGGGCGCTGCGGTACCGTAAGTACGGTTCAGGAGATTGAGCACGCCGGTCAGGATCATCAGCAGGCCGCCGCTCGCAAACCAAAGCGCGGCCTGCGTGAGTTCTCGCGAATAACGTGGGGTCGCAGCGATGTGGAGCAACCCGAGGCCGATTGCCGACCATGCCAGCGCCGCATAGAGGCGATTGATCACACACGTGTCCGAATCAGAAAGTGTTCTGCCGGTCCAACGCGCTGGCGTTATACGCCGTCGGACCGCCGTTTGGGTTGCACCCAACTCCCATATGCGCGGTCCCTTGCATTTGACGATCACCTGCGGCCTGCTTTAGTGAAACGGAAGGTACAGTCGTGCGCAGCGCAGGATAGATCCAAGTCCCATCCGGCCGCCATCGCGCGATTCTGCCATCGAGTCTCATACAGTTGCCGGTAGTGCTCCGGCGAAATCTGCTGCTTGAGGTGGGCGGCATTCTCGTACAACTGGAAGTAGATAACGCTCATCCTGACCAGTGCAGTGTCGGGGTCGAGCCGCTCGAGTACCACCTTGTTGCCGCGGAGGTTGGCTTGTTCCCAGCAGGCATACAGGATGAAGGCCTGCGGCCGGGGTACGAAGGGAATCCACGCACGAGCGGCCAGGGCGTACCCGTGGCCATCCTTGAACCAGTCCAGCGCTGCGGTGGTGTCGCGTAAGGCCGCAAGCGTGTTGAAGAACCTGACGTCCTGCGAGACCTCGATCTCCTCCCGAATGTAAGCCTTGGCTGACTCTGCAAGGTCCGGGAAGTCGCTCAAAGGCAACGCACCGAGTTGGTCAAAGGGCAGCGTGATCGCTTCGAGGTGCTGAAAGTGCCAGTGCTCCCCCTCCTTGATGAACGAGAAGGAGTACCGGGCGCTCTGCCCGTCGAACGTGAGGGGAATGATGAAGTGTGCTTGATCTTCCACGCGGAAAACGCGAGGCGCCGTGTGCCACTCGCGCCAGTCCGCCTTGGCTCTCATCACCTCGAGGAACCCGGCCATGGGCTCCCGCAGGTTCTCGTAGTACGGCCGAATGTCCTGAGTTGGGTAGGGCCCGCTCTGCATGACGCGCACGAACTCAGCCCATGCCTGCTGTTCAGGGCTCGATGTAGAACCTCCTGGTGCGCCACTGGTACTCGCACAGCCCGCTATCACGAGAATCAAGGCAACCCGCCGCACACTCCCCTCCACTGTGGAATGTTGCGCTTCCGACTTATGCCGTACGTCCCAGGGCGTATAACGACCACTGTTCAACTGCAGGCGCATCCAATGAATGCGAGCGGAGCGAGCAATCACTAGCGCGCCTGACTGTTGCAACAGTTTGTTATGCCCCCGCCCGGTACAGTCCGGGCTGAGTACTTACAGAACATTCTAGGGTGATCCTTTACACTCGCACCACCTTCGTGGACACCGGGAGGTGTCCATGCCGTGGAGCGAGGTCACTGTGGTCAACCAACGCACCCGATTCGTCGCCGATG
>DATEDF010000057.1:0-59573 GCA_035286465.1 Gemmatimonadaceae bacterium | reverse complement strand
CGACGACCACAACCGATTAACTGATCCCGTGCCCACCACGCGTCACCTGAACGCCTTCGACCGAAACGCGGCAACGCTTTGGTCCGATATGCGTGACCGGCTTGACGCGAAACGCCTGAACGACTTCAGCGAAATCCGCACATACGGACGAACGAGAGATAGGGTCAGAGCGGCCGGGAACATCGGAACAGAGTACTCCGGCAACATGGGTAACACTTTCGGTTACCCGAGGATGATGTCGTCACGCTCGCCCGGCAGACGTGCCCCTGCTCGTCGAGCACATGAAGAGCGCAGGTGGCGGGGTGGTGACGGCTCGACCCTCCTTTTCATAGATGCGCTTGACGTCCGATAGCTTGCTAGCTATCATTATGACATGACTCTCCGGACGTCCATTCCATCGCTGTTGCGCGAGGCTCGAAACAGGGGCGCCCTCTCGCAGCGTGCTCTCGCGGATTTCGCCGGAACGGCACAGTCCGTTGTCGGGAGGATCGAAGCCGGCCTCACGAGCCCGACCGTCGAGACGGTCTCTCAGCTTTTCGAGGCCGCAGGGTTCGACCTCAAGATGGAAATCGTGCCGCGCCAGACCGTTGACCCGGTCATCGAGGCATACAAGCCGGGGATTGACCGCACATTGCTCGTCGAGAATCTCAGGCGCAGCGTTGACGAGCGCCTGCGAATCAACGCGGAGGTCCAGCTCTTCGGCAACGAGCTGCGCCGCGCGATGCGGGTGGCGGAAGGCACGCCGTGATCGGCCTTCAGCGCTTTCTCGACGCGCTCCACAAGCATCACGTCGAGTTCATCGTGATCGGCGGCATCGCGGCGCGGGTTCACGGATCCGCACGGATCACCCAGGACGTTGACGTTGTCTATGGACGGTCAGACGAGAACGTTGCGCGGATCGTCAAGGCGCTCGCTCCGTTCAAACCGTTTCTCCGCGGCGCTCCGCCAGACCTCCCGTTCGAGTGGTCGGTGCGCACCGTCAAGGCCGGCCTCAACTTCACGCTCCGGACCACGATAGGCGACATTGACATCCTCGGCGAGGTGACGGGAGGGGGCCGCTATGAGGATCTGGTGGCCCACACCGTGACGGTGGACGCGCTCGGCCATCCGACGTTCGTGGTGAATCTCGAATGGCTCATCCGTCTCAAGCGTGCCGCCGGCCGCCCTCGGGACCTCGAGGCCATCGCCGAGCTCGAGCTGCTGCAGGAACTCGGCGCAAAGAAGTCGTAGAAGCGCTGGCCTGCCGCAGTTCGGGTTAACCGACCGGGTCGCGTCCGCACGGCCGGTCGTTACCTCCTCGCCTCCGCCGCGATGGCGCGCAGCTCCGGCAGCACGGCGCCCACCGCGATCGGCGCGGCGCCCGGATTGCCGAGCCCGAAGTAGAGCGCGCGGTAGTGCTGATAGAGCCGGTCGTACACCCGCGCCGCCGCCGGATCGGGCTTCACCTCGCGATAGGGCGGGCAGAGCGCCCGCTGCGCCTCCTCGATCGTGCCGAACGCGCCCGCCGCGAGGAACGCGAAGATCGCCGAGCCGAGACTGGTGATCGGCCGCTGCGGCACGAGCACCGGCGCGTTGAAGACGCTTGCGTACGTGCGGTTCAGCACCTCGTTCTTCTGCGGGATCCCGCCGCCCAGGATCACGCGCCGGATCGGCACGCCGTGCTCGCGCATCCGGTCGAGGATGATCCGCGTGTGCAGCGCGGTCCCCTCGATCGCAGCGAACAGCTCGTCGCGCATCGTCGTCGTCATCGTCCAGCCGAGCGTGACGCCGCCGAGCCGCGGGTTCACGAGCACCGTGCGGTCGCCGTTGTCCCAGGTGAGTCGCAGGAGTCCCGTCTGCCCCGCGCGATAGGCGTCGAGCCCCTCGGACAGCTCGCGCACCTTCACGCCCGCCCGTTTCGCGATCACCTCGAAGAGGTCACCCGTCGCCGAGAGCCCCGCCTCGATGCCGACGAACCGCGGGTGGATCGAGCCGTTCACCACGCCGCACACGCCCGGCACGTTCTGCGCGTCCCTTGCGATCGCCATCGTGCAGGTCGCCGTGCCGACGACGTTCACGACGTCGCCTTCGGCGATCCCGGCGCCGATCGCGTCCCAGTGCGCGTCGAAGGCGCCGACAGGCACCGGAATGCCCGCGGCGAGCCCGAGCTTCGCGGCCCACTCCGCGGAGAGCTTGCCCGCGAGCTGGTCCGAAGTGAGATACCGCCCGCCGAGCAGCGCCCGCACGCCGCGCAGCCGCTCGTCCACCGCGACGAGGAACTCCTCCGGCGGCAGTCCGCCCGACTCCGCGTGCCAGAGCCACTTGTGCCCCATCGCGCAGACGGAGCGCGGCACCTGCGCCACATCGGTGATGCCGCACAGCACGGCGGCGACGTAGTCGCAGTGCTCGAGCGCCGTGACCAGCTCGGCGCGGCGCGACTCGTGGTTTCTCAGCCAATGCAGGAGCTTCGCGAACCCCCACTCGGACGAGTAGACGCCGCCGCACCGTTCGATCGCCGGGAGCTGCATTTCGTGCGCGACCTCGGTGATCCGCGCGGCCTCGTCCTTCGCGCGATGGTCGCACCAGAGGTAGTAGTCGTCGAGCGGCGCGAGGCCTTTGCCGATGGGGATGACCGTCGAGCCCGTGGTATCGAGCGCGATGGCCTTCACCTCGGCGCCCTTCACCTTCGACTCCGCCAGCGCCGTGCGCATCGCCGCACCGAGCGCCGTCATATGCGACGCGTGCGACTGCGTGGCGAAGTCGGGGTCGCTCGCGCTCCGCACCACCGGATACTCGGCCAAGCCGCTGCCGATGGGGCCCGCGGCGCTGTCAACGATGGAGACGCGGACGGACTGGGTGCCGAAATCCACGCCCGCGACGATCACGGGTGCCGCGCCACGTCCCAGCCGAGGTACCGCGTGGTCGCCTCGTGCACCGCGTCAGCCACGTGCGAGAACGTCCCCGCCACGTGGTGCTCGAAGCCGTTCCGGCAGATGTGCCGCAGCAGCTCCTGCAGCCGCGGAATCTCCACCACGCCGGCGCCGCCGAAGGTCTTGAGCGGGTCCTTCGTGAACCGCCCCTCGCCGACGTAGCCGTGGATGCGGCCCGCGCGGTCGTCGGTCGAGAAGCGCGCGAAGGTCATCGGCCCCGCCTTCACCTTGCCGACGATGGTGCCGAAGGTGTTGTCGCGCCCCACGGTGCCGGCGATGATCTCCTGGTAGTCCATCCGCGCGTCGTCGAAGAACGACTTGGGGAGATTGCTGCAGTGGAAGCAGACGGCCTTGTCGGGGTCGTCGCCGTAATTGTTGTTCCAGTCGAGGAGCGCGCTCGGCGTCTCCGACGCGAGCGTGAGCGCATGCATGCTGACCGTGCCGCAGACGTCCACCTCGCACGCGCTCGGCAGGTTGGCGTCGCTCATCATGCTCATCAGGGTGCAGGGCACCACGCCGAAGAACTCCTCCATCGAGGTCCAGCACTGCACGGCGCTGACGGTGACGTCGGCCTCGCGCATCCAGCGGTCCACGACGAGGCCGAGCTTGGCCATCTTCACGAGCGCGTGCTCCGGGATGCCGCCGGTCTCGACGTAGGCGAGCATCTCGTCGAGCTTGCGCTTGACGTCCGGGTCGCTGTCGGCCAGCCGTCCGATGCGGCCGAGGATCTCCGAGAGGTCAATCGGCTCCACGGCGATGCCGGACGCCTCGAGGAGCTTCTCGCTGTAGCGCACCGTCTTGAACGCCGCCGGTCGCGCGCCGATGGCGCCGATGCGCGCCGAGCGGAGCCCGCGCACCACGCGACAGGTGGCGGCGAAGCGCCGGAGGTCCGCGCGAAACGCCGGTGCGTCCGCGCGCACCGTGTGCCGCGTGGTGAGCGAGTAGGGGATGCCGTACTGCGTGAGCACGTTGCACACCGACATCTTGCCGCAGAAGGCGTCGCGCCGGTTGTTTATCAGCATCTTCCCCGGCTCGTCCGCCGCGGCGTGCACGAGCACCGGCACGTTGAGCCCCGCGAGCCGGAGCGCCTCGGCCACGCCGCGCTCGTCGCCGAAGTTGGGGAGGGTGACGATGATCCCGTCAATCGCGTCGCGGTGCTTCTTGAAGAGCGCGGCGCACGCCTTGGCCTCGTCCCGGCTCTCGACTGCTCCGTGTCGGGCGTCGTCGAGCCCCAGCGCGACCGCGTCGAAGCCCTCCTCGCGGAGCGCCGCGAGCATCTCGTCGCGCCCCTTCCGCGCGAGGTGCGCGGGGAAGAAGCCGCGGTTCCCGACGATCACCCCGAAGGTCACCCGTCTCGTGCTGCGCCGCGGAGCGGGCGCCTTCGCCTTCCGCGCCGCACCCGCGGCGGCGGACGCCGCCTCACGCTTCGCCTGCTTGCCGCCTACGTTCGACTCGAGCTTGTGCAGCGCCATCGGAATCCCCTCGCTGAAAGCGGAACTAATCTACCACCGATTCCGCGTTGACACCCCCCGTCGCGCCCCCGAACTTTGACTCTCAAATGCTCCGCCGGCTCGGTCCCGCGCTCCTCCGCTCGCAACAGCTAGGGCTCCTCGGTGTGCTCCTCGCCCTCGGCGCCGCCCTCACCCTCGCGGCCGGCTCGCATCCCGATCCCCTCACGGGGCGGACGGTCAACAACTTCCTCAACGCGCACACCCTCATCCAGATGGGGACGGACGCATCGGCCTTCGCCATCATGGGCGTCGGCGCGACGATCGTCATCATCGCCGGGGGCATTGATCTCGCCGTGGGCGCGGTCTTCGCCCTCGCGGGCGTCGCGATGGCGATGGTCCTCCGCGCGGCCGGCCCGGTGGATCCGCTTGTGACCGTGATGCTCGGACTCGGCACCTGCCTCGCCGTGAGTCTCCTCTGCGGGCTTGCCAACGGCCTGATGGTGATCGGGCTCGGCGTGCACCCCTTCATCATCACGCTCGGCACGATGTGGATGCTGCGCGGCGTCGCGTTCGTGATCAGCCGCGCGGAGAGCATCCTCGTTCCGCAGGCGCTCACGAACGTCGCCAAGGCTCCGCTCGGGCTCGGGACGGCGCTCTATCCCGTGCCGCTCCTCCTGATGCTCGCGGTGACGGCGGTGGGGAGCATCTACCTCACGCGCACGGTGATGGGGCGCCACGTCTACGCCGTCGGCGGCAACGCCGAGGCGAGCCGGTTCTCCGGGCTCAACGTGAGCCGCATCCGGCTTGGCGTCTACGTGCTCTCCGGCCTGCTCGCGGGCGTGGCGGCCTTCCTGGGCGCATCGTTCTATGGGAGCGCGACGTCGTCCGACGCGAACGGGTACGAGCTGTACGTGATCGCGAGCGCCGTGGTGGGCGGCGCCAGTCTCACAGGCGGCAAGGGGAGCGCGGTGAGCGCGATGCTCGGCGCGGTGCTCATCGTGATGATCCGGCAGGCGATCCGCACGCTGCACCTCGACCAGAACTACGAGTGGATCATCATCGGCGGCGCGATCATCGTCGCCGTCGTGCTCGACCAGGGTGGAAGCCGGCTGCTCAATCGCATCAGGGAGGCCAGATGAGGGGAAGCACCGTTCGTTCGCTCTTTGCCGCGCTCACGGCCACGCTCGCGTTCGCCTGCGGCGGGAAGGACTCCGCCGGCGCGAAGACCTTCACCATCGCGATGATCGCCAAGAGCTCGACGAATCCGGTCTTCCTCTCGGGGCGCCAGGGCGCGGAAGCGGCCGCCGATTCCATCTCGAAGGCGACGGGCGTGACGGTGACGATTGACTGGCTCACGCCGCCGAGTGAGGACGGCACGGTGCAG
Source organism: Gemmatimonadaceae bacterium (assembly GCA_035286465.1). GTDB lineage: Bacteria > Gemmatimonadota > Gemmatimonadetes > Gemmatimonadales > Gemmatimonadaceae > Fen-1231. The sequence continues at coordinate 53,829 of DATEDF010000057.1, read as the reverse complement.
GCCCAGCGCATCGCGCAGGCGGCGAACGGCGGCGCGAACGCCATCCTCCTCTCCGCGAGCGACGCGGGGAAGGTGCTGAGCGCCGTGAACGAGGCCGTGGACCGCGGTGTGCCGGTGATGACCTTCGACAGCGACGTCCCCGGGTCGAAGCGCTTCTCGTTCTACGGCGGTGACGACGTGCTGATGGGCACACAGGTGATGGACGAGCTGGCGAAACAGATGGGGGGCAAGGGGAAGATCGCCATCATCGCCGGCAACCAGAACGCGCCCAACCTCCAGAAGCGCGTCGAGGGCGTGAAGGTGACGGCGCCGAAGTATCCCGGCATCACGATCGTCAACACGTTCTACCACGCCGAGACGCCGCAGGACGCCGCCGCCGAGGTGCTGCGCGTGAAGAACGCGTATCCCGACCTGCAGGGCTTCGCGATGATCGGCGGCTGGGCGCTCTTCACGAAGGCGCTCCTGACCGACCTCGACCCGAAGAAGGTGAAGATCGTCGCGGTGGACGCGCTCCCGGCCCAGTTACCCTACATCGAGAAGGGACTCGCGCCGGTGCTCTTCGCGCAGCCGACGTATCTGTGGGGGTACGTCTCGGTCGGCACGATCTTCGACCACGTCTATCTCAAGAAGGACGTCCCGGCGCACGTGCAGATGGATCTCGTGCGCGTCTCGAGCGAGAACCTCGGCGCGTGGGCGCGGCAGCTCCAGGCGTGGGGCTTCAGCGACGTGGACCCGAAGTACCTCGCGCTGCCGAAGTGAGCGCGGTCACCTGAGCGGGGATCGCCGCAGGTGAGGGGCGGATGAGCGCGGTGCGGTTCGTCGAGGTCACGAAGCGCTTCCCGGGCGTCACGGCGCTCGCGGGGGTCAGCTTCGACGTCGAGGCCGGCACCTGCCACGCCGTCTGCGGCGAGAACGGGGCGGGGAAGAGCACGCTCGGGAAGGTCCTCGCGGGCATCGAACGGCCGGACGAGGGCGCCGTGGAGCTGGGCGGTGCGCGGGTGCGGTTCGACAGCCCGCGCGACGCGATCGGCGCCGGCGTCGCGATCGTGCACCAGGAACTCGCGTTCTGCGAGAATCTCTCAGTGGCGGAAAACCTCTGCCTCGGCGCGCTGCCTGGGCGCAACGGCTTCGTGCGGCGCGCGGCGCTCCACGAGCGCGCGCGCGCGATGCTTGCGGCGATCGCTGCCGACATTGATCCCGCGCGCGCGATGAGCACGCTCAGCGTGGCGGAGCAGCAGCTCGTGCAGATCGCGGCCGCGGTGGGCGCGGGCGCGCGCGTCATCGTCTTCGACGAGCCCACGAGCAGCCTGGGCGAACGCGAAGCCGAGCGGCTTTACGCGGTGATCGCCGACCTCAAGTCGCGCGGGGTGACCGTGCTCTTCGTCTCGCACCGCCTCGCCGAGATCTTCCGCCTCGCCGACCGCGTGACGGTGGTGCGCGACGGCGAGCACGTCGCGACGCGCGCGGTGGGCGAACTCGACGAGGGCGCGCTCGTGCAGCTGATGATCGGCCGTCGGCTCGAGCAGTACTTCCCCGCGCACGCGGCGGGGGCGAGGGGCGAGGAACGGCTCCGCGTGGCGGGCCTCTCCAGTCCCGGGCGATTCCGCGATGTCTCGTTCGCGCTGCACGCGGGGGAGGTGGTAGGGCTCGCGGGGCTCGTCGGCGCGGGGCGCTCGGAGATCGCGCAGGCGCTCTTCGGGCTTGATCGCGCGGCGACGGGCACCATCACGGTGCGCGGCCGGCCCGCGACGATCCGCTCGCCCGCCGATGCACTGCGCCTCGGCATCGGGTTCCTGCCCGAGGACCGCAAGCGGCAGGGCCTCGTGCTCTCGCTTCTCACGCGGGAGAACGCTGCGCTCGCCACGCTGCCGGCGTACTCACGGCTCGGCTGGATTGACCGGCGCGCCGAGTCGCGCGCCGTGGGCGAATGTCTCGCGCGGCTGCAGGTGAAGGCGGGGCAGGAGGCGGTGACGGCGACGCTCTCGGGCGGAAATCAGCAGAAGGTGGTGCTCGCCAAGTGGCTCGCGGCGCGGAGCGACGTGCTGATCCTCGACGAGCCGACGCGCGGCGTGGACGTGGGCGCCAAGAGCGAGCTGCACGGCTGGATAGACAAGCTCGCGGCGGAGGGGTGCGCCGTGCTGCTCATCTCGAGCGAGCTGCCGGAGCTGCTCGCGCTGTCGTCGCGGATCCTCGTGCTGCGCGAGGGGCGGCTCGTGGGCGAGCTGCCGCGCGCGGCGGCGACGCAGGACGCGGTGCTGCGACTGATGTCGGGGCTGGGGGCGCTGCCTACTTCCTGACGGCGTACATCGCCGCCGAGTGCCCCGGCAGCAGCACGCGCAGTTCTCCCGTCACGCTTGACGTCCGGTGCGCCCACAGGTCCCGGGCCTCGTGCGTGCCTGCGGAGAGCCCCAGCTCCTTCATCGTCACGGCGTGGTGGAACAGCGTCGTGCCCCGGTTGAGGAGCACCACCGCGCGGTCGCCGTTCTTGATCGGCTTCATCCAGACCTCGAGCTCGCCGTCGTCGCGGATCTTGTGCCCCTGCTTGCCGCCCCAGTCCTGGTTCACCGCGATGACTTCCTTGTTCATCAGGATCAGCTTCGTCGAGTCACTCATCGCGCGGAGGTCGTTGCCGGCGATGAGCGGCGCGTTGAGCAGCGCCCAGAGACTGAAGTGCGCGATGTACTCCGTGTTCGTCATCCGGCCGTTGCCCACCTCGAGCATGTCGGGATCGTTCCACGCGTTCGGGCCCGAGTACTGCTCGAGCCCGACCTGCAGGTCGAGGAGGCGCATCACCGACGGCCAGCGATCACTGATGTCACCGGTGGTGCGCCAGAGTTGCCCACCCACCTGACGCCCCCACTCCCACGGCTTGTTCTGCCCCCACTCGCAGAGACTGTAGACGATCGGCCGGCCGGTGGCCTTGAGCGCGTCGCCCATCGCCTTGTACCGCTCGAACGCGGGGCGCCCCTGGTTGTTGCAGTTGTCGTACTTGAGGTAGTCAATCCCCCACTCGGCGAACTTCTTCGCGTCCGCCACCTCGTGGTCGAGGCTCGCGGGGCGCCGCTCGCAGGTGCCGGTGCCGGCGGAGGAGTAGATCCCGATCTTGAGTCCCTTCGAGTGCACGTAGTCGGCGAGCGCCTTCATCCCGCCCGGGAAGCGCGCGGTGTCGGTCGTGAGGTCGCCGTTGGCATCGCGCGCACTCGCTTCCCAGCAGTCGTCAATGTTGACGTAGCGGTACCCGGCGTCGCGCATTCCCGAAGCGACCATCGCGTCCGCCGTTTCGCGGATCAGCGCTTCGTCAATGCGGCAGCCGAACTTGTTCCAGCTATTCCACCCCATCGGGGGCGTCGGCGCGAGCCCCTGTTGCGCGGAGGCGGCCGAGGCCAACCACAGGAAGGCGACGCCCACGACCGGCAATCGAAGTCCGTTCATCGAGGTGCTCCGGCGCAGAGAGGGATCGCGCTCAGCGAGAAGCGGTGTTCCGTCGCAGAATGTACGTCACAGGACTCCCGCAGCGGAACGTCCCGCGCACGTGGCCGGATTGTGACGCCACCCTTGCGCCCCGAGCGCGGGCGCGCGAGCGTAGCACGGCCAACCTTCACGCGCGCTCGAAACCCACGCCCGATGTCGTCTCTCACGACCACGACCGTCGCCCTCGCCTGGGGGTTCTTCGGTGCTCTCGCCGTGATCGTCGCCGCGCAACTCCTGAGCGGCGGGATCAACGTCCACGGGCTTCTGCGCGTGAAGCGGCCGGGCGGCCTCGCCGGCCTGAGCCCCGCGCGCGTGCAGCTCTTCGTCGCGACGCTCGCCGCCGCCGCGACCTGGCTCGCGCAGGCCCTCGAGGCCCGCGACAGCGGCCGCCTCCCCGATGTACCGACGCTCTGGCTCCAGGCACTCGGCGCGAGCCAGGGCGTCTATCTCGCCAGCAAGGTCTCGAAGTTCGTCCCCATCCTCGATGCGCTCAGGCGCATCATACGCTAGGAGAGTCCGATGAGTCTCTGGGTCGCCACCGGCTGGGTCGCGCTCATCCTGATCACGGCGCTCGCCATCACCGTCATCTACTACATGTGGACCGGGCGCATTGACCTCCGGCGCCTCATCAGCGAGCCCTCGGGCGACGCGAGCATGTCGCGCTTCCAGCTCCTGATCTTCACCTTCGTCGTCGCCTTCGGGCTCTTCCTCGTGATCGTGAGCGGCGACAAGCCGAGCTTCCCCGAGACGATCCCGTCGAGCGTGCTGACGCTGCTCGGCATCAGCGCCAGCTCGTACCTCGTGAGCAAGGGAATTCAGTTCAGCTCGGACGACGGCGCGAAGCACAAGGACGCCGGCGAGCCGGACGGCAAGAAGAAGAAGGAGGACTGATGCCGCGCCGCAGGCGGACCGCCGCGTGGGGCGCCGCCGGCGTGCTGCCGGTCGCGCTCGGCATCGCCGCTTCCACGTTCGGCGCCACGGCCGGCGTCGGAGGCGGGGGCGGCGGCGGGGGCAGTGCGGCGGGCACGGGCGCCCCGGGCGTCGAGGTGGGCGCCGCCACGAGCTTCATCGCGGCCACCGACGCCATCCCGCGACTCGGGCTCTCGAGCCCCGCGGTCGAAGTGGAGCAGAGCTGGGAGAAGCCCGTGCCGAACAAGAGCCGGCTCGGCGACTGCGGCTGGTACGGCAGCGAAGGAGCCGACAAGGAAACCAACCGCCGCAAGAACCGCACCGACCTTCCGCCGACATATCACGCGATCACGTTCGACGCGCTCGCCGGGCTCGAATGGCCGCGCGAAGCGAAGACGCGGCGCGACAAGTGGACGAAGGCGCAGCTCGACGAGATCCGGCCGTACGAGGGGATCGCGGTGACCGTCACCGGGTTCGTCGTGGCCGTGCGCCCGCAGAAGAACAACCAGGAATCCACCAACTGCAACAGCACGGGCGAGGCGAACACGGACTGGCACGTCGCGCTCGTCGGGGAGTTCGGCGACAAGGAGCCCACCGCGGTCGTGGTCGAGCCGACGCCGCGAATCAAGCGGCGCCACCCGAACTGGGATCCGGACTCGCTCAAGCCCGTGGTCGGGAAGCCGGACTCAGTGCGCGTGAGCGGCTACCTCCTCCTCGACCCGGTGCACAAGAATCACCTGGGCAAATACCGGCAAACGCTCTGGGAGGTGCATCCCATCCATCGGATCGAGCTGTTCCAGAACGGGAGGTGGAGGGACCTCGACGGCGACTAGGTTGCAGGTTACTTTCCGGCCTTCTCGTAAACCGGAGCGTCTCGTCATGCGTCTGCTGCAGGCCGTCATCGTCTCGCCCGCTTTCGTGTTCGCCGCCTGTTACGGCGGAGAGAAGGCCGCCAGCTCATCGTCCCCCGCCGACGCCGGCACGCCGGCTGTCGTGACGTTCCACGCGAAGGACTTCGCCTTCGAGGGCCCCGCCGAGGTCACCGCGGGCCTCACGACGATCAAGCTCGTCAACGACGGACCGGGCTTCCATCACCTGCAGCTCGTGCGGCTCGACAGCGGGAAGACGGTCGCCGATCTCCTCACGGCGATGAAGAACCCGGGCCCGCCGCCCGCGTGGGCGGCGTTCGTCACCGGGCCGAACGCGCCCGATCCCGGGCACGAGTCGAACGCCACGCTCGACCTGGCGGCCGGCAGCTACGCGATGATCTGCCTCGTGGACGTCCCGGACGGCGTTCCCCACTTCGCGAAGGGGATGGCGAGCGCGCTCATGGTGAAGCCGGCCGCTGTGGTGGCGAGCGCGGCCGCCCCTCCCGCGGCGGACGTCGTCGTCACGCTCCGCGACTACGCTTTCACGCTCTCCAAGCCGCTCGCTGCGGGAAAGCAGACGGTCGAGGTGCACACGGAGGCCGCGCAGCCGCACGAGATCGAGATCATCAAGCTCGCCGCGGGGAAGACGGCCGACGACATGCTCAAGTGGATGATGAAGCCGGACGGCCCGCCTCCGGGGAGCGGGATCGGCGGCGTGGCGGCCACCGTGCAGGGCGTGAACGTCCGCTTCGACGCGGACCTCACGCCGGGCGACTACCTGCTGATCTGCTTCATCCCGGACGCCAAGGACGGCAAGCCCCACTTCACGAAGGGAATGATGCAGGTCGTCAAGGTGTCCTGACGCGCGCTGCGCGGCTTCCCGCGGTCGCCTCGGCGGCCGCGGGGGCCCGTTTCACATCCCGATCTTCATCGAGCCCTGGCCGAGGAGCTTGGCCGACCGCATGTACTCCTCCTCGATCATGAAGGCGATCGGCGGGCGGAGGCGTTTGCGCTGCTCGGGAGTGAGGAGAACGCGCAGGGCCCGGTAGCCGGCGAACTGCGCGTCCATCACCGCCGAGCGCGTCTCCTTCATTCGCCGCACGAGCTCGGCGTCCGCGTCGTTGGCGCCGAGCTTCACGATGTACTCGGCGGTCGGCGTCCAGAGCGAGTCGGCGCGCCGCGTGAGCGTCGCGATCAGTTTGTTGAGGGAGTCCGCCTGCGCCGGTGTGAGCCTGAGGGAGTCCCTCTGCGCGACGAGGGGGCGCAGGTTGGCCGCGGCGCCGGCAACCTGTCGCTGCTTGATGGACTGCACCGTCGCCGGTGGCTGCCCCGGCCGGCGGTAGTTGCGCAACTCGATGGCCGCCTGCTGGCGCTCGAGCGCGGGGCCGAGCGAGAGGCGCATCTCGAGCGTGGCACGGAACGGCTGCGCCGGGAGCGACCGCGAGCCGCGGGTCTCGCCGAAGCGCTGGTTCACCTCGTAGACGAACTGCTTCGCGGCCGGATCGAAACCGCGGACGTAGAGGAGCGTCGGGTCGGCGTTGCCGGGCTGACCCCACCCCTCCATTCGCCCGCGATGCCAGAGCGCGTCGAGCCCCGCGAGCGGGTTCGCGAGATTGAGCGTGAAGCTAACGCGGTCACCCAGTGACGTGCCGCGCGGCACGACGTTCACCATCGCGTTGAACGAGGCGCTCCACGGACCGCGGCAGGAGTTCCGGCTCGCGACCCGGCCGAGCTGGGCGCGGAGGCAGCCGCGCACGCCTGCCGGGGCGTTCGCGAGAAGCTCGCGCATCCCCGTACCGACGGCCGAGTCGCCGCCGGCGGACGGGTCGAAGACGAAGGCGCGGTCGTTGGAGATTCCGTCGCCGTTGACGTCGCCGCCCACGAGCGGCGTGAAGGGTGATCCCGATCGCGCGCTGCCGGAGACGCGCACGCTGACCCACGTGCCGAAACCCTTGCTGATGCCGGCGTTGATCTGGTGCTGGACGTCGCCGCCCGCGCGCGCCCACCCGAAGTCGAGCGGGTTGCCCGCGGTGTTGCTGCCGTAGCCGCGCTGCCGGTCGCGCACGCGGATCGTCGTGTACGAGAGGGTCCACGTCGTGGGGTTGACGCGGAACGTGCGCTGCACCGGCGAGACGCCGATGGTGAAGCGCGCGCTCCGCGACTCGCCGTCGCCGCGGTTCGCCATCACCTGCGCGTAGCTCGGCGAGCGGCGCGAGGAGAGGAGCGAGACCGCGCCGGTCGTCGGCACGACGGCCGCCGGATCCACGAACACGGGCCGCCCGTCCTCGTTCGCGAGCGCGAAGCGCGTCGTGGGATCGAAGTTGCGGTCCACCTGCGCGCCCTGGTGCACGTTCTGCGAGTACTCCGTGGACAGGTTGAGCCGGAATCGCCGGCCGAGGTAGCCGTTCCAGTTGAGGTTGCCGCGCCACGACGACGAGGGCTGGAACGCCGGGTCGAACGTCTGCACGCGCGGCGTCGTCACGGTGAAGGGCGCGGCGAGGGCGCCGTCGGAACAACTGTTGGGCACGGCGCCCGGATTGAGCAGGAAGTCGTGCCAGTCCACCAGCGGCACCGCGGGCCCGACGCAGGTGAGCTGCTGCGCACCGCTCGGGAGCCCCGTCTGGTCAATCGCGCCCGACAGCATCCCCGAGCCCGGCACGTTGAAGAAACGGCCGATGCCGCCGCCCAGCGTACCGAGGACGTTCGGTCCGAAGATTCCGCCCACGCCCGCGGGCGCCTTGCCGACGTTCCACGAGAAGCCCACGCGCGGGCTCCATCCCATCACACTCGGCGCCCGATCCGTGCGGAGGCCGAAGAGCTGGTCCACCTCGGGATTGTAGCGCGGCACCGTGAGGTACCGAATGCCGTCGGTGCGGAGGCCGAACTGGAACTGCAGGGTTCGCGTGCGCTGCCACGTGTCGTTGATCGCGACGCCCGAGTGCAGCGCGTCGCCCTTCCGATGCTGCGTTCCGATGCGCCGCACGAAGGACGTGGGGATCCCCGCCTCGAGGTCGGCGAGCGAGCTGTAGGTGAACGTGCCCAACTCGTTGTTGGCCTGCAACTGGTCGTACCAGTCGTAGCTCGCTTGGGCGTTGAGCTTGAGCCGATGCCGGCTGTTCCGGTTGAACCAGGAGAGCGTGTTGTTGAGCTGCAACGAGCCGTTCCGCGACGAGTTGTTGAGCCCCGAGCCGCTGCCGAACTGGAGGCTCTGGAGGCTCGTGCCGCCGTCGGGGAGCAGCGAGCTGACGAGCACGGCGCCGGCGGGAAGGGAGATGAAGGGGTCGCCCTTGTTGCCGGAGAGTTCCACTTCCGCCTGCAGCTCGTTGAGGAAGCGGCTTCCCAGGTTGCTGTTCAGGTGCGCCTGCAGCGTGGTGCCCCAGTTGCTGCTGCTTCCGCCGAAGCTGGGCAGGGCGCGCGGCGAGAGGGAGACTGCCTCGCTCCGTCCCCAGTTCGCGTTGAACGTCGTGCTGAACGCGCCGCCGTTCTTCAGGTTGTAGTCGAACCGGCCGAACGCGGAGGCGTTCTCGTTCCGCCGGTCCGGCGGCACGCCGGCGACGGAGAAGGGGATGCCCAGCGCGCTCAGGATGCCCTCGAAGCGGGCGACCGAGTCGGCGGTGAGCCCGAGGCGGGCGAGGCCCGAGGAATCGGCGTCGAGCAGCGAGTTGAGCGGACTCGTGCGGCGGCCCAGTTGCCACGAGACGTTGTAGTTCGCCCGGTCGCGGACGATCTCGCCCGACGACCCGCCGCTCATCTGGAGGTTGCGCGACCGCTGACTGAGCGAGGTGGCCGCGCGGTCGGAGTACTGGAGCGTCGGGTCGTCGAGCGTGAACCGCACCGAGTGCTGCTGCACCGGCCCGCCGCTCATCGCGAAGGTCTGCACCTGCGCTCCGCTGAACCTCCCGTGCGTCGCGTCGAACGTGGTGGTGTTCACCCTCGTCACGACCTGGGCGTCGCGCGGAAGGTTGCTCGCGCTGGTCTGCATCCCGTTCAGCGTGAAGCTGTTCTGTGACGGGTCGAGGCCAAGCGCGGAGAATCCGAGGATGGAACCGTCGGCGTTGAAGGCGAGCACCAGCCCCGCGAGCGTGGCGGCCAGCGCGTTCAGGTCGCCCTGCTGCTCGGGCGGGAGCACGTTGCCGGTCGGCGTTCCGCTCGCGGCGCCGACCGCCGTGGGGACCGCCTCCGCGCGCGGCCGGTTCTCCGTGACGCGCACGGTCTCGAGGAGCTGGAGCCTGTGCATCACGAGCTCCACGAGGAGCACCTCTTCGCCGCCCTCGCGCCGCACGCGCACCTCGAGCGGGGCCACGCCGATGGCGTTGACGGAGATGAGGTAGTCGCCGCCGCCGTTCTGGAAGATGACGGAGAAGCGGCCGCGCGTGTCGGTGCGAAGCTGGCGCACGGCCTGCGTGAGGTACGACGTCACGCGCACGTTGGCGCCGGCGACGGGCGATGAGTCGTTGGCGACGATGCGGCCGCGGAGGATGTCGGTGTCGCCGCCCTGGGCGGCGGCGGGACGCGCGGGAACGCCCGCGAGGACCAACGTGATGCCCGCGAGGGCGAGGCGCGAGGGGAGGGTCATCCCTCCTTAGACGCGGCAGGCGTCCAAAGGGTTGGGGTGTCCACCGCGCCGGAGTGTCTACCGCGCCGGGGTGTCTACCGCGAGCGGAGCTGTCTGCACGCGCCAGGCAGGACTCGCCTGTGGCGTCGGCTCTCCTCCTCGCGCCATCTTGGTGAAGCGCGCACGACATCTTCCGTCCCCTCGCACTCCGTCTTCTCATGCGCTCCATCCACAGTCGTCTCGCCCTCACCTGCCTCGCCGTCACCCTTGGTTCCAGCGCTGTCCCCGCCCAGCGCGTCGAGATCCGCCTCGATCCTTCGGTCGCGCGAGAGGCGATCACCGGCCGTGTCTACGTCTTTCTCGCGAAGAGTGACGCGCGCGAGCCGCGGCTCCAGGGTGGCTCGTACGGGGGAAGCGTCCCGTTCTTCGGGGTGGACGTCGAGGGGCTGAAGCCGAGTGCGGCGACGGTGATCGACGCGAAGACGCTCGGCTATCCGTACGAGAGTCTCTCGCAGGTGCCCGCGGGCGAGTACTTCGCGCAGGCGCTGCTCAACGTCTACACGAAGTTCACGCGCGCGGACGGGCACGTGATCTGGGCGCACAACGACCAGTGGGAGGGGCAGCACTTCAACACGTCGCCCGGCAATCTCGTGAGCGAGGTGCGGCGCGTGCGTTTCGATCCCGCGTCGAGGACTCCGCTCACGCTCGCGCTCACGAAGGCGCTGCCGCCGGTGCAGGTCCCGGCCGACACGCGATGGGTGAAGCGGATCAAGATCAAGAGCGAGATGCTCTCGAAGTTCTGGGGCCAGCCGATCTACGTCGGCGCCACTGTGCTCCTGCCGAAGGGCTTCGACGAGGAGCCCGCGCGGAAGTACCCCGCGATCTACATCCAGGGGCACTTCGGGCTCGGCGCGCCGTTCGGGTTCACCGAGGAGCAGGCCGGGGGCCGTGGTGGGCGCGGCGGCCGCGGCGGCGGGGGCGGCGGGGGCGGCGGGGGCGGCGGCGAGAACCCGTTCGGCAACGCGCCCGCCTCCGCGCGCGAGTCCGGCTTCCAGTTCGCGCAGAGCTGGATGAGCGACGGCTTCCCGCGATTCGTCGCGGTGACGTGGCAGCACCCGACGCCCTACTACGACGATTCCTACGCGGTGAACTCGGTCAACAACGGGCCGTATCAGGATGCGCTGCTCACGGAGCTCGTGCCGTTGCTCGAGACGCAGTTTCGTCTTCTCCCCGAATCGAACGCGCGGTTCCTCACGGGCGGCTCCACCGGTGGCTGGGAGTGCGCGGCGCTCCAGATCCAGCGAGCCGACTTCTTCGGCGGCGGGTGGTGTCTCTACCCGGACCCGATTGACTTCCGGCGCAACCAGTTGACGGACAACTACGCCGACACGAACGCCTTCATCCCGAACGCCGACACGCCGCCGATTCCCGAGCGCTACATGATGCGGACGGCGGAGGGACAGCCGCAGGTGACGACGCGCCAGATGAGCCGGCTCGAGGCGGTGCTCGGGAGTCACGCGCGCAGCGGCCAGCAGTTCGACGCGTGGGACGCGGCGTACGGGCCGATCGGGAGCGACGGCTACCCGGTGCGGCTCTGGGACCGCCGGACCGGGCACATTGACAAGGCCGCCGCGGCGTATTGGCGCGACAAGGGGTACGACCTCACCTGGTATCTCAAGACCAACTGGGCGAAGATCGGGCCTTCACTCGCCGGCAAGATTCACATGTACACCGGCGACATGGACAATCACTACTTGAATCTCGCCGTCTACCTGATGGAGGAGGAGGCGTCGAAGCTCACGAACCCGAAGGCGAACTTCACCTTCGAGTACGGCCGTCCGATGAAGCCGCACGGCTGGCAGCCGATGACGAACGCGGAGATGGTGCGGATGATGGAGGCGTTCCGGAATCAGCGCGCGGTGCGGCCTTAGGTGATGATCGCGTGATCACCGTCCACCACGGCGACAACCTCCGCGTCCTGGCGGCACTGGCCGATGCCTCGTTCGACCTCATCTACATGGATCCTCCGTTCAACACGGGGCGCACGCAGGCGCGCACGCAACTCCGCACGCGGCGCGTGCGCGACGCGGCGGCTGGCGGGGGAGACCGCACGGGGTTCGCCGGCGCGCGATACCTGACCGAACGCCTCGGCACACGTGCCTTCCCCGACCGGTTCGACGACTATCTCGCCTTCCTCGAGCCGCGGCTCGCGGAGGCACGTCGCGTGCTCACGCCGCACGGGAGTCTCTTCGTCCATCTCGACGCGCGCGAGGTGCACTACGTGAAGGTGCTGCTCGACGGGATCTTCGGCCGCGCGTCGTTCCTCAATGAGATCGTCTGGGCGTACGACTACGGCGCGCGCACGACGAAACGGTGGGCGCCCAAGCACGACACGATTCTCTGGTATGCCAGGGACCCGAAGCGCTACACGTTTCGAGGCAACGAGTCCGACCGGCTGCCCTACCTCGCGCCGGGGCTCGTCACGCCCGAGAAGCGCGCGCGCGGCAAGCTCCCCACCGACACGTGGTGGCACACGATCGTGAGTCCGACGGGGAAGGAGAAGACGGGTTATCCGACGCAGAAGCCGCTGGCGATTCTCGAGCGCATCGTGAAGGTGCACTCGAAGCCGGGGGACCGGCTCCTCGATTTCTTCGCGGGGAGCGGCTCCTTCGGCGACGCCGCCGACCGGCACGGGCGCGACGTCGTGCTGGTGGACTCGAGCGCCCAGGCGATCCGCGTGATGCGGAAGCGGTTCCGGGGGCGGGAGGCGCGGTTCGTCAGGTGAAGAGAGAGGAGTGAGGAGAAAGCCTCACCACGGAGGAACGGAGATCCACAGAGGGCCACGGAGACTTCCTGGGGGAACAAAAGCCCGCGTTCTGGCTGTCGTTCCCCCAAAGCATTCCTCCGTGGCCCTCCGTGGATCTCTGCGCCTCCGTGGTGAAGTGCCTACCCCTTGTCGAGCGCCCGCTCGATCTGCCGGCAGAGCGTCTTCACGATCTCGATGCGCGCGAGCTGCTTGTCGTTCGACGGCACGAGGGTCCACGGCGCGAAGTCGGTGCTCGTGCGATCCACCATGTCGCACGTCGCCCGGTGATACCCTTCCCACTTCTTCCGGTTGCGCCAGTCCTCCTCGGTGATCTTGAAGCGCTTGAACTCGGTCTGCTGGCGGTCCTTGAAGCGCCGGAGCTGTTCGGCCTTCGTGATCGCGAGGTAGAACTTGACGACGATGATCCCCGCGCGCGCGAGCTGGTGCTCGAAGTCGTTGATCTCGGCGTACGCGCGCATCCAGTCCGCCTCGGAGCAGAACCCCTCGACGCGCTCGACGAGGACGCGGCCGTACCAGGAGCGGTCGAAGATGGTGAAGCGGCCGCGGCGCGGAACGCGGCGCCAGAAGCGCCACAGATAGGGCTGGGCGCGCTCTTCTTCGGTCGGCGCGGCGATGGGGACGATCTCGTACTGCCGCGCGTCGAGCGCCCCCGTGATGCGGCGGATCGCACCGCCCTTGCCGGCGGCGTCCGAGCCCTCGAAGACCGCCGCCACGGCGTGCCTGCGGAAGCGGGGATCGCGCGTGAGCGTCGCGAGCTGTCCCTGCAGGCGTTCGAGCTGCTTCTGATAGCGTGTCTTGCTGATCCGCTTCTCGAAGTCGAGCAGCGAGATCACGTCCTTCCCGTCAATGGCGGGGAGGAGCGGCGGCGTGCGGTCCGGCTGGCCCGCGACCTTCTTCTCGTCGAGGCGTTCGCGCATCGCCTCGAGGAGCATCCGACCGACGGTAAGCCCGCGGTAGCGGGCGTCGGTGCCCTCGACCACGATCCACGGCGCCGTCCCGGAGCTGGTTTGCCGGATGAAATGTTCGCTCGTGCGCCGGAACCGGTCATACTGCTTGAAGCGCTTCCAGTCGAGCTTGGTGACCCGCCACGCCGTGAGCGGATCCTTCGAGAGCGCCTTCAGGCGCTCGCGCTGCTTCGCCTTGGAGATGTGGAACCAGAACTTGAGGAGGAGCGCGCCTTCATCCACGAGCATGCGCTCGAAGCGCACGATGCGCTGGATCGCCTGGTCAATCTCGGCGGCGCTCAGATGACCTGTCGCGCGCTCGACGATCGGCTCCGTGTGCCACCCGCCGAAGAGGATGCCGATGCGGCCGCGCGCGGGCAGGGCGCGCCAGAAGCGCCACATCGGAGGCCGCTCCAGCTCCTCCTCCGACGGCTCGGGGAAAGCCGCCACCTGGATGTGGCGCGGGTCCATCCACTCGTTGAGGAGGTTGACCGTCTCGCCCTTGCCCGCGCCCTCCACGCCGCCGATCACGATGATGACCGGGAAGCGCTTGTGCTCGGCGAGGTCGTACTGCGCGTTGAGCAGCGCGGCGCGCAGCTTGGGCAGCTCGGCGTTCCACGTCTTCTTGTCTATCGCGTGACCGACTTCGGCGGATTCGAACATCGGGAGAACGTGCATCACACGGAGCCGGATCGCCACCCCGGGACGCCGGGTAGCCGCCTTACTGGTACTGGATGTAGAGCGGCCGCGGGTGGAGCCGGAGAATCTCGGCGATCGTCGTTCGCGGGAAGTCGTTCCTGGGCTTGTAGAACTGCTTCCACCCGACGAACTGCACCGGCTCCGCCTTGATCCACTTGCGGAAGGTGTTCTTCTTGAGGTGCGGCGGACCGAAGCCGTCCATGTCCATCACGATCTGCACGCGCGGGTCGAGCGTGATGTCCCGCGAGCGCGTGACGCCCTTCTGGGTGAAGCGGTGCACCACGAGCACCTTGGGCGGGAGGCCGAGCCGGCTCACGAGGTCGGCGAGGAACCCCGCCGCGTAGTTGACGTCCGCGGCGTCGTACGTGCCGATCTTCCGTCCCGGCGGCGTGCCGTCCTTCATCGAGAACTCGGGGTCAATGCCGAGATGGAAGTGCGGGCGGCCGAGAAAGGGCGTGAGGCGCGGCAGCTCGTCGCGCAGCGTGGAGAGGCCGACCTGCAGGTCGAGGAAGACGAGCGCGTTCCGCCTGGCCGCCCAGCCGGCCACCTTCTCGATCACGGCGGAATCCATGCGCAGGCGGTACTTCCGGTCCGTTCCCGGTTTCGCCTGCGCGACGACGGCGATCAGGTGGAGAGCGGGCTGCACCGGCGTCGCCGGGTCGGCCCTGGTCCACGCGGCGACTTCGGCGTCGAGGCGGCGGAGCATCTCCTCGGGCTCGTACTCGCCGAGCACTCCCATCTTCGTCGAAAGCGGATTCCCGTAGTAGGCGACGATGCGCTTCGCGGGGAGGATGGCGCCCGGGAGCGGCTCGGGGCCCTTGACGGGCCAGAGCGCGTCGAGGATCGAGTCCTCGCGCGCGGTGGCCGCGCTGTCGGCATTGGGGGGCGGCTTCGGTCGCGAGGCCTTCGGCGGCGCCTGTGCGTCCAGTGCGGGCGCGAGCAGCAGGGAGATGGCGAGCACGAGCTTCATCTTCACGCGCGGAGACGACTCGCGCACCGGCGGCGTCACGGCCCGATGATCTCGATCCGGTGGTCGGCCCGGATGACGTACTGGCCGGCAACGTCAATCTCGAGCTGCACGAAGTACGCGCCCCTGGAGAGCGTCGAGATGTCGAGCTCGAGCGCGCGCGGCGAGACCGTCGTACCGCGGGCGGACACGTCCTGCACCGAGACGCTCACCGGTGTGGCCTCGCGCACGAGCCTGAGCGCCCTGGCCTGCCGGCGCAGGAATCCGCTCTCCTCGACCTCCCGCACGACGGTGAGCGACACGCTCATCTTCTCGCCCGTCGGATCGGTGCCGTACGATTCCCAATAGACGCCGAGCTTCTCGCTGGCGCGGAGCCGCTCGGTGGGGAGCGCGTGCGGGAGCACCTCCTCGACCGTTTTCGGGAAGGTGCCGTGGGGCTGATAGAAGAGCAGATCGGAGAGCGTCACGCGGACGCCGACGGCGTAGGGCGGGCTGAGCCCGTATCGCGCGCGCGCGACGGCCTGCCGCTCCGGCGCGGTCACTTCGGCGCTCATCAGCAGCGGGCCCCAGGGCGCCTTCGCGGTCAGCACGCCGACCTGGGGCGCATCGCGCCGGGTCGTGAGCCAGCCGCGCGGGGCGTCGCCGGCCGTGATCGCCAGCGTCGCGTGCACGGTGGCATCGGCCAGCTCCTTCGTCGCGCGCGCATCGTAGGCGAGCAGCACGAGCGCGCTGTCGCCGCGCCGGAACATCGCCTTCTGATGCTCCAGCGGCTTGAGCGTCCTCGCGTAGGGCGGCGCGTAGCGGCCGATCACGGGCGGGAGCTGCAGTCGCCAGTTCGTGGAATCGGAAACCGGCGGGCTATTGAGCACGAAGCCGGGCGGGATGTACCGGTAGGCCGGCATCGGCTCCATCCCGACGATCGAGTATCCGCGCGCGCGCGGGTCCGACGCCGTCGCGGCCCACGCGCGCGGCCACCCGAAGCGGAGGAGCAACTCGCGCTCGTCCTCATCGAAGCCGAACTGGTAGAGACTCGGCGCGTCGGTGAGCATCAGCGTCATCGTCATCCGGGCGTAGTACTCGGTGCGGCTGTCGTTGCCCGGCATCGCGTAGAGCGTGCGAGCGAGGAACCAGATGCGGTCCTCGAAGGCGACGCGGCGCGGGTCGCCGCAGGGGAGGCGGCGGTACTGCTGGCGCGTGTCATCGTCAATCAGCAGCTCGAGACTGCGCCACTCGCACCGGTCGCGCGGCAGCATCTTGGTGAGCGCCGACGCGTACACGCTGTCGGCCGCGACGTACTCGCCGAGCAGATGCAGGGAGAAGCCGACGAGGAGGTCGCACCACCAGCCGCCCACGCGGCACTCGTGCGCCGCCGTGAGCGCGTCGCCGAACCGCTCCGCCTCCGCCAGGTAGCGCACCCGCTGGCCCGTGATCCAGCGATCGTCCGGCGACACTCGGGCGAGCGAATCGAGGAAGCGGAGGAACTGCTGGCGTTTCTCCGTGACGGACGCGGGCTCCCTGGGCGGCGGCGGCTCCCGTTCGTTGTACCAGTAACAGAAGCGGCCGACTTGCTCGTCACAGCGGGCCGGCCGGCCGCTGCGCGCCGCCGGCAGGTGCTCGCGACGGAAGCGCTCGAACTCGGCCTGCGCGCGCCGCCCCATCCCCGCGGGCGAGGTGGAGTCGGCGCTCGCCGCGATGGCTGCGGGGTCGCGGATAATCTGGGCGCCCGTGGCGGCGGGGAAGGCCGCGGCGGCCAGCGCGACGAGGCGGCGGAGAAGCATGGCTGGATAATACCCCGAATCTGGTGCGAAGAGTGGGGGACGGCAGATGGCGAGGGGCGAGAGGGAGCGGCGAGAGGGAGCGGCGAGCGGCGAGAGAAAGCGGCGAGCGGCGAGAGCCGTGGGAGCGACCTCTCGCCGCTCCCTCTCGCACTGGCCTCCACTCACCTCTCTTCGCAAGTTGATTACCCTTCTCCCTGTCGAACGATCGGCCCGCCGGTCGCTCTCCCGCTCTCGAGGTGTTCGTGATGTTCCATCGGAATGCCCTACTGGTTCTCGCTCTCGCCCTCGGGACCGGGGCCGCAGCCCAGGCGCCAGCCCGGATCCGCGTGGACCAGTACGCGCTCCCGAACGGGCTCAAGGTGCAGCTCGTCGAGGATCACTCGTCGCAGGTGGTGGCGGTGGACCTCTGGTACGACGTCGGCGCGCGCAACGAGGTGCGGGGGCGCACGGGCTTCGCGCATCTCTTCGAGCACATGATGTTCCAGGGCTCGGCGCACCTGAAGAAGACGGAGCACTCGAACCTCATCGAGCGCGCGGGCGGCCAGGACAACGCCTCGACGCAGTACGACATCACCTACTACTGGGAAGTCCTCCCCTCGAACCGGCTCAACCTCGCGCTCTGGCTCGAGGCGGAGCGGATGCGCTCGCTCGCCGTGACGAGCGAGAACCTCAAGAACCAGATCGAGACGGTGAAGGAGGAGCGGCGCCT
Organism: Gemmatimonadaceae bacterium; assembly: GCA_035286465.1. Classification (GTDB taxonomy): domain Bacteria; phylum Gemmatimonadota; class Gemmatimonadetes; order Gemmatimonadales; family Gemmatimonadaceae; genus Fen-1231. Next base: position 36,101 of record DATEDF010000057.1, on the reverse strand, counting down.
CCGCGTGGACAACCCGCCGTACGGGAAGGCCATCTGGGAGGGCACACTCCAGGCATTCGACTCCGTCAGGTGCTTTTCCTACGGCCATTCGCTGATCGGCTCGATGAACGATCTGGAGGCGGCCAAGGTCGAGGATGTGCAGGCGTTCTTCAGGCAGTACTACGCGCCGAACAACGTCACGCTCACGGTGGTGGGCGACTTCCAGGCCGCGGAGGCGAAGCGGCTCATCGCCGACTACTTCGGGCCGATCGCGCGGCAGCCCGCTCCCCCATCCGTCGCCTGCGAGCAGCCGTTCAACAGCGGCGCGCTCCGCACTCGGCTCACCGACGCCAAGGCGACGCTCCCGGCGGTGCTCCTGCTCTACCGCGTGCCGCCCACCTCGCACGCCGACGCCCCGGCGCTCGACCTCCTTGCGACGATCCTCGGGCAGGGGGAGAGCTCGCGGCTCAACCGCGTGCTCGCGCGCGAGACGAAGGCAGCGCTCGCGACGCAGGCCCTGATGAATCCGTTCGGCCCGCGGCGCGGGCCCGGCATGTTATTCGCGCTCGGAATCGCGAATCAGGGCGTGGCGATTGACTCGGTCGAGAAGCTGCTCGCCGTCGAGGTCGAGCGCGTCGCGACCGAGGGCGTCACGGAGGCGGAAGTGACCAAGGCGAAGAACCAGTTTCGCGCAACCAAGGTCAACGAACGCCAGCAGGCGTTCGCGTTCGCCGAGGCGGTGCAGTACGCGGCGCTCTACCTCGGCTCGCCGGACGCGGTCAACACCGATCTCGATCGCTACCTGCGCGTCACGGCCGCGGACCTCAAGCGGGTGGCCGCGACCTACCTGCGCCGGGAGAACTCGCTCACCATCACCGTCGTGCCGGAGGCCAAGTGATGCGCCCGACGATGCCGAGGCTCGCGCTCGCGACGGCGCTCAGGGCGGCGCTCGCCCCGACCGGCGCGGCCACGCTGGCCACGCTGGCCACGCTGGCCACGACGGCCACGCTGGCCACGACGGCCGCCACGCTCGAGGCCCAGCAGTTCCCGACCGCGCCGCCCGCGGCGGGGCCGATCAAGCCGGCGCCGTTCCCGCCCTTCCTGGAAGCGACGCTCGGAAACGGCTTGCGCCTCATCGTCGTGGAGAACCACAAGCTTCCGGTGCTGTCGGTTTCGCTCGCGTTCGCGGCCGGCGGCCGGTACGACCCGCCGGGCAAGCCGGGCACGGCTGATCTCGTGGCCGCGCTCGTCACGAAGGGCGCCGGTTCGCGCGATGCCGACGGCGTCGCCGCCGCGATCGAGGGGGTGGGTGGCGCGCTCACGGCCGGCGCCGACGCCGACTTCCTGACGCTGAGCGCGAACGTGCTCTCGGGTGACGCCGCGCTCGCCTTCGAGCTGATGGCCGACGCCGCGATCCGCCCGGCGTTCGCGGAGAAGGAGGTCGAGCTCTCGCGCACGCAGGCGCTCTCGGCGCTCCAGCTCGAGCAATCGCAGCCGGACGCCATCGCGTCGCGCTTCTTCGCGAAGGCGCTGTATGGGGAGCACCCGTACGGCCGGCGCGCCGACCCCGCGTCGGTGAAGGCGATCACCCGCGACGACCTCGTCGCGTTCCAGCGCGCGCGCCTCAAGCCGTCGGGCGCGCTACTCGTGCTGGCGGGTGACATCACGCTGGCCCGGGCGAAGACGCTCGCCGAGCGGGCGATGGGCGCCTGGGCCGGGACGGCCGCGCCTGCCGCGGCGCCGAGCGCGCCGCCGGTGCGGTCAGCGGCGGAGATCGTTCTCGTGCACCGTCCGGGCTCCGTCCAGTCGAACATCCTCGCGGGCAACCTCACGTGGGCGCCGACGGATGCGCGTGCCTACGCGGCGACCCTCGCGAACAAGGTGCTGGGCGGCGGCGGCGACTCGCGGCTGTTCACGATCCTGCGCGAGCAGAAGGGGTGGACCTACGGCGCCTACTCGCGACTCGCACGATTCCGGGGCGTCGGCTATTTCCAGGCGAGCGCGGAAGTGCGCACGGAAGTCACGGACTCGTCGCTGGTCGAGCTGCTTGCCCAGCTCCGGAGAATCCGCGACGAGCCGATCCCGGCGAAGGAGTTCGACGACGCGAAGTCCGCCCTCGTGGGACGTTTCCCACTCCAGGTCGAGACGGCCGCGCAGGTGGCGAGCCAGGTCTCCACGGCCCGGCTGCTCGGCCTGCCGAACGACTACGTGCAGACGTACCGCCAGAAGCTCGCGGCGGTGACCGTGGCCGCCGCGCGCTCCGCCGCGACAGCCGCGGTGCGACCCGACCAGGCGCTCATCGTGGTCGTGGGCGACGGCGCGAAGGTGTACGAGAAACTCAAGGCGGTCGCGCCGGTGAGGATCGTCGCGCCCGACGGCGCGGCGCTCACCGCCGAGGACCTCACGGTGAAGACGGCGGCGCTCGACCTCGCGTGGGATCGCCTCGTCGCGCGGACCGACAGTTTCACGATCCTGGCCCAAGGGAATCCACTCGGATTCCAGCGATCCACGCTCGAACAGGCGGATGGAGGGTGGAAGTACACGGAGGATGTGCAGATCTCGACGTTCGTGCAGCAGCACACCGAGGTGCGCTTCACCGCGAAGCTCGAGATGCAATCGGTGCTTCAGACCGGCAAGCAGATGGGCCAGGACACGAAGATTGACGTGACCTATTCCGGTGGTCGTGCCAAGGGCACGGCGGCCACGCCACAGCCGCAGGGCGGGATCAAGACGATCACCGTGGACGCCGAGCTGCCGGCGGGCGCGGTGGACGACAATCTCGTCTCCGTGATTCTCCCGGCGCTCAAGTGGACGAGCGGGGCGAAGTTCACGGTCAGCGCGTTCCAGTCGGGGAAGGGGACGGCGACCGCCATCGCCATTGCGGTGAGCGGCGAGGAGTCGGTCAAGGTGCCGGCCGGCACGTTCGACGCCTGGAAGGCGGACGTCACGGGCGGCGAGCAGCCGCTCACGGTCTGGATCGAGAAGGGCGGCGCACACCGGCTGCTCAAACTCGCCTTCCCGGGTCAGCCGGTCGAGATGCAGCGGGTGAAGTGAGCCGCTAGGGCACCACGCCGGGCCACGCGGGCCCGAGGCGCGCCATCAACGCGGCGAAGACCTCGATCCCGTCCCAGAGATTCTGCAGCCGCAGGTTCTCGTCCTTCGCGTGCTGGTTGTTGTCGTGGTTGACGATCGGCACCGTGATCAGGGGCACCTTGAGGACCTCGGCGAACGTGTTGAGCGGCAGCGATCCGCCGAGCGTGGGGAGCGCGAGCACCGGCGCGCCGATCGCCTCCGAGACCACGCCGAGCACCGCGCGCGAGACCGCGAGGTCCATCAGGGTGCGCACCGACGGATAGCCGCCCTCCCACTCGAGGCGGACGACCTTCGCGTGCGCGAGACGTTCGGCCGCCGTCGGCTCCTCGCGCACGATGAACCAGCCGCGCTTCGTGACGTGCGCCTCGACCAGCTCGCGCACGCGCTCCGGCGTCTGGCGCGGCACCATCCGGAAATCGAACGACGCTCGTGCCTCGGTCGGGACGGCGTTGTTGGCGAGCGCGCCGACCTGCCCGGCGCGAATCCCGCGGACGTTGACCGCCGGGAGCAGGATCCGCTCGAAGAGCAGCGCGCCCGCCGCCTCGCTGCCACCGATGAGGAGCGAGCGGCGGAGCGCATCGTCGGTCGGCGGGAGCGCGCGCACGGCGGCGCGCTCGGCGGTGGTGGGCGGGACGACGTCGTCGAGGAAGCGCTCGATCAGGATGTTGCCGTCGCCGTCGCGCATCGAGGCGATCAGTTCCGCGAGGAGCGCGCCCGGGTTCGGCGCCCAGTTGCCGTAGTGGCCGCTGTGGAGCGCGCGTGACGGACCGTACACCGTCATCTCCAGCCCCATCACGCCGCGCGCGCCGAACACGACCTGCATCTTCCGGCTCTGGTGGACCGGCCCGTCGCAGAAGAGCCAGACGTCGGCCGCGAGGAGCCGGGCGTTGCGCTCGAGCAGCGGCCGCAGGTGCTCCGAGCCCGCCTCCTCCTCGCCCTCGAAGAAGAACTTGAGGTTCACGCTCGGCGCGACCCCAGCGGCCTTGAGCGCGTCGAGCGCGGCCAGCATCGCGATGATGGGGCTCTTGTCATCGGACGCGCTCCGGGCGTACAGCCGCGCCTCGGGGTCGAGACGGCCGCCGGCCGGGAGCGGGATCGGGTCGGCGAGCGAGTCGCCGGCCATCGGCGGTCCGCGCAGCACCGGCCGCCATGGCGGCGTCGCCCACTCGCTCGCCGACACCGGCTGCCCGTCGTAGTGGGCGTAGAACATCACGGTGCGGGTCGCGCCGGGGGCGCGGAGCTCGCCGAACACGGCAGGTGGCGCCGCGCCGTTCTCGAGAAGCCGCGCGGTGATGCCGCGGCGTTCGAGCATGGCGCGGAGGGTTTCGGCGTTGCGGCGGATGTTGGCCGCGTCGCTCGCGACGTTCGGGATCGCGAGGAAGGCGACCAGCTCGCGCGTGATCTCCGCTTCGTGCCGCTCACGCCACGCGCGGACGGCGGGGGTGACGGATTGCGCCGTCGCGGAGCCGGCGACGAGCAGGAAGGCGCCGACCACCGAGAACCGACGACCGAAGGCCGTCAACTGCCGGTACACGGTTCCCGGTCGTCGGTTCTCGGCCAGCCGCTCACTTCTTGGGATTGAGAATGTCGTCAATTTCGTGGCGTATCTCCCCGATGTGCGCGCGCGTGATCGCGTCGCTGGCCCTCCCCGCCGCGGCGGCAAGCTGGCCGTCGAGCGCCTTGAGCTCCGCCCGGAAGAGCGCCTGCGCGTCCGGCGACCTGCGGAAGAGCTGCGCGAAGAGCTCCGGCGGGAACCCGGCGGGAAGCGCCGGCGGCGGCGTCGGGTTGATCTTCGTCCGGGCGAGGTCAATGTACGAGTGCTGCAGCGCGCGGCGGTACGCGTCAATCTTCACCGACGACGCGCCAAGCTCGCTCCAGACTCCCCGCTGGACCGCGGCGACGTGCTCGGGGAGCGTGTACGCCTCGCCGGGCTTGTCGGCGAGCGCCTCGAACTCGACGAGGCGCGAGAGGCGCGGATCGGCGAGCAGCGTGCTGAGGATGCCTCGCTGTGCGCCGGCGATGCGGTTGACCGCGCCGTCGGGCTCGATGCGCCGGAGGATCTCGGGGCGCAGGAAGAAGGTCGGCGTCGCGAACGCGTTCTCCGTGAGGAACTTCACCGCCTTGCGCTGTCGCGCCGGGCTCACCGGCGTGAAGCGCACACCCGGCTGGCTCCCGTACTTCTCCTGCGTCTCCGCGCCGCCGATCAGCACCGTCACGTGGCGCAGCTCGGTGGCCCACTGGCCCACGAGCCGGCCGTAGATCTCCTTGAGGTCATCGTAGTCGTCGGTCGCGTTCGTCGTCGCCGGAACCAGCATCGGCACGAGCCGCTTGATGTTCCTGAGGCCGAAGCCGGTGGATTTCACCGGGTCGGCGTCGCCGACGGCCTCCGTGTTCGCGCGCGGATCGGCGCCGCCGTCGTCGCTCGTCGTGAACCGCAGCCAGGGCTTGTCGTCCTGTTCGCGCGCCCACTCGTCGAGCGTGCGGCGCTCCTCATCGGACGTCTTCGCGGTCGGGATCGGCGCGTAGCCCCAGTGCGTGGCCCAGATGTCGTACGGCCCGACCTTCGGGATCAGGTCCTCGAGCGCGATCCCGTCCTCCGGCTGCGCCACGTAGTTGAACCGCGAGTAGTCCATCAGCGTGGACGTGTGTCCCATCCGGCGCACGAAGTCCTTGTTGCGGATCGAGTCCGGGTCGTACATCCCGCTCGCCTTCATGTTGTGCTGGAAGCCGAGCGAGTGGCCGATCTCGTGCGCGATCACGTACTGCATCAACCGGCCGGCGAGCGAGTCGGGGAAGGGGAGCCGGCGCGCGCGCGGATCCACGGCGCCCACCTGCGTCCAGTACCAGTCGCGGTTCAGGTTCATCACGTTGTGGTAGATCTGCAGGTCGGCCTCGATGATCTCGCCCGAGCGCGGATCGTGCACGTGCGGGCCGACGGCGTTCTCGATCGCCGAGGGCAGCCACATGATCACCGAGTAGCGTGCGTCTTCGGACGCCCAGTCGGGATCCTCCTCCTTCGAGGGCGCCTCCTTCGCCACGATGCCGTTCCTGAACCCCGCGGATTCGAACGCGGGCTGCCAGCTCTCGATCGCCTTCTTCACCCAGGGCACGAGCCACCGGGGCGTGGCCGGGTCCACGTAGTAGGTAATCGGTCTCACAGGGTCGCAGAGGGTTCCTTCACGCCGGTCCGAGCACTCCAGCCGGTAGCGCGTGATGAAGGTGCGTGTCTCCGACTTCTGCACTGGCCGGCTGAAGTCCTGCGTGCTGGTCGAGAAGTAGCCGACGCGATTGTCCATCAGGCGCGCCATCATCGGCTTCTCGGGGAGCTTCACCATGGACCAGTGCAGGAGGAAGGTCGCCGAGGGGGGGAGAGTCGGCCCGGCGGACGCCGGGACGGGAACGGCGAGCGCAGGCGGCTGGTTCTGCACCGTGAGCGTGGCCTCGACTTCGACGTTCTGCGGATACGCCGCCACGCGCTCGATGAAGGTGCGCGTCGCGTCGAGTTGTCCGCGGTAGCGGCTCGTGACGTTCATCTCGGGCGGCGGGTTGGTGTAGAGCCGCGAGACGTCAATGACCGGCGCCGAGTCGGGCCCGTAGGCGTCCACGTTGAAGGCGGCGAGGATCGCGTTGTAGTTCGCGTTGTCCACGGCGCGGAAGATCGGGTCCGCCGAGTCGGCGCGAATCTGGTAGCTCACGCTGCGCAGCAGGATGCGATGGTCCCGCCGCTCCCAGCGGATCACGCGATTGCCGAGCGCCTGTCCACCGTAGCCCTGTCCAACCGTGGTCTTCGCGATCTGCGTGACGAGCAGGAAGTCCTTGCCGAGCTCGCCGCGCGGAATCTCGAAGAGCAGGCGCGAGCCGATGCGGTGCGCCTTGAAGAGTCCCGTCTTCGTCTTGACGTCGCCGCGGACCACCGTGCTGTAGGGGCGCGGATTCGGCTCGGCGAGCCCTGCGCCCGGGGGCCCCGCGGGCGCGCCCGCGGGCTGCTGCGCGCCGCCGCCCGGCACGGCGGGTCGTTGCGTGGTGTCACCGGGCGCGGGTGCGCCAGGGCCCGCGCCGCGTCCGGCGCCAACATTCGGTGCGGGGGCCGGAGCAGGGGCGGGCTTCGGCGCGGCGGCCGGCCGGCACGCCGCGGCCAACACGAGCGCGGCCAGTGGAAACGCGAGGCGGATGTGGAGACGCGTCATCGGGAGTCCCGGGTGAAGGTCGGAGGAGGGGTGCTAATGTAGCGAGCGCCGGAGGATTCCGCCCCCGGGGTGGTCAGGGGTCGATCACCGTGCCGGCCGGGAGCGTGAAGGCCGCGAGCGCGCCCGCGGCGACGCCGTGGGAGGCGAACCATCCCTGATTCGCCTCGAGCGCGTAGCGGTAGGGCACGCCTGGCCGATGGTACGTCGTCGTGTCGCCGGCGGTCATCTCCTGCACGTCGAGCACGCGCCGCGTCGAATCGAGGAATGCGATCGAGAGGTTGATCAGCGTGTTCTTCATCCAGAAACCGGGTGCGAGCGGGCCGACGGGCTGGTCCGTGGCGTAGACGAAGAGCATCCCGTTGTTCGCCCCGAGCGAGGGGCGGTTCATCAGGCCGGTCTCGCGTGTGATTCGCGTCGAGGCGATCTCGGCGGTGAGTGTGCCTGCGGCGAACGACACGGTGGTGGTCGTCGGCCCCAGCGTGGGCGGCGCCGTTTCACCGTCGCCGCAGGCCGCGAGCACGAGGGGGAGCGCGAGCGCGAGAACGAGCGTGAGGGACGGGGAAGGCCGCACGGCACAAAGCTGCGTCGGCCGGTCGGCGGCGGGCAACGCCGTCAATCCCTCGGCTTGCGCGCGCCCTTCTCGCCGATCGGGCGTCGCCGGGGCGGACCCGATCGGATCGCGTCGGCACCGAAGCGCTCGCGCACGCGGTCCACGGCGCGCGAGAGGTCGCGGTCGCGCGGCCGCTCGGCGAGGCCGGCGGCCCCGGCGGCCCCGGCGGCGCCGGCGGCGCCGGCGAACATCGAGAGTTGTTCGGCGTCGCGCGCCGGTGCGGCGGAGCTTGTCGAGCAGCGCCACCGCCGTCTCGGCGACGGCGTGGTCCGATTCGACCGGCTCGGCGAGCGTCCGGCTCGCCGAACGCGTCGTGAAGTCGCCGTTCCGCAGCTTGACCGAGATGGTGCGCGCGGCGAGTCCGTCGCCGCGCAGGTCGGCGGCGACCGTCGCGGCGAGATGCCGCAGCTCGGACAACAGCCGAACCGGGTCGGCGATGTCGCGGTCGAACGTCTCCTCGCGACTCATCTGCCGGGCGGGAGCGTGCGGCTCGACGGAGGACCGGCTGACGCCGCGCGCGCACTCGTAGAGCCACGCAGCCGTCCCGGCGCCCACCCAGCGCTCGAGCGTCGCCACCTCGAGTGGCAGGATGTCGGCGACCGACACGAGTCCCACGCCCCGCAGCTTCGCCTGCAGCTTGGGGCCGACGCCCGGGATCTCCGCGAGCGCGACGGTGCGCATGAACTCGAGCTCGGCGCCCGGCGGCACCACGTGCACGCCCCCGGACTTCGGCGACCGCGACGGCTTCGCGCGCTCGGCCGCGAGCTTGGCGATGAGCTTGCTCGATCCCCCGCCGATCGAAAGCGACATCCCCGTCTCGTCACGCACCGTGGCGCGGATGCGCCGGGCCGTCGCGTCGAGTGACTCGTGCCGATACAGCGCCTCGGTGCCCGTCAGGTCGAGATACCACTCGTCAATGCTCGCCGCCTCGACGGCGGGTGTGAAGCGCTCGAGTACGCGCCGGATGGCGCGGCTCGTGTCGGCGCACGCGTGGCGCGGCACGGGGACGCACATCGCCCGCGGGCAGAGGCGCAGGGCCTTCGCGATCGGCATCGCGGAGCGCACTCCGTAGGCGCGCGTCTCGTACGACGCGGAGCACACGACGCCGCGGCTGCCGGGCCGTCCGCCCACGATCAGGAGCGGGGCACGTCCGGCGCCCTCGGGGTCCACCGCGCGGGCCACCGCGACGAAGAAGGCGTCGGCGTCGGCCAGCAGGATTCGACGCATGATGCAAGCTACACAACAACGACAACGAGTAGACGGCTGTCAGCCATCAGTTGTCAGTACTCGGCGCTTACAACTGACGACTGACAACTGACGACTGACGGCCGTCTACTCGCCGTTGCACTCCCTCTACCGCATCTCGATGATCTCCACCCTCCGGTTCTGCGCGCGCCCGGCGTCCGTCCCGTTGTCTGCGATCGGGTTCGACTCGCCGTAGCCGCGCGTCGCGATCCGCTGCTCCGCGATCCCCTGCGACACGAGATAGACCTTCACCGCACTCGCGCGCCGCTCCGAGAGCGTCTGGTTGTACGCGTCCGCCCCCTTGCTGTCCGTGTGTCCCTGCACCTCGACCCGCGCGTCGGCGTGCTCCCTCAGGTAGCTCACCGCGCGCTGCAGCGAGTCCCGTCCCGCCGGCTTCAGCGTGGCCTTGTCGAAGTCGAAGAGCACCCCGCGCAGCGTGAGCAGTGGCCTTGGAGGTGGAGGGGCTGGGGCCGGTGCGGGCGGCGGCGGCGGTGTCGGCGGCGGTGGTGCCGGCGTCGGCGGTGGCGGTGCTGGCGTCGGCGGTGGCGGCACCGGAGTCGGTGGTGGGGGTGGCGGTGCCGGCCGGGGCGCCGGAGCCGGAGCGGGTGCGGGCGCCGGAGGTGGTGGCGGCGGTGGCGCCGAGCGGGCGCAGAAGTTGATGGACCGCTTTCCGCCGAAGAGGTGGCTGAGGCCGAACCGCAGACCGAGCGTCCGTGTGCGCTCGCCCGTCGGCGTCTGGTCCGACGGATCCTTGAAGTCCATCACGGCATCGCCCCGCCACCACCAACTCTCCTTCCAGCGGTAGCGGAAGCCGACCAGCGCGTTGCCGCCCGAGTCGTACTGGTTGAACGTGGTGTCCGTCTTGTACGACGAGCCCGTGAAGCCGCCGCCCACGAGGAGGTCCCACTGCTCCCCGGCCGGATGGTTGTAGATCAGGTCAACCCGGTTGTTCCACGATGTTAGGTTGCCGACCGTCGTGCTCCGGGTCGGCGTGAACTCACCCGAGTACTCGAGTTCGATGCGGGGGCACACGAACGCGCCGACGCGTCCGCCCACGCCCACGCCGTTGTCGAGTTTCGTGAAACTGTCGTACTTGCTGAACTGGCCGAACACGCCGGCCTCCAACGCGGCGTTCCGCTGTGCCGAGAGCGGAGCAACGGCGAGCAGCGCGAACACCGACACGGACAGAACAGGTCGCATACGGGTGCCTCCTGTTGGTGAGAGCAACGATAACGGAGACGTGAAGCGCAGTCTACATTCCGCACAGTGAGCCAGCGCACACTGACGAGAAACGAGCCACTGCGAACTCCCTGAATGCACAGCCCTGGCGAACGGGATCCCGACCTGCTGTGGGCTCCGACGGGCGAGCAGGTCGCGGCGACCGCGATGGCGAGGTTCTTCGCCCGCGTGCTCGCGCGGGTTCCGGCCGCGCCGGCAGTGGACGCGCCCTACGCCGACTGGCACGCCTGGTCGGTCGCGCACCCGGCGGAGTTCTGGTCGGAGGTGTGGCGCTTCTGCGACGTGGTTGCGACGACGCGCGACGGCGCCGAGCCGTGGGACGCGGTGGTCGAGGGATTCGATCGGATGGCGCCGCCCGACGCCGCCCTGGGCCCGCGGTGGTTCCGCGGCGCGCGGCTCAACTTCGCCGAAAACCTGCTCCGTCACGGGGGCTCATCGAGCGCGATCGTCTTCCGCGACGAGCGTGGCACGCGGCGCGCCGTGAGTCGCGACGAGCTGCAGGCGCGCGTCGCGCGCCTGGCGCGTGCGATGCGTACGCACGGCATCGAGCCCGGCGACCGGATCGCCGGGTTTCTGCCCAACATTCCGGAGACGGTCGTCGCGATGCTCGCCGCGGCGTCGTGCGGCGCCGTCTGGTCGTCGTGCTCTCCCGACTTCGGGGTGCAGGGCGTGCTCGACCGCTTCGGCCAGATCGCGCCGCGGCTGCTCTTCGCCGCGGACGGCTATCGCTACGCCGGCGAGGAGTTCGACTGCCTCGCCCGCGTGCGGGAGATCGTGGCGGCGATCCCCGCGATCGAGCGCGTGGTCGTCGTCCCGTTCCTGCGTGACGCGCTGAGCGCGACGGACCTCGCCGGCATCCGTGGCGCGGAGCGCTGGGAAGACTTCGTCGAGCGGGACAGCGGTGCGGGCGCACCCACGCGCGTCTACGAGCGGCTCCCCTTCGACCATCCGCTCTACATCCTCTACTCCTCGGGCACGACCGGGCTTCCGAAGTGCCTGGTGCACGGCGCGGGCGGCACGCTGCTGCAGCACCTGAAGGAGCACGTCCTTCACACCGACGTGCGCCCTGGGGAGCGCGTCTTCTACGCCACCACCTGCGGGTGGATGATGTGGAACTGGCTCGTGAGCGCGCTCGCCTCGGGCGCGGCGATCGTGCTCTATGACGGCGCGCCGATGCCGCCCGCGCGCACGGACGCGCTCTGGACCCTGGCCGCCGAGGAGCGCGTGAGCGTCTTCGGCACGAGCGCCAAGTTCCTCGCGCTCTCGGAGAAGGCCGGACTGCGCCCGGCGCGCACGCACGACCTGTCGCCGCTCAGGACGATCCTCTCCACCGGATCCCCGCTCGCGCCGTCATCCTTCGACTACGTCTACCGGGACGTGCGCCCCGGCGTTCATCTCGCGAGCATCTCGGGCGGCACCGACCTGATCTCGTGCTTTGCGCTCGGGAACCCGATGCTCCCCGTCCGGCGCGGCGCGCTGCAGTGCCGCGGGCTGGGCATGGCGGTGGACGTGTTCGATGCGTCCGGGCACGCGCTCGTCGAACAGCCGGGCGAGCTCGTGTGCACCAGGCCCTTTCCCTCGATGCCGGTCGCTTTCTGGAATGATCCCGACGGCGCGAAGTATCGCGCGGCGTATTTCGATCACATCTCCGGCGTGTGGCGGCACGGCGACTGGGCGGAGCGGACGGCGCACGACGGGCTCATCATCCACGGGCGGAGCGACGCGACGCTCAACCCGGGCGGCGTGCGGATCGGCACCGCCGAGATCTACCGGCAGGTGGAGCGGCTCCACGAGGTGATGGAGTGCGTCGCGGTGGCGCAGGAGATCGAGGGGACGCACGGCGCGGACGTGCGCATCGTGCTCTTCGTGCGCCTGCGCGAGGGGCTGGCGCTCGACGACGCCCTGCGGGCGACGATTCGCGCGCGCATCCGCGACCAGCTTGGTCCGCATCACGTGCCGCGCGTGATCGCTCAGGTCGCCGACATCCCCCGGACGCTCAGCGGGAAGATCAGCGAGATCGCGGTGCGGGAGGCGATCCACGCGCGTCCCGTACCCAACACCGAGGCGCTGGCGAACCCCGCGTCGCTCGAGCTCTTCCGCGACCGGCCCGAGCTACGGGGCTAGGCCGAGCCACCGGCGCGCCTCGTCCATATCGCGGAAGATCTGCACGCCCGGCAGGTTCGCCTCGGTCACGGACTGGTACATGCGCGCCATGCCGAAGACCTCGTCGGTGCCCACCACGATCGCGATCTGGTGCGCGCCCAGGTCCGAGGCGTGGAGCCCGTCGTGGGCGGCGAAGAGGCTGACGCCCGCCGTCGAGACGTCGAGGCGTTCGATGAGGCGGGCGTCGCTCAACTGGCGCATCCCGGGCCGGAAGTCGGGATGGCGGACCATCGCGTCCTTGTGCGCGAGGATGTCCGCATCCGTCACGACGCCCTGAGCGGTCGTGTAGATGACGCCTTCCGCGGCGTTGATGTGGAACGTGATCGGCATGGCCCGAAGCTAGGCGGCCGGGGCGGCCCGTTCCAGTCCTCGCCCGGGCGGGGCCGAGGCGAGTAGTTTTCAGGATGCCGACGCCTCTGGTCACCGCGGATGCCGTGCGCGCTGCGCAGCGCGCGATCGCTGGTCGCGTGCGCCGGACGCCGATGATGCGCTCGACGCACCTCAGCGACCGACTGGGGGCGGACGTGCATTTCAAGCTCGAGCTCTTCCAGAAGACCGGCTCCTTCAAGGTGCGGGGGGCGCTCACCCGGATGCTCGCGCTCACGGAGGCCGAGCGCGCGAAGGGCGTCGTCACGGTCTCGGCCGGCAACCACGCGCAGGCCGTCGCCTGGGCGGCGCGCGAAGTGGGGACGAAGGCGACGGTCGTGATGTACGCCAGCTCGGTCAGGAGCAAGGTCGAGGCCACGCGCGCGTACGGGGGTGAGGTGATCCAGACGGCGGCGGACCTGCTCGAGGTCGCGCGCGACCTCGAGGTGCAGCGCGGGTTGGTGATGGTGCATCCGTTCGACGATCCCGCGGTGATTGCGGGGGCGGGGACGGTGGGAGAGGAGATCCTCGACGACGTGCCGGACCCGGCCGTGGTGCTCGTGGGCGTCGGGGGTGGCGGCGTCGTGAGCGGTCTCGCGGTCGCGCTCCGGGCGCGGCGGCCCGAGACGCGCATCGTGGGCGTCGAGCCCGAGGGCGCCGCGGCGATGCGCCTCTCGCTCGACCGCGGGACGCCGCAGCGCCTCGAGAAAGTCGAGACGATCGCCGACGGCCTCGCGGCGCCGTGGGCGGGCGCACTCACCTTCGCGCACGTGCGGGATCTGGGGGTCGAGATCGTCACCGTGAGCGACGCGGCGATCGCGGACGCGATGTGGCTCATTCTGGAGCGGTGCAAGGTCGTCGCCGAGCCGGCGGCGTCGGCGGGGCTCGCGGCGCTGCTCGCCGGGGCCGTGACCGTCCCCCGCGGCGCGCGCGTCGTCTGCGTGCTCACGGGCGGCAACGTGGACCGCGAGCGGCTCAAGTTGCTCGCGTAGGTATACTCTCAGCGCGGCGAACCGGAGGACGCGGAAGCTCCCATGACAACCGGAACCCTGGACCGGGCGGCGCAGGCCCACGACACCTTCCCGATCAACGGCACCGACCACATCGAGTTCTGGGTCGGGAACGCCAAGCAGTCGGCGCTCTATTACCGGTACGCGTTCGGCTTCGATCTGGTCGCGTATTGCGGGCCCGAGACCGGCGTGCGCGACCGCGCGAGTTACGTCCTGCAGCAGGGCGCCATCCGCCTTGTCCTCACGTCTCCCCTCGGGCCCGACGGGGAGATCGCGGCGCACGTGCACCGGCACGGGGACGGCGTGCGCGACCTCGCGTTCTGGGTGGACGACGCGCGCGAGGCGCATCAGAAGGCGGTCGAGCGGGGCGCGCGATCGGTGCAGGCACCGCGCGCGCAGGCGGACCGGGACGGCGAAGTCGTCGTCGCCGCGATCGCCACCTACGGCGACACCATTCACTCGCTCGTGGAACGGAAGCGCTACAGCGGCCCCTTTCTCCCGGGCTTCGAGGCCGCGTCGTCGCCCTTCAACGCACAGTCCATCGGCCTCCAGTACGTGGACCACTGCGTGGGCAACGTCGAACTCGGCAGGATGAACGAGTGGGTGGCGTTCTACTCGCGCGTGCTCGGCTTCTACAACCTCCTCTCCTTCGACGACAAGGACATCTCCACCGAATACTCGGCGCTGATGTCGAAGGTGATGGCCAACGGGAACGGGCGCATCAAGTTCCCGATCAACGAGCCGGCCGAGGGCAAGAAGCGCTCGCAGATTGACGAGTACCTCGAGTACTACCGCGGCCCCGGCGTGCAGCACATCGCGATGGCGACGGACGACATCATCGCGACCGTGCGCGCGATGCAGAACCGTGGCGTCGAGTTCCTGAGCGTGCCGCACTCGTACTACGATTCCGTGCCCGGGCGCGTGGGCCGGATTGACGAGAAGCTCGAGGCGCTCGCCGAGCTCGGCGTCCTCGTGGACCGCGACGACGAAGGCTATCTGCTCCAGATCTTCACGAAGCCCGTGGAGGACCGCCCCACGCTCTTCTACGAGATCATCCAGCGGAAAGGCGCGAAGAGCTTCGGCAAGGGGAACTTCCGGGCGCTCTTCGAGGCGATCGAGCGGGAGCAGGCGCGGCGGGGAAACCTCTGATGCCGGTCTACCACACGCTCGGTCGCATTCCGCGCAAGCGGCACATCGCCTTCCGCAAGCCCGACGGCGGGCTGTACGCGGAGGAGCTGATGGGGAATGAGGGATTCACCGGCCCGTCGTCGCTCCTCTATCACGTCCACCCCCCGACGGCGGTGAAGCGCGTGCGCCGGCTGCGTGACGTCCGCTACGAGGTGGATCCCGGCGCGACGATGCTCCGCCACCGGCACTTCCGTACCGCGCAGCTCGCGCGCGGCGGGAGCCCCACGCTCGACCGGACGCCCATCCTCTTCAATCGCGACATCGCGATGCTCGTCGCCATCCCCGACCGGGAGGACGCGCACTTCTATCGGAACGCGCAGGGCGACGAGGTCGTCTACGTCGTCGAGGGGGAGGGCACGCTCGAGACGCAGTTCGGCGACCTCCCGGTGGTGAGCGGCGACTACGTCGTGATCCATCGCGGAATCCTGCACCGCTGGCGCTTCACAAGGCCCGCGCGCCTCCTCGTGTTCGAGAGCCGGGGCTACGTGCGGCCACCCCGGCGCTACCGGAACGACTACGGGCAGCTCGTCGAGGGCGCCCCGTTCAGCGAGCGCGACCTGCGGGTGCCGCGCGAGCTCAGGACGCACGAAGAGAAGGGCGACTTCCCGATCATCGTCAAGCAGTACGACGGCTACAACGAGATTGTGCTCGACCACCACCCGTGCGACGTCGTGGGATGGGACGGGATGTTCTATCCGTGGGCGTTCAACATCCACGACTTCGAGCCGATCGTCGGCCGGGTCCACCAGCCGCCGCCGGTCCATCAGACGTTCGAGGGCGACGGATTCGTCATCTGCTCCTTCTGCCCGCGGCCGTACGACTTCCATCCCGAAGCGGTCCCGGCGCCGTACAACCACTCGAACGTGGACTCCGACGAGGTGCTCTTCTACGCGTCGAGCGAGTTCATGAGCCGCAAGGGGATCGAATACGGCTCCATCACGCACCATCCGGACGGCATTCCGCACGGCCCGCACCCCGGGCGCGCGGAGGCGTCCATGCGCGCCACGGGGACGAACGAGCTGGCGGTGATGATGGACTCGTTCCGCCCGCTCACGGTGGCCAGGGCGATGCTCGGGATCGAGGACCCGCAGTACCACCTGAGCTGGCTCGACACGGGCGGCGAGGGATTCACACCGCCGACGAGCTGAAACGAATGCCCAGGCCCACCGCCCGCTTCAAATCGCTTCCGGCGTATCCCCTCGCGGCCATCCCGCAGCGCAAGCGGGAGCTGATCGCGCAGGGAGTGGACGTCATTGATCTCGGTGCCGGCGACGCCGATCTCGCGCCGCCGCCCGCCGCGGTGGAGGCGCTCGCGGCCGCCGCGCGCGATCCCGCGATGAGCCGCTATGGCTTCGGCCTGGGGCTCCCCGCGTTCCGCGAGGCCGTCTCCGCCTGGATGCGGGCGCGCTTCGGCCACCGCTTCGATCCCCTCGCGGAGGTCATTCCGCTCATCGGATCGAAGGAAGGGCTCTCGCACCTCGCGCTCGCGTACGTCCAGAAGGGTGATGCGGCGATCATTCCCGATCCCGGCTACAACGCGTATCGCGGCGGCACGTTACTCGCCGACGGCGAGGCGTACCTGTACCCGATCACGCCGCGCACGCGCTTCCTCGTCGAGCTGGACGAGATCCCGGCGGACGTGCTCGCTCGCACGCGGCTCCTCTACCTCAACTACCCGAACAACCCGACGGGGGCGGTGGCGCCGCTCGAGTACCTGGCGCGCGTCGTGCGCCGCTGCCGGGAGCTGGACGTCATCCTGGTCTACGACAATCCGTACTGCGAGATGACCTTCGACGGCTACGTCGCGCCCAGCATCTTCGACGTCGAGGGCGCGCGCGACGTGGCGATCGAGTTCCACTCGCTCTCGAAGACCTACAACATGACCGGCTGGCGCTGCGGCTGGGCGTGCGGGAACACGGCGGTGATCGGAGCGCTGTCGAAGATCAAGAGCTTCGTGGACACCGGGCACTTTCTCGCCGTCCAGAAGGCGGGCGTCGCCGCGCTCGAAAGCTGGAAGTCGTGGGTGCCGGGGAACATCGCGGTGTTCCGGGAGCGGCGGGACGCGGCGGTCCGCGCCTTCCGCGCGAACGGTTTCGCGTGCGACTCCCCTAAGGCGACGATGTACCTCTGGATTCTGTTGCCGGCGGGCGTCCCGAGCGCGGAGTTCGCGGAGCGCCTCATGGAGGACGAGGGGGTCGTGGTGCTGCCGGGCTCCGGGCTGGGCGCCGGCGGCGAGGGGTTCTTCCGCGTGTCGTTCATCACCTCCCCCGAGCGGATCACCGAGGCGGCCGTCCGGGCGGGGAAGGTGCTGGCGGGGTTCGCGAGCCGGGTCTGAGGCGTCGCGCTACGGCACAGCCGTCCGCCGCGCGCCGTCCGCGGTGCGCCTTCCGCTTCGCGCCTTCCGCTATGCGCTGCCTCGCAGCACGCGCTCCACCGCTCCCAACTCCGCCGGAATCTCCACCGCGGCGTTGGCGCGCGCCGCGCCCGGCACGCCGCCGCCGTGATACGCGAGGACCGTGTCCGGGTCCTTGAGCACGTGCCCCGTCAGCACGGCGATCACGCGGTCCTTCTTGCCGATCGTCTCGCGCGCGCGGAGTTGCCTGACCCCCGCCACGCTCGCCGCGCTCGCGGGCTCGCACCCGACGCCGCTCGCGTCAATCACGGCCTTCGCGTCGAGGATCTCGTCGTCGGTGACCGCGGTGACGACGCCGCGCGTCTCCACGATCGCGCGCACGGCGCGGTCCCAGCTCGCGGGATCGCCGATGCGGATCGCCGAGGCGACCGTTTCCGCCTGCACGCGCGTGCGCGACGTGAAGCCGGTCGCGAACGACGCCGCGAAAGGCGCCGCGCCCGCGGCCTGCACGGCGGCGAGCCGCGGCACCCGCGCGATGAGCCCGAGCGCATGCGCCTCGCGGAGGGCCTTCCCGAACGCCGCGCAGTTCCCGAGGTTGCCCGCGGGAAACGCGATCCACTCCGGCGCGTCCCACCCGAGCTGCTGCAGCAGCTCGAGCACGATCGTCTTCTGCCCCTCGATCCGCCACGGATTTATCGAGTTCACGAGGTAGACGCCCAGCTCGCGCGACGCCTCCCGCGCGAGACGCAGGCACGCATCGAAGTCGCCGTCCACGAGCAGCGTGCGCGCGCCGTACGCGAGCGCCTGCGTGAGCTTCCCGAGCGCGATTCGCCCGCGCGGCACCAGCACGAGCGCCGGGATGCCCGCGTGTGCCGCGTACGCCGCGAGCGATGCCGCGGTGTTCCCGGTCGAGGCGCACGCGACGGCGCGCGCGCCGATGCGCTTCGCCTGCGTGAGCGCGACCGTCATCCCGCGGTCCTTGAACGACCCGGTGGGATTGTGCCCCTCGTGCTTGAGCCGGAGTTCGACGACGCCCGCGTAGGCGCGAACGGCTTCCCGCAGGAGCAGCGGTGTGTTCCCCTCGGGCTGGCTGACGGCGCCCGTCATCCGCGGCATCACGAGCTCGCGATAGCGCCAGACGCCGCTCGCCTCGATGCCCGGGTGCGTCCAGCTCCGGGCCGCGAAGCGCGCCACGAGCGAGTCCACGCCGACGCCGGGGTGGGGGTGCACGACCTCGAGGAGTCCGCCGCAGTCGCGGCACTCCGCGCTCGGCTCGTGCTCGGGCCAAGTCGCGCCGCATCGGGCGCATCGCTGGATCGTCTCTGCGCCGGGTTCGAGAAACACCGGCTCAGGCACCCTCCGCGTCCCCCGGCAGCGTGAGCGCGCCCCGTGGCGCGACGCGCGCGCGCCACGCCCGGCAGGCGATGCCGAGCCCCGCGTACGCCGCGCGAACGGCCGCGGCGACCTGGTCGGCCAGCGCATCGCTGTCCACCAGATAGAAACTCGTCGGCCCCGCGCCGGAGATGGAGCCGCCGAGTGCGCCCGCCATGAGCGCGGCGGCCTTCGCCTGCACGAACCCGGGAAGCAACCGCGCGCGCGCCGGTTCCGCGATCTGATCGTCGAGCGCGCGCCCGAGCAGCGCCAGGTCGCCGCTCGCGAGCGCCGCCACCATCGCCGCGACGTTGGCCATCTGCGCGACCATCCGGTCGCGCGCGATGAGCGAGGGAAGCACGGCGCGCGCCTCGGCGGTCCTGAGCCGCTGGTCCGGCGTGGCCAGGACGATCCGCAGGTCATCGGGCACCGGAAGCGACACCACGTCCATTGGATCCACCGAGCGCACCAGCGCGATCCCGCCCAGGAGCGACGGCGCGACGTTGTCCGCCTGTCGCCCCGCGACGGCCGTCTCGGCTTCGAGCGCGCACTCGAGGAGCGCGTGCACATCGAGCCGGTCGCCGAACAGGCGGTTCACCGCCACGGCGCCCGCCACGGCCGACGCGGCGCTTCCGCCCTGCCCGCCCGCGAGCGGGAGCCGCTTCTCGATCGTGAGCCGCACGCCCTCCGCCGGCGCCACGCGCTTCAGCACCTCGATCGCCGCGATCCCCGCGGTGTTGCGATCGGCTTCCGTCGGCAGCTCGCGATGCCCGGCGTCGGCGATCGTCACGCCGCGCACGTCGCTCCGCTCGGCGATGACCCGGTCGCCGGGGCCGGTGATGGCCATTCCCAGGACGTCGAGCCCCGGCCCGATGTTGCCGATGCTCCCGGGCGCGAGCGCCGCCGCGCGCGCGGCCGTCGGGCTCAACGATCGGCCCTCGGGAAGCGTCGGAATCGAGGCGTGAACGGCATCGCAATGCGGAGGTTAGCACCCGGGCCCGATGGTGTCCATCACTGGACGTGCGCCGTACATTCACGCTGGTTGGAAACCATGCGAGCCCCTCATCGGAGAGTCTGCATCATGCGTCTCACTCGCACGTTCGTCTCGTTGCTGCTCCTCGCGCCGCTAGCGGCGTTCGCCCAGGCGCCGCCCGCCGCTCCGGCGGCCCAGCCCGCCGCGTCCCGCGCCTTTCAGCCGAACGACTGGCATCGCCTCACGACGCTGGCCGGTCCGGCGATGGCGCCCGACGGCAGACGTGTCGCGTTCACCGTGACGACCGTCGTCGAGCGCGAGAACCGCCGGCACAGCGAGGTGTGGGTGGTGAACACCGCCGGCGGCGATCCCGCGCGGTGGACGTCGCCCGGCACCGAGAGCTCGGCGCCGCGCTGGTCCACGGATGGCAAGCTCCTCCTCTTCACGTCGAACCGGCCGGGTGGGCGGGGCAACACGTGGGCGCTGCGCGTGGACGAGCCGGGCGGCGAGGCGTTCCAGCCGGAGAACCTGCCGCCGGCCGGCTCGACGCCGGCCGACAAGGGCTTCGTGGTGTTCACCGCGACCGACAGCGCGGATGCCGCCGGCGGCGGTGGTGGCGGCGGTGGGCGGGGCGGCCGTGGTGGCGCGCCCTTCGGCGCTCCGGCCGCGGGAGCGCCGGGGGGGCCGAACCCGATGTCGCTCGTTCCGTTCGGCGCGATCACGAAGCCAGTGGACCAGGCGCGGTTCGACGGCCGCCACGTCGTGACCTTCCCGTACAAGTCGAACGGCCCCGGCTACCTCGCGAACCCGCGCGACGCGCGGCCCGTGCCCAGGGCGCAACAGCTCTTCACGCAGAAACTCGACGGCGCCTCCCGGCGCGTCCAGCTCACGAGCGTGAAGTACTCGCACACCGGCCCCGTCGTCTCGCCCGACGGCCGGTGGATCGCGTTCATCGCCGACGCGCAGCTCCGCTCCGACTCGCTCGTGCAGGCCCTCAACGATTCGCTCGCCAAGCTGCCGTTCGACCGCAGGCGTGACGCCGAGCGCCGCAACGACCGTGACATCTACGTCATCTCGGCCGCCGGCGGCGAGCCGCGGAAGCTGCTCACCTTGCAGGGCGACGAGTCGAACCTCGGCTGGTCGCCGGACTCGAGGCGCATCTCCTTCGTCTCGCGTCCCTATCGCACCGAGAACGCGCGATTGATGCTCGTGGACGCCACGGGTGGCACCCCGCAGAACCTCACGGGCAACTGGCAGTACGAGCCGGCGGCGTACCAGTGGCTGCCGAACGGGAACGTCGCGATGCTCGCCCAGATCGGTGGCCGCGCCGCCGTGTTCGCCATCAACGTTCGGGCGGCCACGATGCGTGAAGTGATGGGCGGTCGCCGCGTCATTCGCGGCGCGAGCTGGGATGAGGCGCGCGCCACGTTCGCCTTCGTCGCCACGAGCGTCACGAAGCCGACCGAGCTGTTCGTCGCCAACGCCGACGGCACCGGTGAACGCAAGCTCACGGCCTTCAACGACAAAGTGAACGCTGAAGTGGCGTGGGCAGACGCCGAGCGCTTCACGTACCGGAGCGTCGGCGACCTGGAGATCGAGGCGTGGCTGATGAAGCCGTACGGCTACCAGCCGGGCCGGAAGTACCCGCTCGTGCTCTACATCCACGGCGGCCCTCACTCGTCGTACGACGAAGGGTGGTTCGACGAGTTCCAGAACCTCGCCGGCGCCGGGATGATGGTGCTCTACACCAACCCGCGCGGGTCGAGCGGCTACGGCGCCGGTTTCACGTACATCACCCGCGGCCAGTGGGGCGGGGACGACTACAAGGACCTGATGAAGGCCGCGGACATCGTCGCCGCGCGTCCTGACGTGGACTCCACCCGAATGGGCCTGACGGGCGGATCGTACGGCGGCTTCATGACCGCGTGGGTCACGACGAAGACGAACCGGTTCAAGGCCGCCGAGGCCGATCGGATGATCTCGAACTGGGTGAGCTGGTACAGCGTGAGCGACGCGCAGGGGCTCACCGAGTGGGAGTTCTACGGCAAGCCCTGGGAGAACCCGGCGATGTACGACACGCTCTCGCCGATCAAGTACGTGGCGAAGGTCCAGACGCCGACGCTGATCGTGCAGAGCGAGGAAGACCACCGGACGCCGATGCCCGAGGCGGACCAGTGGTTCATGTCGCTCAAGAAGCGCGGCGTTCCGGTGGAGTGGGTGCGCTATCCGCGCTCCACGCACGATCTCTCTCGCACGGGCGAGCCCTGGTTGCTGGTGGACCGGCTGGGGCGACTCCGGCAGTGGTTCGCGCACTGGCTGATGCCGGAGACGCGGGCGAAGGCGACGGATACCGGGGCTCGCTGAGCACGGAAGCCGTCAGCCGTCAGCCGTCAGTCGTCAGCCGTCAGTGGTCAGCTGACGACTGACAGCTGACAGCTGTCCACTTCAGTTCCCCTCGATGCTCAGACGCACCCTCACGACGACCGCGCTGGTCTTCGTGATGTTCTTCACCGTCTCCGGCGGTGCGTACACGACGGAGGGGCTCGTCGCCACGGTGGGCCCGGGCCTCGCGCTCCTCGCGCTCCTCGTCGTTCCCCTCGTCTGGTCACTCCCCGAGACGCTCATCATCGGCGAGCTCGCCAGCATGCTCCCCGAGGAGGGCGGCTACTACCGCTGGGTGCGGCGCGCCTTCGGGCAGTTCTGGGCGTTTCAGAACGGATGGGCGACCTGGCTCTACTCGCTCGTGGACATGGCGATCTACCCGGTGCTGTTCAACCAGTACCTGCGCTGGTTCTTCCCCGCACTCGCCCCTTCTCACTCGTGGTTGATCGCGCTCGCCGTGATCTGGGGCGCGACCGCGATCAACCTGCGCGGCGCGCTTCCCGTGGGGCGCGTCTCGATCGCCGCGGGGAGTTTCGTGCTCCTCGGCTTCTTCGCGCTCGCGGTGTTCGCGCTTCCGCGCGCGACACACTCGCCCTTCGCGCCGTTCACCGTGCCCGGCGAGACCGTGACCACCGGGCTCGCCGTCGGGCTCTCCATCGCGCTCTGGAACTACATCGGGTGGGACAACGCGTCCACGGTGCAAGGCGAGGTGATTGACGCATCGCGCAGCTACCCGCGTGCGCTCTTCGTGACGCTCCCGCTCGTCACGCTCGGCTACTTCGTGCCGCTCCTCGCGTCCCTGTCGGCCACGGACTGGACCACTTGGCGCGAGGGCGGGTGGCCGGAGATCGCGCTCGGAGCGGCGGGCGCCGCCGGCCCGTTCCTCGCGAGCTGGCTCGCGCTCGGCGGGCTCGTGAGCGCGCTCGCGCTCTTCAACGCGCTGCTGCTCTCCTACTCGCGCATTCCCCTTGCGATGGCGATGGACGGGCTGCTGCCCGCGCCACTGGCACGAACCGATGCGCGCGGAACGCCGCGGGTCGCCGTGCTCGTGTCAGCGGTCGGTTACTCGGTCTTCGCGCTGTTGCCGTTCGGCAAGCTCGTCGTCGCGGACGTGCTGCTCTACGCGGTCGCGCTGCTCCTCGAGTTTGGTGCATTGATCGCGCTTCGCCGCAAGGAACCCGCACTGCGCGGCGCGTTCCGGATTCCGAGCGGCGTGGCCGGCGTCACCGTGCTCGCCTCGCTTCCCGCCGCCGTCCTCGGCGTCGTGGTCTGGCTCGCGTTCAAGGATGGGGAGATGGCGATGCCCGCGCTGATCGCCTCGGGCGTGGGGCTCGCGGCCGGGCCGGTGATCTACTTCCTCATTCGCTTACCACGGAGGCACTGAGATCCACGGAGGGCCACGGAGGAAGGCTTGGGGGAACGACAACCGGAACGCGGACTTCTGTTCCCCCAGGAAGTCTCCGTGGCCCTCCGTGGATCTCCGCGTCTCCGTGGTGAGCCGTTCCGTCACGGCCGCCGATAGATGACTCCGCCCTTCATCACGAACCTCACGTTCTCCGCGCGCGTCTTCGCGATGTCCTTCGTCGGGTCGCCGTCCACGGCGATCAGGTCCGCCCAGAGTCCGGGCCTCACCGAGCCGATCCGGTTCTCGAGGTGGAGCACGCGCGCGTTGACGCTGGTCGCCGCCTTGAGCGCCGCCACCGGCGTCATCCCGTAGTTCACCATCAGCTCGAGTTCGCGCGCCTCGTCGCCGTGGGCGAACACCCCCACGTCGCTCCCCAGGCAGATCGTCACGCCCGCGTCGAGCGCGAGCTTGAACGTCTGGCGCTTGCGCGTGATGCCCACGGGCTCGGGATCCACGCCTTTCCGCCACCCCGCGTACTGGCTGGTCGCGTCCCCCGCGGCGAGCGTGGGACAGAACGCGACGCCTTTCTCCCTCATCAGCGCGAAGACCTCGGCTGTGCCCGCATCGCCGTGCTCGATGGTCTCGACGCCGGCAGTCGTGGCGCGCCGCATCCCTTCCGGCGTGGACGAATGCGCCACCACCGGCCGCCCGCTCGACCGCGCCGTCTCCACCATCGCGCGCAACTCCATCTCGCTGAAGGTCGGCATCGCCTGCCCCGCGGGGCCCCAGCGGTAGTCGGCATACACCTTGATCCAGTCGGCGCCGTGCGCGATCTGGTCGCGCGTCACGCGGATCACGTCCTCCGGGCCGTTCGCTTCCTCGGCGCCCTGCGCCGGGTCGAAGGCGAAGTCCACGCGCCGCGGCGCGTAGCTCCCGGTCGCCACGATTGCGCGCGTCGTGACGATCATCCGGGGCCCCGGGATGATCCCCTCGTTGACCGCCTGCTTGAGGCCGACGTCCGCGTACCCCGCTCCCTCGGTGCCGAGATCGCGGATCGTCGTCCACCCGGCGAGCAGCGTGTTCCGGAGGTGATTGACGGCGCGTGCCGTGCGGAGGGCGAGCGGCTCGCGCATCACCTGGTCGTTCCAGGGTGCCTCGTCGTACGGATGGAGCAGGACGTGCGAGTGGTTCTCGATCAGTCCCGGGAGGAGCATAGTGCCGGGGAGTTCGACGACGACCGCTCCGGCGGGCGATCCCACCTGCGCCGCGGGACCGACGGCGGCGATCACGTTGCCGCGCACGAAGACAGTCCAACCGGCGTGCGGCGCGTCGTCAATCGCGTTCCACACCGCGGCGGGCCTGAGGAGGAAGGTGGAGTCGGACGGCTGTGCCGTGCCGCCGCCGCGGCCGCCGCGCTGGGCGAGGAGGGCGCAAGGAAGGAGGAGCGCCGGAAGGAGGGATCGCAGGCGCATGATTGGCCTCGATGCAGAAGACAAATGCGGTCGTGTCACTTCATGTGCGGCACATCCGTCACGCCGCCGCTCACGACGAAGGCCATGAACTCGCTCGACACGCTGTCCACCGGCGTCACCCGGTCTCGCGGCACGACCCAGAGCTGGCCCGAGAAGTTGTACGAATGCGGACAGTAGACCGCGACGTGCTTCGCCTCGCCGAGCAAGGCGAGCGACTTCTGCGTGATGAAGCCGAGGTGCTTGATCTCAGAGTCGGGGGTCACGGCGACGAGGACCGGCGCGTCGAACCGCCGTTTCTCCCCGACGAACGCGTTCATCAGGTCCTTCGTCGCGTGGTAGAGCAGCCGGACGAAGGGGAGGCGCTCGAGCACGGAGTCGAGCGCCGCGATGAGCGATCGCGTGATGAGACTCGACCCGAACGCGCCGATGAGCGTGATCGCCACGATGGTGATGACGAAACCGGCGCCCGGCACGGGAAGTCGGAGCCATCCGTCGAGCGTCACAAACGCCACGTAGCACACATAGCCGGTGACGAGCGTCGGCACGGTGATCACGAGGCCCTGCACGAAGTAGCGGAGCAGTCGCTTCATCGCCGTAGGGGAGCGAAAGGGGAGGGGAGGTTTCGGCGGCGCGGCGGGCAGCGTCGCACGGTCGACGGCCGTACTATAGAAGGTGTGCCGTCCCGCGCAAGATAACCCGAACCGGCCCTCCCGATGAGCACGTTCCGCTCGGCCTGCCTGCTCGTTCGTCGCGCCATCGTGCTCCCGATGCTGGTCGCGGGGAGTGCCTTCGCCCAGTCGGCGAAGAAGCCGATCACCCAGGACGTCTACGACATCTGGCGCGGGATTTCGGGCGCCACGCTGTCGAGCGACGGCCGGTGGGCGATGTACACGGTGTCGCCGGTCGTGGGCGAGGGGGAAGTCTTCATTCGCTCCACGAGTGGCATCACGGAGTACCGCCATCCGCGCGGGTTCACCGGCCGGCCGCAGAACACGGTACCCGCCGCCGGCGGCGGCGGAGGCCCCGGCTTCACCGTGCAGGCCGCGCAGTTCTCCGGCGACTCGCGATTCGCCGTGTTCCTCCGGTACCCGACGCAAGCCGAGGTGGAGGCGGCGCGGCGCGCGCCGCGCGGTCGCGGCGGGCCGGGGGCGGCGGGCGGGCCGGGGGCGGCGGGCGCGGCCGGGGCGCAGGGCGCGCCGCCGGTGCCACAGCCCAGGAACCAGCTCGGCATTGTCAGCCTCGGCGACGGCGACGTGACGTGGGTGCCGCGCGTGCGGTCGTTCCGGCTCGCGCGGGAAGGCGGCAGGTATCTCGCCTACAGTCTTGAGCCCGACACCGCCGCGACGACACCGGGCGAAGGCGCCGGCGGGCGAGGGGGCGCCCCCGGAGCTGGCGGCCGCGGCGGTGGAGCGGGCGCTCCGGGCGCCGAGGGTGCCGAGACCGCTTCGACGCTCGTCCTCCGCGACCTCGCGGCCGGTTCCGACACGCGCATCGAGGACGTCACGAGCTACCTGTTCGATGAGAGCGAGAAGGTGCTGGTCTACGCGACCGCCGCCACCGACGATGCGAAAGACGGTGCGTGGGTTCGTGTGCTCGCCACCGGGGCGGTGACCGCGCTCGTGTCGGGCAAGGGGAACTACAAGAACCTCGCCGTGGATCGCGCCGGCTCTCAGGTCGCGTTCGTTACCGACCGGGATGAGGCGAGCGCGACGAAGCCCGCGTATTCGCTCTACCACGCGTCGCTCACGGCACCCCGGGGCGCCGCGGCGATCGCGCCCGCACGGCGGGTCGTCGCCCCCGGCGCCGTGGGCGACGGCGTGATCATCCCGGACCGGGGAACCGTCGCGTTCGTGCGCGATGGGTCGGCGCTGCAGTTCGCCCTCGCGCCGGCGCCGCGCGACTCCATCCCGGCCGACTCGCTCGCCGACAAGGCCGTCTACGACCTCTGGCACTGGCAGGACACGAAGATCCAGCCGCAACAGCGCATTGACGCGACCCGCGACCGCAACCGGACCTGGCCGGCGATCTTCCATCCGGCGACCGGCAGGTGGGCGCGGCTCGGCAACGACTCGCTCACACAGGTCACGATCGCCGACCACGGTCGCGTGGCCCTCGCGCTCAACCCGGTCGAGTACGCGATCGAGCAGACCTGGGGCGACGGTGCCTCCGACGCGTTCCTGCTCGACGTCGCGACGGGCGCGCGTACGCTCATCGCGAAGCGTCTCGAGTTCGGCGCGTCGCTCTCGGCCGGCGCGAAGTACGTCACCTGGTTCCACGACGGCTCCTGGTGGGCGCACGGCGTGACGAGCGGCCGGAAAGTGGACCTCACCGGCGGCATCAAGGACGTGAAGTTCACGAACGAGCTCTTCGACCAGCCCGACACGCCCCCGGCGTACGGCCTCGGCGGGTGGGTGAAGGACGACGCACGCGTGCTCGTGTACGACCGCTACGACGTGTGGGAGGTGGATCCGGCCGGTGTCGCCGCGTCGCGAAACGTGACGGCGGGCGACGGGCGCCGGAGGGACGTCACCTACCGCGTCGTGGACGTGGACAGCGAGGATCGCTTCTTCGATCCCGCCCAGCCGCTCCTGCTGCGCGCGTTCGACAATGAAACCAAGCAGAGCGGATACGCGCAGGCGAAGCTCGGCGCGTCGCTCGTGCCCGAGACGCTCGTGATGGGCCCGAAGAACTACGGCGGACTACAGAAGGCGAGAAAGGCCGAGCAGTACCTCATGACGCAGCAGACCTACCGCGAGTTCCCCGACCTCTGGGCCGGATCGTCCATCGGCGCGGTCCGGAAGATCTCGGACGCCAACCCGCAGGAGAGCGAATACCCCCGCGGTGACGTCGAGCTGGTGAGCTGGTACAACGACGACGGCGTGCGACTCCAGGGGATGCTCTTCAAACCCGAGGGATTCGATCCATCGAAGAAGTACCCGATGGTCACCTACTTCTACGAGCGCCTCTCGGATGGGCTGTACAGCTACGTCGCGCCGTCCGGACGCAACGTCGTGAATCCGCTCGTGTATTCGTCGCTCGGCTATCTCGTCTTCGAGCCGGACATCGTCTACACGGTGGGATTCCCCGGCGCGAGCGCGGCGAAGGCGATCATTCCGGGCGTGCAATCCCTCATCCAGCGCGGCTTCGTGGATCCCAGGCGGCTCGGCATCACGGGCCAGTCGTGGGGCGGCTACCAGACCTCCTTCCTGGTCACCGTGACGAACATGTTCGCCGCCGCCGTGCCGAATGCCACCGTCGTGAACATGACGAGCGCCTACGGGGGCATCCGTTGGGGGCCGGGCATCCTGCGCACCTTCCAGTACGAGGTCTCGCAGAGCCGCATCGGCGGATCGCTCTGGGAGTACCCGGAGCGATTCCTCGAGAACTCGGCGCTCTTCAAGCTCGACCGTGTCACGACGCCGCTCCTCTTCATGCACAATGATGCCGACGACGCGGTACCGTGGTACCAGTCCATCGAGCTCTACAATGCGATGCGGCGCCTGCGCAAGGAGGCGTACTTCATCGTGTTCAACGGCGACGTGCACAATCCGGTGAAGCGGGCGAACCAGAAGGAGATTGACAAGAAGATGCAGGAGTTCTTCGCGACCAAGCTCCTCGGCCGGCCCGCGCCCGACTGGATGGTCCACGGAATCCCGTACCTCGACAAGGGCCGGGATCAGGTGAAGATGACGGGAGCGACGGTGGTGCCGGTGCCGGAAGGAGGAAAGCCCTAGCACGGGGAGGCGACGGAAGATGCGCGTGTTGCGCGTGTTGCGCGTGTTGCGCCTGTTGCGCGCGTTGCGCGCGTTGCGCGCGTTGCGCGCGTTGCGCGCGTTGCGCGTGTTGCGCGCGTTGAGTCCGGTGCGCGTGGGGCTGGCGTGCGTCTGGACACTGGCGGCGGCGAGCGGGGCGCCCGGTGCGCAGGCGCAGGTGCGCCCGGCTGCCGCGCCTCAGCGCCCCGCCGTCCTGCGTGGGCTCGTGCTCGAGGACGCGACCGACGTGCCTCTCTACGGCGCGGAGATCGCCATTCCGAATCTCGGCATCGCCGCGCTCAGCGACAGCACCGGGAAGTTCCGGCTTCCGGCCATCGCGCCCGGCCGCCACATCGTGTGGGTCCGGAAGCTCGGCTTCGCGCCGGTGTCCACCGTGCTCGCGTTCGCCGAGGGGGATACGCTCGAGCGCGAGTTCGCATTGGTGCGCAACGTGCAGACGCTCCCGGGCGTGGAGGTGACGGCGCCGAAGCCGGTGCGCGGGAAACTGGCCGAGTTCGAGGAGCGGCGGCGGGCGGGATTCGGGCACTTCATCACCGAGGCGCAGCTCGACAGGATGGGGAACCGGCAGATGGCGGAGATCATGCAGACGATCCCCGGCCCGCGCGTGATCCGTGGGAATGCGAACAATGCCTGGATCGCGGGGGGACGCGGCGAGCAGTCGCTGCTCCGTGCCGGACCGGCGTTGAGCCGGATCGACGTGGCGCGCGGCGCGAAGCGGAACACCTGCTACGCCGCGGTCGTGCTGGACGGCATCATGGTCTACACGGGCAACGACGAAGAGCCGCTCTTCGACATCAACGCCGTCCTCACGTCAAGCATCGCGGGCATCGAGTTCTACAACGGGCCCGCGACGATGCCGACGAAGTTCAACGGCACGCGTGCCACGTGCGGGCTCGTCGTGATCTGGACGAAGGTGTAGCGTCGCCGCGCGCGTGCGGACGTCGCGCGCGGCGCGCTGCGGCGGGCCGGTACCGTTCCGGACTCGCAGCGCCTACTATTGAAGCCAATGGCCACCACGACGCCTGCCGATTCCGGGGTCGCGCACGTCGCGTCCGGCGCGTCCGTCTCGAACGGCGCGCCGGTCACCGCCACCGCTCAGGCGCCGTCCCCACCGGCGAGCGCCACGCCGGTGAACGGTGCGCCCGCCGCCGCCGAGGCACCGAAGACCGGGTGGAGCATCGAGGCCGCCAAGGCGCTCTACAACATCGAAGGCTGGGGCGACGGGTTCTTCGACATCAACGAGCGGGGGCACGTCGTCGTCCGCCCCGACCGGCAGCGCGCCGACCGCACGCTCGACCTGTACGAACTGGCGTGCGACCTCGAGGCGCAGGGCGTCATCCTCCCGGTGCTGCTGCGCTTCTCCGACATCCTCCGCTCGCGCATCGAGGCGCTGAATGCGCGCTTCCACAGCGCGATGCAGGAGTTCGAGTACCAGGGCGGCTACACGACCGTCTATCCGATCAAGGTCAACCAGCAGCGGCACGTCGTGGAGGAGATCGTCACCTTCGGCAAAGACTCCGGCGTGGGCCTCGAGTGCGGCTCGAAGCCCGAGCTGCAGGCGGTGCTCGCACTCTCGGAGAGCACGGATCATCTGATCGTCTGCAACGGGTACAAGGACGAGGAGTTCATGCGCCTCGCCCTCATGGGGCAGCGGCTCGGGCACAAGGTGTTCATCGTGATCGAGCAGGTCAGCGAGGTGGACGTGCTGCTGCAGGCGGCCGAGGAAATGGGCGTCACGCCGCAATGCGGCGTGCGCATCAAGCTCTCGACGGAGGGGAGCGGCCGCTGGGCGCAGTCGGGCGGCGAGAAGTCCAAGTTCGGCCTGAGCCCCGCGCAGCTGATGCAGGTCATCGAGAAGCTCAGCGCCGCGGGCAAGCGCGACATCGTCAAGCTCGTCCACTGCCACCTCGGCTCGCAGATCACCGACATCCGCTTCATCAAGGCGGGGCTGCAGGAGCTGTCGCGCTTCTACGCCGAGTTGCGCGCGATGGGGCTCGACATCACGCACGTGGACGTCGGCGGCGGCCTCGGCGTGGACTACGACGGCTCGCAGTCCACGGCGCAGGCGAGCGTGAACTACTCGCTCCAGGAGTATGCGAACGACATCGTGTACACGCTCGGCGATGTCTGCCGCGACATGGAGCTGCCGATGCCGCACATCATCAGCGAGTCCGGGCGCGCCCTCACGGCGCACCACGCGCTCCTGCTGGTGAGCGTCATTGACGTCGAGTCGGCGGCGGACCCGCTCGTGCCGACGCCCGCCGAAGACGACCATCCGCTCATTCACGAGATGGCCGACGACTTGAAGACCGTCTCGCGCAAGAACACCTCGCTCCGGCGCGTGCGCGAGGTCTATCACGACGCGGTGTTCGACAAGGAGCGCGCGCAAACGTTCTTCAACAGCGGCGTGCTCTCCCTCCGCGGCCGCGCCACCGCCGAGCGGCTCTACCTCTGCACGATCAACCAGATCGCCCGCGTCGCGCAGAAGCACCGCGAGAAGTTCTCGGACATCATGGCCGACCTCGACGCGGCGCTCGTGGACCGCTACTTCTGCAACTTCTCGGTGTTTCAGTCGCTGCCGGACAGCTGGGCCATTGACCAGCTCTTCCCGATCATGCCGATCCACCGGCTCGGCGAGGAGCCGACGCGCCGCGGCACGCTGCAGGATGTGAGTTGCGACTCCGACGGCAAGATTGACCGGTTCGTCGGCGGCGCCAACGGGCGACCCAGTCTCGAGCTGCATCCGTTCCTCGACAACGGCGAGCCGTACATGCTGGGGATCTTCCTCACGGGCGCCTACCAGGAGATTCTGGGCGACCTGCACAATCTCTTCGGCGACACCAACGCGGTGCACGTGCGACTGTCCGACGGCGGGTACGAGATCACCGACCTCGTGCACGGCGATACGGTGACCGAGGTGCTCAACTACGTGCAGTTCCGCGCCTCGGACCTCCTCGCCACCTTCCGTCGCAAGGTGCAGGCCGCGACCGCCATCTCGCGCGAAGAGGCGAACATGTTCATCGCCGAGTACGTGGGGGGCCTCGAGGGGTACACGTACCTCGAGGGCGAGGCGGCGAAGTAACAAACAACAGCGAGTACGCGGTAGACAGTAGACAGTAGACGGTAAACAGTAGACCGTTCAGGCGTGCTGTAGCCGCCTCAACGGTCCACCGACTACTGTCTACTGTCTACTGTCTACTGTCTACCGTAAACGGTATGCTCGTTTTTCCCGTTGGGGGTCATCCCTTGGTCAGCGCCCCGTACCACAGCCCGACTTCGCCCCAGTTGACCACGTTCCACCACGCGTCCACGTAGTCGGGGCGGCGGTTCTGGTACTTCAGATAGTAGGCGTGCTCCCAGACGTCGAGCCCCAGGATCAGCGACTTTCCGTCCATCAGCGGATTGTCCTGGTTCGGCGTGCTTTCGATCGTGAGCTTCCCGGCCCTGTCGGTGATGAGCCACGCCCAGCCCGAGCCGAAGCGGCCGACGGCGGCGGCCTTGAACTGCTCGCGAAACTTCGCGAAGTCGCCGAACCCCTTCCTGATGGCGTCACCCACGGCGCCGCCCGGCTCGCCGCCCGCCTTCGGCGCCATCAGCTTCCAGAAGCCCGAGTGGTTCCAGTGGCCCCCGGCGTTGTTGCGCACCGCGGTGCGCACGCCCTCCGGCACGCTCGCGATCTTCAGGCAGAGATCGTCAATCGTCCAGCTCGCGAGCTCCGGCGCCTTCTCGATCGCGGCGTTCAGGTTGTTCACGTACGCCTGATGATGCTTGCCGTGATGGATCTGCATCGTCTGCGCGTCAAGGTGCGGCTCGAGCGCGTCGAACGCGTACGGGAGGGCGGACAGGACGTGCGGCATGCGAACCTCCGGGTGGAGGGCTGAAGATATAGCGAGACGATCTGAACGCCAGCTGACAGTTCACGGTTGACAGTTGACGGTTCACAGTGGGAGGTGCGCACGCACGGACGACTGTCAACTGTGAACTGTCTACCGTCTACTGTAAGCTGTCCTTCGCTGTCCTGTGTCTCCACCACCCGATGATTCCCGGCGACACCGACACCACCACCACGACCACGATCACCAGCTCGATGTGTTCCCCCACGACGGGGAAGCGCTTCGCGAGGAAATAGCCCAGGAGCAGCATGGACCAGATCCACGTCAGCGCGCCGATCACGTTGAAGGTGATGAAGTGGAGGTAACGCATCTCCGCCGCTCCCGCGACGACGGGGGCGAAGGTGCGCACGATCGGCATGAACTGCGCGAGGATGATGGTCTTGCCGCCGTGGCGCTCGTAGAACGCCTGCGCGCGGAGGAGATGGCTGCGCTTGAAGATGCGCGAGTCTTCGCGCTGGAACAGGGCGCGGCCCGCGCGGCGCCCGATGTAATAGCCGGTGGAGTTGCCGGCGATCGCCGCGCACGAGCAGAGCACGCCGAGCAGCCAGACGTTGAGGCGGACGGGCCCCTCCGACTGCGAGGCCAGCAGCCCCGCCGTCACGAGGAGCGAATCACCGGGCAACATCGGGAAGAGGAGCCCCGTCTCCACGAAGATGATCCCGACGACGCCGACCGTGCCCACCGTGGTGATGAGCGTCGTCGGGTCGCGGAGGGCGTGAAAAAGCTCGCTGAGCAGCTGCATGCGGGATTCGAAAGAGTGATGCGGAATGCGGGATGCGGAATGTTAACGCAGGATGCGGGATACGGGTTCTCGATGCGGAACTGGAATCTGGAATGCGGATTCCGCGTTCGGGTTCCGCGTCCCGCATCGAGAATCCGCATTCCGCATTCCAATTGACATTCCACATCTCGCATCCCGCATCTTCCAAGGTATGGCCTCCCTCCTCGATCAGGTCATTGTCGTCCTCGATCACCCCCAGGATCCCGTCAACATCGCGGCGACCATTCGCGCCATGAAGAACATGGGCGTGCGGTCGCTCCGGCTGGTGCGTCCCGTCGCGTACGACGCCTGGCGCATCGAGGGTGTCGCGCACGGCACGCGCGACCTGGTGGAGGCGATCCGCCACTTCGAATCGCTTCCCGAGGCGTTGGCCGATTGCGTGCTGGTCGCGGCATTCGCCGGGAAGCGCCGCGCGGCCAAATGGCCGCTCATCACGCCGCGCGAGGCGGCCGTTCGGCTCCTCGGCGCGGCCGCGAAGGGCAACGTCGCCGTGCTCTTCGGCCAGGAGGACCACGGGCTTCCCAACGACGCGCTCGACCTCGCCACGCTGCTCGTGACGATTCCGACGACGGAACACGCGTCGCTCAACCTCGCGCAGGCGGTGCTGGTGGCGCTCTACGAGCTGCACGTGGCCGCGGGCGACGCCACGCGCGCGCTCGCGCCGCCCAAGAAGGCGGCGCCGCCGGCGACGCACGCCGATTGGGAGCAGGCCTGCGCGGACATCGCCCGATCACTGGCGGCGATCCGTTTCTTCAAGACGCGCAACGAGGAGCACGTGATGCGCACCGTGCGTTCACTTCTCGCGCGCGGAATGCCCGATGCACGGGAGTTGATGCTGCTCCGCGCGATGGCCATCGAGGTGCGGCGGACGATTGAACGAATCAAACGGGGGAGCGAGGACTGATCCGGCGGCGGACCGCAGACGGCACACCGCGGCATCGCCCATCGCGCAGGTTCCCTCGCGAAGTCTTGCGCAACACCGTGCCCGGTTTCATTTTTCCACGTCTGTGTTCCCCTTGTGAACGATTTCACAAGAGCGCCCCCACTCCGCTTCACCTCGAACTTCCCCGCTCCACGCGATGACCGGCTCCAGGAAGTGGCTTGCCATCGGCGGCATCGCCGCGATCGCCATCGTCGCTTCCCTGATGTCCGCGTTCGCCGGACCCCCGCAGGCTGCCTCCGCTCCCGCCGCGAGCCAACCGGCGAAGGAAACCGCGACCCAACTCGCTAACCGCGAAGCGACGGGCAAGGCGCCCCCCGGCCCCTGGGCGTACAGCGGGGCCTCGGGCTACACCAACTACCTCGGGCAAGGCACCGGGCGTTCGCCGGTCCAGCCCATCGCGTTCCCGCACCCCGTGC
Organism: Gemmatimonadaceae bacterium; assembly: GCA_035286465.1. Lineage (GTDB taxonomy): Bacteria > Gemmatimonadota > Gemmatimonadetes > Gemmatimonadales > Gemmatimonadaceae > Fen-1231. Next base: position 1,319 of record DATEDF010000057.1, on the reverse strand, counting down.
ATGTGAACACGCTCAAGATGAACTGCGTGTTCTGCCACTTCGCTGCCGGCCAGTCGCCCGATCCCGGAATGCCCGCGGTCGGCACCTGCATGGGATGCCACCAGCTCGTCGCCGTGGACCGACCGGAGGTCAAGAAGCTCGCCGACTACTACAACAGGAAGCTGCCGGTGCCGTGGGTGCGCGTGCACAAGCTGCCCGAGTACGTCCGCTTCCCGCACATGCGGCACATCAACGCCGGCGTGACCTGCCAGAGCTGCCACGGCCAGGTCAACAACATGCCGCAGGTCTTCCAGTACGCGTCGCTCAACATGGGCTGGTGCGTGAGCTGCCACGTCAACGGCTACTCACCCGCCGAAGGCCTGCGCGCCGCGGGCTACGAGCCCGACAGCGCCGCGCTCGCGGCCCCGCGCAAGAAGGCGACGTATGACTGCTCCCACTGCCACTACTAGGGCTGGCGGATGAGCGCGGACCAGGCGGGGATCGGCCCGCCCCGGGTGGGGACCCCGGAGGGGCAGTCGCCGGGCCGTGCCGAAGGGACGGTCCAGCGCCGCGAGTTCCTCAAGGTGCTCGGCGTTACGGGCGCGGCCACGACGCTCGTCGGCTGCTACAGCGAGAGCATCGAGAAGCTCATTCCGTACGTCGTCTCGCCCGACAACACGGTGCCTGGCGTCTCGAACTACTACGCGACCACCTGCCGCGAATGCCCGGCCGGGTGCGGGCTCCTCGTCGAGACGCGCGACGGGCGGGCGATCAAGGCCGAGGGGAATCCCGATCACCCGGTGAACCGCGGCGCGCTCTGTGCGCGCGGCCAGGCCGGCGTGCAGGGGCTCTACAATCCCGATCGGTACCGCGGCCCGATGCTGCGTGAAGGCGGCACGCTCGTCCCGACGACCTGGGACCGGGCGATCCAGACGCTGAGCACGAAGCTCGCGGAGGCGCGGAACAGTGGCGCCGCCGCGGGCGCGGTCTTCATCAACCAGCACGAGCAGGGCTCGTTCCCCGCGTTCCTCGACCAGTGGCTCGCGAGCCAGGGGCTGCCGCCGCATCTGAGCTACGACGCCGAAGCGCCGCTCGGCGCGATCGCCGCGAACCGCGCGGTGTACGGCGTCGCGTGGCCCAGGCTCGACTTCCAGGCGGCGAAGCTCGTCGTGTCGTTCGCGGCCGACTATCTCGACGGCTGGGGGCTCACCGTGCCCCAGCAGCTCGACTTCGCCGAGGCCCGCGCCCGGCTCGAGGGCGCCCCGCGCGTCGTGTACATCGGCGCACGCCGTTCACTGACGGGATTGAACAGCGACGCCTGGATCCCCGCGCGCCCCGGT
>DATEDF010000056.1:0-12588 GCA_035286465.1 Gemmatimonadaceae bacterium | reverse complement strand
GAGGCACTCACTTTCTCCTGCCCTGGCGCCGCAGCAGCGCGGCCCGCTGCCAGGGCGTTGGGCATCGGCGTGCACCAAGATAGTGTTTGGCTCCTCCGCGGCGACGGTTTGTAACCGGTGCATCGGGCGGCGGCGGAGCAGTCAGCGAGCGCCGCATTCAAGAGGCCGTTCCGGGGGAGAGAACCAACCGGCGCGCAGGTTGCCGACGGGCGGGTTTCTCACCACACTTGACGGTGGTCGCATCAGACACGAGCCCGCGCCCGCGCGGCGAGCCGCCGCCGCCGTCCGGCGCACGGGCTCTCTCAAATGGAAGAGGTGTTTCCGATGGAACGAAGCCGCCGAGCGGGTTACACGCTGGTCGTCGTCGGCCTGCTGCTCGCGATGAACGCGCGGGCGTGGGGTCAACCGACGATCCAGGCCACGAACAGCCATCCCAATCCGTATCAGACCGTCGAGGGGTGGGCGAAGCTGCCCGAAGGTCGGACGTGGGGCTCGACGAGCGCCGTGGAGGTTGACAAGGACGGCGTGAGCATCTGGGTGGCCGAGCGCTGCGGCGTGAACAACTGCCTCGGCTCGACTCTCGATCCCATCCTCAAGTTCGACGCGAACGGAACCCTCGTGAAGAGCTTCGGCGCGGGGCTGATTCTCTCGCCGCACGGGATCTTCGTGGACCGCGAGGGGAATGTCTGGGTGACGGACTGCGCGTGCACGCTCGGCGGCGGGCGCGGGCGGGGCGGCCGGGGCGGTGCGGGCGCGGACTCGGCGGCGCGCGGGGGTGGCGGGGGAGGGCGCGGCGCGGATACGACCGGCCGCGGCGCACGCGCCGGCGGTGCCGGAGCGCCCCAAGCACCCACGGACAGGGGCCACCAGGTCCACAAGTTCAGCCCCGATGGCAAGCTCCTGCTGACGCTAGGCAAGGCGGGCGGTGGGCGGGATCCCGAGTTCTTCTGGCAGCCGAACGACGTGCTCGTCGCGCCCAACGGTGACATCTTCGTCGCCGAGGGCCACGGCTCGGCGCCGGGAGCACCGGAGCGCATCCTCAAGTTCGACCGGACCGGCAAGCTGATCACGACGTGGGGCGGCGCGCTCGACACGAGCGCCGCGGCGCGCGCGCAGCCGCACGCGCTCGACCAGCCGCACGCGCTCGCGATGGATTCGCGCGGCCGCCTCTTCGTGGGGGATCGCGGCAACAACCGCATCAAGATCTTCGACCAGAGCGGGAAGCTCCTCGACACGTGGTACCAGTTCAGCCGGCCGAGCGGGATCTACATTGACAAGGACGACATCATCTACGTGGCCGACTCCGAGTCGGGATCGGTGAGTCCCGCGCACGGCGCGTGGAAGCGCGGCATCCGGATCGGCAGCGCGCGGGACGGATCGCTGACGGCGTTCATTCCGGACCCGAACGAGAGCGCGACCGGCACCAGCGCCGCCGAAGGGGTGGCCGTAGACTCAAAGGGCAATGTCTATGGAGCGGAAGTGGGCCCGCGGGCGTTGAAGCGCTACGTTAAACCGTAAGGCGTACCGAGAGGAGACACGCAATGGCGATCACCTTCAAGGTCAACGGTAAGGCGGCCTCGGTGGATGTCGCGGCGGACACGCCGCTGCTCTGGGTGCTGCGCGACGTGCTGGATCTCAAGGGCACCAAGTTCGGTTGCGGCATCCAGCAGTGCGGGTCGTGCACCGTCCACGTGAACGGGACGCCGATCCGCTCGTGCACGCGGCGCGTCTCGACCGTGCAGGGCGCCGAGATCACGACGATCGAGGGGCTCTCGGCCGATGGGACGCATCCGCTCCAGCGCGCGTGGGAGGAACTGGACGTGCCGCAGTGCGGCTACTGCCAGGCCGGCCAGTTGATGTCGGCGGCCGTCCTGCTCGCGAAGACGCCGAACCCGACGGACGCGCAGATTGACGCGGCGATGAACGGCAACATCTGCCGGTGCGCGACGTATCTGCGCATCCGCGCGGCGATTCACCGGGCGGCGCAGCTGAAGGCCGCGGACGGCAACGGCGCCGCGGGGCGGAGCAGCCCCGCCGGCCTGAACGCGTAAGGAGACCCCGTGACCACGACATCGAAGGTCAACCGCCGCGACTTCCTCCGCGTCTCGTCCATGGTCGGCGGCGGGATGCTCCTCGCGACGTACATCGAGACCGCCGAAGCGGCGACCGCGTGGGCGACTCCGGCCGCCGACTTCGTCCCCAACGCGTTCATCCGGATCACGCCCGACGGGATCGTGACGATCATCGCCAAGAACCCGGAGATCGGGCAGGGCGTGAAGAACATGCTCCCGATGCTCGTCGCGGAAGAGCTCGACGTGGACTGGAAGGACGTCCGCGTGGAGCAGGCGCCGCTCGACACGACCAGGTATCAGGCGCAGAACGCGGGCGGGAGCACGGCGACGCCCGTCAACTGGGATCCGATGCGTCGCGTGGGCGCCGCGGGGCGCGCGATGCTGGTGAGCGCGGCCGCGCAGACGTGGGGCGTTCCGGAGTCGGAGTGCGAGACGGCGCTGGGCGTCGTGACGCACAAGCCGAGCGGCCGGAAGCTCACGTACGGCGCGCTCGTGGACAAGGCGGCCACGCTGACGCCGCCGGCGCTCGACGCCGTGCCGCTCAAGGACCCCAAGGACTATCGCGTGATCGGCACGCCGGTGCGCGGCGTGGATGTGCACGCGATCGTCACGGGGAAGCCGCTCTACGGCATTGACGTCACGCTCCCCGGGATGCTGCACGCGGTGTTCGAGAAGTGCCCGGTCTTCGGCGGCAAGGTGGTGAGCGCGAACCTCGACCAGATCAAGGCGGAGCCGGGGGTGAGACACGCGTTCGTCGTCGAGGGCGCCACGCCGGTGCAGCTCACCGGCCTGGTGGCCGGCGTCGCCATCGTGGCCGACAGCTGGTGGCAGGCCCAGAGCGCGCGCAAGAAGCTCAAGGTGACGTGGGACGAAGGCGCCACGGCGACACAGAACAGCGCGGGGTTCACGCGCCAGGCGGATGAGCTCTCGAAGCTGCCGGCGCAGCGCGCGCTCCGGAAGGACGGCGACTTCGACGGCGCGCTCACGGGCGCCGCGAAGACGGTGCAGGCGATGTACTCCTACCCGTTCCTCTCGCACGCGCCGCTCGAGCCGATGAACACCACGGGGCACTTCAAGGACGGGAAGCTCACGCTCTGGTCGCCGTCGCAAACGCCGCAACAGGGGCGCGGCCTGGTGGCGCGCACGCTCGGGATTCCCGACACCGACATCACGATCAACCTCACGCGGATGGGCGGCGGTTTCGGCCGCCGGCTGTCCAACGACTACATGGTCGAGGCGGCGTGGATCGCGAAGCAGGTGGGGGTGCCCGTGAAGCTGCTCTGGTCGCGCGAGGACGACGTGCAGCACGACTTCTATCGTCCCGCGGGCTGGCACTACTTCTCGGGCGGCGTGGACGCCGCGGGCAAGCTCGTCGCGTGGCGCGACCACTTCATCTCGTTCGGCGACCCGAACGCGACGCCCGTCACGTTCGCGAGCAGCGCGAGCCTGGGCGGGAACGAGTTCCCGGCGCGGTTCATCCCGAACCTGGCTCTGGAGGCGTCGGTGATCCCGTTCGGGATCCCGACCGGCGCGTTGCGCGCCCCGGGGTCGAACGGCATCGCCTTCGCGGTGCAGTCGTTCATTGACGAGCTGGCGCTCGCGGCGGGCAAGGACCCGGTGGAGTTCCGGCTCGAGCTGCTCGCGAACACGCCGATCCCCATCCCACCGCCGGCGCAACCGCTGGCGGGTGGCGCCGGCCGCGGCGGCCGCGGCGGGGGTGGGGGTGGCGGCGGAGCGCCGGGCTTCGATGCGTCGCGCATGCGCGGCGTGCTCGAGCTGGTCGCCGAAAAGTCGGGCTGGGGAAAGCAGAAACTCCCGAAGGGGAGCGGCATGGGCGTCGCGTTCCATTTCAGCCACTCCGGCTACGTTGCCGAGGTCGTGCAGGCGAGCGTGAGCCGGGACGGCGACGTGAAGGTGGAGAAGGTCTGGGTCGCGGCCGACTTCGGGAGTCAGATCATCAACCCGCTGAACGCGGAGAACAACACGCAGGGCTCGGTGCTCGACGGGATCGGCGAGGCGCTCGGCCAGGAGATCACCATCGAGAAGGGCCGCGCGGTGCAGGCGAACTTCAACGACTTTCCGCTCCTGCGGCTCCGGCAGGCGTGTCCGGTCGAGGTGCACTTCCTCAAGTCGGCGAACCGGCCTACCGGGCTGGGCGAGCCCCCGCTGCCGCCGGCGATCCCGGCGCTCTGCAGCGCGATCTTCGCCGCCACGGGGAAGCGCGTGCGGTCGTTGCCTTTGTCGAAGCAGGACCTGAGGTGGGCGTAGCGATCCCGCGGCGGCAGAGCCGCCGCGGATGACTGTCGAACGGGAGGTCTCAATGGACGAACGGCATGCCGTGTCGCGCCGGAGGTTCGTGGGCGGAGTGGCGACCGCGATGGGGGCCCTGGGCCTGAAGCCGAGCGTGGACCTCTGGGCGCAGGGCGGCGCTCAGGGCGGCGCTCAGGGCGGCCAGGGCGCGAGTGCGGACAGCGCGCGCACCCGGCGCGGCCGCACCACTCCCGAGGAGTACGACGCGTTCGCGAAACTGGCGAACAACGAGAACCCGTACGGCCCGCCCGACTCGGTGCTGGAGGCGATGACCAAGGCGTTCAAGTACGCGAACCGCTACGGCTATCCCGACGGCAACATCACCGAGGAGATCGCGAAGCACCACGGGGTGAAGTCCGAGAACATCCTGCTGGGCGCCGGCTCCGGAGAGATCCTCGACGTCGTCGGCCTGACGTTCCTCGAAGGGGCGAACAAGAAAGTCGTCGGGGTCGAGCCGTCGTACTCGCAGGTCTATCAGCAGGCGACCAGCATCAAGGCGGCCGCGATCACGATTCCGCTGCTCCAGGACTATCGCCAGGACATTCCGGCGATGATCCGGGCGACGAAGACGCACTATCGCGACGTCGGGTTCATCTATCTGTGCAACCCGAACAACCCGACCGGGCGCACCGTCTCGAAGAAGGAAGTGAAGCAACTGCTCGACGGGATCCCCGAGGACATCCCGGTCCTCATTGACGAAGCGTACCATCACTTCGTCGAAGACCGGGACTACGCCACCTCGATTCCGTACGTGCTCGAGGAGCGGCCCGTGATCGTGACGCGGACGTTCTCGAAGATCTCCGCGCTCGCGGGAATGCGGCTCGGCTACGCCGTCGCCCCGCGCGAGCTGATCCAGCGGATGCGCCCGCACGTGACGGGCACGGTCAATGCCGTCGTGAAGTGGGGCGGCGTCGCCGCGCTCAAGGACGTCGAGTCACAGACGAAGGTCAGGCGGGTGACGCTCGAGCTGCGGAAGAAGACGACGTCCGAGCTTCAGGGACTGGGCTTCAGCGTCATTCCCTCGGAGGCGAACTTCTTCATGGTGCACATTCGCCGGCCCGTGCAGCCGGTGATCGAGGAGTTCCGGAAGAAGGGCGTGCTCGTGGGCCGGCCGTTCCCGCCGATGCTCGAGCACCTGCGGGTGTCGGTGGGCAGCCCGGACGAGATGGACCGCTTCTCGAAGGCGTTCAAGGAGATCGTGCCGTCCACGAAGGCGAGCACGGAGAGCGCAAAGCACCACCACTGATCACGACGCGCCGCGAGGCACCGCGCCGGCGGCAGGGGTGAGCCCCGCCGCCGGCGCGTGTTTCGTCCCCTCGTTCGTTCGTGGTGCGGCGCGCTACGGCTTCGGCAGCGTGAGCGCGACCAGCCTGGTGTTCCCGCCGCTTCCCGCCGCAAACACGACGTACTGCCGGCCCTCGTGCAGGAACGTCATCGGCACCGCGCTGTTGACCACGGGGATGGCCACCGCGCCCACCTGCTTTCCCGTCGCCTTGTCGAACGCGTAGAGCCGTGGCGTCACCGCTGGAGCTGGGGTCGCCCCGGCGCCGCCCGCGCCCCCGGCGCGCCCGCCGCCGCGGCCGCCCCTTCCTCCTCCACCGCCCGACCGGCCCGTCCCACTGATGAGGAGCGTCTTCGTCGTGATCACCTCGGCCTGACCGCCGATGGCCGGGATCCTCGGAAGCGTCACGCCGGCGAAGAGCGAGTCATTGGTGGTGACCTCTCGCCACAGGTTCCCGTTCGGCACCCACCACTTCTTGTCGCCGGAGTTGAGATCGTAGGCCGTGATTCCGCCCATCTGCCTGGGCTTGAGGATCGAGATGCCGCCGATAGTCGTCCCGCCCGCCCGGGCCTCGAAGCCGCCGGCGCCGCGGCCGGCACTCGCGGGCTGGTATCCGGCCGGATTCGGCAGCGCCCCGGGCTGGCCGCAGCTGTCGTGGGGTGAGCTGTAGCGGAACTCCGAGCACGGATCCTTCTGCACCTGAGCCGTACTCAGCGGACTGATGCCGCCGACGTACAGCATCCCGGTCTCGGGATCCGCCGCCGCGCCACCGTCAATGTTCACGCCGCCGCTCGCGCCCGGCGCGTACCACGAACACCGGTACTGCGCCGGCCCGTTCGCGCCCCGGCCATCCGTCGGGGACGGCGGGATGTAGTACGGTCCCATGCGGCACCGCCTGGCGACCTTGAGCGCGGAATCCCTGATGGCGGGCGTGTAGTCAATCAGGTCGCTCTCGAGGAGCCCTTGCTGGGCGTAAGGCGCCGGCCTGCTCGGGATCGGCTGCGTCGGCGAGGTCTTTTCGCCGGGAACTTCACTCTGCAGTACCGGAGTCTCCGGCATCGGCCAGATGGGCTGGCCCGTGACGCGATCGAAGACGTAGACCCATCCCTGCTTGGTGGTCTGCGCGATGATCCTGCGCGGCTGGCCGTTCACGCGCACGTCGAGAATGTTCGGCGCCATCGGCGTGTCGTAGTCCCAGATGTCGTGGTGCACCATCTGGAAATGCCACTTGCGCTGCCCGGTCCTGACGTCAATGGCGACGATGCTGTTGCCGAACAGGTTGTCGCCCGGCCGGTGGCCGCCGTACTCGTCCATCAGCGGCATCCCCACCGGGATGTAGACGAGTCCCAGCTCCGGATCCGCGGAGTAGGTGGCCCACGCGTCGTTCTTGCCTACGCCCTCGCCGTCAATCTTCGAGCCGTTCGTCCAGGTCTCGGCGCCGAACTCTCCGGGCTGCGGCACGAGGTTGAACTTCCAGAGCTGTTTCCCCGTGCGGACGTCGAAGCCGCGGATGAAGCCCGGGAGGTTGTGCAACTTCATCGGGTAGTAGCCGTGGATCGAGGAGTTGCCGACCACGATCACGTCGTTGACCACGATCGCCGGCGAGCTGGCCGCGATCTGCCCGTGCACGGGATGAATTCCCACGCTGCCGTCGGCACCGACCAGCTTCACGGGATCCCACTTCTCGCCCGGCTTCGCGCGGCGGAGCGGCGCGGCGTCACTGATGATCAGCTCCCCGGTGTCGTCCACGGCGAGCGGGACGAGCGGGAAGCCGAGCCCGTCCTGGAGATCCACGACGCCGTTCTTTCCGAACTTCGGGTCGGGCGTGCCGGTCCCGGCGTCGAGCGACGCGAGATGGTAGCCCGGGGTGACCACGATGACGCGTTCTTCGCGGCCGTCGGTCCAGTACGCGAGGCCGCGTCCCGCGAAGCGTCGCGGCGCCTTCTGCCACCGAATCCCCTCGTCGAGCTTCCACTGCCAGAGTGTCGCGCCCGTGGCGGGGTTGACGGCGAAGGCCTGACGGCGTGACGTCGCCACCGTGAAGAGCCGGCCGTTCGCGAAGAGCGGGGTCGTCCGGTAGTACTCGTCCTCGCCGTACTGGCCCGCGTTCCACTGCCACGCGACCTGGAGTGAGTCGAAGTTCGCGGCGTTGATCTGATCGAGCGCCGAGTAGCGCGAGCTCCACGCGTCGGCACCCCAATAGCGCCACTCGCCCAAGGCGTTGCCGCGCAGGAGCGCGGGTCCCTGGCGGGCACTCGACTGCGTCACGAGAGCGAGGACGAGGGCGAGAAGGGCCGTGCCGGTCCCCGCGGCCACTCCGAGAGTGCGTCGAGCAGTCATGGTCGTTTGGTTCCCCTGGTACTGGTGAGGATACGGATCTTCCCGAGTTCGGTCCCGTCGGCGGGGAGCTCCTTCTTCCCCGCCGGCAGCCCGTTCATCCTGAACAGGTAGGCCACGACGTCCGCCGCCTCTTCGGGCGAGAGGCTCCCTGGGTCGTTCTTGGGCATTCGCTCGGCGACATAAACGAACAGGTCCGCGACCGTACGTCCAGCCCACCAGCTCTGGAAGGTCGCGCCGGTGTGAGAGACCGGAGTGTGGCAGCTCTTGCAACTGTTGACGTAGACGTCCCTTCCGCGATCGGCCTGTTCCGCTGTGTAGACGCCGGAGAGCGTGGACGGAGTCGCGGGCCTGGTCGCGGGCTTGACGGCCTTCTGCGACGAGGCCTTTGCCGACGCCTGCGCGACGGCGGCGCGGCCCGACGCGAGGAGCGCGCACGCGCCGAGGACGATGGTCCACGCCGACCGGCCCCTCACTTCGCCGCCGCCGCCGGCTCCGGCGATCGAGGGCCGGGCACGAGCCGCCTGTAGAGCCCGGACATCAGCCACCCGGCGCCCACGATGATGAGGAGGAGCATCACCGCGCGCATCGCGCCCGCGGCGAGCGCGAGGTCGAACGCGGGCCACCGGACTTTGTACTGGCTCAACGTGGAACCGCGGTCAATCATCCAGTGCCACGCGGTGTGCGCCACGAGCGCCGAGAGGAGGATCGTCCCGATCCGCTCGCGCACGACGCGCGTGAAGAGCGCGTTCAGCACCGGCACGGCGACAAGCAGCACCGCGACCTGCCCCAGCTCGACGCCGAGGTTGAAGGTGAGCAGCGACGTGGCCAGGTGGGCGCCCGCGAACTGCAGCGATTCGCGGAGCGCGAAGGAGAATCCGAAGCCGTGGACGAGCCCGAAGCCGAAGGCGATGAGCCAGCGGCGCCTGAGCTCGGCGCCGACGACGTTCTCGAACGCCGCGTAGAGGATGGAGAGCGCGATCAGCGTCTCGACGAGCGGCGGGAACCAGAGCGCGCCGGGCGCGAGGCCCGCGACCGCCGCGATCAGGGTGATCGAGTGCGCGACGGTGAACGCCGTGACGATGACGATGAGCGGGCGGAGCCGCCGGAAGGGGATCACGAGCGCGAGCACGAAGAGCAGGTGGTCGAAGCCGTCGAGGATGTGGAAGAACCCCCGCTCGACGAACTCCAGAGCGGCCTGGTGCCATCGCGGGTCGAGCCGGACGAGCCCCGGATCGCCGACGTACTGGAACGCGCGCTCGGCGCCGTCCGGCGGGAGAAAGCGGAGCACGGTGTTCGTGCGAATGCCGAGGTGCGCGAGGGCCGGACGAATCGAGAAGCGCGCGCGGTCGGAGGCGATGGGGTACTCGAAGAGCACGTCGAGCATCGCCTGCGACCAGATTATCTCGGTGTCCGCGGCGAGCGGGGCGCCGCCGACGTGGACGAGCGCGCTCTCCCAGCGCTCGAACGAGCGGTCGGACGGGAGCGAGACACGGGTCGCGACGATCCGCTCGTTCACGAGGCGCGCGTCGCCTTCGTAGAGCTGGATGTAGTTCGCGATCCAGAGCCTCGCGGCGTCGCTGAGGAGCGAGCCGGCGCGCGCGAGCTCCAAGTAGCCGGGGCCGCGCACGGGCCACGTGATGTCGCGCATGGCCTCGAGCGGCACGCGCACGACGAGCCGCAAGCGCCGCCCCTCCGGTTTGACGAACGCCAGCACCGTCACGCGCGCGGGGATGTCGTGCGCGTTGAGTGCCGCGGGACGAGCGAGCAGCGCCGCCGCCACGAGCGCGAAGGGGAGTCGAGTGGACAGCCTCGGCATGAAGGCGTAGAATCTCCCGCCATGACCAACTCGCGCAAGCTGTTCCCGGCATTGTGCGGCGCGGCGTGCGTCGCGACCCTCTCCGTGCGGGCCCCCGCGCAGGGCGGCGCCGCGAAAGCGCCGCCCGCGACCAGGCGGCCGCCGCCGACGGCGCAGGCCTCGGCTCCCGGGGCTCAGGCCTCGAGGCAGGCCCCGATCTTCGAGGTGGACCCGATGTGGCCCAAGCCGATGCCGAACCACTGGCTCCTCGGCTCGGCGGTGGGCCTCGCGGTGGACGCGAAGGACCACGTCTTCGTCGTCAACCTCACCGACAGCTTCACCGAGCGCACGGAGACGGGCGCCGATCAGACCCCGCCGATCGGCGAGTGCTGTTTCCGGGCGCCGAACGTGCTCGAGTTCGACCCGCAGGGGAAGCTGGTGGGCCACTGGGGGCCGCAGGGACGTCCGCAGGCACCCGGTGAGGGCTTCACCTGGCCCACGCAGAATCACGGACTCGCGATTGACGCGCAGGGGAACGTGTGGATTGGCGGGAGCGGCGGCACCGACGCGCAACTCCTCAAGTTCACGCGCGACGGCAGGTTCATCGCGGCGTTCGGCAAGCCGGGGGCGCTGCCTTCGGCCGCGCCCGTGGCGCCCGCCGACACCGCCGGCGCGGGGCGCGCGGGCGCGCGCGGCGGGGCGCGCGGGGGCGACACGGCAGCAGCGGGTGCGGCCGGCGCGCGGGGCTTCGCAGTCGTCGGCCGCGGGGGCGGCGGCCGCGGGCGGGGGCGCGGAGGCGCGGGGCCGAGCCTCCCGCCGAACAGCGGCAGCACGGAGAGCTTCGGCGCTCCGGCCCGCATCGCGTTCGATGAGAGCGCGAACGAGGGCTTCGTGGCCGACGGCTTCCGCAATCGCCGCGTCGCCGTCATAGACCTCGCGAGCGGTGCGGTCAAGCGCTTCTGGGGCGCCTATGGCAACAGGCCGGACGACGCGCCGCTCCCGGCGTACAATCCCGAGGCGACCGCGGCGCAACAGTTCGGCAACGCGGTGCGCTGCGCGGAGCTCTCGAAGGACGGGATGGTGTACGTGTGCGACGCGCTCAACGATCGCATCCAGGTCTTCCGGAAGGACGGCGCGTTCGTGAAGGAGCAGCGCATCGCGCCCGCGACGCGCGGCGAGGGCTCGGTGTGGGGCATCGCGTTCTCGCGGGACGCCCAGCAGAAGTACCTCTACGTGGCCGACGGCTCGAACATGAAGGTGCACGTGCTCGACCGGCAGTCGCTCGAGGAGCTGACGAGCTTCGGTGACGGCGGGAAGCAGCCGGGCCAGTTCATCGGCGTGCACTCGATCGCCGTGGACTCGAAGGGAAACGTCTACACCGCCGAAAGCAACGAGGGGAAGCGAGTGCAGAAGTTCGTCTTCAAGGGCGTCGGCCCGGTGACGAAGCCGAACGCGGGCGTGCTCTGGCCAAAGAGGACCGGACGATGACGAGGCGAACGACCGTGATGCTCGGCGCGACGCTGGTCGCGTTCATCGGTGCGCTGGGCGCGGGCTCCGCGGCGCTCGAGGCGCGCGCCGCGCGCCGTGCCGCGCAGGCGCCGATCTTCGAGGTGGATCCGCTCTGGCCCAAGCCGCTTCCCAACCACTGGATGCTCGGCTCGGCCATCGGCGTGGGCGTGGACTCGAAGGACCACGTCTTCATCGTGCACCGGCCGAGTACGGTGCTGCCCAACGAGGCTGGCGCGGCGGCCACGCCGCCCACGAGCGAGTGCTGCGTGCCGGCGCCGCCCGTAGTCGAGTTCGATCCGCAGGGGAACTTCGTCCGAGGCTGGGGCGGCGCGGGCGAGGGGTACGTGTGGCCCGAGTCGAACCACGGGATCTCGGTGGACGACAAGGACAACGTCTGGATCGGGGGGAACGGCAACTGCCCGGCCAACAACGCGAATCCCGCCTGTCCGAGCGGCACCGGCGATTCGCACGTCCTCAAGTTCACGCACGACGGGAAGTTCCTGATGGCGATCGGCGTGCCGCACCAGGCGACGAACAGCAACAGCCAGACGAGCTTCGGGCGCGTGGCCAAGATCTCGTTCGACATCAAGGCGAACGAGGCGTATTTCGCCGATGGCTACGGCAACCGGCGCGTGGCCGTCGTGGACATGACCGATGGGAAGCTGAAGCGGTTCTGGGGCGCGTACGGCAACAAGCCCGACGACACGCCGACTCCGGCCTACGACCCCGACGCGCCGCTCATCCAGCAGTTCCGCACGCCCGTGCACTGCGCCCAGCCGACGAACGACGGCCTGGTGTACGTATGCGACCGCCCGAACGACCGGATTCAGGTCTTCCGGAAGGACGGATCCTTCGTGAAGGAGAAGCAGATCGCGCCGCGGACGCGGGGCGACGGCTCGGTGTGGGACATCGCCTTCTCGCGCGACGCGGCGCAGAAGTACCTCTACCTCGCCGACGGCAAGAACGAGCACATCTACGTGATGGACCGGCAGTCGCTGGAGATCCTGACGATGTTCGGCGACGGAGGGCGCCAGCCCGGGATGTTCTTCGCCGTGCACTCGATCGCGACCGACTCGAAGGGCAACATCTACACGACGGAGACGTACGAGGGGAAGCGGGTCCAGAAGTTCGTGTACAAGGGACTCGGCCCGGTGACGGCGCAGAATCAGGGCGTGGTGTGGCCGAAGAAGTGACGCTCAGGGACTCCTGAGCCAGCGGGGCGGCGCGTGGTGCGCGCGGTGGCGGTGCCACTCCTGGCGCTGAGTCTCGCGTCCCGCGCG
>DATEDF010000055.1:0-84138 GCA_035286465.1 Gemmatimonadaceae bacterium | reverse complement strand
ACCTCGCGCTCGAAGCGCGACAACCGAATCACGAACGGGCTCGCTCGCGGCATGGCTCCCTCCGGGTGGAGGAAGTATGTCACCCCGCGGTCGCGAAGTCCAGAGAATACGTTACCATACTTATGTCACTGAGGACTAGCGCGTGCCCCAGTTGATGAGAGGGAGAAACCGGTGCGCGCCGTTGTCCGCAATGACGTTGATCAGCCCGAGCTGCACGCCGTGGACGGTCCGCGCGTAGTTCACGACACCAAGCGTGAGTCCTGTCTGCGAGCCGCGCACATAGTTCACCGCGCTCACTGACGCACCCCGGAAGCTCCCCTCCCGCTCGACCTTGAAGTACGCCGGGGCGATCACCAGTGCGTGCACATCGCGCCCGCCCACGGCAAGCGCCGCGAACGCGCCGTCGAGCCGCGGCGCGCCGACGCCGACGCCGCCGATGGCGACCCCGTGAATCCGTTCGCCCGCCCCTACGCCCACGCCGCCCAGCGCGAAGCCCGTCAGTCGCCCGCCGGCTCCCGCACCAACGCCGCCCAGGGCGATCCCCTTGAAGTTGCCTCCGGCACCCGTGCCGACGCCGCCCACCGCGATGCCGGTCACGTCGCCTCCGGCACCCACGCCCACCCCGCCGACGGCGACGCCCTTCATCGAACCGCCGGCCCCCGCCCCGACGCCACCCACGAACAACCCCTTCGCACGCCCTCCGGCGCCCACGCCGACGCCGCCAAAAGCGACGCCTGTGAAGTTGCCGCCCACGCCCGCCCCGACGCCGCCGACGAGAATCCCTCGCGCATCCCCGCCCGCGCCCGCGCCGACTCCGCCCAGGAACAGTCCATCGAGGTCGCCGCCCGCGCCCGCGCCGACGCCGCCGATCACGATGCCCCGCACGCGCCCGCCGGAGCCGGCGCCGATGGGCGCGAGAAAGATCCCGCGCAGCTGGTCGGAGGCGCCGACACCGAAGAGCCCCGTGCCGAACCCCTCGATGGACCCGGCGTCGGTGACGGGAAGCCCGAGCGCCATCCCCTTGACCACTCCGGTCGCCGGCGCGTACGCCGACCACACGGTGACGTTCACGCCGCGCACGCGCTCGAGATCCCGGTCGCGGAAGTTGAGGCGGAGCCCGGCGACGTTCGGGTAGTTCCCGATCGAGACCGGCGCGCGTGGCGAGTGTGAGTCGCGTGACGACTGCTGGGCGCCGAGCGTGGAGAGCGCGAGCGCGCTCGCGGACATCAGCGCGGCGAGGCGGGGGCGCATCATCGAATCACTCCGTGAGGAAAGGCAGCGTTTCGACACTCCTACGGAGGCGAGGGTTTGGAGTTTCGAGCTCTGTGTCGCCCGCTTCCGCTGTGCGACGGGGCCTGCGACGGGGCCCTGGAGCGCGCGTGATTGTGCAGAAGTCGAGAGCGGGCTACGCTTGCCGTGGTTATCGTCCGCTCCCTGACCACGATTCCGCCCGCTCCGGAGCATTTCGCCATGCGCCTCGCTCTCCGCGCCGTACCTCTCCTCATCTGCGCGACTGCTTCGCTCGCCACGGCGCGGGCGCAAGGCACGCCCACTCCCGATCCCGCCTTCACGTTCACGGAGGCGATGGTGGCGACACGCGACGGCGTGCGACTCCACACCGTGATCTTCACGCCGAAGGTCCAGAGCGGCACGCTTCCCATTCTCGTCGTGCGCACGCCCTACGGCGTCCCCGGTCCCAACTTCCCGATCTCGCGCGCCTGGAAAGAGTTCGTGGACGAGGGGTTCATCTTCGCGTTCCAGGACATCCGGGGCCGTTATGGCTCCGAAGGCACCTTCGTGATGCAGCGCCCGCCGCGTCCCGTGGACGCGGGCGCAAAGGCCTTCGACGAGAGCACCGACGCGTACGACATGATGGAGTGGCTGATCACGAACGTGCCGGGGAACAACGGACGCATCGGCATGCTCGGCGTGAGCTACCCCGGGTGGACGACCGCGATGGCGATGCTCGATCCGCATCCCGCGCTCAAGGCGGTGAGCCCACAGGCCTCGCCCGCCGACATGTTCTTGGGCGACGACTTCCACCACAACGGCGCGTTCCGCCTGAGCTACGGCTTCGAGTACGCCTTTCTCACCGAGGCGTCGAAGGAGAACAGCAACTTCACCTTCGACCGGTACGACACGTACGAGTGGTACCTCGCGCTCGGTCCGCTTTCGACCGTGCAGACGAAGTACCTCAAGGAGAGGAAGCTCCCGACGTGGGACGACTTCCGGCTGCATCCCGACTACGACGCGTTCTGGCAGCGGCAGGCGATGAAGCCGTATCTCAGACGCGTGACGGTGCCGACGCTCAACGTCGCGGGATGGTGGGACCAGGAGGACTTCTACGGGCCGCTCCTGATCTATCGCGAGCTGGAGAAGCACGACGCGAAGTCCAACAACTTCCTCGTGGTGGGCCCGTGGCGGCACGGCAGTTGGAGCGGCGGGCCGGGGCAGAAGCTCGGCAACATTGATTTCGGGTCGCCCACGGGCGAGCACTTCCGCGCGAAGATCGAGGTGCCCTTCTTCGCTTTTCATCTGAAGGACAAGGGCTCGCTCGTGCAGCCCGAGGCGACGGTCTTCGAGGCGGGGAGCAACAGGTGGCGCACGTTCGACGCGTGGCCGCCCAGGGAAGCGACGACCCGCTCACTCCATTTTCACGCGAACGGACGGCTGTCGTTCGAGCCACCGCCCGCCGGCGGCTCCACGCCGGGCGACGGCGGCGGATTCGACAGCTACGTGAGCGACCCCGCGAAACCGGTGCCGTATCGCCGGCGGCCGATCGAGCCGACGTACTATGAGAAAGGCTCGGGGTGGCCCGTCTGGCTGCTCGAGGACCAGCGATTCGTCGCCGACCGCCCCGACGTGCTGAGCTGGGAGACCGCGCCGCTCGCCGAGGACGTGGTTGTGGCCGGCGACATCACGGCGAAGCTCTTCGCGAGCACGACGGGGCAGGACGCGGACTTCGTCGTGAAGCTCATTGACGTCTACCCCGAGGACTACCCGCCCGATTACAAACTCGGCGGCTACCAGTTGATGGTCGCGAACGACGTGTTTCGTGCGCGCTTCCGGAACTCTTTCGAGAAGCCGGAGCCGATGGTGCCGGGCCGGGTGACGCCGGTGACGATTGACCTCCACACGCAGAGCTATCGCTTCCAGAAGGGGCACAAGATCCAGGTGCAGGTGCAGAGCACCTGGTTCCCGATCATTGACCGGAATCCGCAGACTTGGGTACCGAACATCTTCGAGGCGAGGGCGACGGACTACAAGGCGCAGACGCACCGGATCTGGCGGACGCCGGCGGCGGCATCGCGTGTGGAGATCAGTACGGTCACGCCCTAGTCGAGGTCCTCGCGGGTGTTGATGCCGCGGATCACGCCGCGGTCGGGCACCTCCACTTCGCACACGCGCTCCCGACCGGTCCGCAGCACCGCGCGCGCTCCGCCGTCGGCGACCGTCATCAGCTCGCGCCAGACGTCGCGGTGGAAGAACGTCGGGTGCCCGCGACGCCCCTCGTGAACGGGCACGGCGATGGGCGCGTTCGTGCGGCGCGCGCCGTCGAGCACGGCGAGCACGCTCTCGAGCTCGACCAACGGATGGTCCACGGGCCAGATCATCGCCGCGATCACGGGTGCGCTCGTGAGTTGCGCGAGGCCGAACCGGACGCTCACAATCTGCTCACTCTCCGGGTCCGGATTGACCACGACGCGCACACTCGGGAACGCCGCGACCCCCGGCGGGAGGACGGCCACGATCGGGTCGAGCCCCGCGTGCATCGCGGTCTCGGAGACCGCGTCGAGAAAGCGGCGGCCGTCGCTCAAGGTGGCGATCGCCTTGGGCCCGCCGAAACGCCTGCCCGCGCCCGCGCCGACGATGACCGCGGCGACGGGAAAGGCGCGCACCGATCGGTCGGGTGCCGCGGCGGTGCTCACTGCTCGCGTCCCACGGCGCCCGGCCCCCGGCTCACGACGCCCGGCCCTCGGCTCACGACGCCCGGCCCTCGGCTCACGGCGCCCGGCTGAGCCAGCGCATCGCCTCGCGGAGCAGCGCCGCCGCCTGCCGCACCTTGTACGAATTCAGCGCGAGCGGCTTCGCGTCGTGCAACGCGCGCTCGGCGAGCGCCTCGACGCTCGCGTCGTCGAGCCCGCCGACGGCGACATCCTCTTCCACCGACCGCGTCACGCGATACGGACGGAGCGCGACGCCGCCCAGCACCAGCCGAACCTCACCGTCGGCGCGCCTGAGCGCGGCGAGCGAGACGAGCGCGAAGTCCCACGCGCCGCGCTGCATCAGTTTCACGTAGCGCTGCGCGCCGCCGGCGGCCTCCGCGGGAAGCTCGACGGCCTCGATCAGCTCGCCCGGCGCGAGCACGGTCTCGCCCCGCGGATTCGAGGCGGCACCCGCGTAGAACTCGGCGATGGGCACGGACCGCCGCGCGCCGCCCCGCGCGGCGATCTCGACGGTTGCCTCGAGCGCCACGAGCGCCACCGCGGGATCCGACGGATGCACCGCGTGGCACGCGTCCGCGTCGAGGATCGCGTGATACTGATTCTCGCCTTCCTCCGCGGGACACGCGCTCGCGCCGCTCTTGAAGCAGGCGATGCCCCGGCGGAAGTACCAGCAGCGCGGGCGCTGGCAGAGATTGCCGGCGATGGTCCCCATGTTACGGAGCGCGGGGGTCCCCACGGCACGCGCGGCTTGGGCGAGCGCGGCGAAGCGCTCCCGGATGGCCGGATGGGCGGCGAGGTCGGCGAGGCGCACCGCGCCCCCCACGCGCGCCGCACCGTCGGGGCGCGCGGCGATCTCGCGCGCGCCGGGCAGGCGCCGCACGTCCACCAGGTGCTCGGCGCGGACGAGCTGCTCGCGCATCGCCACGAGCAGGTCGGTGCCGCCGCCCAGGGGCACCGCGTGCGGCGCGGCGAGGGCGTCGAGCGCGGCGTCGAGCGAAACGGGGCGGTGGTACTCGAACGGATGCATCGCGGACGGAAGTTGCGCGAGCGGGTTCGGGAATGCCACTGAGGAAACGAACGTTGAGGCCGGGTACGCGCGGGATGACTATCGGTCTCCCGTACCGCGCCGCGTCCGCGACGTTGAGGCCGTGCGCGCGCGGCATAACTTCACCGGTGCGTGCGCTTCCTCACCTCGCGACGGATGGCACTCTGCACCGGCATTCGCGGTGCCGGCGGACGCCGGCACCTGGCGCGTCTTCTCGCCTCGGGCGCGCTCGCGTTGGTCGCGGCGTGTGAGTCGCGCGCGACTGGCGCCGCTCGCGCGACGGCCGACGCCACCACTGCCGCGGTCGCCGACACGGCGGAACTCGCGCCGGCGGATACGGCGCCCGTGACGCCGGGCACGATGCCGCGGCCGGCCGCGCCGGCCGACACGTCGCGGCGCGCCGCGAGGCCCGCGCGCCTCTCGCCGCTCGCGGACACGATCAGCGGCTATCTGGTCTTCGCGCCCGTCGGCGAGCGCTGGTTCACGGTCTCGTCCCGGAACCGGCGCACCTTCGTGGACATCGGCCGCGTGGACATCGGGGTGCGGCGCGACTCCGCCCGCGCCGCCGCGTACCGTGAGGCGGTCGAGAAGCGCGCGACCGTGCGCGTGGGCGCGCGCTTTCGCCTGCGCGGGCCCTGGGGGGCGGAGGACGTGACGGCGGCCGCGGTGGATACCTGGAACGGGCGCATCGTGCTCCGCCTCGCGGGCTCGCCGACGATGGACTCGCTCGCGCGGGCCAGGACCGCGCTCATCGCGAGCGCCTATCGGACCGATTCAGTCGCCGAGGCCGCGCGCGACACGTGCGACCGCGCCGCCCCGCTCCCGCCGGCACTCGAGGCACGCCTCGCCCAGATCCGCGACTCGCTCACCGCGGAGCTGCGCGCGGGCACCGGGCCACCGTACGAGCGCCTCCGGCGGCGCCTGTCCATCGCCTCCTCGCAGGTCACCGGGTGCTTCGGCCCCTCACGCGTGGCGCTCGTGGTGAGTCTCAAGGCGGGCAACGTGGAGTGGGTGCGCGAGCGCGTGGTGCTCGTGGATTCCGTCGGCCGGGTGACGCCGCTCCGCGTGAGCGATTACCGGTTCCGCGCGCACGACCTCCTCGTCGCCTTCGACGCGGACGGCGACGGCGTGGACGATCTCGCCACACGGGCCACGACAGAACGCGCGGGGGCGACGACCCTGCTCGTGCTCGATCTCGACGCGAAGCGGCTCACCCGACTCGCGGCGGGGTTCGCGTGGGAAGAGCCGTGAGGACCCTTACCGCGCGGCCGGCGCGGATGGGCTCACCGATCGACCGCGAAGACGGCCCGCCTCACCGCCCAGCCGGCGCGGCCGGGGCCTTCGGCGGCGCGAGCGTGAAGACGACGTAGTCGCCGAGCTTGCGCTGCGGCTTGCCCTCGGCGCGATCGAGATCGGGCACCGGCACGAAGCTCACCACCGCGACGCGCTTGCCGCGCAGCCGGCGCTGCGCGCGCTCCGCGGTGCCGAACCGGTAGTCGCTGTGAAAGGCGCCGTTGACGTGCACCACGAGTGCGCGCGGCGGCGCCGCGGCGAACGCGGCCGCGATGGACTCGCCCATCGTCTCGTCCTTGATGCACTGCGCCTGATAGACGCGCTCGATCGCGGCGCGCTTCTCCTCCGGCGTCTGCGGACTCGAGCCGCCCGAGTGCGTGGGCATGTCGCCGATCGTCTTCGCGAAGCGCGCGTAGTAGTCGTCGTGCGGGCAGTCGAGGTCACGAGCCACGAGCGCGCGGTCCGCCGTGGCGAGCGTGTCGAGACCCGCAAGCCCGGCGCGGGACACGAGACTGGCGAAGCGCCGCGGCACGTTGCCGGCGACCACCGGCCACTTCCAGAGGCGCGCGAACTCGACCAGCGGCCGGTAGTCGGTGCGGTAGCGTGGCCAAGGGCGCGTGCCCGCGAGGAAGTCCGGCTCCGCGATCTTCCCCGCGAGATAGTCACTGAGCGGCCCCTGCACGTCGCGCTCGAACATCTCGAGCGTGAGGACGACGTTGCTGCGCCGCCTCGCGAGCCCCTCGAGCGTTGCCGTTTCCAGTCGGTGCGTGGCGGCGTCGTCGTGCTGCTCGCCCAGGAGGACGACGTCGGCGTAGGTGAGGTCGGCGACCATCGCCTCGAAATCCGTGAAACGGTTCCGGCGCGCGTCGTAGACGCGGTGCGGCACGTACGCCGGGGCGACGGCCTCCGCAGCGGGCCGAATGGAATCGGTGGCGGGCTGGGATTGCGGAGCGGCGCTCGCCAGTGACAGAGCGACAAAGTGGATTAGCATTAGTTAAGATTCTGAGTGTATTATATCGTTAGCGAATGGATATCTGTGAAGTTCAGTAAGACGACGTATGATTAGAAAAAGATAGCTCAGTAAGTTTACTTACCAGAACATACAGTGGAATGAACGCAACGCAACTCGAGTCCGTGCGATTCGCCACCGCCGTGAGTCCAGAGACGCTCCGCGCCTATGAGAACGCCGCCACGGCGATCGGCCGACTCGATGCCGCCGGCGTGCTGGCCCCTCCCGGCCTGAGCCGTCTTCTCGTCCTCCGGGCGAGCGCGACCGCCCACGGCGCCTCGCGTGACGGAATGATCGCCCTGCTCCGCCCGGATGGGGAGGGGGACAAGGGGCTCCGGGCGTTCCACGCGGCGCTCCTCGCGGGCGCTGCCCGCGCGCGGGGCGGCGTGGTGCCGTCGGTGGCGCTGCTGCACGAGCTCCTGCAGGTGCGACGCGCGGGCGATCCCGACGCTCCCCCCGTGGATGCGCTGCTCCGCGACGCGCGCGAGCGCACGCCACCCGTGCTGAAGGCCGTCCTCGCCGCCCTCGCGCTGCTCGGGCTGAGCGGTGATCGCGAGGAGAGATCGCGCGTCGCCGCCTTGGCCGCCACGCTCGTGCTCTCGGTCGGCGGCGCCCTCACGGACGCCTGGGTCACGCTGCCGCTCGCGCGCGAGGGAACGCTCGCGGGACCCGCGGTCGCCGGCGACGCGGAGCGCGACGCGTGGCTCCTCGCGGCATTCACGGCCCTGGCGCGCGAGGCGCGCGCCGCCGAACGGGGCCTCGCCGCCGCCCGGGAACGGATCGCGTCCGACACGTCGCGCGTTCGCGATTCGCTCGGCCGCGCGGCGTACTCGGCGCTCGACGTGCTCGGGCTCCTCGGCGCTGAGCACATCCTCACGGTCCCCGATGCCGCGCGGGCGCTGGGCCAGACTCCGCCGACGTCGAGCGCGGCCGTGGAACGGCTCGTCGCGCTCGGAATCGCGCGCGAGGTCACCGGACGCGAACGATCGCGCGCCTTCGTCTACGTCGCGCTCGTGGACGCGCTGGCGCCGGCGCCGCCGTGAGCCGCCGCCGCGGCCTCCTCGAGCAGCGCCACGATCTCGCGGATCGCCGACTTCCCGTGGTCGAGCGCGTACCAGCGGCGCCGTTCGCGCAACTGCTCCTCCCGGGAGAGCGTGCGCCCCGGTCCGCGCACCCACTCCTGCAGCGCCGCGGGGCGGGAGCCCCACCAGCCGCGCTCGACGAAGTGCTCGTCGAGGAGCATCACGACGGGAATGGCGCGCAGGTGACCTTGCGTGAGGTGCGCCTCCATCAGGTCGGGATGCTCATCGCGCGCGAGGATGCGGAGGTCGAGGTTCGCGGCGCGCGACGCCAGCTCATCCACAAAGGGCACCGTGCTCACGGAGTCGCTGCACCAATCTTCGCTGAGCACGAGGAGGTGCCACGAGCCGCCGAGCGCTTCCACGCGTCGCACCGCGTCGTCGTCCACCGACGCGCGTAAGCGGAGGGACCGCCAGAGCGCCGCGTTCGTCTTCGCGGACGCGACCATGTCGTCGAACGTCGCACCGGCGTAGAAGTGCTCTCGCATGACGGCACCCTAGCGGCTCGGGGGGAGCGTCGCGGGCGGGGATTCGCGGTTTTTCTGCCGGGCAAACCCGCACACTCGGCGGCGGGAATGGCCGAGCCGCCGCCGGCGAAGCGGCACCAGCGGCACCAGCGGCACCAGCGGCACCAGTGGCGCCAGTGGCGCCGGGCGCCGTCGGTCCCTCGGTGTGACGCCCGGAGAGAGGCGGTCGTGTATGGGGCAGAATGCCCCGAAAGCGGCTGGTCATTCCCCTGCTCTTGCTCGGAGGGGGCTGCGCGCCGGCGCTTCAGCCCCTTCCGCCCGTGGCGCCGCTCCCCGAGCCGCCGGCCGAGTCGCCAAGCCCCATTCCGGTGCCGTTCCCTCTCGAGCCGGTGCCGGAGGCCGTCCTCGCGACCGACCGTGCGCTGGCGCCGATCCGCGAGCGAGGGCTCCTGGTGCCCGTGGCGGGCGTCGCCCCCTGGCAGATCAGCGACTCCTTCGACGCGCTTCGCGATGGGGCACGGCGTCACGACGCCCAGGACATCTTCGCGCCGAGGGGAACGCCGGTGCTCGCGGCGGACGACGGCGTGATCCTTCGCGTCGGCACGAACGCGCTGGGCGGCAATGTCATCTGGGCGGCGGACGCCGGGCAGCGGCTCGCGTACTACTACGCGCACCTCGAGCGCTACGCGAAGGGGCTGCGCGAGGGTCAGGAGGTGAAGCGCGGCGACGTCATCGGCTACGTGGGCACGACGGGAAACGCGCCCCCCGGCGCACCGCACCTGCACTTCCAGCTGCTGCGGGTCGTGAACGAGCGGCGCTACTCGAACGGCGCGCCCATCAACCCGCTTCCGTTCTTCGCCATTCCGGGCACGTCGGCGAGCCCCTGGCGGCACGATGGCGGCGCGACGCACGCCATCGCGCCCGCGGCGCCGGCACCCGATATGCTACTTGCCGATTCGCGCGAAGGGCATGTCCCTCAGTCGCGACGTGCCGAAGTGCATGGCGTTCACGCGGCCACCCGTGTCGCGCGTGAACCAGATGACCGTGCCGCCGCCCTGCACCGGGCCGAAGTGGTCGCGGTACAGCGCGCGGAGCGGACGCCGCGTGGCGGGCCGCTGCCGGAGGACGGGCTGGCCGTCCTCGACGGCGAAGGTGAACGATGCGCCGGCCTCCTCGCTGTGCCATTCGCCGGTGAGCTGCGCGAGCTCCGCGGGCGCCGGCGTCCACGGCGACTCCGCCACGAAGGGCTCGTCGCCCTCCACGCCGAGGCGCGTGGCCCGCGCGGGCTGCCCGCCGGTCCCCGGCTCGAACCGCCACCGAACCGGACCCTGCGCGGCCAGGAATGATCCGTCGCGGAGGGGGCGCAACACCGCGCCACCCACGAGGCGGAGTGCGCCGTTCTCGACGATCGTCTGCGCGGGGAGATGTGTCGCGACCGCGCGCCAGAGGCCCACGCGCTTCTCGAGCTCGCTGACCGCCAGCGAGACCGTGTCGGGCGCAGGAGGGTTCGGCAGCGGGCCGGCGATCGAATCCACGAGCCGCATCGCGACACCCGTCGAACTCACCGACGCCGCGTTGCACATCACGGCAACCGAGAGCTTGAGGTCGGGGAAACGCGTGAGGTAGGCGTTGTAGCCCGCCGTGGATCCGCTGTGCGCGACCTGGCGCAAGCCGCGATACGTGTTGACCGTGAGGCCGAGGGCGTAGGCGATCTCGCGCCCGTCGTTGAGCCGGCCGCGCCGCTCGAGCGAATCCACCAGCGCGCCGCCCAGCGCGCGTGACTCGAGCATCGCGTTCCACTTGAGCATGTCGCCGACGGTCATCAGCAGGCCGCCGTTGCCGTAGACGTTCATGAACGGCATCTCGAGCCGCCAGGTACCGGCTGAGCCGGCCGGGCCTCCCGCGCCGCGCGCGCCGCGCGCGCCCGCCGCGCCGCCCGCGACCGGCGCGTACGCCTGCGCCCGCCCGGGCACCAGGCGCTGGTAGTCGTCTCGCCACTGCGCCGTGATGCCGAGCGGCTTGAAGAGCCGCTCCTGCGTGAACGCGGGGAGACTCTGCTTCGAAACGCGCTCGACAATCGTGGAAAGAAGCGTGTAGCCGCTGTTCGAGTACGAGTACTCGGCGCCCGGCGTGAAGTCGATTCCCTTCTGGTGCGTGATCACGTCCATCGCGAGCACCTGTGACACGACGCGGTCGCCGCGGCCGAAACCGGTGAGGCCGAGGACGGAACCCCAGTCGCGGATTCCGCTCGTGTGGTTCAGGAGGTGGCGAATCGTGAGCGGCTTGCCGTAGTCGGGAAGCTCGGGGACGTATTTCCGCACGGGCTCGTCGAGGCCGAGCTTCCCGTCGAGCGCGAGGAGCACCACGGAGGCGGCGGTGAACTGCTTGGCGACGGAGCCGGTCTCGAAGATGGTCTGCGGCGTGTTGGGGATGCCGAACTCGAGGTCGGCCATTCCGATGGCGCGCGCCCAGAGCTGGCGGCCGTTCTGCGCGATGGCGGCGGCGCAGCCGGGCGTCGTGCTGGAGGCGGTCGCCGCGACGGCGGCGAAGCCGCGGTCGGCGCGCGCGGCGAGCGTGGCGGAGTCGAGCTGCTGCGCTCCGAGCGCGACGGGCGCGAGGAGGGTCGCAGCGCTGAGTAGATGCCTCACAGAGGGCCTCCGACTGTGACGGTGAATCTGGAAACGAGCGCACCAAACGATGCGCTCGAGACGATTTCATCGTGGGGAATGAGCAGATAGGTCCACGCCTTGCCGCCATTGGCTGATTCAAAGTCCGTTGCGTGCTTGCACCAGAGTGCGGCCGAGCGCGCCTTCTCCTGTACGGACGGAATGTCCATCTCGTTCCGTGCCTTGGGCTCCGCGAGGTACTTCATGCGGTCCGTCTCAATGACGAAGTCGGGCTCGTACGAGCCGCCGCGCTGCAGCCAGATGCGCAGGTCGTGCGAGGCGGGCTTGTACCACTTGAGCGAAGGATCCGGGTGATCCTCGAGGAGGATCGCGAAGCGGCGCTCTGGGTCGGACTGGAACCGCTGTTCGGGAAAGAGGCATCGCGCGAATCCACCGAATCGCATCTGCCGGATGCGTGAGAGGTCATCCACCGGAGCGCGGACATCGCGCACCGGCTCGTCCACTCTTGCCGCGGCGGTCACCGCCCGCGGAAGGTGGTATCCGTCGGCCACGGTCACGTCGTACCCGCCTGTCTCCTCGAAGCGATGCACGCGGAGCTGCACGAGCACGAAGTCGGCGAGTTGGCGCCGGTGATACTGGAGTACGTTGGCGACCGCGTCGTCGTCCGGGACGTAGGTCCGGAGGTGCGCAACAAGCCGGCCAGCCAGCCGGTACAGCTGGTCGGCGTGCCGATCGTATGCCACATCGGGCGCGTCGATGAGCTCCCGCACTACGTAGTCTTCGAGCCGGGCCTCGGGGGCGGCGGCGCCCGCGTCGAGTCGATGGCGATGCTGCGACTCGAGATGCTGGATGAGGATCTCCTGCGGCACGGGCTGGAGCCGCACGCCCGAGCAGTCGAGGTCGAATTCCCGAAAGCCGACGAGGACTTCCGTGCGCGGCTGGAGGATGATCCGCGGAATGCCGATGGTGCGGCCGTCAATGAGGTCGACGACCTTCTCGAACACATCCTGCACGCGAGGCGCCCCGTCGCCGAGGGAGAGCGACGCCTGTCCTGCGTCGGCGCGGGCCAACACCTCCCGAATGAACTTGTCGCGGTGTTCCGGGCGCTTGAGGTCCTGGGGATTCGGCAGGTAGGTGAATTGCTGCGCGACGTCGAGCATCGCCCTCGCGATGGTGCGCTCGTCGTCGGATCGAAATGCCGGTGTCGCCTGTTGGGCCGCAGGCGTTGCAGTCAGCGGAGCGGGAGCGACAAGAGCGATCGGAGCGACCGGGGGCGCGACGGCAGTCTCGAGATACGACGGCACGGTCACCACCTGCATCGGCGCGTCGCTGACATCGCGGCCGATGACGATCTGGTGCACGGCGCGGATGACCGAATCCGGACGGTTCGCGTAATCCACGATCTCTTGGAACCGGTCGTGGGCGACGATCGTGAGGCGGTCGACCGCCGCGACGCCCGTCTTCCTTCCATATGGAAGGCGCAGGCCACGTCCGATCGACTGCTCCACGAGGGTCTGCGACGATGCCGCCCGGAGCGGCACGATGGTGTAGAGGTTGGTGACGTCCCACCCCTCGCCAAGCATGTTGACGTGGATGACGATCTCGGTGGATTCGTCCGGGTCTTCGACGGCGAGGAGCCGCTGAAGCATCTCGTCCTGGATCGCCCCGGTCTGCTGCGAGTGCACAATGGCGACACGGCGTGCGTAGCGGCCGCCGTGAAATGACGGCGCTTCCATCAGTGTCTTGAGCTGGTCGGCGTGCGCCGTGTCGCGCGCAATCACGAGGACGAACGGCTTCACGTGCCGGTCGCGGGTTTGCCGCCCGTACGTGTCGAGTTCGACCTTGGTGTTCTCGTGGAGCACGAGGCCGTCCTCGAGCTTGAGCCGCTCGAGTTGCTCGGGCGCGAGACCATCGGCGTTGAAATCGGCGCGGGTGGCCACGGCCGGTTCTTTCACGAAGCCGTCGCGGATGGCGTTGGCCAAGGGATAGTCGTACGCAACGTTCCTGAACCGGATCGGACGGCCACCTCGCATCACTTGCGGCGTCGCAGTGAGTTCGAGCCCCAGCACCGGACGCAGCTCGTTGAGCACGGCGACCCCGGCATCCGCCCGGTAGCGGTGCGACTCGTCCATAATGAGGACCAGGTCGTCGAGCCCTGCGAGGTACTCGAAGTAGCTCGTGCCGATGTACTCGTGAAGCCGCTTGATGCGGGGGGAGCGACCACCCCGCACCTCGGCGTTGATCTTGGCGACGTTGAAGACGTTCACGTGGATCGAATCGTCGCCGAAGAGGTAGCCGGTGCGCACCGCGCGCCCGGAATTCCAGTTGTCGCCGGTGATCAGCTCGAGCTTCGAGGCGATCTCATCAAGCCCGGGGAAGACGAACTTAGCGGTGTTCGGCGTGAAGTCGCGGATGAGCTTGTCGTAGATCGTGAGGTTGGGCGCCAGCACGAAGAAGTGCCGAACGCCGTGAGCGCGCCGCAGGTAGGCGATGAACGCTCCCATCAATCGCGTCTTCCCGACGCCGGTGGCGAGCGCGAAGCACAGCGACGGGAAGTCGCGCTCGAACGCTTCGACTCCCGGGCATATCTCGCGCACCGTCGCGAGGGCCTGCGCGAGGTCGTGGTGCTTTCGGGGCGGGAGCCGCTCGGTGACCCGCGAGAGCAGGTTGAGCGATTGGTGCTGTGGGGCGCGCAGCGAGAGCCGTGCTGCGATGGCGGTGGCGTCGCGCAGCGACATTGAGTGCGACTACTCGCCGTCAGGGAGACGAAGCTGGTCGGGGGCGCGGGCGGCGCGTGCCGGTCGACGATTCCGGCGACCAACAGGGGCACCTGCCCGAGCCGGAGCCCGAGCGTCCTCACCCTGTTCGGGCTCAGGCAGGTTGCGGATCTGGAGGGAGTAGTCGTCCCGCCCGAACTCGCAGCGCGCGAGCACGGCGTTCGGGATCTTCTTGAGCGTCAGGTTCAGCCATCGCTCGTCCGAACCCGGCCACGATCCGCAGCAGATGAGGAGCGTGCGGTCGGGGCCGACTTCGCTGCTGATCGCGTCGAGCTGCGCGGCGGTGAGTTCCTGCGTGGTAACGTAGATGCAGTCGCGCTCGCTCGACCGACCGTGGAGCCAGTACTGCTCGGAGCTCGGCTCGTACCGGAACCCCTCGATCTTGCACACCGCCTCGGCGAGCATCGCCGCGTTGTACTGGCGGCTGATGACCCAGTTGCCCCAGTTGTCCTTCTCGAGGAGCGATGGGGCGAGCCGGTAGTACCGGAACCCGCCGCCGCCCTGCCAGCCGGTGGCCTCGGTCACGCCGCCGGGGTCGGAGTGGTCAATGACCTTCTTGAGGCGGGGAATAACGTATGTGTGGCAGTGCTCGCCCATTTCCACCATCAACCACCTGCGACCCATCTTGTGAGCGACAGCACCAGTCGTGCCCGAGCCTGCGAACGAGTCCAGAACCAGGTCACCCGGTCGAGTCGCGATCTGCAGAACACGATGCACGAGTCGCTCTGGTTTCGGAGTCGCGAACAGCTCGGCTGTCGGGATGTCGGGGAAGAGCTTCTTGAGCTCGTACTTCGCTTGCCTATTGTGACCCGTTACTTCCACGTCATCCCATACTGTCGATGGTGCAAGCCCACCTTGCTCTGACAAGTAAGTCTTGCGGATCAACCGCGTTCCGTCCGTCGAGAACACGATCTCGCCGCTTTCGATCTTTTCTTGGATCGCTTCGCGACTCCACCGCCATCCGTTAGCCGGCGGCCGTATCTGATGGCCGGTGGGCGATACGACGACGAAACGCAAGTTTGGACGCGGATTTGGCGAAGACACGTTTCCCGGAAACCACGGACCCCGCGGGTCGTCGTCCGGGTTTGAGTAGTGCGCATTCGCGTCCTCGGTGCGAGGAAGCGGGATTGACCTCCATCCTGGCGCACGGGAGTACACCAGAACCGTGTTGTGGTCGACCGAGAACTGTTTTGCATCGTTGTTTGACGAGTCAGCTGATCGCCAAGCGACTGCCGCCACGAAACAGGCCCGTCCGAAGACCTCGTCGCAGAAGACCTTCAGGTAGTGGGCTTCGTTGTCGTCGATGGTGATCCAGATGGATCCATCATCGGCAAGGAGCGACCGGAGGAGATTCAACCGGTCACGCATCAGCGACAACCAGAGGGAGTGCTCGACGCCGTCATCGTAATGTTCGAACGCACTCCCGGTGTTATACGGTGGGTCGATGAATGCGCACTTTACTTTCCCGGCATATTCCTGTTCGAGCGCCTTCAGCGCGAGGAGGTTGTCGCCGAAGATCAGCGTGTTGTCGAACTGATCGTTGGCGGTCACCCGCCGCGCGGCGTGGTACGACAGCGCGGGATCCTCGAGCAGTACGCGCGGCTCAAGACGCGGCCGCTCGTCCTTGCCGATCCAGAGAAGCTCGAGGCGGTGACTGCGCTTGGTCATGCGCCCTCGTCCGCAAACAAATCTCGCTGAGCCTTCCGCGATCGAAGGATGCAAGCCTCAACTGCGTCGATCGCCCGCGATAGGGGCCTAAGCTCTTGGGGCGAGGTGGTAGCGAGCAGACGAGACCGCAGCTTGCCCTTCGCAGTGGAGAGCTGCGCCTTAGAGACCGAGTAGTTGCCGTCGTTTCCTACGCCGACCACGATTTCACCGGCGATCTGCGCCTCGTGCACAATCCGCGCCGGATAGAACCGCTCGATCCCAGCGAAGTCGCCAGTCATTCTCGGGTCGCAGACGGACGAATCCATCCGAAGCACTCGGTCCTGCCCGCCGCTTCCATACGCGCTTCTGGCCTTTCGCAAGTCGTCTTCACTCACTTCCCAGTCGAGCAGGACCAGAAGTGGGGCTTCAGGGGGGCGATTCGCGGTCAATCGTTGATGGCGCTTAAGGTAGGATGCGATTGAATCCTTCCCGCCTGCCGCCTCTGACTCGTCGAGTCGGGGCAGCGGAAGAAACCGAAGGTGGTCCCGAGCGGAAAGCCCGGCCACGTGGGACAAGACGGCAGCGTCAATCTCACCCTCGACGAGCACCACCGTGTTCCATGGATGGGCCAGAATGGGATGTGTCCACCCGCTAACACCTTCCTGTTCGGCCGAGCGGACCAGCTCCGGAATGGTGACGGAACGGACCGTCGTGCCAGCGTCACGCAGCTCAAGCCAGGATCCCGAATCGGACGCCATCGAGAACACCGATGAATGTGTCGATACGAACACCTGCAATCGGCTGTCCTTGGCATGAGCCCAGTCCCGAAGTCTTGCCGCCAATCGCGTCTCAAGCTCGCGATGAAGCGCCGACTCCGGCTCCTCAACGGCCCAGATTGTAGCCTGACGCCAGCCGAAATAGCGGCTGTAGTCTGTGTCCAGAGCGTGCAGGACTTGGTAGAGAAAGAACGCTTGGTGACCAGCGCCCCAGTCTTCATCTTGAACAACACCACCATGGTGGCCTCGAGCCTGGAACCCCGACATAGAGAGCATTTCACTCAGCGCTCTCGTGGCCACCGATGGCTGAGTCATCGGAGATCCCGTCGCCTCCAAGGCCGCGGTTGCGCTCCTCAGCATCCGTGCGGCGGCGTCGGTCAACTGCTGCATCAACTTCCCCGCCGCGGCCTGATCCTTCATTCGCCGGAAGATTGACGAAGCAAGAGTTTGACTCTCCGCTTGAAGGATTCTCGCGGGAACGGACCTGTTCGGGATATATCGGAATGTGATGAGGGCAAGAAACTGCGGTGCGAGCGCCTCGCTGTTTGGGATCGCGCTGCCGTCGACACTCGCCGTGTATCGAGGGAGAACGTTGCGACGTGGATCCAACTCCCACGTGCGCGTAATTCGAAACCGCGTTCCTAACGCCGCGAGATAGGCCTGCTGCTTGCGGAAGTGGAACGATGGTCCCAGCTCGAAGTCAATTGCGATCTCCAATCGCTTCTTTTGACGCCGTTTCGGCCGATCGAATACGTCGCGTGCAAAGTTGAACGGGCGACCGGCTTCAATCTCGTTGTTAAAAAAGAGATTCAGTGCACGCAGAAAGTTCGACTTGCCGCTGGAGTTCTTTCCTACCAGGGCGTGCAAGTTCCCCGCACCCGCGATTGTCGCGTCCACAAGCGAGCGAAAACCAGACACACGAATTGACTTGACCAGGATCACGAGCGGCCCTCAAGGGCGAGACGCCGTCGATGCTCAGTGCCGGTCTGCACCGGCGCAGCTTGGATCACGCGACACGCCAGCGAACCGAATATACGGACGAGAACGGCTGCGGTCGCTCAAGCTGCCGCTCAATCCCGGAGATCATCCCATCTCGCTTTCGTTCGATTTCGTTCCTGCGCGGCGAACAAGTCGCGCCGCCTACGGTTCCGCTCCGCCTCAATGGCCGCGTCCGCTTCTGAGCCGCGAGTTTCTCCGCGAGCGTGACGCATGCTCGCTTGTGGGTCACTTTTGGGATGCTTTTGGGAAACAATGTTTGTTGTCATACAACGACTTAGCTGCCCTTTTCTCATCGTTTTGGCCGCTTTTGGGAGTGCTTTTTCTGACTCTGAGCCATCTCAGATCGCATGCTGGTTGAGAGAGAGTACCACGCGCCTCGCTTTGTCCCGTGAAGAACGATCTTTTCGGAGGCCAACAGCTTCCTCAGAAGCCTCCTCGCATCGTCAGCATCGAGCTGACAGAGGTCGGCCACGTCGCGACGCGCTACCCGCGGATTGTCGAAGAGATAGCGCAACACCATTTGTTCCTGCTGCAGCGGGACGAAGCCGCTTGCTCTCGTGTGTTCAGCTTGATCGCCAATTGCGGCGTACGCCAACGCAGACAGGCGAAACACACGCCGGGCTCCTTCGCCACGGCCATCGAGAATTCCCGCTTCCACAAGGCGCTCGAGGATTCCCAGTGCCGCCGCACGCGGGCGACCGATGAGCGCCGCCGCCCGGTCCGGGTCAAGCCGTCGTTCGCGTTCGAGATGGTTGATGAAGAGCATCTCTTCGGCACCGATCCGAACGTCGCGAGCCTCCTGCTCCAGGAGGTAGCGAGTCAGCGCAATGTTCGCCTCTCCGCCGGAGAGGAGCACCCGAACCTCGGAGTCTGAGCTGAGCGAGTAGCTCGGTGCGGAGCGTCCGTAGCGAAGTTGCTCTTCGTACATCGTCGGAATCCCACGCCCAACGCGCTCCACGAGCCCGATTCGCTTCAAGGCGTCCGCGAGGCGCGGATTTCGTGGGTGCGGCCCGGTACTGAGAATCGAGTCGAGCGCCACACCCTCGATAAAGCCTCCAGGACTGGCGATCTCGATGCCTTCGTCGCGCCACTGCACTCGCGTGGTGCCGCGGCGCGCGTAGTCGCGGTGGACGAGAGCGTTGTGAAAGGCCTCGCGGAACCCGCGCGGACTGAAATCCGGAATGCCGATGCGCACGGGGCCGAGGTCGAACTCTACTTCGTGATGGCGTGCATCGAATCTGCTCGTGATTGCCTCGGCGATCTGCACCAGAGGGCCATAGAAAAACTCGTTCACGGCAACCCTCGTGCCCTTGAGTAGTTGGAACGCGACCTCATGTGTGGGAACAAAGCGGCGAAGAGCGGATTCCGTGCCGAACATCAGGAGTGCACCCACGGTCAACTCTTCGATTCGGTCACTGCCGTTCCCGAGGCCGAGCGCCTTCACCAGTTCGACATTGCTCAGATTGAGCAGGAGACGGTCGGCCACGCTCGGATTCTTGCGGACCGTCGCTCTCACGCGCTCGAATTCGACGGTAGAGAGATCGTCCCATAACGCATCAGGCACGAGCCTCGCCGAAATGTCGAGGTCGCCGAAGCTCGCTGCGCGCGACAGCATCTCATGCGCGAGGAACGGGATGCATGCAGGCTTTCCGTCGCCGCCCCAGCCGCGGCGCTTGTACTTGCCGTCGGTTGTACCGACCGGCTGCCTGCTGACGGGCACGTCCAAGGCCGCCACCTGCACACCGCGCACGCGCACGATCTCGCAGCGCACGACAACGGAGGGCACCGTCTTGTTCGCGACGAGCGCCTCGAATGAGCGGGGATCCGGATGCGCTCCGCGATCCTGATGGAGGCCCGTGATCGCGCCTCGATTCTCGACGCCCAGTAGAATCGTTCCGCCTCGCCCGTTCGCGAGGCATACCGCTGATTCAATGAGGTCAGAATCGCTCAGTTTCTTCGGCCGATCGACTTTGAACTCAACTTCAAGAGTCTCGCCGGCAGTGGAGAGCCGTTCGATTTCGGACGCGGCGCGCGCAGAAGTTCCCATAAAAGTGACCGAATTTCACCCGAAGCGCAGTTCTTGAGACCGCCATGGAGGAGCCGTGAACTGAATCTGCAGGGCGATAGGAGTTTAGTCAACTCCCAAACATAATATGGGAGTTTTCCATAACTTGCCAAAACGTGGAGGCGTCTCGGCTTATCCCCGCGCCAGTGCCTCGAGCACGCGCCACGGGGTGAGGGGAATCTCGCTCACCTCGGCGCCGATCGCATCCGCCACCGCGGCGGCGATCGCGGGCGCCGTGGGAATGATCGGCGGCTCGGCGAGGCCGCGCGCACCGGTGTGATTCGCCCGCGGGTCGGCGCCCGGCACGAAGAACGCCTCGATCACGGGAACGTCGGCCATCGTCGGGATCTTGTAGTCGTGCAGATTGGCGTTCAGCTGCCGCCCCAACGTCCGATCGAGCACGCGCTCCTCGAAGAGCGCGTAGCCGAGCCCCTGCAGAATGCCGCCCTCGAGCTGGCTCTCGGCGAGGAGCGGATTGATGATGCGCCCCGCGTCGTGCACGGCGACGATGCGGAGCACGCGCACGATCCCCGTCTCGACGTCCACCTCGACCTCGGCGAACTGCGCGCCGAACGTCATGATCGCGACGTCCGGCGGGTTGGGTCCGCGCGAGCCCTTGCCGATGATCATCACGTCGCCGAGCTGTCCGGTGACCTCCGCGAAGGTCATCGTGCGATCAGTGTCGCGCACGATGAGGCGCGAGTCACGCACCTCGAGCGCGTCCGGCGTCGCCGCGAGCATCGTCGCGGCGGCCTCGACGAGCTGGTGCCTGGCGTCCTCGGCGGCCATCCGCACGGCGGGGCCGACGGACGCCGTGGTCATCGAGCCCCAGGAGTTGCCGGTGTAGGGGAGACTCTGGGTGTCGCCGATGATCATTCGCACGTGTTCGAGCTTCGCGCCGAGCGCCTCGGCGGCGATCTGCGCGAGGACGGTGCGCGCGCCGGTGCCCAGGTCCTGCGTGCCGGTGAGGACTTCGACCGTGGCGTCGGAGTTGATCCGGACGAGGGCGTAGGCGGGGGGGCCGCCGCCGGTGGGCCAGACCTGCGACGCAAGACCAACACCACGACGTTTACGGTTGACAGTTGACGGTTCACGGTTGACGGTTTTCCACCCAAAGCGGCGTGCGCCCTCCTCGTAGCACTCGAGCAGCCTGTTGCCGGTGTACGGCCGGTTCTTCCGCGGGTCGCGCTCCGCGAAGTTCTTCACGCGAAGGGCGATCGGATCCATGTGCAGTTCCCGCGCGAGGGCGTTCATCGCGCTCTCGAGGCCGAACGCGCCCTCGGTGTAGCCGGGGCCGCGGAAGGCCTGCATCCCGCTCGTGTTCACGTAGGCGAAGGTCTCCTCCGTGCGCACGTTGGGGCACGCGTACATCTCGTGATAGAACTGCCCGGGGCCGCCCTCCCAGCCGCTGATGCCGAGCGGCACATCGGCGACCAGGTGGATCGCGGTGAGCGTGCCGTCCCTCTTCGCGCCGAGCGTGACGCGCTGTGTCGTGGCGGGGCGATTGCCGCTGTCGGTCTGCTCCGCTTCGCGATCGTTGACGCAACGCACCGGGCGGCCGGTGCGCCGGGCGAAGAGCGCGGCGGCGTAGGTGTGCGCGCCGGCGCCGTTCTTCGCACCGAAGCCGCCGCCCATCTGCTCCTTGATCACGCGGACCTTCGACATCGGAACGCCGAGCGCCTTGGCGACGTGCTCGCGCACGCGGAAGATCCCTTGCGTGGATTCCCACACGGTGAGCCGGTCGCCTTCCCATTCGGCGACGGCGCCGTGCGGCTCGAGCGCCGAATGCAGCGCGACGGGCGTGCGGTACTCGCGGCGGATGACGACGTCGGCGGCGCGCAGTCCGGCGTCGAGGTCGCCGCGCGACTCCACGATCGGCGAGCCGGGATACAGATTGCCCTTGGCGCGCACCTTCGGCGCGTCCGGCGCCACGGCCTGCTCGAACGTGACGGCGAACGGCGCGGGGTCGTACTCGACGACGATCGCGTGCGCGGCGCGGATGGCGGCCGCGCGCGTGTCGGCGCAGACGGCGGCCACGGGCTGCTCGGCGTAGAAGATCTCGCGACTGAAGAGTCGTGTCTTCTCGGGCGCGTCGCCGGGGCCGAGCACGTCGTACACGCCCGGCACGGCCCTGGCCGGGGCGAGGTCCAGCGTCCGGATCCTCCCGCGCGGGATCGGGGCGCGCCGGAAGACGGCGTGGAGCATGCCGGGACGCGCGATGTCCGCCGTGTAGCGGGCGCGACCGGTGACCTTCTCTTCCGCGTCCACGCGCGGCACGCGCGCGCCGACCACGGCGAGCGGCGCGGCGTCGGTCCAGGGCGCGGGCTCGGACGCCGGGATCTCGACGATCCGCGTCTCCGTGCGGCCCTCGACCTCGACCGCCGTCTCGACGAATCGGCCGGGCGCCGGTCCCCGGCCCCGCGCCTCCGGCTTACGCGCCTTCGGCTTACGCGCCACGGGCTTACGCGCCACCGGCGCTCCCCAACCCGGCGAACTCGCCGTGCGCGACGGCCCGGATGGCGGCGAGGATCTTCGGGTAAGTCCCGCAGCGGCAGAGGTTGCCGCTCATCGCTTCGCGGATCTCGTCGTCGGCCGGGCGCGGGTTGGCCGCGAGCAGCGCGTGCGCGGCGATGAGCTGACCCGGCGTGCAGTAACCGCACTGCGCGGCGTCGTGCGCGATGAACGCGCGCTGCAGCGGGGCGAGCGCACCGGGCGGCGCGAGTCCCTCGACGGTGGTGACCGCCGCGCCGTCACAGGCCGCGGCAAGCGTCAGGCACGAGTAGACGGGCTCGCCGTCGAGAAGCACGGTGCAGACGCCGCATTCCCCGCGCCCGCAGGCGATCTTGGTGCCCGCCAGCAGGAGGCGCGCGCGCAGGACCTCGAACAGCGACGCCGCCGGCGCAGTTTCGATCTCGTGCGGCCGGCCGTTGACCGTGAGGCGCATGACTCAAGATGCGACGCCCGCCGACGCGGAGGAATAGCAGGCCGGCGGCGTGGCGGCGGCGTGGCGGCGGCGTGGCGGCGGCAACTTGAAGGAGGGCGTCGCGGGCGGTAATCTTCCGCCTTCACTCGCGCGAGCCCGGAGACGACCGCACGATGACGTATGTGATCACGGAAGCCTGCAAGGGGGTCAAGGACCGGTCGTGCGTGGACGTGTGCCCGGTGGACTGCATCTACGAGGGGCCGGAGATGCTCTACATCCACCCCGACGAGTGCATTGACTGTGGCGCGTGCGAGCCCGAGTGCCCGGTGACGGCGATCTTCCCCGAAGAGGATGTGCCGGCGGAGCAGAAGCAGTACGTCCAGATCAACCGGGACGTCTTCAAGGGGGAGAATCCGCCGGTGAGGCCGACCCGGTAGGCTACTGGCTCGTCAGCGTCGTGAGGAACTCGCTCACGACGTGGTTGAACGCCGCGGGCCGCTCGAGGTTGCTCACGTGCCCCGCGCCGGCGATGACTTCGAGGCGGCTGCCGGCGATCCCCGCGTGCAGCGCGCGCGCCTCGCCGACCGGCGTCAGCACGTCCTCTTCACCGACGACGATGAGCGTCGGAACCGTGATCGTGGCGAGCGTCGGCGTGGAGTCGGCGCGCGCGCTCATCGCCTCGAGCGCGCCGGCGATCCCTTCGACGGGGGCGCGCGACATCATCCGGTGCATCGCTTCCACGAGGTCGGGGTTCTTCTCGCGCGTCGTCTTCCCGACCATCCCCGCGATCATCCGGTCGGCGACGGCGGCAGCGCCCTTCTCGCGCGCGAGCGCGATCATCGCGCGACGGGCCCCGCGGGCGGCCTCGTCGTCCGCCCCGGCGCGCGTATCGGCGAGCACGAGTCCGCGCACGAGCGTCGGGTGCCGCCGCCAGAGCGCGAAGGCGACGTAGCCGCCCATCGAGAGCCCGACGATCACCGTGGAGTGCACCCCGAGCACAGCGAGCGCGGCCGCGAGGTCGTCGGCGTACCGATCCATCGAGACCGGCGGGACCAGCGAACTCTCGCCGAAGCCGCGCAGATCGAAGGCGAGCGCGCGGCACGGCGCGGCAAGCCCGCCGAGCTGCGGCGCCCAGAGCGACCGGTTGTGCGGAAAGCCGTGCACGAACGCGATGGGAAGCCCGCTCCCCACGTCGTCGTACCCGATCGAGATGTCGCCGGCGAGGACGATCACGGGAGGGGCGGGAGGTCCGGTCGCTAGATTCTCCCCACAAACTACGCTCGTTACCCAGGGACGCGAGTGGCCCAGCATCGGTCGGTGCCTCGACAAGGCGGCGTGGCGTATCTCGACACGGACGCGGCGGTGGAGCAGTTCCTCCACGGCGTCGGCGGGGTACGCGAACTCGCGCTCGACACGGAGGGCGCGAGTTTCCACCGTTTCGTGGACCGGATCTATCTGATCCAGCTCTCGACGCGGGAGCGACACGCCATCATCGATCCCGTGCCGATCGCGGCACCCGCCGCGCTCGGTGCGCTGCTCGAGGATCCGGGCGTGGAGGTCGTCTTCCACGACGCGGACTACGACCTGCGCCTCCTGCACCAGGACTACGGGTGGCACGTCACGCGCATCTTCGACACGCGGATCGCCGCGCAGCTCCTCGGCGTGAGCGCCTTCGGGCTCGCCGCGCTGCTCGCGCAGCACTTCGGCGTGACGCTCGACAAGAAGCATCAGCGCGCGGACTGGTCCGCGCGCCCGCTCACGGACGGGATGCTCGAGTACGCGGCGCAGGACACGATGCACCTGCTCGCGCTCCGGGACGCGCTCGCGCGGGAGCTGGAGCGGAAGGGCCGGCTCGCGTGGGCGCGAGAGGAGTTCGGCCGCCTCGAAGGCACGAAGTGGGAGCCGGAAGACCCGGCCGCCGCGTTCCTGCGCGTGAAGGGCGCGCGCGAACTCTCGCGGCGCGAGCTCGCGCTCCTCCGCGAGCTCGTCGGCTGGCGCGACGCCACTGCGCGGGCGCTCGACCGCGCGACGTTCCGCGTCGTCGCGAACGAGGTGCTGCTCGAGGTCGCGCGCACCGCGCCGACGTCACTCGAGGCGCTTGGCGCGATCAAGGGGATGCCCCGCGGAATGGTCGCGCGCGCGGGGCGCGAGGTGCTGGACGCCGTGCAGCGCGGGCTCGCCGTGCGCGAGGCGGAGCTGCCCCGGTTCCCGCGGGCCCTCAAGTGGGAGAAGGACCCCGACCAGGAGGCGAAAGTCACCGCGCTCAAACGCGTGCGCGACGAGGCGGCGAAGCGGCTCGCGCTCGACCCCGCCGTGCTCTGCTCGCGCGAGCGGATGGAGGCGGTCGCGCGACGTGTCCCGCAATCGCTCGAGGAGCTCGAGGAGGTCCGGGATCTCCGGCAGTGGCAGCGCGCGGTGCTTGGAGAAGGATTCGTCGCGGCGCTGCGGGGGTTTCCCGGGACGAAGCCGCGGGACGATTCGCCCTATTTGTAACGGCAGGGACAGGGGGCAAGTGAGCGGGACCGTCACCCGCCGTTCAAAACCCCAGGTACGCCCTCACCCTCGGCTCGATCCGCTCCGGCGTCCACGGCGGCGACCAGACGAGATTGACCGACACCGCGCCGACGCCCTCCAGCGCCCGCAGCTGCTCCTCCGCTTCCATCATGATCTCCGGACCCGACGGGCAGCCCGGCGACGTGAGACTCATGTCCACGCTCACGTCGTTCCGGTCCACGCGAATGTCGTAGATGAGACCCAGGTCCAGGATGTTGAGGTTGAGCTCGGGGTCCTTCACGCGGCGGAGCGCGAGCTTGACCTGATCCACGGACACGCCACCCTCGGCCGTTGCGCCGGCCACCGCGCGCGGCATAGTCGGCGGCGCGCTGCCCAAGCCGGCGTTCGGGTGGAGGTCGTCGCTCATCAGGCACTCAGGAGGAGATACCCGACAAATCTAATCGCAGTAGGATGAGGTGCGCCCCGGGGCGGGGAGGGAGACGCGGCGGCTACGGCCGTGCCTTCGAGCCCGGTTTGGGGGCCGGCCCTTTCGGCGTGCTCGCCTTGCCGGTCGGCGGCGGCCTTTTCACGCTCTTGTTCGCCGGAGACTTCGCGGCGACGGCTGCGGCGGGCGCCTTCCGGACCGTCACGCGCGCTGCCGCTGCGCTCGACTTCCCGCGCGTGGCGGGCTTGCTCCGCCGTCCGCGTCTCGAACGCAGCGGCCGGTTCCACCCCACCGCGAGGTCGGCGCGGAACGACGCGGGCATCTCGGCGACCGCGTATTCCTCGTCGAGCACGGCGAGCGCGGCGGCGTCGGCCAGGTCGGCACGGACGTCCGCGATCACCTTCGACGGGCGCCGTGCGCGCGCCGCGTGCACGCGGTTCGTGAGCAGGATGACGAACAGCTCGCGGTCGGGGTCAATCCAGAGCGAGGTGCCCGTGAATCCGGTGTGCCCGTACGCGCGCTCGCCGAAGTAGTCGCCCGCCCCGTGCTGCCCCTCGGCGACTTCCCAGCCGAGCGCGCGGGTGCCGGCGGCGCGCGCCGTGAAGAGCCGCACGGCGGAGTCGCTCACGATGCGCACGCCGTCGTACGTGCCGCCGTTCAGCATCATCTGCGCGAACACCGCGAGATCGCCCGCTGTGCCGAAGAGGCCCGCATGGCCCGTCACGCTGCCCAGCACCCAGGCGTTCTCGTCGTGCACTTCCCCGCGCAGGGGATAGCCGCGCGGCGGCGTGACCTCGGTGGGCGCGATGCGGTAGGCGAGCGAGTCGGCGGGGCGGAAGCCGGTGTCGGTCATCCCCAGCGGCTCGAACACGCGTTCCTCGAGAAAGACGTCGAGCCCTTCGCCGGCGATGGCCTCGATGACCCAGCCGAGCAGGTCGGCGCCCAGGTCGGAGTAGACCTGGCCCGTGCCGGGGCGATACTCGAGCGGCACGTTGAGCACGATCTCCCTGGCTTCCTCCGGCGAACGCGCGTGACGCCAGAGTTCTCGTCCGGCCGGGAGTCCGCCCCGGTGCATCAGCAGCTGGCGGACGGTGACCAGATCCTTGAGGCCGCCGGAGAACCGCGGCAGGTAGTGCGTGACGGTCTGGTCGAGATCGAGTTTGCCTTCGTCGTAGAGGATCATCGCCGCGGTCGTGGTGCCGACGACCTTCGTGAGCGAGGCGAGATCATAGATCGTGCGGTCGGCCAGCACGCGGGGACTGCTGGCGCTCCACCCCAGGCGGCCGAAGCCCTTCTCCCAGACGGCGGCGCCCCGCCTCCCGACGACGACGACCGCGCCCGGGTAGCCGCCCGCCGTGATCCCGCGCCGGATGACGCGATCAATCGTCTCGAGCCGCTCGGCCGACATGCCGACGTCTCGCGGCGCCTTGACCGGGAGCCCGCCCGGGGGCTTCGGGGCGATGGCGGCGGCGAGGAGAAGCGGGAGGATCACGAGGCTCGATGCTGTCGCGAAAGGGCCGTGGAACCTACGGTTAACGAGAGGACAAGAGCTACGGCGCTCGTGCGTATACGTCAAGACGAGTGATGGGATCCGCCTGTCACGCGCCGCGACGGGCGGGGGCGCCGGCAACCCTGCACGTTCCCGACGTGACACACCAGATGGGCATGAGACCCACCGACCAGATCACGATCCGTCGTGCCGTCAACGGCGACGAGGCCGCGCTGCGCGCCATCTGGACGCAGCATGCGCCACGCATTGACGCGCTCGTGCGGCGGCTGGTGGGCGACCCCGACCAGGCCGCGGACGTCGCGCAGGAGGTCTGGATTCAGATCTTCCGCGCGCTTCCGACCTATCGTGGAGATTCGCAGTTCTCGACGTGGGCGCACCGGATCGCGGTCAACCGCACGTTGAACGCGCTGCGGTCCATGCGGCGGCTGTCGAAGGTCGAGGTGGAGATCGCGGAGGACACGTCGGTGGTCGAGCACGACGGCGACCGGTCGCTGCTGGCGCAGACCATTGACGAGGCGGTGCAGCAACTGGCTCCCGGCGCGCGTGCGGTGTTCGTGCTGCACGACGTGGAAGGGTACACGCACGAGGAAATCGCGGCCGAGCTCGGCATCACGTCGGGCGGGTCGAAATCACAGCTGTTCAAGGCGCGGGCGAAGCTTCGCCGGCTGCTCGCGCACTTGGTGGACGCACCGTTGCCGGCGAAGGAAGACGCAGACGATGTCGCATCTCTCTCCTGAACGCCTCGCGGCGCTGTCGGACGACACGCCGACGCCGATGGAGGCGGCACACATCACGACGTGCGATGCGTGCGCCTCGGAGCTCCAGGCGCAGCGGCGGTTGGCGCGGCTCGCGGCGGCGGCGCAGGTGGTCGCCGGACCGCCGCTTTTCGATTTCGCGACGTTGGCGCCGCGCCTGCGCGCGGAGGGGATCATCGCGGCGCCGGACCGGCGCGTGGTGGCACGCCGCTGGGCGGTGCGCATCGCGGCATCGCTCGTGCTCGTGGCCGGTGGCGCGGTCGCGGGACGGCTGACGGCGACGCAGGCGCTCCCACTCCTGCCCGCAGGCCCCCTCGGGGCGGTCGGGAGCGGGGCGATGGCGGTCCAGCCCGTCTCGAGCTTCACGACGAGCGACGCCGCCCTTCAGGCGATGAACACGGCGCAGCAGACGTACCAGAGCGCGGCAGCGTTCCTCGCCGCGCAGGACACGAGCGCACACTTCATCGGACTCAACCAGAGCACGTATCGCACGCGCCTCGCGGCGCTCGACGAGGTGATGGCGGCGACGCGGACGGCGCTCTACCAGGCGCCGCAGGACCCGGTGCTCAACCAGTACTATCTCGGCACGTTGACCGCGCGCGAGGCGACGCTCAGCCAGCTCAGGCGGGCGATGCCGGCGGCGCGGAAACTCAAGGAATACTGAATGATGCCCAGGAAAGAAGGCCGGATGGTGAGGCGGATCACCGCAGCGACGCTCGCCGCGGCGAGCGTGCTCCTCGTGCTCCTCGTGCTCGTTGCGCTCCCGGCGGGCGCGCAGCCCACGCGCGTGCGGGTGATCCGACGCGACACGATGGCGCGCGACTCGGCCGGCGTGCTGCGGATCACGATCCACGCGGATTCGATCGAGCGGATGGTCCGGGAGTTGATGGCGTCGAAGCAGATGGAGCGGGCCGTCGGCGCCGCCCTCCGGCAGGCGGCCGCCGGTGACCGCGGGAGCTCGCGGCACCTGCGTGAGCTCTCGGACTCGCTCGGTCAGATCGCGCGCAAGACCGCGTCGCTGATCACGATGATCGAGCTGAACTGTCTCCACGGGACGCCGCAGCGTGAGGGGTACCTCGGTCTCGAATTCAGCGAACTGCTGGACGTGGCGGAAGTGGAAGGAGCGCCCGCGCTGCGCGACTGGCCCGAGATTCTCTCGATCGCCCCGGGCTCGCCCGCGAGCAAGGCGGGCGTGCGGAACGGAGACGTCGTGCGGTCGA
Organism: Gemmatimonadaceae bacterium; assembly: GCA_035286465.1. Classification (GTDB taxonomy): domain Bacteria; phylum Gemmatimonadota; class Gemmatimonadetes; order Gemmatimonadales; family Gemmatimonadaceae; genus Fen-1231. The sequence goes on along the minus strand of DATEDF010000055.1, from coordinate 55,061 downwards.
TCGGGGGCTACGACACGCGCCGCCCGGTGCCGGTCAGCGCGCTGCTGAAGCCCGGCGCGCGCGTCACGCTTCAGGTTGAACGCGTCGGTGCGCAGCGAGAGCTCACGATCGTGGTCGAGAAGCGGCCGGCGGACTTCGGCTCCGAGTGCTCGTCGGTGCGGCGCATCATCGAGGCCGAGCCCGGGGCACCGCTGATCGTCCAGCTCGGTCCGCCGGGGGCGGCTCGCGTGCCGCGAACGCCGGTCATCCCGCCGGGGCCACCCGAGATGCCGCTGATGCCGGGCGCCTTCAGCTATGTCTTCGCGACCGGATCCTCCATCGCCGGCGCCACGTTCATGGCGCTCGACGAGGACTGGCGTGAGTCGCTCCGCGTGGACAACGGCGTGCTCGTGATGAAGGTCCTCCCGGGCTCGCCGGCCAAGGACGCGGGACTCCGTGGCAACGACGTGATCGTCTCGGCGGATGACGAGCTCGTGAACTCCCCCCGCGCGCTGCAACGCATCATCAGCAACGCGAAGGGGAACAGCGTGAAGTTGCAGGTCGTCCGGGCCGGCAAGACGCAGACGCTGGTGCTGCGCTGGAAGCCGTCGGAGCGCGACGAGCGCGACGAGCGCGACGAGCGCTGAGGGCGGCGCGCGCGGCTCCGCCGCGACCGCCGCGACCGATGCGGCCAGGCCGCTACGGAGCGCCCGGCGGCACTACGGAGCGGCCGGCGGCACCACGGAGCCCGGCGGCAGCCGGTAGACGAGCGATGCCGTGCGCAGATCGGCCGCGGAGAGCCCCGTCACACGCACGCGTGCGGACATGAGGTCGTCGGGGTTCCGGCTGTGGTCGAGGCCGATGACGTGGCCGACTTCGTGCAGTGTGATCGTGCGCACCATCATCTGGTCGTACGCCTCGCCGGTCGAGCGGTGCGTGGCGATCTCGACGTCGGCCTCGACGATCCACCAGTTCTGGTCGCGCGCCCAGTAGGTCTTGCCGGCGGCCGCGTCGCGAAAGCGATCCACCCAGCGCAGGCGCACCTCGGCGGCCGTCGAATCGTCCACGAAGAGGAACTTCACCGGCACACCGGCGGCGGCCCACGTGTAGAACGCGTCGCGCGCGCGGTCACGGAACTCCGGCCAGAAGTCGCGGAGCGGGGGCTTGGGCTGGATCCACACGGTGATCGGGTTTTCCCGCCGGTCCACCCAGCGCGCGACGTAGTTGCCGCGCTGCGCGAGGATGTCGTCCATGTAGGTCGCCCCCCTCGCCGCCGTCAGGCGCGCGCGGATGTCGGCGTAGTCGCTCGGGGGCGGGGGCGGGAGCGCCGAGCGGCGCAGGCGCGACAGCCCGAGCCCCTCGGCTTCGCCGCCGCCGGCGTTCGCGGTGTCCTCGACCGGCGGTTCCGGCGCCCGCGGGCGGCGCGGCGCGCGGCTCGCCTCCCAGGCGATGAAGGCCGCGACGGTGAGCAGCACGCCGCCGAGGGCGAGCTCCGGCCGCTTCACCGGCGGCGGGGTGGCGTGCCGGGCCCGCCCGGCGTCATCGGAACTGCTCCAGCGCCCAAGCCGCGTGCTCGCGCACGAGCGGCTCGGAGTCGTCGCGCGCGGCGGCGGTGAGCGCGGGGATCGCGGCCGGGTCGCGCCGGTTGCCGAGCGCGACGGCGGCGTTGCGGGCGAGTCCGCGACGGCGCGCGCGGCTCATCGCGGTCGCGGCGAATCGCTCGCGCCACGCCGTCTCATCGAGGCGCAGGAGCTCCTCCGCGTCGGGCGACGCGCGGTCGGGACGCGGCGCAAAAGCCGGCTCCGCCGCGTCGCGCGAGAAGCGCACGTTCCACGGGCAGACGTCCTGGCAGATGTCGCAGCCGTACAGCAGTTCGCCCATCGCCGCGCGCAGCGCGAGCGGAATCGCGCCCTTGAGCTCGATGGTGAGGTAGGAGATGCAACGCGTGGCGTCGAGGACGCGCGGCGCGACGAAGGCGTGCGTGGGGCAGGCGTCGAGGCAGCGCGAGCAGCGGCCGCACCGGTCGGCCTCGAAGGGCGCGTCGGGCGCGAGGTCGAGATCCGTGAAGAGCGCGCCGAGGAAGAAGAAGGAGCCGATCCGCGGGTGGATGAGGTTCGTGTTCTTGCCGAACCACCCGAGCCCGGCGCGGCGCGCGAGGTCGCGCTCGAGCACGGGCCCGGTGTCCACGAAGGCGCGCGTGCGCGCACGAACGCGCGACTCGAGCGCGAGCCAGCGGCCGATCGCCTCGAGCTTCGCGCGGATCACGACGTGGTAGTCGCCGCCCCGGGCGTAGCGGGCGACCGGCCCACTCGGCTGCGTGCCGCCGTAGTTGAGGCCGACGACGAGCGCCGAGCGCATTCCTGGTGCCGGGCGCGTGGAGTCCCGCCGGAGTTCCGCGCCCGCACCCTCGAGGTACCGCATCTCGCCGGCGTAGCCGCGCGCGAGCCACGCGTCGAACGCGTGCGCGGAGTCGGCGGGCCCGAGCGCCGCGATGCCCGCGAGGTCGAAGCCGAGTCCGAACGCCTGCGCCTTGAGCCGCGTCTCGAGCGACGTGCGCGCGCCCCGCCCGGCGAGCGACGCGTTCACCCGGCGTGCCGCGCCCATCGCGCGTAGCGGACGACGTCGTCCACCGGCGGCACGGCGTGATGGTCGCCGTAGGCGGTATGCATCCGCCAGCGCACGTAGTCCATCGCCGGGAGGGGAAGGAAGGGAAAGCGCCGGAGCCAACGGCGGGAGCGGAAGCGCCAGGCGACGCGGACGAGGTCGGCCGCGAGCGCGGGCCGCGCGAGGCTGCGCGCGGCGAGTTGTCCGACGAGCTGAAGCCAGGGCATCGTCTCTCAAGATCGCGGCGCTCCACGCGGGCATCAACTCCCGGACGCCGGGCGACGGTGTCCCGCCGTCGTCCGGGATGCCGGCGTCCGCCGTCGCGCTTCGCGCCGGAAGGGACGCCGTCTATCATTCCGTTCAGCATGTGGCTCTACCGTTTCATGCCCGCGCTGAGCCGGGCGGCGTGCCACTCGTACTACCGCCTTTCCGTGGGCGGCGCGGAGGTGCCGCGCGCGGGGCCGGTGCTGCTCGTGGCCAACCACACCAACTCGCTGATGGACCCCGCGTTGGTGACGGTCGCGTCGCGGCGGCAGGTGCGATTCATGGCGAAGGCGCCGCTCTTCGTCCACCCGGGGATCGGCTGGCTCATCAGGGCGGTCGGCTCGGTGCCGGTCTATCGCCAGCAGGACGATCCGCGGCTCGTCGCGCAGAACTTCGACTCGTTCCGTGACGTGCACGCGGCGCTGGCCGACGGGTTCGCCGTGGGGATCTTCCCCGAGGGCATCAGTCACAGCGCGCCGCGGCTGCAGCCGCTCAAGACGGGAGCCGCGCGCATCGCGCTGGGCGCGGCGCAGCCGCTCGGCCACGCGTTCCCGATCGTGCCGCTGGGGCTCGTCTTTCGCGATCGCCGCACGTTCCGGAGCGAGGCGCGCGTCATCGTCGGCGTGTCGTGCGCGTGGAACGACCTCGCCGCCCGGGGCCCCACGGACAAGGAAGCGGTGCGAGAACTCACGCGCCGCATTGACGCCTCGATGCGCGCCGTGACGCTCAACCTGCACGACTGGCGCGACGAGCAGCTCGTGCGCTGCGCGGAGCGCGTGTGGCGCGCCGAGTTCGGAGCGTCGAGCGATGCGCGGGGCGAGATGGAGCGGCTGCGCCTGGCGACCGAGGCGCTCGCGCGCCTGCGGCTGGATGAGGACTCCGAGTGGCGCCAGGTGGTACGCGAGCTGCGCCTGCACGACCGCCTCCTGACGCGGCTCGGGCTCACGCCCCTCACGCTGACGGCGCCGGTCTCGTCGGAGGCGGCGGCGATGTGGGCGCTCAAGCGGCTTCCGCTCGTCGTTGCGCTCCCGCTCGCCGGCCTCGGGCTCCTGCTCTTCTGGCTTCCGCGGGAGCTCACGGGCACGATCGCGACGAAGATGGCGCGGCGCGAGGGGGAGGACGCGGTGCCGACGTTTCGCGTGCTCTACGGCGGCGCGATCTTCCTCGGCTGGTTCGTCCTGCTCGCCCTCGCGTCGTCGCTCGTGCTCGGTGCGCTGGGCGGGGCGCTCGTGTTCTTCGTGCTGCCGGTGGTGGCGTTCGGCGGGCTCATCGTCGCTGAGTCGCGACGCCTGTCGTGGGCGGCCATCCGGCGCTTCTTCACGCTGCACCTGCAACGGGAACGCGTGGCGGCGTTGCGCGCGCGGCAGCGCGCGCTCGCTGCGCGGCTCCGCGATCTGTTTGAACGCGCGGCGGCGTAGCCGGCGGCCGGCACTCGCGGCGGCCGTACCAGCGGGACCCGGGCGGCGCGAGGAGTCCGGCGTGGCGTCCGACGAGGATGGCGACGGTGGTCGCGCGAGGTCGCGGGAAGCCACGCGCGTTAGTAAACTGCTCGCATGGCGAGAGAGAAGACCGGGAAGCCCAGGCCGCCCGCCGCGCGCGGCGACGGCGCCGCCCGCCCGGCGACGCCGCGGCCCAGGCGCAAGTCGGGCCGCCTCGTGGACGAAACGATCCGTGACGCACTCGAGCGCTACGTCACCGAGGACGAACGGCTCCTGCAGGGGCTGCCGCCCGGCGTGGACTTCACCCGGAGCGATCCGTGGCGCGTGCTGCGCATCATGGGCGAGGTCATCGAGGGCTTCGACAAGCTCGCCAGCGTCGGGAAGGCGGTCACCGTGTTCGGGTCCGCGCGCACGCAGCCCGACGATCCGCAGTACGCGAACGCGGAGCGGCTCGGCGCGCTGCTCGCGGCGCGCGGCTTCGCGGTGATCACCGGCGCGGGCCCGGGGATCATGGAGGCGGCGAACAAGGGGGCGCGGCTCGCCGGCGGACGCTCCGTCGGGTGCAACATCGAGCTGCCCTTCGAGCAGGGCTCCAACCCGTACGTGGATATGCTCGTCAACTTCCGCTACTTCTTCGTGCGGAAGACGATGTTCGTCAAGTACAGCGCCGCGTTCGTGATCTTCCCGGGCGGCTTCGGCACGCTCGACGAGCTCTTCGAAGCGGTCACGCTCATCCAGACGGGGAAGATCTCCCAGTTTCCGGTGATCCTGTTCGGCACGCACTACTGGGCCGGGCTCTTTCGCTGGCTGCAGTCGCGGGTGGAAGGGGAGAAGAAGATCTCCCCCGGCGAACTCGACATCATGACGCTGACCGACGATCCGGCGCATGCCGTGGAGGTGGTGGCGGCGGCCCACGAAGCGCAGTTGAAGAAGGCCAAGGAGCGGGACCGGCAGTGAAGCGCCGGCGACGCGCGAGCGCCGCGGGGCCGAAGGCGACGCAGAAACGGTCCGCCGAGGCGCGCGAGGCCGCGGGAGAGCGCCACGTCGCCCGGGAGGCGAGCCGCTTCCTGCGCGGGCGGAAGATCGACCCGCGACGCGTGGACGGGCACGAGTCGGTCGCCGAGCTGATCGAGGGGACGTTCCAGGCGTACAACGCGGCGCGGCTGCGCGAGGCGTGCCAGCTCTTCAGCGGGAAGATGCTCGCGCGCGACGTGACGGTGGGGCTCACGCTCACCGGGGCCCTGACGCCGGCGGGGCTCGGGATGAGCTGCCTCATCCCGCTGCTCGAGGCGGGCTTCGTGGACTGGATCGTCTCCACGGGCGCCAACCTGTACCACGACGCGCACTTCGGCCTGGGGCTCGCGATGCACCGCGGGAACGCGAACGAGTCGGACGTGGTGCTGCGCGAGGAAGGGGTCGTCCGGATCTACGACATCTTCTTCGACTACGACGTGCTCCTGTCCACCGACGCCTTCTTCCGGCAGATCCTCCGCGCGGAGGAGTTCCAGCACGCGATGTCGAGCGCGGAGTTCCACCACCGGTGCGGGAAGTACGTGGGGGAGCGCGAGCGCGTCCTCGGCATCAGGAACCGGTCACTGCTCAGTGCGGCGCACCGCTGCGGCGTGCCGGTCTACACCTCGTCGCCCGGCGACAGCTCGATCGGGATGAACGTCGCCGCGCTCGCGCTCGAGGGGTACGCCTGCGCGATTGACGCGAGCGCCGACGTCAACGAGACGGCGAGCATCGTCCTCGGCGCGAAGCGGAGCGGCGGCAAGAGCGCGGTGCTGATTCTCGGCGGCGGGAGCCCCAAGAACTTCGCGCTCCAGACCGAGCCGCAGATCCAGGAGGTGCTCGGCATTGACGAGAAGGGGCACGACTATTTCCTGCAGGTCACCGATGCCCGCCCCGACACCGGCGGGCTCTCGGGCGCGACGCCCGCGGAGGCGGTGAGCTGGGGAAAGATCGACCCCGACCGGCTTCCCGACGCGGTGGTCTGCTACCTCGACTCCACCATCGCGCTCCCGCTCCTCACGAGCTACGCGCTCGCCAGGCGGAAGCCGCGGCCGCTCAGGCGGCTGTATGACCGGCGCGAGACGCTGATGCGGCGGCTCAAGGCGGCGTTCGCGAAGTCGCGGAAGGCGTAGCCGCGTCGGGTCGAGGCGGCGTTCGCGAGCTCGCGGGGGCGTAGCCGCGCCGGGGTCGCGGCCTCGCGCTCGCCGTCACGCACGGCGCGTCGCGCGCGCGGAGCCCACGAAGTTCCGCCGCGAGTAGTCGCCGTGCGTGAGCCACGCTGTCGAGTCCTCGCCGCCGAAGAGCCGCCGCACGATCGCGCGGTCGTCCCACCCCTCCGCCACGAGCGCGTCCACGCGGTCCACCGTCTCCTCGATCCAGTCGGCCTTGGCCGTGAGCTGCGCGACCGCGCCGGAGACGAGCCCGCGGTGCGCGTCGAACAGGCGCGCCGGGCGGAGCGCGGCCACGCGGCGGAGCGACGCGACCTGCGCGCGCACGTCCTCGCGCGGAAAGGGGTGCGCCACGCGCACCCGGACGCCGAGAAAGAGATCGGCGCCGAACACCGTCTCGCGCTCGGCGTCCCACACCACGTGGTGGTCGCTCGAATGCCCCGGCGCGTGCATCACGTCGAGCTGCGCGTGCACGAAGGGCAGGACGGGCACGAGGAGCGGCGGCTGCGCACCCCAGCACCAGCGGCGGTACGGGCGAATCGGCGCCGGACGTCGCACGCGCTCTTCCGTCTCCCGGGCGATCCAGAGCGGACAGCCGCGCCGCGCGACGAGCGCGACGTTTCCGGCGTGGTCCTCGTGGTAGTGGGTGACGATCACGCCGTCGGGGCGGTGCGTGTCGAGCCACGCGCCCAGCTCGGCGCCGACGGCGTGGAAGGCGGTGTCAATGAGCGCGCCGCGCACCGCGTAAGCGCTGACGTCGAAGCCCAGCGATCGGCTGCGCCACGACCGGAAGATCAGCCGGGTGACGTCGCCGTGGCGCTCTTCCCGGAGCATGGCTGAACGTTAGCCGCTGCCGCGTCCGATTGCAGGACGCGTCGGCGCGCCGTATGTTGAACCAGAGCAGGCGCCCGGCCGAGTCGAATCAGGCCGGGCGCCGGCCTTTTCTTGCGCGGCGCCGCGTGGGGCGCCACGGCCACCCGAACGAGCCATGATCGAGGCGCTGAAGCAGAAGCTCTCCGAGGAAGTCGAGAAGCTCCGCATCGAGCTCACCCGCACGCTGCCCGGCGAGATCCGCCGCGCAGCGGAGATGGGCGACCTGCGCGAGAACTCGGAGTACAAGGCCGCGCTCGAGCGCCAGCGGCTGGTGCAGGCGCGGCTCGGGCAGCTCACGTCGCGGCTCAGCAAGCTCTCGCAGGTGGATCTCGCGCAAATCCCGAGGGACAAGGTCGGCCTCGGCTCGCGCATCGTCGTGGTGGACGAGGAATCCGCGGAGCGCGAAACCTATCACCTGGTGTTCGGCGACTCGGTCGAATTCGAGGATGGGCACGTGACCATGTCGTCGCCGATCGGGCGCGCCGTGCTCGGTCGCGGGACGGGAGAGGTCGTGCTGCTCAAGCTCCCCTCCCGCGTGCGCAAGCTCAAGATCGTGGAGCTGACCACCATTCACGACGCGGCGCCGGACGACCTCGAGTGAGTGGCCGGGGCGGAGCGGGCCGCGAACGCCGCGAGCGCGGCGAACGCGACGCACGGGATGCGCCGAGTGCGCGCAGTTCGCGCGGCCCGTTCGGCGCTCAGGGCTCGATGGTGAACAGTCGCGCGACCTCCGCGCGATAGTCGTCGAGAGCGCGCGCGCGATCGGCCTCGGTCCACGCGAGCCGCGGCGCCAGCAGCGCCGCGACCTGCGGCGCGACGGAGGATCCGTGGTCGCGCGTCTCGAACGCGACGTGGGTGCGCCGCACGAGCACGTCGCCGATCGTGCACGCGAACTCGCGCTCGACGGCGCGCACGACATCCCCCACGGTATAGGGCAGCCCCGGGACGAGCAGCGCGCCGGGCGCGGTGCTCCCCTCGCGCTCGCCGCCCGGCGCGGCCTCGCGCGACCGTTCCGCGGCCGGCCATCCGTCGTCGGGGAGGGCGCGCGTCGCCGTCGTGCACGGCGTCGGCGGCCGGCCCCGTTGCCGCTCCACCACGTCCACGACCTCGGCGGCCATCGCGCGATACGTCGTGAGCTTGCCGCCGGTGACCGCGATCACGCCGCGCGGCCCGACGAAGATCCGGTGCTCGCGCGACGCCGCGGCCGGGTCGCCCGAGTGGCCGCGCGCGATGAGCGGGCGAATGCCCGCCCACGCCGCGACGACGTCATCCTCCGTGAGCTTCGCGGCGGGGAAGAACGCGTTCACGGAGGTGAGCAGGTACCGCACGTCGGCCGCCGTCGCGCGCACGTCCGACGGGTTCTCGTTGGTGTGGGTGTCCGTGGTGCCGATGATCGTGTGTCCTCCGGCGGGGAGCACGAACATCACCCGCTGGTCCACGGGCGCGAGGAGCGTCACGGCGCCGCGGTTGCCCACGCGCGCCGCGGGGACGGCGAGGTGCACGCCCTTCGTGCCGAGCACGGCGGGCGACGACGAGGGGTGCTCGATGCGGCTGATGGCGTCGGTCCACGGGCCGGTGGCGTTCACGAGGTGCTCGGCGCGCACCTCGAAGGCGCGCGCCGTGCGGCCGTCGCGCACGGTGACGCCGACCGCCCGCGCCCGCTCGAAGATCAGTGACGTGACCTCGGCGTGATTGAGCACCACGGAGCCTGCGCGGGCGGCGTCCCCCACGGTCGCGAGCGTGAGGCGCGCGTCGTCGGTCGCGGCGTCGTAGTAGATGGCGCCGCCGGCCAGCCCCTCGCGCGCGAGGCGCGGCTCCTCCGCGAGGACGCGCGCGGCGCTCAGCGTGCGATGGCGCCCGACATTCCCGAAGTGCGCCAGCAGGTCGTACAGCCAGAGCCCGGCGGCGAGTTTCCAGCGCGGGATGCGCGCGCCGCGGTACACCGGCCAGGTGAACTTGAGCGGCTTGACGAGCGTGCCGGCCGTGTCGAGGAGAATGCGCCGCTCGCGGCTCGACTCGGCTACGAGATGGAGGTAGCCGTGCTCGAGGTAGCGCACGCCGCCGTGCACGAGGCGCGACGACCGGCTCGACGTGCCGCTCGCGAAGTCCTCGCGCTCGACGAGCGCCACGCGCAGCCCCCGGAGCGCGGCGTCGCGCGCGACGCCGGCGCCGGTGATGCCGCCGCCAATGACGAGGACGTCGAAGCGCTCGCCCGCGAGGCGCGCCAGCGCGTCGTCGCGCCACCGGACGGGCGGACCGGACGTGGAGGGCATCGTCACCGGCGGGAAAGGTACTTCAGCGTCGTGTGCGCCGTGCCGGCCGAATAGCGGGTCGTCCGGGGCCTCCCTAACTTTCGCTCTCTATGGCACTCTCCGAGAGCGGCCGGCGCGTCGCCATCGTGGCGGGCGTGCGCACACCGTTCGCCCGGGCTGGCACGACGCTCAGGGGCGTCAGCGCGATCGAGCTGGGGAAGATCGCCGTGCGCGAACTGGTGCACCGGACCAACCTCGACGTGGACGCGCTCGACCTGCTCGTGTTCGGCACGGTCATCCCGTCGGTGCTCGCGCCCAACATCGCGCGTGAGGTCGCCCTCATGCCCCTCCTGCCGAAACGCGCGCAGGCGTGGAGCGTGAGCCGGGCGTGCGCCTCGGCGAATCAGGCGATCACCGACGCGGCGGACCAGATCGCGCTCGGCCACGCGACGATCGCGATCGCGGGCGGCGCGGAATCGCTGTCCGCCGTGCCGATCCTCCACTCGCGCGGGTTCTCGGACGTGCTCGTCGCCGCCGCGAAGGCGAAGACGCTCGGCCAGCGCCTCGGCGCATTCGCGCGCCTCCGGCCGAGGGACTTCATTCCCGTCACTCCGGCCATCGCCGAGCCCACGACGGGCGAGACGATGGGGCAGTCGGCGGAGAAGATGGCGAAGCTGAACCAGATTCCGCGCCGCGAGCAGGACGCGCTGGCGCTTCAGTCCCACCTGAACGCGGCAGCGGGCACGCGCGACGGACGGCTCACGGCGGAGATCGCGCCGGTCTACGTGCCGCCGTCGTACGACCAGGCGATGACCGAGGACAACGGCATCCGGTCCGACACGAACCTCGAGGCGCTCGCGGCACTCCGGCCCGTCTTCGACCGCCGCTACGGAAGCGTGACGGCCGGGAACGCCTCCCCGCTCACCGACGGCGGCGCGGCGGTACTCCTGATGCGCGAAGACCGTGCCGCCGCGCTCGGCTACCAGCCGCTCGCGTTCATCAGAAGCTACGCCTACGCGGCGCTCGATCCCGGCGAGCAACTGCTGCAGGCGCCGGTGCTCGCCGCGCCGGTGGCGCTGCAGCGTGCGGGACTCACGCTCAAGGACATGGACCTCGTGGAGATGCACGAGGCGTTCGCGGCGCAGGTACTCTCGAATCTCCGTGGCTTCGAGTCGGTGCACTGGGCGGAGCGCGCGGGCTTCCGCGAGCCGGTGGGCGCGGTGGACCGGGCGAGGCTCAACGTACTGGGCGGCTCCATCGCGATCGGCCATCCCTTCGGCGCCACGGGCGCGCGGATCACCACCACGCTCGTCAACGAACTCGCGCGCCGCGGCGCGCAGTTCGGGCTGATGACCGTCTGCGCCGCGGGCGGGCTGGGCTTCGCGATGGTCGTGGAGCGCCGATGAGCCCGGTCACGCGCGCGCTCCGGCTCTCGATCGAGGAGGGGGTCGCCGTCATCACCTTCGATCTGCCGAACGAGCCGGTGAACAAGTTCTCGGAGTCCGTCATCGCGGGCTTCGACACGATCCTGGGCGAGCTCGAGCGGAATCCGGCGGTGCAGGCGGCGGTGCTGATCAGCGGGAAGCCCGACGCGTTCATCGCCGGCGCCGACATTGACGCGTTCCTGGAGTTCAAGGGCGCGCCGGACGCCGAGGCTGCGAGCGCGATGGGGCACCGGATGATGCTCCGGCTGGAGCGGTCGCGCGCGCCGGTGGTGGCCGCGATTCACGGCGGATGCCTGGGCGGCGGGCTCGAGGCCGCGCTCGCGTGCGCGTACCGCGTCGCGACGGACCATCCGAAGACCGTCTTCACGTTCCCGGAGACGCAGCTCGGACTCATCCCGGGCGCGGGCGGGACGCAGCGCCTCCCGAGGACCATCGGCCTGCGCGCGGCGCTCGACGTGATCCTCACCGCGAAGAACGTGCGCGCCAGGAAGGCGCGGCAGATGGGGCTGGTGGACGAACTGGTGCATCCGAGCATCCTGCGCGATGTGGCGATGCGGCGCGCGAAGGAGCTCGCGAGCGGTGCGCTGCCGCGCGCGCGACGGCGCCCTCGCGGCGTGCTCGCGCTTCTGCTCGACGGCAACCCGGCGGGCCGCGCGCTGGTACTCGCGCAGGCGCGCGCGATGACGCGCCGGAAGGCGCGCGGGAACTACCCGGCGCTCGACGCGGCGATCGCCGCGGTCCGCGCGGCGTACCGGGGTCCGCGCGAACGCGGCTACGCCGAGGAGGCGCGCCTCTTCGGCCAGATGGCGTCCACCGCGGTCTCGCGCGAGCTGATCTTCCTCTTCTACGCCACGACGTCGCTCAAGAAGGATGCGGGCGTCGCGGGCGACGCGCCAGCTCCGCTCGACGTGAAGCGGATCGGCGTCCTCGGGACGGGCTTCATGGGCGCCGGGATCGCCGCGGTGGCGGCGATGCAGGACGTCTCCGTGCGCTTCAAGGACACGACCCACGCGCAGGTAGGGCGCGGCCTCAGCGCGGTGCGCGACGTGCTGAAGGACCGGCTCGCGAAGCGCCAGGTCACGCGCCAGCAGTTCGAGGACCAGCTCTCGCTCGTCTCGGGAACCATCGGGTACGCCGGCTTCGGCGGCGTGCCGCTCGTGATCGAGGCCGTGTTCGAAGACCTCGCGGTGAAGCATCAGGTGCTCGCCGAGGTCGAGGCCGTGCTCCCGCCGCACGCGATCGTCGCGACGAACACGAGCACGATCCCGATCGCGAAAGTCGCCGAGCGGTCGCGGCGGCCCGAGCGCGTCATCGGAATGCACTTCTTCTCGCCCGTGCACCGGATGCCGCTGCTCGAGGTGATCGTGACGCCGCAGACCGCGCCGGACGTGATCACGACGGCCGTCGCGTTCGGCCGCAAGCTCGGCAAGACGGTCATCATCGTGCACGACAGCCCGGGGTTCTTCGTGAACCGGATTCTCGCGCCGTACCTCAACGAAGCCGGGCGGCTGCTCGATGAAGGCGTGGCCATCGAGGAGGTGGACGGCGCGATGCTCGACTTCGGGTTCCCGGTGGGGCCGATTACACTGCTGGACGAAGTCGGGCTCGACATCGCCGGCAAGTCGGGTGCGATCATGGCGGCGGCATTCGGCGACCGGCTCCGGCCCTCGGACTCGATGGGCCGGATGCTCGCGGCGGGCCGGTTCGGCCGGAAGGGGAAACTCGGGTTCTACCGGTACGATCAACGGGGGAAGAAGGGCGGCGTAGATCAGACCGTGTACGAGTTCCTCCCCGGCGGCCGGCGGCGCGTGCGCGTGCCGAAGGACGAGATCCAGCGTCGCTGTGCGCTCGCGATGGTGAACGAGGCCGTCCGCTGCCTCGAAGCGGGGATCGTGCGGCAGCCGCGCGACGGCGACGTGGGAGCGGTGTTCGGCATCGGCTTCCCGCCGTTCCGCGGCGGCCCGTTTCGCCACGTGGACGCGTCAGGCGCGGCGGCGATCGTGCAGCAGCTCCAGCGGTTGGACGCGGCGTACCCGGGGCGCTTCACGCCCTGCGCGCGCCTGGTGCAGATGGCGAAGGAGGACGGACGGTTCTATCCACAGAAGGGGAAGCCCGTATGACACGAACGACGGCGATCCTGGGTTGCGCGCTGTTGATTCCCATCGCCCAGCTCTTCTCGCAGCAGACCCGCGCCGAGCGCTCGCGCTACACCGAGACCTCCACGCACGCCGACGTCAGCGCGTTCATTGACTCGCTGCAGCGGCGCGGCGCCGCGATCCGCGTCGGCTCGATCGGCAGGACGGCGCAGGGGCGCGAGTTGGCGTACGTGATCGCGTCGCGACCGCTCGTGACCACACCGGCCGAGGCGAAGCGGCTCGCGCGGCCGATCGTGTACGTGCAGGGCAACATCCACTCGGGCGAGGTGGAGGGAAAGGAGGCGCTGCAGGCGCTCCTGCGCGACCTCGTCTTCGATCCGAAGAAGAACGTGCTCGATTCCGTGGTGTTCATCGCTGTGCCGGACTACAACGCCGACGGCAACGACAACATGGCGCCGCAGGCGCGGAGCCGCGGCGCGCAGAACGGGCCGGAGATGGTCGGCACGCGCAACAACGCGTCGAACATCAATCTCAACCGCGATTACATCCGGGCCGAGACGCCGGAGACACGCGGCTCACTCGCGATGTTCAACGCGTGGGATCCGGACGTGTTCGTGGACCTGCACACGACCGACGGCAGCTATCACGGCTACGCGCTCACCTACGCGCCGTCACTGCATCCCGCCGCGACGCTCGCGGGCGCGACGTTCGGCGGGGCGTTCGCGCGCGATTCGATGCTGCCGGCGCTGCGCCAGCGGCTGCGCGCGCGGCACAAGTTCGAGATCTTCGACTACGGCAACTTCAGCGGCGACGAGGGGCCGGGCGCGGCGCCGGGTGAGGCGCGGAGCTGGAACAGCTACTCGCACACGCCGCGATACGGAACGAACTACTACGCGCTGCGCGGCCGCATCGCGATCCTGAGCGAGGCCTATTCGCACGATCCGTTCGAGCGGCGCGTGAAGTCCACCTACGCCTTCGTGCGGGAGATTCTCTCACTGACCGCCGAGCGCGCGCGCTCGGTGCTGGCGGTGAGCCGCGCCGCCGACGCGGGGCTCGCGTCGGGCAAGCCGCTCGAGGTTCCGATTCGCGCGGCGATGACGACGCGCCCCTCGACGCAGGTGGTGATCGAGGAGCTGCTCGACACGCTGCCCGCGGCACGCGAGACGCTGCGCGAAGCCGCGCGTGTGGCGGATTCCGCCCGGGCGGCGCGCGCGGGCGGCGCCGGCGGTGGAGGCGGAGCGGGTGGTGGGCGGGGTGGCCGCGGCGGAGGCGGCGCGGGGCGTGGTGGACGGGGTGGTCCTCCCCCCTGCCAGTGGCCGCTCTCGGAACCCGGCGTGCGCTGCGGCCTCACGCGTACCGGGAAGTTCGTGAGCCGGAAGATGCTCGTGCGCGACCGGTTCGAGTCCACGCTGTCGGCCAGGCTCCCGGCGGCGTACCTGCTGCCACGCTTTCCCGGGTCCGATTCGGTGGTGGCGCAGCTTCGGCGACACGGGGTGGTGGTGGAGCAACTCGCGGCAGCACTCGACGCGCGCGGCGAGCGCTTCACCGTGGATTCGCTGGTGCGGCGCCCGTCGAGCGAAGGCGACAGCGGGCTCCGGCTCGAGGGCGCGTGGGGTGCGACCGACCACCTGCTCGGAGAGCCCGGAGAGTACCTCGTGCGCGCCGCGCAGCCGCTCGGCGTGCTCGCTGCCGTCCTGCTCGAGCCGCAGAGCGACGACGGCTTCGTCACGTGGAGCTTCTTCAACGCGGCGCTCGAGTCGGTGATGGCGAATCCGCCGGGCACCTCGCGCGTGTTCCCGGTCGCGCGCATCACGGCTCCGCTCGCCGTGCCGACGCGCATCATGCCGTAGCGCCCGCCCGATGCGCCGCCACTCGTGAGCCCCGAGACGCCCGGGCAGTTCCTCCCGCCGGACCACTCCAAGGGGGACGAGTCCACCGTCGGCGGCTACGCGGCGGTGCACGCGCGGCCGGCTGCCCTCGAAGGGCCGGACGGGCTGTCGTACAGCCTCGAGATCCTCGCTGACGCCACCGGCGAGGCCGCGCGGCCGTTCGGCGCGTACCTCCTCT
Source organism: Gemmatimonadaceae bacterium (assembly GCA_035286465.1). GTDB lineage: Bacteria > Gemmatimonadota > Gemmatimonadetes > Gemmatimonadales > Gemmatimonadaceae > Fen-1231. Next base: position 39,862 of record DATEDF010000055.1, on the reverse strand, counting down.
TCGTGCAGTGGAAGCGCGTCGGCGCGCCGGGCGTCGGCGGGCACCTCGAGTCGGAGTTTCTCGCGTGGGGCGCGACCGCCGCGCAGGCCCGCCGCGCGCTCGGCGCGCTGCCGCTCGCGGACGCGCAGCGCGTGCTCGACGCGCTGATTCGCGCGAAGGACGGCGGCCGCCCCGGCCGTCGCTGGTGGGACGTGATGCGCTCCGAGAGCGAGGGCGCGTGAGCGGGGGCTCCGTCGAGCAGGGCGTGGTGCTGAGCGGCACGGGCGGGGTGTGGGTGGTGCGCCTCGCCGGCGGCGAGACGCACGACGCCTCGCTCCGCGGGCGCCTCAAGAACACCAGCGCCGCCAGCAAGCTCGCCGTGGGCGACGAGGTCTCGGTGCAGCGCGACGGCCACGCGGGCGCCTGGGTGATCACGGCCATCCACCCGCGCCGCTCCGTGCTCGCGCGGCGCGCGCCGGGCCGCGCGCCGGGCGAGCGCGTCATCGCGGCCAACGTGGACCAGGTGCTCGTGGTGTTCGCCGTGGCGAAGCCCGAGCCACACGTCCGAATGCTCGACCGGTTCCTCGTCATCGCCGAGGGGAATGACATCCCGGCGCGCATCATCCTGAACAAGGTGGACCTCCCCGGCGGGCCCGCCAAGGCGGACGCGCTCGCGCGCGACTACGAGCGCATCGGGTACGCTGTGCATCGCACGAGCGTGAAGCTGCCGCTGGGACTCCGGCCGCTGCACGACGCCCTGGCCGGCCGCACGTCGGCGCTCACGGGCCCCTCGGGCGCGGGCAAATCCTCGCTCCTCAACGCCCTCTTTCCCGGCCTCGACCTGCGCACCGCCGAGATCAGCGTGTCGGTGAACAAGGGGCGGCACACCACGGTCGGCGCGCTCCTCGTCCCGATCCCCGATCCGCTCGGCGGTTTCGTGGTGGACACGCCCGGCCTCCGCGAAGTGGGGATGTGGGGGCTGCCGCCACGGCAGCTCGACCAGTGCTTCCCCGAGTTCCGGCCGCTCACAGGCGGCTGCCGGTTCGCCGACTGCGCGCACGAGGAGGAGCCGAACTGTACCGTTCGCGCCGCTGTCGAACGGGGAGACGTCTCCCCGGCGCGGTACGAGAGTTACCGCAAGCTGCGCGGGGAGCTGGAGGAGGCGGACAGCCAATGGTGAGCCTGCGCCGGACCGTGCCGTGCACGCACCCGCGGTGCCCGCACGGTTTGTTCTCGCACGTGCTGCGCGTCTTCGTGCTGCGCGTCTTCGTGCTGCCGCTCGTGCTCGCGCTGCCGCCCGTGCTCGTGCTCCCGCTCGCGGTCGGCGCTCAGACGGCCGCGGACCATTTCCGGACCGGCCGCGCCGCGATGGACTCGAACAAGGCGGACGCCGCGGTCAAGGCACTCGAGAAGGCGGTGAAGCTCGAGGACTCGAACGCCGGGTATCACCTCTGGCTCGCGCGCGCTCTCGGCGCCGTGGCGCAGCGGGCGAACGTGCTGCGGCAGCCGTTCCTCGCCAAGCGCGTGAAGGCGGAGTTCGAGCGCACCGTGCGGCTCGATCCGTCGAATCTCGGCGGCCACGAAGGGCTGCTGCAGTTCTACCTTCAGGCGCCGGGCGTGATGGGCGGCAGCTCGGCCAAGGCGCGCGCGGAGGCCGAGGCGATCGCGAAGGTCAACCCGATGCGCGGACACTTCGCGCGGGCGACGATCGCGAATCGTGAGAAGGACGCGGTCTCGGTCGAGCGGGAGGATCGCGCCGCGGTGGCCGGGTATCCCGACAGCCTGGTCGCGGTGAACACGCTGGCGAACCTCCTCGCCAACACGAATCGCGCCGACGAGGCGTTCGCGACGATGGACCGATTCCTGACGCGAAGGCCCGGTGACGTCAACGGCGCGTACGCGCTCGGGCGCATCGCGGCGATCACGGGGAAGCAGCTCGACCGCGGCGAACAGGCGCTGCGCACGGTGCTCGCCGCGCCCGGCGTGGGGACGGATTCGACGCTGCCCTCACCCGCGAACGCGCACTACCGGCTGGGCGACATCCTGAGGAAGCGGGGCGAAAGGGAGCGGGCGACGGGGGAGTATGAGATGGCGCTGAAGCTCAACCCGAGGCACGAGGCGGCGAAGCGGGCGCTCGCCTCGCTCAAGGAGCGCTGAGCGGCCGAATCCGGGCCGGCCCGCGGACGGCACGCTCGCACGCGCGGCGTCGGCCGGGCGCCGTCACTCGAAGCGCAGCGCGGTGATCGGGTCCACCTCCGTGGCCCGGCGCGCCGGCACGTAGCTGGCGAGGAGCGCCACGCCGGCCAGAAACACCGATACGCCCACGAAGCTCACGGGGTCGGTCGGCGAGACGCCGATCAGCACGCTCGAGACGACGCGGGTGACGCCCAGTGCGCCCGCCAGTCCGAGCACGACCCCGAGGGCCGCGAGGAGCATCCCCTGCCGCACGACGAGCGCGATGACGTGCCGCTGTTGCGCGCCGAGCGCGATGCGCACCCCGATCTCGCGCGTGCGCTGCGAGACGCCGTACGAGATCACGCCGTAGACGCCGATGGCGGCGAGAAAGAGCGCGACGGCGCCGAAGATCGCGAACATCCAGCCGAAGATTCCGTACTGCCAGTAGCTCAGCTCCTTCACCTTGTTCATCGTGCGGACGTTGAACACCGGGATTGCGGGATCCGAGGCGCGGATGGCGGCGCGTACCGCGCCCGCGATCGAGGTCGGGGGTCCCTTCGCGCGCACCATGAGCCCGTGGTTGCGCGCGGGGAGAAAGCGGTAGGAGACGTACGCGGTGGGCTGGATCTCGCCGCGATTGTCGAGCTGGCTCGTGCGGATGTCGGGCGCGACACCGATGACGGAGAACCAGGTGTGCGAGGAGTCATGCGCGAGGCGGAACCGGCGGCCGACCGGGTCCTCATTCGGCCAGAATCGCGCGGCCATCGTGCGGTTGACGACCGCCACGCTCACGCTGTCGCGCAGCTCGTGCTCCGTGAAGGCGCGCCCGCGGGCCAGGCGCACGCCGAGCGTCTCGAACCAGTGGCCACTGACGCCGGTCCAGAAGAGAAACGGTTCCTGCCCCCGCTCGACGTCGCGGCCCTCGATGATCAGGCCGCTCCCCGCGCCGCCGCCGTCGAACGGAATCAGGTTCGACACGGTCGCCGATGCCACGCCGGGAAGTGCCTCCACGCGCGCGAGGAGGTCCTCGACCGCGTGCTGTTTCGCGAAGGTGCTGTCGTAGCGCTGGCCCGGCAGGTAGAAACGCGTCGTCAGGATCGGTGAAGTGTCGAATCCGACGTCGGCGTGCTGCAGCGCGAAGAACGTGCGGACGAAGAGCGACGCGCCCACGAGCAGCACGAGCGAGAGCGCGACCTCGGCGACGACGAGCGTGCTGCGCAGCCGGTTGCGCCGCACGCCTCCCCCGCCGTCGCGGCCGCCCTCCTTGAGCGCCTCGTGGAGCTGCCCGCGCGAGACGTGCAGCGCGGGCGCCAGCCCGAAGAGCACGCCCGTGAGCACCGAGACCCCACCCGTGTAGAGCAGCGTCCGCACGTCGAGCGACCAGTGGATGTAGAAGGGAATCGGGTCCTCCGGTGGCATCGCGAGGTCGAGCAGCCGCAACCACTCCCAAGTGAGGGGGAGCGCGATAACCCCCGCGGCCAGCGCGAGCAGCACCGATTCGGTGAGGAGCTGGCGCACGATCCGTCCGCGGCCCGCGCCGATCGCCGCGCGGATGGCGATCTCGCGCTGGCGCGCGGCCGAGCGCGTGAGCAGCAGGTTCGCCACGTTCGCACAGGCGATGAGGAGCACGAACGTCACCGCTCCCATCATCGTCGCGATGATCAGCCGGACGTCGTCCGGCATGAAGTCGTCGCGGAGATCCTCGGCCATCCCGACCCAGTTGTCCGCGTGCAGCGCGTACTGCGCGTTCAGCCGCCGCGAGATGTCGCCGACCTCACGGCTCGCCTGCGCCACGGACACGCCGGGCTTGAGGCGGCCGATCATCGCCACGGAGCGCCAGTCGCGGTGGTCGGCGTGGAGGAGCGGCGCCAAAGGGATCCAGAGCTCGCTCTGCTGCGGGAACTTGAACTTCGGCGGCATCACGCCGACGACCGTGAAGGGCAGGTTGTTGACCGAGATCACGCGGCCGAGCACCGTCGAATCCGCCGCGTAGCGCCGCTTCCACACGCCGTCGCTCAGCAGGATCACGCCGGGGGCGCCGGGCCGGTCCTCGTCGGCGCGGAAGAGCCGGCCGATCTGCGGCCGCACGCCAAGCATCGGGAAGAGGTTCGCGCTGATGATCTGTCCGAAGAGCCGCTCGGGCTCCTCGCCCTCGGTGATCGCGAGGCTCCGCCCGGAGTAGGCGCCCACGTCCACGAACGAGTTGGCCTGCGCGCGCCAGTCGAGGTAGTTGAGGTACGAGATCGAGTTCTCGTCGCCGGTCTTCGGGTCGTACTCCTGCAGGTTCGCGAGCCGCTCGGGGTCGTCGAACGGGAACGGGCGCAGGAAGACCGAGTCGAACACCGAGAAGAGCGTCGTGTTCGTCGCGATGCCGAGGGCGAGACAGGCCACGGCGACGGCCGTGAAGACCGGGCTCTTGCGGAGCGTCCGGAAGGCGTAGCGCACGTCCTGGAGGAACGTGTCCATGGCGTGATCTCGGCGCGTGGAGCGTGGGCGACTGTCCGGTTCGACAGTCGAAGCCCACCTACGGATTGAACGGCGCCTGCGTTTCGCCTACGGCGAGAGCCGCTCGATCCGCCATTCCGTGCCGTCGCGCGCGTACACGATCCGGTCGTGCAGGCGGTCCGGCCGCCCCTGCCAGAACTCGATCATCTCGGGCGCGATGCGATAACCGCCCCAATGGTGGGGCAGCGGCACGTCGGTGCCGTCGGGATACTGCGCGAAGTAGCGCGCCACCTCGCGTTCGAGCGCCTCGCGCGAAGGAATGCGGCTGCTCTGTTGCGAGGCCCAGGCACCGATCTGGCTGCCGCGCGGCCGCGTGCGGAAGTACTCCGCCGACTCGGCGTTCGGGATCCGCGTGGCGGTCCCCGTGGCGAGCACCTGACGTTGCAGCACGTCCCACCAGAAACAGAGCGCCGCACGCGGATTGGCGTCGAGTTCCGTGCCTTTCCGGCTCCGGTAGTCGGTGAAAAAGACGAACCCGCGTGCGTCCACATCCTTGAGCAGCACGATGCGCACCGACGACCGGCCGTCCGGCGTGCTCGTCGCGAGGGCCATCGCGTTGGGATCCATCAGGCCGGCCTTCGTGGCCTGCTCGAACCACCGCTCGAACTGGCGGATCGGATCGGGGTCCACGTCGCGCTCGGTGAGCGACTCGAGCGCGTAGTCGCGGCGGAGGTCGGCGAGAGAGGGCACGGGAGGCGTCGGGCTGGCGTGCGGTGTAAGCGGTGCAATCGGAGTACCAGCGGAAATATGGCGCCCTTGCTGAGCATTTCGCAGCGTCCCAGCTTTGGCGGAACCCGCTCCATCCGGAGACCGAATGCTCCGCTTCCGTCGCGCGCGCGCGGTCGTCGCGCTCTTCCCGGTTATTGCTGCCTCCCCCGTGGCGGCGCAGACGTCGCTCCTCCTTCCGGGTCCGTCGGGGCGGGCGCCGGCGCGATTCGAGATCACGATCCCCGCGTCGGTGCGCGCTAACCCGACCACCGGGCGCGCGTACGTGATCATCACGCGCGACACCACCCGCGAGCCGCGCGCGCAGGTCGGGCGCGTCGGCGCGCCGCTCTTCGGCCGCGATTTCGAGCGGCTCGCGCCGGGCCAGGCCGCCGTGGTGGACGGCAGCGACCTCGGCACTCCGGTCGCCGACCTCGCCGACATTCCCGCCGGCGAGTACACGGTGCAGGCGGTGATCAACGTCTACTCGGAGTTCCGCCGTGCCGACGGGCACGTCCTCTGGATGCACGACGACCAGTGGGAAGGTCAGAACTGGCTCCGCTCGCCCGGCAACTTCCACAGCGTGCCGCGGCGGGTGCGGCTCGACCCGCGCGCGAAGCAGGTGGTGCAGCTCGTGGCGGACCAGGTGATGCCGCCCGTGAGCATTCCCCCCGACAACGAGTTCGTGCAGCGCTTCAAGTTCCAGAGCCCGTCCCTGACGAAGTTCTGGGGGCGGCCGATCTACCTCGGCGCGACGGTCCTGCTGCCGCGCGACTACAAGACCGCGACGATCAGCTATCCGGTCAACTACATCCAGGGGCACTTCGGACTCAACGCGCCGTATGGATTCGAGGGCGGCCGCGGCGGTGGCGCCGGCCGCGCCGGCGGTGGCGGCGCGGGAGGAGGTGGCGGCGGCCGGGGTGCGCCCGCCGGTCCGGCGTTCCGCGAGGAATGGCTGTCCGACAACTTCCCGCGCCTCCTCGCCGTCACGTTTCAGCATCCGACGCCGTACTTCGACGACTCCTACGCGGTGAACTCGGTGAACGTCGGCCCCTATGGCGACGCGATCCTCAACGAGCTGATTCCCGAGATCGAGAGGCGATATCGCGTGATTCGCGAACCGTGGGCGCGCTGGCTCTCCGGCGGCTCGACCGGCGGGTGGGAAGCGCTCGCGCTGCAGATCTTCCACCCCGACTTCTTCGGCGGTACGTGGGCGTACTGCCCCGATCCCGTCACGTTCACCGACGTCGAGGGGATCAACATCTACACGGACGACAACGCGTTCTACAAGAAGATCGGCGACTGGCACCGCACACCGATCGTGAACTCGCGCGAAGTGAATGGCGAAATCCGGCAGACGGCGCAGCAGCGCTACTGGATGGAGCTGGTGCACGGGACGCGCGGCCGCTCGGGCACCGGCCAGCAGGACATCTGGCAAGCCGTGTTCGGGCCGCTCGGCCCCGACGGCTACTTCAAGCCGCTCGTGGATTCGAAGACGGGCGCGATTGACAAGAGTGTCGCGCAGTACTGGAAGGACAACTACGACCTCCTCGAACAGCTGAAGCGCAACTGGAGCACCTTGGGGCCCAAGCTCGTGGACAAGCTGCACGTCTATGTCGGCGACATGGACTCGTTCTTTCTCGAGCGCGCCGTGCGCGAACTGGAGGCGTGGATGAAGACCACGCAGAACCCGCACTACGAAGGGTTCTTCCTGTACGGCGACCAGAAGCCGCACTGCTGGAGCGGCCCCGGCACGAACGCCGACCGGGTGCGGGAGATGGCGGCGTTCGGGCTGCGCAAGAAGCCGGACGGGACGACGACGCCGTGGTGGAAGTACTAGCGAAGAGCGAAGAGCGAAGAGCGAAGAGCGAAGAGTGGAGGGAGTCTGATGAGCACACTGCCCGAAGGCACGCGCGCGCACCGCGCGGAGGGGGACGCGCGTCCGCCCGTTCGCTGCGCGATCGTGACCGTCAGCGACACGCGCGCGGAAGCGACGGACGAGTCGGGCACCCTGATGCAGGAGCTGCTCACGCGCGAGGGGCACCGCGTCACCACCTACGCGCTGCTCCGCAACGACGAGACGATGGTGCGCGAGCACGTCCGGGCACTCCTCGCGCGCGAGGACGTGGACGCCGTGCTCCTCACGGGCGGCACCGGGCTCGGCAGCAGGGACCGTACGGTCGAAGCCGTCCGACCGCTTCTCGACAAGGAGCTGCCCGGCTTCGGTGAGCTCTTCCGCGTGATCTCCTATCAGGACCAGATCGGCGCCGCGGCGATCCTCTCGCGCGCGCTGGCCGGCGGCGCCGGCGGCAAGCTGGTGGTCTCGCTGCCCGGGTCGAAGGCGGCGGTGGAGCTCGCGCTCACCCGGATTCTTCTTCCAGAACTACGGCACGTGATGCGCGAGCTTGCGCGCTGAGCTCGAGCGACCAGGTCACCGGCATCTCGGGGTCGAGCGAGTCGCGCACGCTGCAGTACTTCGTGACCGAGAGTTCGATCGCCCGGAGCGCCTTCTCGCGCTCGATCCCCGGCCCGGCGATGCGGTAGTGGAGGTGCGCTCTGGTGAGGCGCCGCGGCGTGCCGTCCACGCGCTCCGCGGTGGCGTCCACCTCGAGCGACACGGGCGGCGTCCGCTGCTTGGTGAGGATGAGCACGACATCCACGGTGACGCACGCGGCAAGCGCCGAGAGCAGCGTCTGCGGCGGACTGGGCGCGGTTTTCGAGTCGCCGTCAACGCGGAGGGGCGGAAGCCCGCCCGGTCCGACGTCGAAGCGCAGGTCGCCCTGCCAGTGCAGTCCGACGCGGAGATCGGCGCGGAGCGCCTCGGGCGGCCCGGCGCGATCGTGCTTCACGGCTCCGGCCCGCAGCGGCCGCCGGTGGCGCTCCTCGCCCGCATTCAGCCGATGCGCGTGCCGTTCTCGACGGCGTGGTCGGGCCGGAGCAGCACGACCTCCGACGGCGAGGGCATCGCGCCGAGGACGAGCACCTGGCTCGTGAAGCCGGCGATGCGGCGTTCGCCGATGTTCGTCACGGCGACTACCTGCGTACCCACGAGCCGCTCGGGCGCGTAGTGCACGGTGATCTGCGCGGCGCTGCGCCGAACGCCGAGCGCCGGGCCGAAGTCGATCTCGAGCTTCAGCGAGGGCTTCCGGGCCTCCGGAAACGCGTCGGCTCGCACGATGGTGCCGACGCGAACGTCAATGGCGAAGAAGTCGTCGGGGGTCGGCATCAGGGCCTGATCGGCGCGGGTTTCGCGCCCTCCTCCGGCAGCAGCGTGAAGCGGGCATAGTTGTCGGTCCGGAGGTAGCGTCGCGCCGCGTCGCGCAGCTGTTCCCTGCTCAGCCGCTTCACGAGGTCCGGCAAGCGCAGGAAATCGCGCTGATCGCGGCCATCCTCGTCGGCGTCGGCCATGTTCCCGATCCACGCACCGTTCTGCTTGAGCGCCGTTTCGTGCTCGCGCAGCTGGATTTCCCTGATCTTGGTCAGGTTCGAGTCGCTCACCGCGCCGCCCTTGATGCTGTCAATCACGGCGAAGACGGCGCCCACCAGCTCGTCCACGCGATCCGGCGCCGAGCCGAAGCTGATGCCGACGGTGTAGCGCGCGTACGGGATGCTGTTGCACGACTGCGAGACGCCCACGCCATAGGTGCCGCCCTTGTCCTCGCGCAGCACTTCGCGAAGCCGGATGTCGAGCAGCCCCGCCAGCGCGCTCAGTGTCTCCCGGCTCTCCCAGCTGTACTCGCAGGGGCCCGTGAAGACGAGGCGCGTGGACGCCTTGGGCTCGATCCCCCTGCGCACCGTGCGGGTGACCACGCCCGTGGGCGGCCGGATGCCTTCGTCGCGCGCCTTCTCGCGGTCGCCCGTCGCGGGGAGTGACGCGAGGTAGCGTTCGACGAGCGGGCGCACCGAGTCCGGCGTGAACGCGCCCACGAGGAAGAAGGTGAAATCGCCCGCGTTGGCGAACCGTTCCCGGAAGATCGCGAGTGAACGCCGGAGGTCCACCGAGTCCAGCTGTTCGGGCGAGCTGAGCCTCACCCGCGGATGGTGCTGGGCCATCGTGACGGTGATCGTGTCGCCGAACACCGACTCGGGCTCGTTCCGCTGGTTCGCGAAGAAGGCGCGGATCTGGCTCCGGTACGCGACGAACGCGCTCGAGTCCACGCGCGGCGCCGTGAAGCGGAGCCACGTGAGCTGGAAGAGCGTCTCGAGGTCCTTCGATGACGCGGAACCCGAGAGGAGCTCGCGCGTGTCGCCGAGGAACGCCGACACGTAGGCGCGCTTCCCCACGAGCTTCTTCGTGAGCGTGATCGCGTTGAACGGACCCAGGCCGCCCAGCCGCAACACCGTGCTCGCGTGCTCCGCGGAGATCAGGTCCGCGTCGTTCACGAGCGAGGAGCCCCCGGGGCTCTGCGCGGAGAAGAGCACTTCGTCCGCCTTGAAGTCCGTCGGCTTGAGGAGGATCCGGGCGCCGTTCGAGAGCGTCCACTCGAGGATCCCGGTTTCCGGGAGGGCGCGCTCCCGCACCACGCGGCCCGGCGCGGGCGGGGACGGGACGAGCGGGGCATCCGAGGTGGAATCCACGTAGGCCGTGAGCGTGGCGCGCCTCGCCTTGTCGAACACCGCGAGCATCGCGCGGGCCTCGGGGAGCTTCACCTCGGGCTTTTCCGGGGCCGCCACGAGCACGACGCGATTCTCCTCGGTGAAGTTGGACCGCGCAAGCGCGTTCACCTCGGCGAGCGTGATGCCGGGCGCGAGCGCCTTCGTGAGCGCCTGCCGCTGTTCGATGCCGAGGATCGGCGCGCCCGAGAGCGCACTCGAGACATAGGCCGCCGCGAAGCCGGCCGAGTTCGACTTCTCCCGCTCCGCGTACTGCTGCTCGAGCGATCGCAGCAGGTTCGTGCGCGAACGGTCCAGCTCGGTCTGTGTGAACCCGAACCGCGCGATGCGCTCCGCCTCCGCGAGCAGCGCCTCGGCGGCCTGCTCGAAGCCGCTCTCCTTCACGGCCGCGAAGAGCTGGTAGGCATCCTTCGTGCGCACGAAGCCGCCGCGGGCGCCTCCGGCGTACGCGAACGGCGCATCGGGGCGCTGCGCCATCTCGCCGAAGCGCGCGTTCACCATCCCGTCGTAGAACGACGAGACGAGGCGCCGCCGGAAATCGCCCACCGTGCGCGTGCTGTCGCGCGGCCGGAGCCAGAGCAACGTGACTTCCGACGAGGGATACTCCCGATCGCTCTCGATGGACACCAGCGTCTCGGCGTGATCGGGCACCGCCGCGTAGTCACGCGGCCTGGGCGATGCCGGCACGGGGATGCGCGCGAAGCGCTCGCGGATGCCCGCTTCGATCGCCGTCACGTCGAAATCACCTACGGCGACGACGGTCATCAGGTCGGGACGGTACCAGTCGCGGTAGAACCGGACGGCCAGCGAATCGGGAAAGCGCTCGAGATTCTCCTTCGTGCCGATGGGGAGGCGCTCGGCGTACTTCGAACCCTTGAGCATCACGGGAAACTGCCGGTAGGAGACGCGCGTCGAGGCGTCGCGTCCGGTGCGCCACTCCTCGACGACCACGCCGCGCTCCTTCCGGATCTCGGCCGTGTCGAAGCTCACGCCGTGCGCCCAGTCCTCCAGGATGTCGAGCGCGGTGGCGACGAGCTGCGCCGTGTCGGTCGGGATCTGCAGCTCGTAGACCGTCTCGTCGAAGGAGGTGTAGGCGTTCAGATCGGCGCCGAAGCGCATCCCGACGCGTTCGAGATAGTTCACGATCGCTGCCTTCGGGAATCGCGCGGTGCCGTTGAACGCCATGTGCTCGACGAAGTGCGCGAGGCCCCGCTGCGCGTCGGTCTCGAGGATCGAGCCGGCATTCACCACGAGCCGCAGCTCGGCCCGCTTCTCCGGCTTGCCGTTCCGGCGGATCAGGTAGCGGAGTCCGTTGGGGAGGCGACCGCGGATCACCGCGGAGTCGGTGGGGAGGCTCGCGCCGAGGTCCGGTGACTGCGCGTGAAGGCTGGTGGCGAGCGCGGCGAGGAGAAGGGCAGGGCGGAGCATCGTCTGGGGCGAGGAGTGAAGCGCGAAGGGCCGCCGGCCAACCTACTCGATTTCCGCGCAGCCCGCTGCGCGTGTGGTCCACATCCGGCCACCCCTATCTTATCCGTTCCCTCCCCCCTTCGCCCTTCACACACCCTTCACCAGACCCTTCACCCTTCACCAGACCCTTCACCCTTCACCATTCGCCCTTCACCCTTCACCAGACCCCTCACCATGCCGCCCCCCGTGATGGACCCCTACCGCCGCCACGTGCTCATCTGCACGGGCGGCTTCTGCTCGGCGGAGCGGCGCGGGCGCGCACTCTACAGCCTGCTCGCCGCCCTGCTCGAGCGGGAAGGGCTCCTGTTCGGGCCCGGGCGCGTCAAGCGCTCCGAGACGCCCTGCCTGGGCGTCTGCGCGGGAGGACCGATCGTCGCCGTGTATCCGGAAGGCGTCTGGTACGCGGCGGTGACGCCGGCGCTCCTGGAGCGGATCGTCGTGGAGCATCTGCGCGAGGGGCACGTCGTCGAAGCGGCCGTCTGCCATCGGCTCGGCGCGTGACGCGCGACAGGCGCGTGACGCGCGCCTTGCGCCGCGGCGGCACAAGCACGATGTTCGCGCATTGACTGCGGGGCGAGGCCGCGACATGTCCGCCATTCTCTACGAGCGCACGATGGCCCACGGCAGCGTCGTGCGCATCCGTCGGTTGACGTCCGATGGCGAAGCGCCCGTGCGAGCGGTCATCGAAGTGGATCGCCGGGCGGGGACGCCGCGGTCGTCGGGCAGTGGCGGGCATCCGCCACCGCTGATGGCGGTCGAAGGGGAGAGTGAGCCGGACGTGGTGGCATCGCTCCTCCCCTTTGCTCAGGAGGACGCGGCGATTGCGCGGCTCCTCGCGCAGCGCGGCGTGCGGTGACCGGGCCGTTCCATCCGCGGCGGCTCCTGCTGGACGCCGCCAAGAGGCTTTTCGTCGTCCGACCCGTCTCGCAGGCGAGGGCACCCGAGCGCTTCGACCCGCCGCGCCTCACGGCCGATTTCCTGGAGAGAACCCGCATGTCCCGTTCCCGTGATCGCATCCTCGCCAATCTCGAGGAGATGTACCGCGAGGCGTTCGACCGCGCGAAAGCCACCGGGGATGAGGCGCAGCTCGCCTCCCTCGACTTCGCCTTCCGGCGCGAGCAGCTCTACTTCGAGATCCTGCTCGACGTGCGCGACGCGCTCGAGCGCCGGGGGTAGCGGCGCGGGGGGCGCGCCGCCCTCGCCGCGCCCGGTCCCGCCGCCGCCCTCGCCGCGCGTCGGGGCCGCGCGCACATTGAGGGCATGCGCGTCCTCGCCCAGACTGCCGTGATCACGCTCGCCGTGCTGAACGCCCGCATCTGGACGGGCGACCCGGCGCGGCCGTGGGCGGACGCGCTCGCCGTCTCCGGCGACCGGATCCGGGCGGTGGGCGCGCGTGCGGAGATCGAGGCGCTCGCCGCGGGCGCCGCGCGCGTGATTGACGCGAAGGGAGCGATGATCGTCCCGGGCTTCACCGACGCGCACGTTCACTTCCTCACCGGCGGGTTCGGGCTCTCGAGCGTGCAGCTGCGCGACGCCGCGACGCCGCAGGAGTTCATCGCCCGCCTCAAGGCCTTTGCCGCGACCGTGCCTGCCGGCACCTGGATCACCAACGGCGACTGGGACCACGAGCGGTGGGGCGGCGAGCTGCCGCGCAAGGAGTGGATTGACTCCGTCACCCCGAATCACCCCGTGTGGGTGAACCGTCTCGACGGCCACATGCACCTCGCCAACTCGGCGGCGCTCCGGGCCGCCGGCGTGACGCGCGCGGTCCCCGACGTCACGGGCGGGACGATCGTGCGCGACGCCGCGGGCGAGCCGACCGGGATCTTCAAGGACAACGCGATGGGCATCGTCGAGCGCGCGGTCCCCGAGCCGGCCCCCGCCCTGAAGGACCGCGCGCTCGAGGCGGCGATGTCGTTCGTCGCCGCGCAGGGCGTCACCGCCGTGCACCACATGGGGTCGTGGCGCGACCTCGAGGTGTTCCAGCGCGCCCACGCGGCCGGGAAGCTCCGCACGCGCATCTACGCCTTCGTGCCGCTCGCGAGCTGGCAGCGGCTTGCCGATACGGTCCGCGCGCGCGGAACGGGCGACGCGTGGCTCCGCATCGGCGGGCTCAAGGGGTTCGTGGACGGCTCGATCGGCTCGCACACCGCGGCGATGCTCGAACCCTTCACCGACAACCCCGCCGACCGCGGGCTGCTCGTCAACGCGCCCGAGGCCCTCTACGCGTGGACGTCCGGCGCCGACAAGGCCGGGCTCCACGTCGCGGTGCACGCGATCGGTGACCGCGCGATCCGGATGCAGCTCGACATCTTCGAGCGTGTCGCGAGGGAGAACCGCGGGGAGGGCGAAGGCGGGCGAGGGGCCGGTGCGCGCGAGCGCCGGTTCCGGATCGAGCACGCGCAGCACATCGCCCCCGCCGACGTGGCGCGCTTCGGTCAGCTCGGCGTCATCGCCTCGATGCAACCGTACCACGCCATTGACGACGGGCGCTGGGTGGACAAGGTCATCGGTCCCGAGCGCGCGAAAGGGACGTACGCCTTCAAGTCCCTGCTCGACGCGCGGGCGACGCTCGCGTTCGGCTCCGACTGGTTCGTGGCGCCGCCCACGCCGCTCGAGGGGATCTACGCCGCCGTCACGCGCCGCACGCTCGACGATCGGCGTCCCGGCGGCTGGGTGCCCGAGCAGAAGATTCCGGTCGAGCAGGCGCTCGAGGCCTACACGGCGGGGGGTGCCTACGCGGGCTGGGCGGAGCGGGACCGCGGCGTGCTGAAGCCGGGGATGCTCGCCGATTTCACGATGATTGACCGCGACCTGACGCGCGTCGCGCCGGAGACGATCCGCGACGCGAAGATCCTGATGACCCTGGTCGGCGGACGGATCGCCTTCGCCCGTGAGTAACGCCGCGCTCCTCGGCGCGGCCGGCGCGGCCGGCGCGACGGCCGTCGCCGCTGTCGCGGCGTGGTGGGGGCTTCGCCGCTACGCCGGACTCCGCCGCCGCATCGCCGACGAAGCGGAGGCGCGGCGGCGCCTCGAGGAGCTGCAGGCACAACTGCTCGAGCGCACCACGGATCTCGAGGAGGCGAACGCGCACCTCGAGTCGGAGATCGCCGAGCGCGGCAAGGCGGAGGAGGCACTGCGCGAAAGCGAGGAGCGCTACGCCCTCGCGGCGCGCGGTGCGAACGACGGACTCTGGGACTGGAACCTGGTCACCGGCGAGGTCTACTTCTCGGACCGCTGGCGCGAGATGGTCGGCGTCAGCGCGCGCACGCTCTCCTCGAGCCCCGAAGAGTGGTTCAGCCGCGTGCACCTGAGCGATCTGCCGCAGCTCAAGGTGGACATCGCCGCGCAGGCCGCGGGCAACCGGCCGCACTTCCAGAGCGAGCACCGCCTGCGCCACGCGGAGGGGTTCTTCATCTGGGTGCTCTGCCGCGGCATCGTCGTGCGCAACGCCGAGGGACACGCGCTCCGGATCGCGGGCTCGATGACCGATATCACGGCGCGCAAGGACCTCGAGGAGCGGCTCCGCCGCGAGGCGCAGTTCGACGCGCTCACCGCGCTCCCCAACCGCGGCTACGCGACCGACCTGCTGCGCCGCGCGATCGCGCGCGGCAAACGGCACAAGGAGCAGCAGTTCGCCGTGCTCTTCCTCGATTGCGACCGATTCAAGGTTGTGAACGACTCCCTGGGCCACCAGGCGGGCGACACCCTGCTCACGCTCGTCGCCAGCCGCCTGAACGCGTCGGTGCGGCCCGGCGACGTCGTCGCGCGCCTCGGCGGCGATGAGTTCGTGGTGATCCTGGACGGCGTCCGCGACGAAGCCGAAGCGATTACCGTCGCCGAGCGCTTCCAGCAGTCGCTCACCCAGCCCTTCTACGTGGACGGCCGCGAGCTCTTCATGTCCGTGAGCGTGGGAATCGCGATGAGCCAGGAGGGCATCGAGCACCCGGAGGACTACATCCGCGATGCCGACCTGGCGATGTACCGCGCCAAGATGCGCGGCCGGGCGCGGCACGAGGTGTTCCGTCCCGACATGCGCACGGGTGCGGTGCTCCAGATGGCGCTCGAGAACGACCTCCGGCACGCGATGGACCGCGGCGAGCTGCGCGTGATGTACCAGCCGATCTGGTCGCTCGTGACCGGACGGATCACCGGCTTCGAGGCGCTCGTCCGGTGGGACCACCCGCAACACGGCGCGATGCAGCCCGGCGACTTCATCCCGATCGCCGAAGAAAGCGGGCTCATCCTCCCGCTCGGCGAATGGGTGATGCGGCAGGCGGCGGAGCGGCTCGCGCGGTGGAATGCGAGCATCGTGAGCGACGCCCCCGTCTGGATGAGCGTCAACGTGGCCGCCAAGCAGCTCACGAATCCCGGGCTCGTGGCCTTCGTGCAGCGCACCATCGCCGAAACGAAGATCGCGCCGGCGCACTTCAAGCTCGAGATCACCGAATCCATGATCATGGTAGACGCCGTCGCCGCGGTGGGCGCGCTCGAGCAGCTCAAGGCGCTCGGCATCCATCTGCTGATGGACGACTTCGGCACCGGGCACGCGTCGCTCTCCTACCTGCACCGGCTGCCCATCTCGACGATCAAGATTGACCGCTACTTCGTGGGGCGCATTGACTCGAACAGTGAGTGCCTCGAGATCGTGCGGACGATCCTCACCCTCTCGCGCTCGCTGAACATGGACGTCGTGGCCGAAGGCGTGGAGAGTCACGCGCAGCGCGAAGTGCTGCAGTCGCTCGGGTGCGAGTTCGTGCAGGGGTACCTCCTCTCGAGGCCGCTCGACGCGGAGGAGGCGGAGCGGCTCCTCGTGGCGAACCGGACGGTGAGCGAAGCCGTGCGCAGGAGCGCGGTGCGGGCGGCTACGCCGGTGTAGGCGCAGCGCACGCCGGACCGGGCCGCCTCACGCTAGAACGCCGCGATCTCCTCGTACGCCCGCACGAAATCCGCCGCTTGCGGCAGGGTCGCGTCTTCGAGCCGCGGCGCGTACCCGACGAAGGTGTCGGTGCTCGCCACGCGCCTCACCGGCGCGTCGAGCCAGGCGAAACACTCGTCGGCGATCGCGGAGACGATCTCCGTACCGTACCCCCACGAGCGCGAGTCCTCGTAGGCCACGATCACGCGCGCCGTCTTCTTCACGCTCGCGAAGACCGTCTCGCGGTCCCACGGCGAGAGCGTGCGCAGGTCAATGACCTCCACGTCAATCCCGCGCTCGGCCACGTCGTTGGCCGCCACGAGCGCGCGCTGGACCGTCGCGCCGTAGGTGACGACGGTCACCTGGGCGCCTGCCTTCACGATCTTCGCCTTCCCGAACGGGATCATGAAATTCGGGCCCGGATACCGCGCCTTGTTGTAGGTCTGGCGGTACAGGTGATGGTGCTCGAGGAAGATCACCGGATCGTCGCAGCGGATCGCGGTGCGGAGCAGGCCGTTCGCGTCGAGCGCGGTGGCCGGGCACACCACGCGCAGCCCCGGACAGTGCGTGAAGAGCGACGCGCCCGTCTGCGAGTGGTAGATCGCGCCGCGGATGTAGCCGCCGTACGTCGTCCGCACGACGACCGCCGACGAGAACGCATTGCTCGAGCGCCAGCGCATCGTCGCCAGCTCGTTGCGGATCTGCATGTACGCGGGCCAGATGTAGTCGAAGAACTGGACTTCGATCACGGGCTTGAACCCGCGGTGCGCGAGGCCGATCGCGCGACCGACGATGTTGGCTTCCGCGAGCGGCGTGTTGTACACGCGGTTCGACCCGAACTCCTTCTGCAGCCCCCACGTGACCTTGAACACGCCGCCCTTGCCCTTGACCTTGCCGAGGTACTGCTCGCGCGAGACGTCGGCGACGTCCTCGCCGAAGACGAGGATTCTCGGGTCACGGCGCATCTCGTCCTTCATGCACGCGTTGAGCAGGTCCACCATCGTCGTCGGTTCGCCCGCGAGCTGCGGGTCGTCCTCCGTGTCGAACTGCTCGCTCGTCGGATCCACCTCCGGCGAGTAGACCGCGAAGTGCACGGTGCTCGGGTCGGGCTGCGGGCGGGCGAGCGCGTCGTCGGTGGCCGCGAGGACGAGGGCGTCCACCTCCGCCCGGATCTTCTCGATTTCCTCCTCGGAGGCGAACCCCTCGTCCACGAGCCACTTCGGGAAGTGCGTCACGGGGTCGCGCGCCGCGTCGGCCTCGCGCTC
Source organism: Gemmatimonadaceae bacterium (assembly GCA_035286465.1). Taxonomy (GTDB): domain Bacteria; phylum Gemmatimonadota; class Gemmatimonadetes; order Gemmatimonadales; family Gemmatimonadaceae; genus Fen-1231. The sequence continues at coordinate 22,234 of DATEDF010000055.1, read as the reverse complement.
TTCGGGCGGACGGTATTGCACCTCGTCGTCCGAGAGCGAGTGCGAGTAGGGCCGGATGACCGTCGCGTGCACGAGCGCGGGCCCCCGACGCGCGCGCGCATGCTCGGCCGCCATCCGCATCACCTCGTACGACGCGAGGAAATCGCACCCGTCCACCATCTGCACCAGCAGGTTGGGAAACGACTTCACCAGCTCGGAGATGGAGCCGCCGGCCGTACCGACCTCGACCGGCACCGAGATCGCGTAGCCGTTGTCCTCCACGAGATAGACGATGGGGAGCTTCAGGTTCGTCGCCGTGTTGAGGGATTCCCAGAACTCGCCTTCGCTCGTCTGCCCCTCGCCGGTCGTGACCAGCACGACCTCGTCGTCGCGGAATCCGTCCGTGACGCCGGTCTGCGCGGCGCGCACCACGGCTTCGGCGGCGCCGACCGCCTGGAGGAACTGCGTGCCGGTCGGCGAAGAGGACGAGACGATGTTCAGCGCCTTGTGTCCCCAGTGCGACGGCATCTGCCGGCCGCCGCTGTTGGGATCCACCGCGGCGCCGACCGCCGAGTAGAGCATCTCGGCGACGGTCATCCCCAGCTCGAGGCAGAGCGCGCGGTCGCGGTAATAGAGATAGAACCAGTCGTACGACGGCTTGAAGACGCGTCCCGCGGCGGTGGTCACCGCCTCGTGGCCGGCGCTCGAGATCTGGAAGAAGGTCTTGTTCTGCCGCTTGAGCTGGATTTCCTTGTCGTCCGTCCGGCGCGACAGGAGCATGGTGCGATACGCCGCGACGAGTTGCGCGCGCGAGAGGCCGTGGGTCGCGCGGCGCGCCTTGGACGAGGTGGCCATTCGCACTAAAGTAGTGTGCGCCGCGGGCCGGGGGGAGTTGGGCGGAACGGAGCGCCCGTTCCCGTCGGCGCGCGCGCGCGCCGGCGCCGCTGAAACGAACGTGACGCCGTGCGCGTCGAATGTGAAACCTCCACTGCGCCCCACCGATGCGTGCACAGCTCATTTCGTCCGGCAGCCTTCTCGCGGTCGTGTTTCTCGCGCTGGCGCTCAGGGGCGTGTGGAGCGAGGCCGACGCGCCCGACGGCAGCCGCTACCGGGTTTCGCTCCGGACGGTGTCGCACGTGCGCGAGCCCGCGCGGCGCGACTCACGGCACGAGGACTGTGACTATCTGCGCGGCAAGGGGGCCTATCAGCTCTGCGCGCCGGCGGAGTACGGTGATGCGCCCTTCTCGATGCTCTGCTCGGTCTTCACGCTCCTCGCGGCCGCGCTCGGCTGCGCGCTGGCGTGCGGCGCCGTCACCGTCCTGTCGCCGTATCGGGCGAAGACCCTCGGGGCACTGCTCGCGGGCGCGAGTTTCATCGCCGCGCTCCTCGGCACCGTGATCGCTCAGGCCGCGATGCCACACGCGCTGGCCGTCCTGGAGGGCCTCCCGACGCAGTTCGGCGGCGTCGCCTTCAGCTCGGCGTGGATCGCCATCAGCCTGCTCGCCTTTGCGGCGGGGCTCTCGACCACGAGCACGATGCTGGGCCACCATTGACCGCGCCGGTCGCGACGATGACGCGCCACGCCGACGCGCGCCGACCGTGAGTTCTCCGCCGGCGGAGAAACTCGAGCGCCTCTTCCTGGCGGTCTCGATTCCGCCCGACGTCCGCGAGGCGATCCGCGCCGCGCTGCCGGCGGCGCTCCCCGGCCGCCCGGTCCGTCCCGAGCACTGGCACCTGACCCTGCGCTTCCTGGGCGACACGGATGCCGCGCGGCGCGACGCACTGGGCGAGCGGCTCGCGCACGCGTCGGCGCAGGGAGCGCTCGGCGCCACCTTCGTGCTGCGCTTCGGCGTGCTCGGCGCCTTTCCGAAGGGGCGCGCGCGCGCGCGCGTGCTCTGGCTTGGCGCGGTCGAGGGCGAGCGGGAATTCGCCGCGCTCGCCGACCGCGTCGAGCGGATCGTCGGCGCCGCCGGATTCGTCGCCGAACGCCGCGCGCCCTCCGCCCATCTCACGCTCTCCCGGCTGGATCCGCCGCGACCGCTCGGGGCCCTGCTCGGACGACAGGTGGACGTCGCGGCCCCGCTCGCGGTGGGCGCCGTCGCGCTCTACACGAGCGAACTCACGCGTGAGGGGCCGCGCCACCGCTGCCTCCTCGAGGTGCCGCTCGCCGCTCCGCGTTCCTGACGTCGCTCCGGCGACCCCGAACCGGCGCGTCTTGCGCGGCTCGTGTTACCAAGCAACATTGTCGCGCGTCTGCACGTGGAAAACGCGATGCGCTCCCCAGCGGTGGCGCGACGCGTCCCTCCGGAGGCTCATGGCCCGTTCGCCGGGTGAATGCCGCCAGCCACGCGCGCCGCGATCGCGACCCGCGATGGCCGGCTGGAGTCTCCGCCCCATCAGCGCCGCCCCGCCACAGCACCGGAACAAGCCAGCCCGTGCGCGGGGCGGCGTCGTTTACGCCCTGTTCGGCGAGGTGTCATGTCTCACCGGAACGCGTACCGCATCGCGCTGCCCCGTGCACCCCGTGGTCTTTCCCGCCATCGCCGTCGCGTGCTCGCCCAGAATCGCAAGCGGCACGTCAAGCGCGCGACTTTCCGTGATTGCGGGCGGCGCTGTGTCTACTGCGGGACGTCCCTTGGGCTAGAGCGCGCGACCCTCGACCACGTCTTTCCGCTCTCGCGCGGCGGGAGCCACGCCCCGGGCAACCTCGTGGCGGCCTGCCCGGCGTGCAACCAGATGAAAGGTTCGCTGCTGCCCGCGGAGTTCTTCGCGCGCTTCCCCTGGGCGGGTGCCAACTTCATGCGGTACGCGCGCGCGGCACACCGGACGCTGAAGCGCGGCGCGCGGCGGGCGGTGTCGCTGTCGTGCGCGCAGGCGGCGTGAACGGCGCGCGCTGATCGCGCCGCGGTGGTTCATCCGCCCGCGCCGCCTCCAGCGCGAGCATCACCCGCTTCCGGTCCGCTCCCCACGCGTAGCCCCCCAGCTCCCCGTTCGTGCGGATCACGCGGTGGCAGGGGATGAGATAGCTGATCGGATTGCTCCCCACCGCGGTCCCGACCGCCCGCGAGGCGCTGGGATCGCCGATGGCCGCGGCGATCGCGCCGTACGTCGTCACGGAGCCGTCGGGCACGCGAAGCAGCGCCTCCCACACCTTGAGCTGGAAGTTGGTGCCCTTGACGTGCAACGCGAGCGTCGGCACGCGCGCGCCGCCGGGCGGCGGAAACGCGCGCGCGGCCGCCGCGCGGGTGCCACCCTGGTCGGCGACCAGCTCCGCGCGCGGCCAGTCGTGGCGCAGGCGCTCGAGCGCCTCCCGGCGCGGCACCGGGTGCACGAAGGCGAGGTGGCAGACGCCGCGCGGCGTGACCGCGATGAGGCACTCGCCGAACGGTGACGGGTGGAACCCGTAGCGCACCACGAGCCCCTCGCCGCGGCGCTGGAATTCGCCCGGCGTCACCGCCTCCGCGTTCACGATGAGGTCGTGCAGCCGCCCCGGTCCCGAGAGCCCCGCGGCGTAGCTCGCCTCGAGGACACTGCGCCGTTCGCGCAGCAGTCGCTTCACGACCTGCGCCGTCCGGTGCTGCACGAACCGCTTCGGGCTGATGCCGGCCCAGCGCGTGAACAGGCGCTGGAAGTGCGAATCCGAGAGCCCGACGTGCCGCGCGACGGCCGCGAGCGGGGGCTGCGCGTGGCGGTGCGCCTCGAGGAAGCGGATCGCGCGCTCGATGCGGGCGTAGTCGGAAGTGAGCGTGTCGGCAGGCATGGCGGACTCGGGGTGGATTTCCTCCCTCGTATCTAGGGGATCGGGCACGCGCGCTCAATCCGATTCTTGCTGTTCAGTAGTCCACCGGCCTGAGGTAGCTCTCCCCGATCGCCGCCCCGCTCATCATCGCCACGGTGGGCAGCTTGCGCTTCCAGTGCGTGCTCTTGAGGCGATGGTGCACGCGCTCGACGTCGGCGGCGGCGAGCCCGCGCGACACCAGTTCTTCGGGCGTGTAGCCGTGCACGAGCCAGTTCAGGATGACGTCCGCCTTGGCGTAGCTGATGCCGTAGTCCGCCTCGGCCGTGAGGCCGGGCACGAGGTCGGCGCTGGCCGGTTTTTCGATGATCTCCGTCGGCACGCCGAGATGGCGCGCGAGCGCCCAGACCTGCGTCTTGAAGAGGTCGCCCAGCGGGTTCACCGGCGGCGAGTCGTCGGCGTGCCAGGTGAAGTAGCCGAGCAGGCGTTCGCTCTTGTTGCCGGTGCCGAGCGGAAGCGCGCGGTATCGCGCGCTCAAGTCGAAGAGCACGATCATCCGCGTCCGCGCCATCACATTCCCCCGCCGGGTGGCGTCGGCATCGGGCTCCTGGGCGAGGTAACCGTCCACGCTCGGCGTGACGTCAATCGTCCGCGAGTCCACGCCAAGCCGCTCGATCACCTGCTGCGCGTGCGTGAGCGACTCCGGGCTCGAGGTGCGGTACGGCATGCGGACGGCGACGACGTTCTTCGGCCCCAGGGCGCGCGCGGCGAGCGTCGCGGCCACGGCGGAATCCACACCGCCCGAGACGCCGACGACCGCCTTGCTGAACCCGCGGCGCGAGAACTCGTCGCGGAGGAACGCGACGAGCCAGCCCTCCACGAGAGCGCCGTCAATCTCGAGGGGTGGCGGCGCGCCGCGGCTGGTGTCGCCGACCGGCACGAGGGCGAGCGGCGCGGGCACCACGCCCGTGATGACGCTGGGGGCTTCCGGCGCGCGCGCCGCCGGCGCGCGGGGCGTCGCGCCCGTCGCGCCCGTCGCGCCCGTCGCGCCCGTCGCGGACGCCGCCCGCGGACCGGCCTCCCCGGCGGCGCCCGCCGGCGCCCCTCCGAACGCGCGGTCGAGCTCGGGCCTGAGCGCGGGCAGCATCGTCCGGAGGTCGGAGAGGAGGGGGGAATCCGCGCGCGCGCGCGTGATGTCGTCCAGGTCCACGGTCGCGGTGAGGAGCGCCTCGTCCCAGAGCGGCGCGCGCGCGCGCAGCTCGCCGCGCGGCCCGCACACCAGCGAGGAGCCCTGGAACATCTTGCCGCCTTCGCTCCCCACGAGGTTCGCCTGTGTCGCGAAGATGCCGTGCTCCTCGGCAATGTCGCGGATGAGCCGGTGCCAGCGCGCCGCGCTCGTGGGGACGGCGTCGCCGTCCTCGCGCCGGGCGGTTCCTCGCGCCGGAGCCGCCGACGAGACGAACACCACCTGTGCGCCGTCCAGCGCGGCGATGAGGCCGGTCAACGAGTGCCACGCGTCCTCGCAGATCAGCATCGCCGCGCGTCCCCAGGGCGCGTCGAACGCCCGCACGCCGTAGCCGCGCTCGACGAACCGCTCCTCGTCGAAGAGTCCGTAGGTGGGGAGGAAGTTCTTCCGGTGGATGTGGAGGATCTGGCAGGGATCACCCCCGGCGCCGCCGCCGACCGCCTCACCCCGCAGCCGGACGTACATCACGCTGTTGTGCAGGCTTCCGCCAAGCCGCTCGTAGAACCCGACGATCGCGTCAATCGGCGGTGCCGAGGGAAGTGACGCGCGGAACGCGGCGGCGAGCCCCTCGGCGAGCGCCTCGCCGGTGAGCGCCATCTCCCGGACGCCGCCCTCGACGAAGTAGCCCGAGAGCACCGTCTCCGGGAAGTGCACCACGTGCGGGCGCGGCTCGAGGGCGGCCGCCTGGGCGAGCACCTCGCCGACGCGACGCAGGTTCCCCTGGACGTCGCCCTTCCTGGGGCGGAACTGGGCGATGGCGAGGTGGAGGATCATCCGGCTGAAAGGTCGCATTCCGGGCCGGTACCGGGCAACGAGCAGTCGGGTACAATTGTGAGAGAGATGCCCATGCCGCTTCAGACCACCCTGCGCCGCGCCGTCGGACTCCTGGCCGCCGGTGCCACGCTCGCAGCGGCGCCGCACGCGCCTGAGGCGCAGCAACCGGCAGCCGCCGCGGCGCCGCGCACCGGCGAGGCGTGGCAGATCATCGTGCCGCCGCAGTCCTCGCTGGTCTACGCGCGGGACGGGTCGCTCATCGGAGAGATCGGGCGGGAGTGGCGCACCAGTGTCGCGCTCGCGACGCTGCCCAGATACCTCGGCCAGGCCTTCGTGGCGGTCGAGGACCGCCGCTTCTACCAGCACGACGGTGTGGACCTCGTCGGCATCGCCGGCGCCATCAAGGACAATCTCCTGGGCGAGTTCCGCGGCGCGAGCACGATCACGCAGCAGCTCGTCGGGAACATGCACCCTGACCTCGTGGACCGCCGGGACTTGAGCCCCTTGCGCAAGCTCCGCGAACAGCGGGCGGCTCGCGAAATGGAGCGTCACTACACGAAAGAGCAGATCCTCGAGGCGTACCTCAACCAGATCAGTTTCGGGCACAACTGGTTCGGCGTCGAAGCGGCCGCGCGCCACTATTTCGGCAAGAGCGCCGCGCGCGTCACCCTCGCGGAGGCCGCGACGCTCGCCGCGCTGCCGAAAGGACCCGCGATCTACGACCCGGCGAGGTACCCCGACCGGGCGAAGAACCGGCGCAACGCCATCCTCGACCTGATGGTGGCGCAGAAGTTCGTGACGCGCGCCGAGGCGGGCCGGGCCAAGGCGCAGCCCGTCGAGACCGCGCCGATGGGCGGCGTGTCGGCGCCGTCACCGTACTTCATCGATGTCGTGCGCGTGCAGGCCGAGCGCGCGGGCGTCCCGGTCACGGAGGGCGGGTACCGCGTCTACACGACGCTCGACCCCGCGCTGCAGCGCGCGGCGGTGAGCGCGCTCGCCGAGGGCGCGGCGGCGGTCGAGCAGCGGCCGGGATACCGGAACCCGACCTACGAGCGCCACGCCAAGGGGAGCACCGACTACCTGCAGGGCGCGGTCGTGGCGATGGATGCGCTGACGGGCGACGTGCGCGCGCTCGTCGGCGGGCGCAACTACCAGGAGTCCCCGTTCAACCGCGCCGTGAACGGAATGCGCCAGCCGGGCTCGAGCTTCAAGCCGTTCGTCTACGCTCGCGCGATCGTCGATTCGATTCCCGCGAACGCCATCGTCGCCGACACGGCGCTCGAGATCCGGTATGATCAGCAGACGTACCGGCCGCGAAACGCCGACGGCGAGTTCCTCGGCCGCCTGACGCTCCGCGACGCGCTGAGCCTCTCGCGCAACCCGGTCGCGGTGCAGCTCTGGCTCAGGAGCGGCGCGGACTCCGTGATCGCGCTCGCGCACCGCCTCAACCTCACGTCCCCGATCGCACCGTACCCATCGAGCGCGATCGGTGCCTCCGAAGTACAGCCGCTCAACTTCGTCGCTGCATACACCGCCTTCGCGAACCTCGGGACGCCGGTCGAGCCACGGTTCGTCTCCCGCGTGGATGATCGGGCCGGCCGCACGGTGTGGACGCCGGGCGGTCGCCTCCTTCCCGCCGCGCTCGATCCCGCGGCCGCGTTCATCGTGCGCGACATGATGCGCGACGTTGTCGAGCGCGGCACCGCCACTGCCGTCCGCCGGTATCTCCCGCCGGAGCTGCCGGTGGCCGGCAAGACCGGCACCACCGACGACAACACCGACGTGTGGTTCATCGGCATGACGCCGGAGATCGTCGCGGGGGTCTGGCTCGGCCTCGACCAGCCGCGGCCGATCGCCGAGCGGGGCGTGGCGGGCGGGTCGCTCGCCGCGCCGATCTTCGCGCAGATGCTCGCGCGCGCCGGCTACACGCACCCGACGGGGACGTGGGATCCGCCGCCGGGGCTCGTGTCCGCCGAGCTCGACCGCGACACCGGGACGCTCGCCGACGCGCTCACGCCAGCGGAACGGCGGCACACGGAGTACTTTCTTCCGGGGACCGAACCGGGCGCGCTGCGCGTGGACGCGCGGCGGTTCTTCACGCTCGGCCCGCTCCCGTTCTGAGGAAACCGCGCTGATGGCCTTCACGCCGGTACAAAAGCTCAGCATCGGAACCGGCGCCGCTCTCGGCCTGCTCGCACTCGTGGGGCTCGTGGCGTACGTGAGCATCACGCAGATGATCGGCGGCGAGCAGGCGGTGGCGGCGACGAACGCCAACGTCGCGCAACTCGACCGCATCGTGACCCGGACGCTGGACGCGGAGAACGCGCAACGCGGGTTCATCTCCACGGGCGACACCGCGTACCTCGAGCCGATGGCCGCCGCGCAGAACGACGTGGAAGCCGCGTTCGATTCACTGGGCACGGCCACGGAGGACAACCCGCAGCAGCGACGCAAGCTCGACAGCCTCGCGCAGATGGTGTCGAGGCGCTTCGGCGAGATTCGCGCGTCCGTCGCGGCGCGTCGGCGGGCCGGCGCGGACGCGGCAACGAAGCTCTTGCGGCCCGAGAAGGCGATTCGCGCCCGGGAGGGCGCCGGCCCGCTCGCCAACCGGATGCGTGACGAGGAACTGCGCGTGCTCGGCGAGCGCACGCGCGCGATGACGGAGACCGGCCGCGCGGCGTCGAACTTCATCTTCGCCGGCTCCATCCTCGCCCTGCTCCTCGCGGCGATCGCGCTGCAGCCGCTCCGTCCGAGCGTGGCGCAGCGGCTCACCAAGCGGCTCTCGACCACGGTGATCCCGGCCATTCCGGAACTGCACCTCTCCCTCAGCGAGGAGGCGCGGCACGCCGGCGACCGCCTCGTGCGCCTGCAGCAGGTGATTCACGCGCTCAATGGGCCCGTCACCGGCGCCGACGTCGCGCAGACGCTGCTCACCCGCGGCGCGCCGCCCCTCGTCGCGAGCCTGGGCCTCGTCACCGTCCACGAGCACGGCACGTTCGCGGTGCTGCGGGCCCTGGGCGACACGGTGCCCCAGCTCGCCGCCGGCTCCGCGGTTCCCGCGAGTCTCGTCGCGCCGTTCGCGGAGGCCGTGGGGACGCGCGAGCCCGTCGTCGTCGAGTCACGGGCCGAGCGTCTCGGGCGCTACTCGGAGCTGGGCCGCTTCTCGGAGACCGGCACGACAGACGGCGCCTTCGTGGTCGTCCCGCTCGTCTCCGGCGACGCCGCGCACGGCGCACTCCTCCTCGCGTTCGCGGACAACCGGATGTTCAGCGACGACGAGCGCGCGTACCTCGCGACGCTGGGCCGCATCGGCGGGCAGGCGCTCGCCCGCGGCCTCGGACCGGGCACCGCGCGCTGAGCGCGCCGGAGCGCCGCGCCCGCGCGGGGAGTTCGCCGCGCCCGTTCCGGCCGCGCCGCGCCGGGACAGCGCGTTCGGGCCGAAGCTGGAGGTGGACTCGACCGGGAAGGTCCGGCCGATCCGGATGCCCTAGCCGACGACCGCCATTCGGGGCGGCGCCTCCGCCGGCTCTGTCACGAGCGCGAGCTTGAGCACGTCCTCGAGCGTCTCCGCCGTGTGGAACGTGAGCAGCGCCTTCGCCTCCTCCGGCACGTCCTCGAGGTCCGCCTCGTTCTCCTTCGGCAGGATGATGTTGGTGATCCCCGCGCGCAGCGCCCCCAGGACCTTCTCCTTGACCCCGCCGATCGGCAGCACGCGCCCGCGCAGCGTGATCTCGCCGGTCATCGCGATGTCCTTCCGCACCGGCCGGCCGCTCATCTCGCTCGCGAGCGCCGTGGCGATCGCGACGCCGGCGGAGGGGCCATCCTTCGGGATGGCGCCCGCCGGGACGTGGATGTGCGTCTCGACCGCGCCCAGGCGCGAGCGGGGAATGCCGAGCTTGGCCGCGTTGTTCGTGACGAACGTGAACGCCGCGCGCGCCGACTCCTTCATCACGTCGCCGAGATGGCCCGTGAGGATGAGCGACACCGGCGCGCCGCCCGTGCCGCCAGCGCCGCCCCCGTCGCCCGACGGCGGCGCCTCGAGACGCCGCGTCGACGCCTCGACGAACATGATGTCGCCGCCCATCGGCGTGTAGTACATCCCCGTGGCGATCCCGACCTCGTTCGCGATGTTCGCCTTCTCCGGGCGTACCTTCGGGCGGCCGAGCAGCTCGCGCACCTCATCGGCGTCAATCACGCCGTCCTCGATCCCCGTCCGATCGCTCTTGCTCGCGATGCGCCGCGCCACCTTGCGTGTGACCGCGCCGATCTCCCGCTCGAGCTGCCGCACGCCGCTCTCGCGCGTGTACTTCGAGATGATGGACATGATCGCCTCCTCGGCGATCGTCACGCCCTTCTTCCCCAGGCCGTTCTCCTCGAGCTGGCGCGGAATCAGATACTTCTTCGCGATCTCCGCCTTCTCCCGCTCCGTGTACCCGGCGAACTCCACCACCTCCATCCGATCGAGCAGCGGACCCGGGATGTTCTGGATGAAGTTTCCCGTGGCGATGAAAAGCACCTCGCTCAGGTCGAACGGGACGCCGAGGTAGTGGTCGGTGAACGTGTCGTTCTGCGCGGGGTCGAGCACCTCGAGCAGCGCGGCCGACGGGTCGCCCTGGAAGCTCACGCCGAGCTTGTCCACCTCGTCGAGAAGGAACACGGGGTTCTTGGTGCCGGCCTGCTTCATGCCCTGGATGATGCGTCCCGGCATCGCGCCGACGTACGTCCGCCGGTGGCCGCGGATGTCCGCTTCGTCGCGGGCGCCGCCCAGCGCCACGCGGACGTACTCGCGCCCCAGCGCGCGCGCGACGGACTTCGCGACCGACGTCTTCCCCACGCCCGGCGGGCCGATGAACAGCAGAATCGGCCCCTTCGCCATCGCCCGCGCCTTCGCCTCCTTCTGGTCGGTGATCTGCCGGTCCAACGCCTCGTCGCTCTTCTTCAGCGAGGGCGTGGCGTTCTCCTTGCTCACGCGCAGCTTCGCCGCGGGAAACTCGCCCGTCGTCTTGATCTCGTCGGTGAGCTGCTGCGCCCGGAGCTGGCGCACGGCGAGAAACTCGATGACCCGGTCCTTCACGTCCTTGAGCCCGTAGTGGTCTTCCTCGAGCACGTCAATGGCGTGCTGCAGCTCCAGCTTGTCGTCGGACCGCGTGTTCCACGGCAGCTCCGCGATCCACTCGAGGTAGGTGCGGATGACCTGCGCCTCCATGGACTCGCGCCCCGAGCGCTCGAGGCGCCCGAGCTCGCGCTCGACCTCGGTGCGTGCCTCCTTCGGGAGCTCGAGCTTGTTGAGCTTGTCCCGCAGCTCCTCGATCTCCTTGTTCTGGTCGTCGTCGCCCAGTTCCTTCTGGATCGCCTTCATCTGTTCGCGGAGGAACATCTCGCGCTGCCGCTCGCCGAGCTCCTCCTGCACCTGCGACTTGATCTCCTCCTGGGCCTCGTGCATCGAGATCTGGCGCTGCACGTGCACGAGCACCCGGCGCAGCCGCTCCTCGACGGAGAGCGTCTCGAGCAGCCCCTGCTTCTCCGGCACCGGCAGTTCGATGTAACCGGCGACCAGGTCGGCGAACTTGCCGGGATCGGTGACCGAGTCGAGCACCTGGTGCACGACCTCCTCCGGCAGCCCCCGGCGCTCGCCCAGCTCCGCGGCGCGCTCGCGAATCTCCTTGTGCAGCGCCTCGAACGCGGGGTCCTTCTCGTCGAGGGGCGTCATCTCCTCCGTCTCCATCACGACCGCGGAGAGATACCCCTCCCCCAGCGTGTACTGCAGCGACGTGGCGCGGTGCTCGCCTTGCAGCAGGAGCTGCACGCCACCCAGGCCGCGCTGCACCTGGCCGATGCGCGCGACGACGCCCATCGAGTACAGGATCTCCGGGGTCGGCTCGTCGGTGTTGTCGCGCTGGGCGACGGCGAAGACGAGCCGATTGGCCTTCAGGGCGGCCTCGATCGCGCGCAACGTCCCCGGACGGCCTGCGGCGATGGGCGCGGTGAGGCCGGGGAAGATCACCGTCCCCCGCAAGGGAAGGACGGGCAGCGTCTGCCGGGCGGTCATGACGAGTGGTGCTCCAGCGATCCGAGGTCGGCCGAAGGGGGCCGAGCGTTCTGCCTGCACGCGCCCCTCCGGGTCCACAACGTCGCAAGGGGCGTTCCATTGTGAGTTACGACAGATCGGCGGGGATTGCAACTTTATTCGGCCTCAATGACGTATGGTCTGACACACCCGAGGCGCTTGTTTGGCCGTACTAATGAGTGCTATGCTCCCCATCTCGACGACACCTATTCCCGCGCCCGTGGACGAACCGAGGATCACGCAGTCGGACGCCGAACTGCGCTCGCACATCGAGCGGGTACTCGCGGGCGTGTACGAGCTGGACCGCGAGATCGGCCGCGGCGGGATGGGGATCGTCTATCGGGCGCGCGACAAGCGGCTGAAGCGGCCGGTGGCGATCAAGCTCCTGCCGCCCGAGTTGGCGTTCCGCTCCGAGATCCGGTCCCGGTTTCTCCGGGAAGCGGAGACCGCGGCCCAGCTCTCTCATCCGTGCATCGTCCCGATCTACAGCGTGGACGAGAAGGACGGGCTCGTGTTCTTCGTGATGGCGTTCGTGGACGGGGAGAACCTCGCGCGGCGTATCCACGAGACCGGCCCGCTCGACCCCGACGAGACGCGGCGCATCCTGCGTGAGGTCGGCGACGCGCTCGCGTACGCCCACGAGCGCGGCGTCGTGCATCGCGACATCAAGCCCGACAACATCATCCTCGACAGGCAGAACGGTCGGCCGATGGTGACGGACTTCGGCATCGCGCGGGCGGTGACCGAAGGCGGCGAGGCCCGGTTGACCGCGACGGGCATCGCCATCGGCACACCGGCGTTCATGAGCCCGGAGCAGTCCGCGGGCGAGCGCGAACTCGATGGGCGCAGCGACCTCTACTCGCTCGGCGTGGTCGCGTACCAGATGCTGTGCGGGGATCTCCCGTTCACCGCGTCGAACACGCCGGCGCTCCTCGTCAAGCACCTCTCCGAGCGACCGGTCCCGATTGACCAGCGGCGGGCGGAGATTCCGGGCGATCTCGCGCGCGCGGTGATGCTCTGCCTCGAGAAGCGTCCTGAGGACCGCTTCCCGAGCGCGCGGGCGCTCGTCACCGCGCTGGACACGGGCGACGTACCCAGCCTGCCGGCGCCGCGGCCCTCGACGCCCGTCGCCGCGCAGTCGTTCTACTCGGACGCGACGCTCGACCCGGTGGGCTCCTACGTGCCGACGCGCGACGATCTCGCCCGCTGGAACACGCCGATCGTCGCCGCGTTCCGCAAGACGTTCGCGCCGTTCGTGTTCGTCGGCGCGGCCGTGACGATCCTCGCGATCTTCGGGATCGGCCCGAACTTCATGGGGCTCTGGGCGATGTGGGCCGTGTACGTCGCCTACCGGTACGCCAAGCTCTGGAGCGACGGTTACGACTGGCACGACGTCTTCCGCCAGCGTCGCGACCGGCTCTTCATGGACGTGATGGGCGAGCGCGTGGACGACGTGCAGGCGATCTGGAGCCGGAAGAAGCGGCTCGAGGTGCGCGAGCGGCAGCGCGCGCGCCTGCTCTCGCCCGGCCTCTTCACCCCCGTGTCCAGCGAGTCGGCACGCCCCTCGGCGATCAGCACGGCCGAGACGGCCGCGCTGGGCTCCGGCCCGCACGCGCAAACGGCACGCCGGGCGATCACCGACCGCGAGGAGATCCGTCGTCTCGTGGATTCGCTGCCGAAGGAAGAGCGCGCGCGCATTCCAGACGTCGTGCCCACCGCGCAGACGCTGGCGCAGAAAGTCGTGGGGTTGGCGGCGTCGCTCGAGGAGCTCGACCGGTCCGCGCCTCCGGACTCCGGCGCCTCCATCGAAAAGGAGATCACGCTGCTCGAATCACAGGCGAATCCGCTCGACCGCGCGGCGAGCGAGGAGCGCGTGCGCCGCCTCGCGTTCCTCAAGCGCCAGCGGCGCACGGTGGCCGAGCTCGCGCGCCGGCGCGACGAGCTGAGCGGACGGCTCGAGAGCTGCGCGCTCGCGCTGCACAACATGCGGCTCGACGTCCTGCGCTTCAAGACGGGCGCGGCGCCCTGGCAGCACGTCACCACGGTCTCCGAGCAGGCCATGGCCCTGGCCCGCGAGGTGGACAGCGCGGTCTACGTCGCCGACGAACTCTCGCGCCTCGCGAAGCCCACGCAGCCGCGCCGCGCCGCTCCGGGCCGGCCGTGAGTGACGGGCCCCCGCGGCCTGACGAGCGCGCAGCGCTGCGTGGCCGCGTCGAGGAGGCCGTCGGCGCGCTGTTCCAGGTCGAGGAGGAGATCGGACGCGGCGGCATGGCGGTGGTCTACCGCGCGCGCGACGTGCGCCTGCGCCGCAAAGTCGCGCTCAAGGTGCTGCCACCGGAGCTCGCTTTCCGCGAAGACGTCAAGCGCCGCTTTCTGCGCGAGGCGCAGATGGCCGCGCAACTCTCGCACCCGCGCATCGTGCCGATCTACGCCGTGGACGAGCTGGCCGGTGTCGTGTTCTTCGCGATGGGGCTGGTGGAGGGCGAGACACTCGCCCAGCAGCTCGCGAGCGCCCCACGGCCCGCGGTGAGCGTCGTGCGCGCTCTGATGCGCGACGTCGCCGACGCGCTGGCCTACGCGCACGCCCGGGGCGTCGTCCATCGGGACGTCAAGCCGGACAACATCCTCGTCGAGCGCGCCTCGGGACACGCGCTCGTCTCCGACTTCGGCATCGCGCGCGCCGCCGAGGGCGACGCGCGCCTCACCGTCACCGGGAACGCGGTGGGGACCCCCGCCTACATGAGTCCGGAGCAGGCGATGGGAGAGCGCGAGGTGGACGGCCGGGCCGACATCTACTCGCTCGGCGTCGTCGGCTACCAGATGCTCGCGGGCGAGCTGCCGTTCCAGGCGAGCAACACGCCGGCGATGCTGATGAAGCACATCAGCGAGCGCCCGCGGCCGCTGCACGAGGTGCGCGACGATCTCCCGGCGAATCTCGTGTACGCGATCGAGCGGGCGATGGCAAAGGGGCGTGACGAGCGCTGGCGCGACGCCGCGGCGTTCGGCGAAGCGCTCGCCGAGCACGCGCCGGCCGGGCGGCTCGCGCGCGAGCACGAGGCGGTCGCGGGCGTGGAAGACGCGGCGCGCCAGTTGCTGGACGACCCCGAGGCGTACGCGGCCGAGCTCAGGCGTCGCGTGCGGGGCCAGGTGCTGGGTTCGCTCGGGCTGATTGCGCCACCAGGCGCGGGGGGCGCGGGGGGCGCGGGGGGCGCGGGGGGCGTGGCGGCGGCACGATCCGCGGCCGCCGAGCCCGCGCCGCCGTACCCGCGCTTCCCCGTGCTTCCGGCCAACTGGATGTTTCGCGCCGACACGCGCGAGTACGGGCGCGAGGCGTTGCGCGAATGGCGCGAGCACCAGCGGCTCTGGCGCGAGCGGAACCGCGCCGGCGCGGTCGAGCCTACGGCTCTCTCGCGGCGCGAGCTCCGGCGTGCGCGCCGTGCCGGGCTGCTCGGCCCCATCTCGCCCGAGGACAGTATCCGGCGGATCCAGCGCGGCGCGGTGCGCTACGCGTTCATGGTCACGCTGCTCGCCGCGATCAACATGATGTTCTCGCCGCGCTTCCCGTGGTTCATCATCCCGACGCTCTTCATGGGAATGGGTCTCGCGTCGAGGATCGCGTCGCTCTGGGTGGATGGGATTCCGATCCGGCGGATCTTCCAGCGACAGCCGCACGGGACGGAGCCGCACGGGACGACGGCAGGCGCGCGCCCCGCGTCCGCAGAGGGGCCGCCGAGCGCCGCCGCGCTGCGGGCGCACGCCGCCGACCTCACCGGCGTCCCGCGCGAAGTGCTCGACGGCCCCCACGGCGACCAGGTTCGCGAGGCGGCCCAGGCGAAAGCGGTCATCGCCGACGTGCTCGGCAAGCTCTCACCGGCGAACCGGCAGATGCTCCCCGAGATCCAGCCGACGGTGGACGCGCTGGTCGAGCGGGTGCGCTCGCTCGTGCAGACCCTGACTCAGCTCGACGCGGACGCGTCGGGCGAGTCCATCACGAAACTCGAACGGCGCATTGCGGAGACGAAGGCCGCCGGCGCGGACGTGCCCGACCGCGACCGCCGGCTCCAACTGCTCGAGCGCCAGCACGCGACGCTTCGCGACCTCGCCGCGCGCCGCGACACCGTCCGCCACCAGCTCGAGAGCGCCTCGCTCGTCCTGCAGACGATGAAGCTCGACCTGCTCAAGCTCCGGTCGAGCGGCCTCGACGCGAAACTGGACGAGTCCACCGGCGCGACGCAGGAGGCGCGGGCGCTCTCGTCGGACATCGGCCGCGTGATCGAAGCGGCGAACGAAGTGCGGAAGCTGTAATCAGACGGCGGACGGCGGACGGCGGACGGCAGCGGCAGACTCAGCGGTGCACGAACTCCGCCTTCGCCCGGGGGCCCTGCTCGACGAACGTCCGGACGCCGATGCGCATGTCCTCGGTCGCGCAACACGCGCCGAAGAGCTCGGACTCGAACCGCAGCCCCTCGTCGAGCGGTTTCCGGCACCCCTCCACGATCGCGCGGCAGATGAGCGCGTCCACGGCGCGGCTGCGATGGCCCAGCTCCACCGCCGGCAGCTCGCGCGGCGTCTCGAGCGGCGCGGGGTCGAGGGGTGTGAGCGCGACCTCGCCGCGCGCGGCCTGTCGCGCGAGTGCGATGGCCGCGTGCACGACGTCGCCCTCCACCTCCTCGCGCACGAGGCCGCAAGCCACGGCCTCGCGCCCCGAGAGCGCGCGGCCCGTGCGCAGCATCGCGGCGGCGGTCTCGATGCCCACGAGCCGCGGCAGCCGCTGCGTCGCGCCCGCGCCGGGGACGAGCCCGAGGTTGGCCTCCGGCTGCGAAACCGCGAGCGCCATCCCACTGCGGGCGAGGCGCGCTGAACAGCACATCGCGATCTCGTTGCCGCCGCCGAGCGCGTACCCGTTGAGCGCACAGACCACCGGCTTGCCGAGCCGCGCGATGAGGTTGCCGGGCCCCTTCGACCGCTCGGAGGTGGCGACGCCCTCGGCGGGGCTCGCGATGCGCGAGAGGAAATTCACGTCGGCGCCCGAGACGAATGCCTTCGGTCCGAATCCGGTGAGGACCACGGCGGCGATCGCGGGATCGTGCTCGAGCGCGGCGAAGCGCTCGCCGAGCTCCGTATAGACGTCGTCGTTGAGCGCGTTGAGCACCTGCGGCCGGCGGATCGTCAGCACCGCCACGTCGCCGGCGTCGCGCCGGAGGACGTGGCCGGTGGGGAAGGGCCGGGCGGACCGCGCCTGCTCGACGAGACACCACGGCACGGCGAACCCGGGGTGTGCGCGCGCGTAGGACTCGACGAGCGCGAGCGCCCGCGCAACGCCCAACTCGTTCATCATCGCGAAGGGGGCACGAATGGCGAGTCCCATCTCCACCGCCAGCTCGAGGTCCGGGCGTGAGATGAGGCCGGCGTCGAGGATCTGTCCGACGAGGCCGAAGTAGGCACCGCGCATCTGGTCGGCGATCGGCGACTCGCGCTCGGCGCTCAGCTCGATGCGCTCGTCACGCTTCGGCACGTCCCACGGGGCGCCGGCCGCGATCGCGTCCCGCATCAGTTTCGGCGAGCGGAACCAGGGCCCGAGCTTCGCCGTCATCTGGTCGAGCGCGTGGTGGGTGATCGGGTTCCCGCCGGTGAGGTTCATCGCGGTGAAGGGGCCGACGCCGAGCCCCAGGGTGCGGCGCGCGGCGGCGTCCACCTCCTTCGTCGTGCCGAGCCCCTCCTCGACCGCGAGCGCGGCCGCGAGGAACAAGCCCTCGAAGATCGGATTGACGGCGTAGCCGTACCGGCCGCCGACCCTCACCGGCACCTTGCCGATCTCCTCGTAGAAGGCCAGCAGCGAGTCGGCGAGCGACGACGAGGTCGCGCGAGCCGGGACGATCTCGACCACCGGGTTGCGCTCGGCGGGGAAGAAGTAGTGGATGACGAGCGCGCGCGCGCCGTGCGAAAGGCCGGCAAAGATCTCGTCGGGCTCGAGGTGCGAGGAGTTCGACGCCAGCACGGCGCGCGCGTCACAGAGCGCCTCGAGCCGCGCGAAGATCCGGCGCTTGACCTCGAGGTCCTCGGTGGCCGCTTCGATCACCAGACTCGCTCCGGTGAGCGCGTCGTAGTCGTCGGTGAACGTGAGCACACGGGTCATCCCGTCGGCGGCCGCCGGCGTGAACGCGCCGCCCTCGCGGCCCTTGGCGATCTTCTGGGCGGCCCTGGCGCGCCCGCGGTCGAGCGCGGCGGCGGAGACGTCCACGACGACCACGGGCACATCGCAGGCGTGCAACGCCTTGGCGAAGTGGAGCGCGATGTCGGGTCCGATCTGGCCCGATCCGATGATCCCGACCTTCTGGATCGCGAGGTCCCTGAAACGGTAGCCCACGGTGCTCTCCCCCGCGCCGACGGTGCGGCGCGGATGCCGTCTGGCGTGGCTGGCGCGCTCCGGCGTCGTCGGCGCGCGAGCTGCGTCCGGGGCGGGAATCCCTCTTGACGTCCGGCGCCCGGAACGCCCATATATCCTATCGAACGTTCGTTCGGATTTCGAGAGTTAGCCGTAACCCCTCCGAGCGGTTACGAGGCGAGACGATGGCGCGAGCCGATGTGGTGGACTGGGCGCGGGACCTGTACGAGGATCTCGATTTCACCAGTGCGCGGCGCTGGCTGAGCGAGCACCCCGGCCTGCGGGCCGGCGGCTATCTCCCTGTGTACGTCCCGCGCGAGCTGCTGCACGCCAGCGGCTTCCTCCCCGTCGGGATCCACGGCGGCGGCGACCGCATCGAGATCATCCGCGGCGACGCCTTCTACCAGTCGTACATCTGCCACCTGCCGCGCTCCGTGATCGAGCTCGCCCAATCGGGCCGGCTCGACTTTCTCTCGGCGGTGCTCTTCCCGTCCACGTGCGACGTGATTCGCAACCTGTCGGGGATGTGGAAGCTCCTCTACCCGGACACGTACGTGCGCTACCTCGACGTGCCCCAGGTGAGCGACCCGCGCTCGGCGGCGGACTTCTGGGAAGCGGAGTTGCGCCATCTCCTGCGGGAGCTGGGTGAGGTGTCGGGGCGTCCGGCGACGGATGACGTGCTCCGGGAGACCCTCGGACTCTACAACGAGACGCGCGCGATGGTGCGCACGCTCTACGACGTACGCCGGGAGCGCCCGTGGGACGTGCCCACCGAGGAGCTGTACGTCCTGCTGCGCGCGGGCGAGCTGGTTCCGCCCGAGGAGTTCCTCGTGCGGGCACGGGCGTATCTCGCGGCGGTGGAGGCGGAGCCGCGGCGACCGCGCGACAACAGCCGCGTGGTGATCGTCGGGGCGTTCTGCGAGCAGCCGCCGCTCGGCCTCATCAAGTCCATCGAGCGCGCCGGGTGCTACATCGTGGACGATGATTTCGTGCTGGGCAACCGCTTCCTGACGCGCGACGTCCCGCTCGACGGCGATCCCGTGCGCGCGCTCGCCGGGGCCTTCGTGCGGAACGACCTGCGCACGTCGGTGCTCTTCGAGCCGGACGCGCTCGGCAAGCGGCGCCTGATGAAGGAGCGCGTCGCGGCGGCGACGGCCGACGGGATCATCTTCGCCGCGCCGAGCTTTTGCGATCCGGCGCTCCTCGACCAGCCGATGCTGCGCGGCGGCGCCGAGCAGGCGGGGATTCCGTGCATCGCGTTCAAGTACGCGGAGAACAGCGGGCAGTTCCAGCAGTTCCGTGAACAGGCGGGGACCTTCGCCGACTCGATCAAGCTCTGGGGGGCCGCCTGATGGCTGAGGCGATGAAGGACCGCTCGATGCTCCTCCAGAAGGAGATGATCGCCGAGCATTTCGCGCGGCTCGAGCGGGCGCCGGAGACGCGTGAACCGGTGGTGTACACGTTCGTCCCGGGAAACCTCACGGAGCTGATCCGCTCCTTCGGCGCGCTCCCGGTGCTCCCGGAGATCAACGCGCTGCAGTCGGGGATGCGGAAGCAGTCGGGCGACTTCATCGCCGAAGCCGAACGCGCGGGGCACTCCGAGGACGTGTGCACCTACGTGAAATGCGACATCGGGATGATGCGCTCGGGGAACATCGGACCCACGGGGACCAAGCTCCCGAAGCCCGACCTGCTCCTCCTCTCGTACACCGGGTGCTACACGTTCATGAAGTGGTTCGAGCTGCTGCGCGAGGAGTACGAGTGCCCCACGGTGATGTTCCACGTCCCGTACCAGGGCGACGGCCGGCTGGAGCCGGAGCATCGCGCGTACATGCTGCGGCAGCTCCGCGAGCAGGTGATTCCGGCGCTGGAGCGCGCGACGGGGCGGGCATACGACGAGGAGCAGCTGCGCGCGCGGCTCGTGCTGTCGGCGCAGGCCGAGGACGACCTCGTCGCGGTGCTCCAGTCGGCGAAGCGGCGGCCGAGCCCGATTGACGGCTACTTCGGCACGGTGTACTACGTCGGCCCCGTCTTCAGCGCGTTTCGCGGCACGGAGGAGGGCGTCGCGTATTACCGGGCGCTGCGCGAGGAAATCGAGGAGCGCGCCGCGGCGGGCCTCGGGCCGCTGACACCGGACGGCCCGCTCAACGACCAGAAGTACCGACTCGTCGTCGAAGGCCCGCCGAACTGGACGCACTTCCGTGACTTCTGGAAGATGTTCGCCGACGAGAAGGCCGTGGTGGTCGCCTCGACCTACACGAAGGTCGGCGGCACGTACGACTTCGGATTCCGGCACGACCCCGCGGACCCGTTGGGGACGCTCGCGGACTATGCGAGCGGCTGCTACACGAACCTCAACCTGCCGTCGCGGGTCGAGATGCTCGCGCACTACATCCGCGAATACGAGGCCGACGGCTTCCTGATCAACTCGGTGAAGTCGTGCAACTCCTTCTCGGCCGGGCAGCTGATGATCCTGCGCGAGGTGGAGAAGCGCACGGGAATCCCGGGCGCGTTCATCGAATCGGACCTCGTGGACCCGCGCTACTTCTCGGCGGCGAACATCAAGAACCGGCTCGAGAGCTATTTCCAGATGATTGACGCGCGCCGGCTGGGGAAGACGGCATGAGCTGCGTCGTGGGCATTGACCTTGGCTCGACCACGACGAAGGCCGTGATCCTCGACGGGCGCCGCGAGGTGCTCGGTCGCGGGATCACGAACTCGCGCTCGAACTACGATCTCGCCGCCGCGGTGGCGAAGACCGAGGCGTTCATCAATGCGCGCTTCGGGCTCATCGAGCGGCAGCTGGAGGCGCGCGACGGCACGGGGGCGGTGGGCCGCCTGCGGCGGGCGTTCGTGATGGAACAACTGCTCCACCAGCTTCGGCATCTCGAGCAGTTGATGGTCGCCGAAGTGGAGCGCTCCGCACCGGCGGCGCTCCAGGCGCCGTTCCGCGCGGCGCTCGAGGAGATCTGCCGGCGGATCACGGCCGAGGAGGAGGCGCGCTTCCGCCAACCGCAGGTGCTCCGGTCGGACTTCTTCCGCGACGCGGCGGGGTCGGCGTTCATGCGGATCGCCGAGCAGCTGGCCGACCCCGCCGGCGTGAGCTTCGATCGCCTCATCGGCGTCTACGACAAGTGCATCATCCGCGTGGAGAACCAGCCGCTCGCCCTCGATTTCCGCGACCACATCGGGAGCGCGCTCGGGCGCCTCGACAATCCGCCGGCGCTGGCCGAGGCGGTGGAGCACGCGGTGGCGGAGGACCTGACGCCGGCGGCGACGGTCGGCACCGGCTACGGGCGGGCGCGGCTGCCGTTCCCGAAGGAGCAGATTCGCTCGGAGATCCTGTGCCACGGGCTGGGCGCGCACGCGATGTTCCCCGCGACGCGCACGGTGCTCGACATCGGCGGCCAGGACACGAAGGCGATCCAGGTGGACGCCGAGGGGATCGTCACGAGCTTTCAGATGAACGACCGCTGCGCCGCGGGGTGTGGCCGCTACCTCGGCTACATCGCCGACGAGATGAACCTCGGGCTGCACGAGCTCGGTCCGCTGGCGGAGCAGTCGAAGCGGACGGTGAAGATCAACTCGACGTGCACGGTGTTCGCGGGAGCGGAGCTGCGCGAGCGGCTCTCGCTCGGCGAGAAGCGCGAGGACATTCTCGCCGGGCTGCACCGCGCGATCGTGATCCGGGCGATGAGCCTGCTCGCGCGTTCGGGCGGCGTGAGCGACGAGTTCACGTTCACCGGAGGCGTGGCGAAGAACCAGGCCGCGGTCAAGGCGATTCGCGACCTCGTACGCGAGAACTACGGCGCACGCACGCTGAACATCTCGCCCGACAGCATCTATACGGGGGCGCTCGGGGCGGCGCTCTTCGCGGGACGGATGGCGGCGTGACGCACGTGAGCACGGGGATTGACGTGGGGAGCGGCGCCGTGAAGGTGGCCGTGGTGGGGACGAACGGCGAGGCCGACGGCACGATTCTCTCGCAGGTGTCGCTGCGGATCCGCCGTCGGGAGATCGCGAAGGTGGTGGACGAGGCCTTCGACG
>DATEDF010000054.1:0-22766 GCA_035286465.1 Gemmatimonadaceae bacterium | reverse complement strand
GCGACGGAGATCCGGGCGAACTTCGCCGGGAACCGGAAGGTGATCATCCCGAAGATCGTGCACGACCTCACGCGGCAGCGGGTGCTGGTGCTCGAGTTCGTGGAGGGGACGCGCATTGACCGGCTCGACCCCGCGCGCGTGAACGTGCACGCGATGGTCGCGACGCTCGTCGAGCTGTACCTGCAGATGATGTACGTGGACGGGCTCTTCCACGCCGACCCGCACCCGGGGAACCTGATGGTCGCGCCCGACGGGCGCTTGGTGCTCGTGGACTTCGGGATGGTGGTGCGCGTGCCGGTCGAGATGCGACGGAGGCTCGTACACACGGTGATGGCGGCCATCCGCCGCGACGCCGACGGCGTGGCGCGCGGTTTCTTCGAGCTCGGCCTCATGCCGCAAGGCACGGACCCCTCGATGGTGCATTGGCTCGCGGAGCTGCTCATCACGAACGCCTATTCACGCACGACGACGAAGGAGCGGCTCGACCGGCTCCTCGCCGACCGCATCATGCGGACGCTCTTCGACTTCCCGATCGAGCTGCCGGAGAGCGCGGTGTACTTCGCGCGTGCCGCGACGCTCATCGAGGGGATCGGGACGCGCTACGATCCCTACTTCCAGGCGATTCCGGCGGCGTCGCCGATCGTCCTCCGGATGCGCTCGCGCATCCTGCGCTCGCTCGGCGAGACGCCGACGCCGAGCGTGGCGGAGATCGCGTCGGTGGCGGGGTACGCGCTGGGGCGGGCGGCGCGGTGGATCGCGGAGGCGCTGGACGGCAGTCGAGGGGCGCGGGTCGAGAGTCGGGAGGTCGCGGTCGTGCGACGGGAGCCGTGAGCGCAGCGGGCGATCGGTGCCGGCCGACGCGCGGTTCAGGCTGACGTATCTCGCGCGACTGTGAGCACCGCCTCCACCTGTGCCGGGTGGCGCGGGCTAGACCCCGATGACCAGGAATCCGCTCGCGCGCGCGGCGGTCGCGAGCGTGCGGTCGTGCGTGGCCATCACGATGTCCTTTTCGCGGGCTTCCCGCCAAAGGGAGGCGGTGGCCAGGTGAATCGCGTCGAGGGTCCCGAGTGGAGTCGGCAGCGGTTGTGCCGCGCGGCGCAGCACCGCGGTGGCGAGCTCGACGACTTCAAACTGCTCCAGCAGCCGATACACCGCCTCGCGACGCCGCGCGATCTCGTCGTCGCTCACCCGGGCGGCGAAGCGGAGCCGGTCAATGGTGCGGAGGCACTCGACCTCGACGAGTCCGCTCACGATGCCGGTCGTGATCTCCCGTCGCTCCGCCAACGCGGCTTTCTGGCCCAGCACGACGCGCAGCACGATGGACGAATCCACGTACGCGATCATTCCTCGCCCTGACGGTCCTCCAGCAGGAGGGCGACCGGATCCACCGTGAGCTTGAGCGGCGGCGGCATCGGCACGTCGAACGGCCGACGGTATGGGCCCGCCGGTTCACGCACCCTGAGCGTGCCGCGCGTCTCGGACGGGGTCACGCGGGCCACGGGCTGGTCGCGGTCGAGAATCGTGATCTCGTGGCCGCGGCGGACGTAGCGGAGGTATTCGCTCAAGCGGGCCTTGAACTCGGCGATGCCGACTTTCTTCATGACCTATGATAGTCATCAGTGGTCAGAATCGCTAGTTGGTGCGGCCGGCAGGGCCGGACGACGTCAGCAGCGCGCCGGCGCGTGGCGCCCTGCTCAGTGTTTCGGCCGCTCGACGGGCGCCAGTCTGGCAAGGCGACGACGCGCGTCGGCGACGCGCGGCTGCAGCTCGGGATCGGCGCTCTTCCAGAGCTCGATGAACGAGCGGTAGTGCTCGGCGGCTTTCGTCGCCTCACCCCTGGCCTCGTAGAGCTGGCCGAGGCGTTCGTGGATGGCCGGCACGCGCACTGGGTCAAGCTCGAGTTCCGGTTTCAGCCAGTAGGGCGTCGAGAGATACCGCTCGAACATCGCCGCGGCCGAGTCGGCCATTCCCGCCGCATCGAATGCCCTCGCAAGATTGAACGGCGTGCAGGGCGCGCATTCGTCGGCCGGCAGGCCATCGTAGCCAATATCACCACGGCGGAACTCGGCCAACGCCTCCCGCGGCTTGTTCTCGGCGAGCGCGATTTCGCCGAGCGTCACGTGCAAGTCGGCCTCTTGCTGGCGGCGGAGCGACGTGTCGGTCATCTCCGCGCGGTAGCGTGCGATCATGGCGTGCGCCTTGTCGGCGCTTCCCACTCTCGCGAGCGTCGCCGCCGCCACGAGATACGGGCGATCCACCTGCGGCAACTCGCGAAACGGGACTTTTGCGATCGCGGCGTCGAGCCGCGCGGCCACCGCCTTCGACGGTCCCTTGACCGCGACGTCCAGCCAGATGGCGAATATCGCGTCGTCCGGCCGCGGCGCCGGAGAATTCTTCAAGGCTTCCTTGAGCAGGCGCTCGAAGTCGCCCAGACGGCCATCGCGGAGGGCCAGCTTCTGCTGGGCGGAGATTCCCATCTCGCGCGCCCGCGTGTCGCCGCCTGACCGTGCCAGGCTGTCCGCGAGCGCGCGCACGGCCTTGTCGTCCCCCTGGGCGTACAACGTGTACAAGCGGCGACTCGTTCCGTAGCCCACCGACACGGCCTGGAGGCGCGCCAGGGTGGCGGCCGCTTCCTTCAGCTTTCCCTGGTTCAGCTGCATCTCAATGGCGTTTCCAAGCGCCGTGCCGTTTCCCGGTATGATCCGCGCGGCCGCGAGATTGAGTGACTCGGCGCGCGCATACTCGCGCCGCGAGCGGAGCGACTCCCCGAGGTTCACGGCCGCGGTAGTGCTGTCGCCCCGCTGCAGGATGGCCGCATAGGCTTCGATCGCTTTCGCGCGATCGCGCCCGGGCCCCAGCGAGTAGTATCGGCCGACGATGAGATCGCGCTCCCGGGCCGGCAGCCGGTCCCGGTAACGGTACGCCTGCGTGACCGCCGAGTCGATCGCCGACCGCGTGCCGCCGTAGTTCGACAGCGTGGCGCCGAGCGAGCTCCACGCTGAGGCGAAAGTCGAGTCCAGCGCGACGGCCTCGCGGTTGAGCTGAATCGCACGCCGGTCACCCTGGGCGTTCGCCCGCACCGCTTCGCTGTACTTGCGGAGCGCGTCGAGCGAGCTCGTCGTGGCCTGAAAGAGGGGCGGCGTTGCGTTGACGGACCGCAGCGACTCACCCGCCCTGCTCCGCAGGGCGCGGGCCAGCCGATCCGCCGCATCAATGAGCCCCCGCGGTCCGTCACCCGTCTCGCGGAACGATGCCAGCTCGGTGCCCGAGTCCGCTCGCACGAGCCGGATGGCGACGATGTATCCCCCGGCCACGCCGGTCACGTCGCCGTCCACGACCGCCTTGATCCCCTCGCGCAACGCGACCTGGCGCGCGATGGCCGAGTCCACGCGCGCCGTCCGGGGCTGCTTCATCCGCTCCAGCGCGGCCACGACCTCGGCGGGCGACACGAGCGTGAAGGCCGACGACCCCGACAGCCCCGCGCGCACGGCGTCGCTCACCACGCGGCCGAGTGTGGAGTCGGCGCTGGTCGTACGGAAGTCGGTGAGCAGAATCCGTTCCCTCTGTCTCAGCGCTCCGGTGGCCAGCAGCGAACCGAACGGTCCGATGCCGAACGCTCGCATCGCCATGAACACGGCGATCAGCACGATGAAGGCGCCGAGCGCGTACATCCCGCCGCGCGCCGTGCGGTACCAGCTCACGTGCGGGGCGGCTTTGAGCGCCATCGTGGCGATCGTGCCGTGCGCGGTGGTGCTCGGTGTTCCCCCCGGCGTGAACGTCGGCGTCGCCGTGATCGCCCGACGCGCGACCCGCTGCACGTAGCCTGTCCAGAGGACCGCCGGGAGCCCCAGCGCCATCGCGATCAGCGACCCCGGGAACACCCAGTCGGGAAGCCCGATCCCGACGATCGCCGCCTTGGCGAGGACCGCCACGATGACGAACGCCCCGGCGTAGATCGCGAGCGCCTTCTTGAACATCGCCGGCCCGCCGAGCAGGACCGGCGGCATCGCCTGCATCCCGCTGCCGCTCGTGATCGTGTCGAGCACGCGCGCGATGTCGCCGGCGGCCTGTGGGCGATCCTTCGCGTCCTTGGCCAGGCACTGCATCACGAGATCGGCGAGCGCGGCTGGCAGGTCGCCACGGAAGTCTGTGATGTTCTTCGGCGTCTCGCCCATGTGCGCGGCGAGCATTCGCTGTGGCGTGCGGTGGGCGAACACCGGCTGGCCGGCGAGCAACTCATAGGCCATCGCGCCGAGTGCGTAGATGTCGGCCCGGTGATCAATCTGCGGGTCGCCCGCGGCCTGTTCGGGCGCCATGTACGCCGGCGTCCCGATGCTCGTCCCGATCTGCGTGAGGGTCGCGCCGCCCGACGCCGTGCGCGCCGCGCTGATGGCCTTGGCGATCCCGAAGTCCGTCACGACCGCCGCGCCGCCCGAGAGCAGCACGTTGTCGGGCTTGATGTCGCGGTGCACCACGCCCCGCTGGTGGGCGTAGGCCAGGGCGCGCGTCACGTCGCGCAGCACGCCGATCACTTCGGTCACGGCCAGCGGCCCGCGCGCGAGCCGCGCACGCAGCGACTCACCTTCAACGAACGGCATCGTATAGAACGGCAGCCCGTTCGTGTCCCCGGCCGTGTGCACCGGCACGATGTTCGCGTGCTGGAGGGCGGCCACCGTCTGGATCTCGCGCTCGAACCGCTCGATGCTGATTCCCTGCGCGAGCTCCGGCGACAACACCTTCACCACGACCTTGCGCTTGAGGCGCAGCTCGTCGGCCACGAACACCCGGCTCATCCCGCCGCCACCGAGCTCGCGCTCGAGGGTGTAACTGCCCGCGAGCGTGGCCTGGAGCTGGGAGCGGAGGTCGGTCATCGGTGCGGCGGGTGAGAATCAACCTCGAAGCTGACGAATGTACGGCGCGGGTTCCTCAGCGGCCAGAAACGGCGGCCACTCCGTTCCCACCGCCGCCGCAGCGCGTGCTCACGGGGTGAACGCGTCTTCGGCCGCTCGGCGAAAAGCGGTGGCGTCGATCGCCGGAAAGCGATAGAGGTCCGGTTCCATCCGACCGAAGTATTCGAGCGCGCGGTGAGGCTCGATCAGGCGGCGTTCGATCATCGCTCGCACGTCGGCGATGTCCTGCTCGTGCCCGCGCTCCACCTTCGCGAGCGCCTGCGCGTACAGATCGAAGTGGTGGAACGCGACTCGGCCTTCCTGGGCGATGAAGGTGCCGCGGTCCTCCCATCCCGCCGGCACCGGGATGAAGTCCACCGGTGACGCCAGCTCGAGGTTGATCTGCAGCGATTCCTTCATCGCGGGAATCGCCCGCAAGAGCGCATCGTCCTCGGGCCGCATCGCGAAGTCCACGTCGATCGTGGTGTCGCGCCATCCCATCAGCACCGCGGTCGTTCCGCCGACGAAGTACACGCGCACGTTCGTCCGCGCTTCGCGACCGAACGCTGCCATCAGCCGCCGGATGCGCTCGCGATCGGCTAGCGCACGCACTCGGCGGCCCGCTCGAAGCTCACGAGGCGGCGGATGAGGGCGTTGTAACGACCGTGGGCCGTGGCCGCGTCGGTCTGCGAGAGCAGTTCGTAGAGTCGGCGCTCCGGCTGCGGCATCGTGCGCGGCAGCGCATGGCCGAGCCGCCGAAGGCGCGGCGCGCCGATGGAGACCAGGAGTGCCGCCGCGGTTTCCCTCTCCCGCGCGAGGTCCTCGAGCCCGGTTTCGATCAGGTCGCCGCCGGGAAGAGCGGTTGATGACACGCCTGAAGCCTAAGCACAACACCCTTGAGCGGCCACCCTCAGTGGCGCCGTTGCGCGCCGCATCCGCCTCCGCATGCGCGCCGGCAATCAGGCGCGCCTCGTGAGCGCGCCCGGGGCGCGACGTGTGTTAGTGCGGCTTCTCCACCGGCGTCAGCTTCGCGAGCCGGCGGCGCGCCTCGGCGACGCGGGGTTGGAGCTCGGCGTCGGCGTTCTTCCAGAGGTCAATGAAGGCGCGGTAGTGCTCGGCGGCCTTCGCCGCGTTTCGCTTCGCCTCGTACAGCTCGCCGAGCCGCCGATGGATGAACGGCAGTGCCACTGGGTCCAGCGGCGCCTGGAATCGCTGGTAATAGGGCGTCGAGAGGTACTCCTCATACATCGCGATCGCGGAGTCGGGCTGGCTCGCCGCGTCGAAGGATCGAGCGAGGTTCCAGGGAAGGCAGATCGTGCATGAGGTCGCCGGCCCGTCGGGGAGCACGTCGGCCTGGCGGAACTCTCCAATCGCCTCGGTGGGGCGACGCTCCGCGAGGAGGACCTCGCCGAGCGCGTTGTGATATTCAGGTTGCTGGACGCGTCGGAGCGCCGTGTCGGTGACCGCCGCGGCGTACTCGGCGAGAATCGCACGTGCCCGGTCGCGTCGCCCGGATGTCGCGTAAGCGCTGGTCACCTGGAGGTATGGTCTGTCCACGTCCGCCATCGAGCGGAGCGGTGTCTGAACCAGGGCGGCGTCGAGGCCCTCGGCGACACTTGCGCCGGAGCCGCGGGCTACGGCGTCGAGCCTCGCCAGGACCGCCGCGCCCAGGAGCCGATTCGGTGCCACGCCGCGTGCGGAGTCGGTCGCGCGTTGCCGCGCGTTGAGACGCCGCCACTCGGCGAGCCGGCCGTCGCTGAGCGCCATCGCCGCCTTACCCGCGAGCGCCCAGCTCCGCATCGCCGGGTTCCCGGCGGTCTCGATGCTGTCGAGCTGGCGACGCAGCTGGTCGAGCCGGCCCTCGTGATACAGCAGGTCGCGCTGCCGCTGTTGTGCGCTGGCAAGCGCCGGGAACCGGCGCGCGGCGACCTGAGCGGCCTCGCGGGCCTCCGCGAGCCGGCCCGCGTTCAGCAGCGCAATGATGCGATTCGTGTACGGGAAGTTCCCGGACGCGTCTGCGCGAATGCCCGCCGCAAACATCGAATCAGCGCGCGCGTGCTCTCGCCGGCTCTCGAACTCCAGCCCGAGGTAGTTGGATGCTACTCTGATGGCTTCGGCGTCGCCCATCGCCATCAGCGCCTCCCATGCGGCGATCGCCTTCTCTCGGTCGCGGTGTCGGGTGTTCGTGTAGTAGCTGCCCGTCACGAACACCCGCTCACGCTCGCTGAGGCGCCCGCGCAGCCGGTAGGCCTGCTCGAACGCCGAGTCAATGGGCGCACGCTGCATCCCGGCATTGCTCATCGAAGTGCCAAGCAGGCGCCAGGCCATCGCAAAGCCGGAGTCGATTCCAACTGCCTCGCGCGCGAGTGCGGCTGCCTTCACGTACATGGCTTCGAAGCTGTTCGCGCGGTAGGCCTCACTGTACTTGCGGAGCGCGTCGAGCGAGCCCGTGGTGACGTCCCCGAGCGGCGGCGCGCGCTGCACGCGCCGCAGCGACTCGCCCGCCTTCGCCCGGAAGGTGCGCGTCACCTTGTCCACCGCGTCAATGAACCCCTGCGGCCCCTGGCCGCTGGCGGTGAGCATTGTGAGCGGCACCAGCGAATCGGTGCTGACCAACCGCAATGTCACCAGGTAGCCGCCGGCCGCGCCCGCCACCTCGCCGTCAATGATCGCCTTCACGCCCTGCCGGAGCGCGATGTCGCGCGCGAGCTGGAGGTCGAGGCTCGACGAGGCGGGGCGCTGCGCGCGCTGGAGCGCCGCGGCCACGGTGGCCGGCGACACCAGGGTGATCACCGACGATTCGGCGAGCCCCTGCCGCACGGCGTCGCTCGCGACCCGCCCAAGCGCCGAGTCAGCGTTGGAGATGCGGAAGTCGGCGAGGAGAATCGGATCCTTCTGGCTGATCTTGCCCGCCGCGAGCAGTGAGGCCGCGGGGCCGATGCCGACGGCGCGCATCACCATGAACGCGGCGACGATCACGACGAACGTGCCCAGCGCATACGCCACGCCACGCGCCGTCCGGTGCCAACTCACGTGCGGGGCGGCCTTGATCGCCAGCGTCGCCATCGTCCCCTGCGCCACGCTCGGCGTCCCGCCCGGCGTGTACGTCGGCGTCGCCGTCAGCGCCTGCCGCGTCACGCGCTGCACGTAGCCCGTCCAGAGGATCACAGGCAGCCCCAGCGCCATCACGATGAGCGAGCCGGGGAACACCCAGTCGGGGAGCCCGATCCCGACGATCGCCGCCTTGGCGAGGATCGCCACCGCCACGAACGCAGCCGCATACAACAGGAGCGCCTTCCGGAACATCCCGCGCCCGCCGAGCAGCACCGCCGGCATCGCGGGCTGCGTGCCGCCGCTCGTTACGGTCTCGAGCACGTGCACGAGGTCGCTCGCGTGTTGCGGCCGGCTATCCGCCTCCTTCTCCAGGCACCGCATCACCAGCTCGGCCAGCTCCACCGGCGTGTCGGACCGAAGCTCCGCGACGGGCGCCGGCTTTTCTCCCATGTGCGCCGCCAACAGCTTGCGCGGCGTCTTCTCCGTGAACGGCGGCCGCCCGGCGAGCAACTCGTACGCCATGCAGCCGAAGGAGTAGATGTCGGTGCGATGATCGGTGTCCGGATCGCCCGCCGCCTGCTCCGGCGACATGTACGACGGCGTCCCGATGGACGTCCCCACCTGTGTGAGCGTCGCGCCCGCGCCCGCGGTGCGCGACGCGCTGATGGCCTTCGCGATCCCGAAATCGGTGACCGTCGCCGAGCCGCCCGTGATCAGCACGTTGTCGGGCTTGATGTCGCGGTGGACAATCCCGCGCTTGTGCGCGAAGGCGAGCGCCTTGGCGACGTCGCGGAGCACGCCGACCGCGTCCGTGATGGACAGCGCGTTCGCGCGCGCGAGCCTCACGCGCAGCGACTCGCCCTCGACGAAGGGCATCGTGTAGTACGGAAGCCCGTTCATCTCCCCCGCGGCGAGCACGGGCACGATGTGGGGGTGCTGCAGCTTCGCCGCCACGAGGATCTCGCGGTTGAAGCGCTCGACGTTCACGCCGGCGGTGAGTTCGGGCGGCAGGACCTTGACCACCACCTTGCGGCGGAGCGATCGCTCCTCCGCCACGAACACCCGCGACATCCCGCCGCCGCCGAGCTCACGCTCGAGGGCGTAGGCGTCACCGAGGGTCCTCTGCAGCTCGTCGCGGAGGTCCATCTCTCTCTATCGTTGTGCGGGGAAAAGGCAGGCCGACGGTGCTCTAAGGTAGGGAACCGTCGTACCGGTTGCCAGCGGGGACATCCGACCCGTCCGAGTGGTACGGACCCGCGGGCGCTACTTCCTGGACTTGTTCTTTCTTTTCGGCTTCGACTCTTCGCTCTTCGCGATTCGCCCTTCGCTCTTCGCCATCCGCCCTTCGCTCTTCGCCATCCGCCTTTCGCTCTTCACCATTCGCCCTTCACCCTTCGCCCGCAGCCGTTCTCCTCCCATCAACACCGCCAGAATCGCTTTCTGCACGTGGAGGCGATTCTCGGCCTCGTCCCACACGCGGCTCTGCGGCCCATCAATCACCGCCGCCGCGACTTCCTCCCCGCGGTGCGCGGGGAGGCAGTGCAGGAAGATCGCGTCGCGGCGCGCGCGCTTCATCAGGGCGGCGTCCACGGTGTAGCCGGCAAACGCCTTCGCGCGGGCCGCCCGCTCCTCTTCCTGCCCCATCGAGGCCCACACGTCGGTGTTCACCACGTGCGCGCCGGCGACCGCCTCGCGCGGATCACGCACGAGCGTGACGCTCGCGTGCCGTTTGGCCTGCTCGAAGCACGCCCAGTCGGGGTCGTATCCCTCGGGACACGCGAGCGCCAGCTCGAAGCCCAGCACGCGCGCGGCGTCGAGCCACGAGTTGGCCACGTTGTTCCCGTCGCCGACCCACGCGACCTTCTTCCCCTCGTACGAGCCGAACGCTTGCCGCACCGTGAGCAGATCGGCGAGCACCTGGCAGGGGTGATGGAGATCGGTGAGCCCGTTGATCACCGGCACGTCGGCGTGCGCCGCGAGTTCCTCGACTTCCGACTGCTGGAAGGTGCGGATCATGATGCCGTGCACCATCCGCGAGAGGACGCGCGCGGTGTCGGCGATGGGCTCGCCGCGGCCGAGCTGGAGGTCGCGCGACGAGAGGAAGAGTGCCTGCGCGCCGAGCTGCCACGCGCCGACCTCGAACGACACGCGCGTGCGCGTGGAGGCCTTCGCGAAGATCATCGCGAGCGACCGGCCGGCGAGGGGCTTCTTCCGGTAGCGTCCGTCCTTCATCCGCTGCGCCAGCGCGAACAGTGCGTCGAGCTCGGCGCGCGAGAACTCCGGGATGGTGAGGAAGTCGCGATGGGGGCGCATCGGACGGCGAAATCTAGCGGGGACGCGCGCCTGCGCGCCGCGCCGCGACCGCGAACTGCAGGAAGTAGCTGGCCAGAAAGCCGGTGGCGCCGGGCGCCTCTTCGCCGGCGAAGAGGACGCGACACACGAGCTCGCGCGCGCGCAGCGTCTCGCGCCGGCGCGGCCCGCGCCAGCGCGCATCCGCCGCGGTGAGGTCGAACAGTTCGAGCGCCCGGGTGAGCGCGCGGTCGCACCGCTCCGTTCGGCCCGCGTCCCGCGCGCGAAGCGCGCGGATCACTTCGCTGCCGACGTTCGCGAGCTGCTCGGTCAGTGTGAGCGTGTGCCAGCGACCGGCGGCGAGGACTTCGTGCTGTGCCGCCGGCATCAGTCCATCACGAGGGACGAGACGATCTTCCGAATCTGTGCGCGCACGCCCGCGTCCTCGACGCTCGTCGAGCGATTCCCCTGCCCCGGCCGCACGTTGATCATCGAGTCGAACTCGATCCAGCCCTCGCCCGAATCCGCCGGGTAGAGGTTGATCCCCCAGAGGTTCCCCTGCGCGGACCCGTCGTCGAGCAGGAGCGCCTCCTCGTCGGAGTGCAGCTCGCCGGCGATCGCCATGACTCCGCGCTCCACGTCCACCACCGCCTTCACCATGTCGCCGAACTGCCGCTCGGCCAGGGCCGCGAGCTCGGCGCGAGGAACCGGGGCGCGAACCAGCCGGAGCGGTGACGGTTCCATCAGAGGATGTACTTCCGCAAGTCCTCGTCTTCCGCGATCGCCCGCAGCCGTTCCCGCACCACCTTCGCGTCAATGTGGATCGGCGCGGTCCCGCGGTCGGGCAGCTCGTACATCACGTCCTCGAGCAGCGTCGTCATCACCGTGTGCAGCCGCCGGGCGCCGATGTTCTCCATCTTCGAGTTCACCTGAGCGGCGGTCTTCGCGATCTCCTTGATCGCGTCCTCCGTGATCTCGAGCGACGCCCCCTCAGCCGCCACGAGCGCCGCGTACTGCTTGGTGAGCGCGTTCTCGGGCTCCGTCATGATCCGCACGAAGTCGGCTTCGGTGAGCGACTTCAGCTCCACGCGAATCGGGAACCGCCCCTGCAGCTCCGGAATCAGATCGCTCGGCTTCGACACGTGGAACGCGCCGGCCGCCACGAACAGCACGTGGTCGGTCTTCACCATTCCGTACTTGGTCTGCACGTTCGACCCCTCGACGATCGGCAGCAGGTCGCGCTGCACCCCCTCGCGCGAGACGTCGGGACCGCCCATCTCGCCGCGCGCGCCGGCGATCTTGTCAATCTCGTCGAGAAAGACGATGCCGAGCTTCTCGACTCGCTCCAGCGCGTCGGTCACGACGTCGTCGGTGTTGATGAGCTTGTCGAATTCCTCGTCGAGCAGGATGCGCCGCGCGTCGGGCACGGTCATCGTGCGCTTCTTCTTCTTCTTCGGGAGGAGCTCCGAGAGCATCTCGCCGATGTTGGGCATCCCCTCGCCGGCGCCCTGCTGGCCCATCAGGTCGAAGACCTGGGGCGGCTGCTGCGTGACCTCGATCTCCAGCTCGCGCTGCTCGAGCTGTCCGTCGAGCAGGAGCTGCTTGAGCTTGTCGCGCGTGCGCTTGTGGCGCTCGCGGGCGGCGTCTTGCGACTCCGTCACGCTCCCGGCGCTCGACGCCACGAAGACGCGCTCGCCCTCGCCGGAGGGCGGCGGCGCCGATTCGCCCGGCGGCGGGAGCAGGAGGTCGAGGAGCCGTTCGTCCACGCGGTCGTTCGCCAGGTCCTCGACCTCGCTCTCGCGCTCGTCGCGCACCATCGCGACGGCGCTCTCGACCAGGTCGCGCACCATCCCCTCGACGTCGCGCCCGACGTACCCCACCTCGGTGAACTTCGACGCCTCGACCTTGATGAAGGGCGCGCCCGCGAGCTTCGCGAGACGGCGGGCGATCTCCGTCTTCCCCACGCCCGTCGGGCCGATGAGGATGATGTTGTTCGGCGCGATCTCCTCGCGGATCGGCTCCGGCGTGCGCTGCCGGCGCCAGCGGTTGCGGAGCGCGATCGCGACCGACTTCTTCGCGTCGTCCTGCCCGACGATGTAGCGGTCCAGCTCGGCGACGATCTTGCGCGGCGTGAGGTCGGCGAGGCGCGCGAGGGTCTGCTCGGTGCGGTTGGAGGGCATCCGCCGCCTACTTCTCCGGCTCGAGGACGGTCAGGTTCGTGTTGGTGTAGATGCAGATCTCGCCGGCGATCGTGAGCGCCTTCTGCACGATCTCCCGCGCGGTCAGCTTCGTCTCGCGGAGCAGCGCGCGCGCGGCCGCCTGAGCGTACGGGCCGCCGGCGCCGATGGCGAGGATCCCATCCTCGGGCTCGATCACCTCGCCGCTCCCGGAGAGGATGAAGCCGTGCTGCCGGTCGGCCGCGACGAGCTGGGCCTCGAGCCGCCGCAGCACCCGGTCCGATCGCCACTCCTTGGCCAGCTCCACCGCGGCGCGCGGCAGGTTGTCGGGGAAGCGGTCGAGCTTCTCCTCGAACTTGTCGAAAAGGGTGAAGGCGTCGGCGACGGCGCCGGCAAAGCCGGCGATGACCGTGCCACCCTTGAGGATGCGCACCTTCTGCGCGTTGGCCTTCACGACGGTGTCGCCGAGCGTGACCTGGCCGTCGCCGCCGACGGCGACCTGGCCCTCGCGGCGGACGGAGAGGACGGTGGTGGCGTGGAAAACGGGAAGGGACATGGACTAAATGAACTGCGAGTAGACGGTAGACGGTAGACCGTTCACCGTTAACGTTCGGCTCCGCGCCGCACCAACGTCCACGGTCTCCCGTCTACGGTGTACTGTCTACTCGCCCTTGTCGTTCGATGCCTGCCTCTCCGATCACCTTCGCCGACATCCTCGCCGCCCGCGAGCGCCTCGCGCCGTACCTCTCCCCCACCCCGCTCCGCGAGTATCCGCTCCTCAACGAGCTCGTCGGCCACGGCATCCGGGTGTGGGTCAAGCACGAGAATCACCAGCCGGTGCAGACCTTCAAGATCCGGAACGGGCTCTCGGCGATCACGGCGCTGACGCCCGACGCGCGCGCGAAGGGGGTGATCGGCGCGAGCACCGGCAATCACGGGCAGGGGGTGGCGTACGCGGGGCGGCTCCTCGGCGTGCACGTAGCCATCGGCGTGCCCGTGGGCAACAACCCGGAGAAGAACGCGGCGATCCGTGCGCTCGGCGCCGAGCTGATCGAGGCCGGCGCGACGTACGACGAGACGGTGCTCGCCTGCGACAAGGTCCGCGCCGAGCGCGGGATGACGCTCGTGCACTCGACCAACGATCGCCACGTGATCGCGGGTGCGGGCACGCTGACGCTCGAGATCCTCGAACAGGAGCCCGATCTCGACGCGCTGGTGATGGCGCTGGGCGGCGGCTCGCAGACCGTCGGCGCGCTGACGGTCGCCGCCGCCACGAAGCCCGCGCTCCGGGTCTACGCCGTCGGCGCCCAGGGCGCGCCGGCCCAGTACGAGTCGTGGAAGCAGGGGCGCCGGCTCACCGGACTCCCGGTGAACACGTTCGCCGAGGGCGTCGCCACCGGGTCGGCCTACGAGATGACCTTCGGCGCGCTCAAGGCCGGGCTCGCGGACTTCGTGACGGTGAGCGATGAGGCGATGTACGAGGCGATCCGCGACCTCTTCCGCACCACGCACAACATCGCCGAGGGCGCCGGCGCGATCGGCCTGGCGGGGCTCAGGGTGCTCGCGCCGCGGCTCGCGGGGCAGCGCGTGGGGATCGTGATCAGCGGCGGCAACCTCTCGACCGCTTCGCTCGCGCGGGCGCTCGCCCTCACGCCCTCGGGTGCGCCTTCCGGTACACCTGCTTGAGACGCTCCACCGACGTGTGCGTGTAGATCTGCGTCGTGGAAACGGACGCGTGCCCGAGCAGCTCCTGCACCGCGCGCAGGTCGGCGCCCGCGTCGAGCAGGTGCGTGGCGAAGGAGTGCCGCAGCGCGTGCGTCGAGAGCCCGGCGCCTTCGTCCACCTGCGAGAGCCACCCCGTGACGGCGTTCTGGATCGCCTTCACGCTCATCCGCCGCCCCTGCGCGCTCAAGAAGCACGCCGTGCGGTCCGCCTGCAGGCCGATCCGCTTGCATAGTTCGTCGCGCAGGCGCTCGTAGTTCCGGAGCGCCCGCTGCGCGTGCTGGCCCACCGGGACGATGCGCTCCTTGCGCCCCTTCCCGCGGACCTTGACGAGGTTGGTGACGAGGTCGAGATCGGGCCGGTTGATCCCGCGGAGCTCGGAGAGCCGGAGACCCGCCGAGTAGAAGAGCTCGAGGATCGCGAGGTTGCGGACGTCCTGGTACCGCCCCTCCGTCGCGCGCGTGGTCGCGGCCTGGAAGAGCGTCTCGACCTGCGCGCGGTCGAGGTAGCCGGGGAGATGGCGGGCGAGCCTGGGCGAACCGATGGTGCGCGCGGGATTCGTCTCGACGACGTCGTTGCGGTGCAGCCACGCGTAGAAGGTCCGCACCGCCGAGAGCGTGCGCGCGATGCTGCGCCGGGCGAGCCCCCGCCTGGTCAGGTGCGCGAGGAACGCGCGCATCGTCAGCCGGTCCACCCGCCCCCAGTCCACGCGCTCGATGCCGTAGTAGGGGCCGAGGAAAGCGCAGAACTCGTCGAGGTCGCGCGAGTACGCCTTCACCGTGTGCGGGGACACGTCGCGCTCACGCGCCAGGTGCGTGAGGAAGATGGTGACGAGCGGCGGGCGCTCCGCCCGCGCGGCGTCCTTCGTCGTGCGCGGCATCCTGCCGAAAGCTACCGCTCCGTTCGCGCGCGCGTGTACTTTCTTCTCCATGCTCCTCGGCGTGGCCGGGATGATCGGATCGGGGAAGACGACGCTCGCGCGCGGGCTCGCGTCGCGCTTCGGGATGCCGCTCGCGCTCGAGAGCGTGGACGCCGAGAACCCGTGGCTCGAGCGGTTCTACGCCGGGCCCGAGGGGATGCGCACGTTCGGGATGCACCTGCAGCTGCACTTCCTCGCGACGCGCTTCGCGTCACTCCGGAAGATGCGGGGCATGGGCGGGAGCTGGGTGCTCGACCGCACGTGGTACGAGGATGCGGAGATCTTCGCGCGCGGGCTCTTCGACCAGGGGTACATGGGCGCGGACGACTGGATGCTCTACCAGCAGCTCTACGCCGAGCTGCTGCACGCGCCGGCGGCCCGGCCGCCGCGGCTGCTCATCTACCTGCACGGCCCGCTCGACACGATCCTCGAGCGCATCGCCACGCGCGGCCGGCCGAAGGAGCGCGAGACCGACCCGGAGTACTTCGCGCGGTTGCACGGGCGCTACGAGCGGTGGATCGAGGAGTTCGGGAAGTGCCGGGTGCTGCGCCTCGACGTCCGCGAGTACGATCTCTACGCCGACCCCGCGGGCGCGGCGGAGGAGATCGCCTCACGCGTGCGCACGGAGCTCGAAGGGGAGATTCCGCAGACCGAACTCTGGCCGGCCCCCACGGCGCGGACCGACCCGCTGCACGCACGGTAGCCGGCTCCCCGGTTCCGGCCCCGGCTCAGGGGAAGGAGAGGACCAGGAGCACGTCTACGATCTTCTGCGTCCGGATCTCCACCACGAGCACCCGGTCACTCACGACGACGCGCGCGTGGCCGCTCGGCAATGCCGGCAGCCGACGCTCGAGGTCCGCCGGAAGCGGCGTCGCCTTCTTCTGCAACCCCGGCGGCAGGGTGCCGTTGCGGCGCAGCTGCTTCTCGAGGCCCGGGGGCAGCTTCTCGCGCCTGGCGAGTCCGGGCGGAAGGTTCGCCGTGTTCGCGAAATACGCGCGAATGACCCGGACCTCCTCGTCGCGGCCGCCCGCATCGCTTCTGCCCCTGCCTCTTCCCTGAGCGGCCGACGGCACGGCGATGACGCCGAGCGCCATCACGATGCCGCACGTCCTGATGATCCCACGCAGCACTGCTTCCTCCGGGCCGGGCGGTGCCGGCGGTGGTGAAGCCGACTACTCCGTTGTCCCCCGGATCACGGGTTTGAAGAGCAGCCCGTTCTGCGAAAGCGACGCCCCACGCAACACGAAGCTGTTCGCGACATCGAAGTCTATCACCATCGTCGTGGTACCGTCGGCGGCGATGGTCACGGGCTCGGTCAACACGATCTTGATTCCGGAGCGGGAAGCGCTCGGAAAGGAGACGTTCGGGGTACTGGTCCCGCTGAGAACGATTCCATTCTTGAGCGTGAGGCTCGACCTCGACGGGTCAATCACGAGCCGGAAGCCCCGGTAAGTTCCCGCCGCGAGGGTCGTCTGGCCGAGGGCGAACGTGTTGCCGTCTTGCAACGCGAGCAGGTTGATGGACTGATCGGGCGACGCCAACGTCGTCCAGCCGCCAGTGCTCGCACTGTCGTCGGGGGCGCCCGTCGCGGCCGCCGCCGAGTCCGCGTCGGACTGCCGGCCGTCCACGCGCACCACGAAGACGTCAACGCGGCTGACCGAGTCCACGGAGAACGGCGCGTCGGTGAGCTGCAGGACGAGTGTCCCATTCCGTACCGCGGTCGCTGTGGTGCAGGCGCCGATGAGCGTCACGCCGCCACAAGCGGCGGCGACCGCGGCAACCGCGGCGCCTCGAACGAGCCGGTTCTTCGTCACAGATTCCTCCGTCTGAAGTCTCGCCGGCGCCGCGTCCTCCTCCTCACGACACGCGCTCGGCCGGCGGCGCGACACCCCTCTCAGAGGCGACGACTCGACCGGAGTTCCGTTTCGTGATGCAGCGCACGTACGGCCGCGTCCGTGACGCGCGTCACGTCCGGCGCCGGAGACGCCGGGCGTGCGATCGCCTCCTGCCACGCCGCGAGCTCCGTGAGCGCGCGCTCCGCGTAGCGCTCCCGCTTCTTCGCCTTGTCGCGCGGCACCTCGGCGAGCTCCTCGAGCAGCCCGAAGTTCGCGTTCATGGGCTGGAAGTGCGTCGGGTCGGCCTCGCGCAGGTAGCGATAGAGCGCACCGATCATCGTCGTGGGCGGCGGCACGACGGGCTCGAGTCCGCGCAGCATCCGGTCGAGGTTGACGGCGGCGATCAACCCCGTGGCGGTGGACTCGGTGTATCCCTCGACGCCCGTGAGCTGTCCCGCGAACAGCACCATCGGATCGTCGCGCAGCGCGAGATGCGGCGCGAGCGACGCCGGCGCGTTCACGTACGAGTTGCGGTGGATGGCGCCGTAGCGCAGGAACTCCGCGCCCTGGAGCCCCGGGATCATCCGGAAGACGCGCTGCTGTTCCGGGATGCGCAGCCGCGTCTGGAAGCCGACGAGGTTCCACATCCGCCCCGCGCGGTCCTCGCGGCGGAGCTGGACGACGGCCCACGGCCGGCGTCCCGTGCGCGGATCGGTGATCCCCACCGGCTTCATCGGGCCGAAACGCAGCGATTCCCTCCCCCGCCGCGCCATCTCCTCGACGGGCAGGCACCCCGCGAACCAGGGCACCTCGTCGAACGCGTGCGCGGTGAAGTGGTCGGCCGCCCCGAGCGCGTCAATGAAGGCCTCGTACTGCTCGCGCGACATCGCGGAGTTGAGGTACGCGCCCGCGCCGGCGGCGCCTTCCATCGTCTCCTTCCCCCAGCGCGAGGCGCGAAAGACCACGCCCTGGTCGAGCGACTCCGCCGCGACGATCGGCGCGATGGCGTCGTAGAACGCGAGGGACGCGACGCCGAGCCGCGCGCGGATCGCCGCGGCCAGCGCGTCGCTCGTGAGCGGGCCCGTCGCGATGATCCCGGGCGAGGGGAGCGCCGTCACCTCGCCGCGCTCGACGCGCACCCGCGGATGCGCCGACACGCGTTCGTGCACGAACGTCGAGAACAGCGCGCGGTCCACCGCGAGCGCCGAGCCGCCCGGGACGCGCGCGGCGTCGGCGGCCTCGAGCACGAGCGATCCGAGGGCGCGCATCTCCGCCTTGAGCAGCCCGTGCGCGTTCGTGCGCTCCGTGCTCTTGAACGTGTTCGAGCACACGAGTTCGGCGAGACGGTCGGTGCGGTGCGCCGGCGTGCCGCGCACGGGTCGCATCTCGTGCACGACGACGTCGTGACCACGCTCGGCGAGCTGCCAGGCGGCCTCCGAGCCGGCGAGGCCCCCACCGACGATCTCGATGGAAGGGAAGTGCCGCTCCATCCTCAAGAATACCGCCGCGCCGCGTCAGCGTGCGAGGCCGCTCGCTCTCTTCCCTCGGCCCTCAGCCGTCCGTCTCAGACCGCGACCGCATCCGCTTCCGTCGGCTCCGCCACGCGCCACTCGTTCCCGCACTTCAGGCATTTGCGGTAGTGCCCGCGCGTGCGATTCGACTTCGCTTCCGCTCCGACGTACCCGCACTCGGGACACTTCTCGAGGACGGGCTTGTCCCAGCAGACGAAGTCGCAGGTCGGGTAGTTCTCGCATCCGTAGAACGCCTTGCCCCGTTTCTTCGAGCGGCGCGCGGCGATGTCGCCGCCGTCCCTGGGGCACTTGACGCCCGTGGGCATCGAGCGCGTGCCGCGGCACTTGGGGAAGGTGCTGCACCCGAGGAACTCGCCCGAGCGGCCACGGCGCACGACCATCGGCTTGCCGCAGACGGGACACAGGTAGCTCGTCATCTGCGGCGGGACGCGCTCCCCCTTGAGCGGGCGCGTGTACTTGCAGCTCTTCGGATGATGCTCGCACGCGATGAACGGCCCGAAGAACCCGCCCTTCGCGAGGAGTTTCCCGCCGCACTCCGGACAGCGCTCCCGCTCGAGCGACGAGAGGTCGTGCGCCTCGTGAATCAGCCCCTCGTAGTCCACGGCGCCCAGCGACTTGTCGAACGGCGTGTAGAAGTCCTTGAGAACGCGCTGCCACGCGAGCTGTCCCTCCTCGACCTTGTCGAGCTCGGTCTCCATCGCGGCCGTGAACCCGACGTTGAACTCGGTGGGAAACTGTTTCACCATCACCTTCTCCACGCTCTCACCGAGCGGCGTGGGGAAGAAGCGGCGCTGCTCGAGTTCCGCATAGTGCCGCTCGGTGAGCGTCGAGATGATGGACGCGTAGGTGGACGGCCGGCCGATGCCGAGTCGCTCCAGCTCCTTGACGAGCGAGGCCTCCGAGAAGCGCGGCGGCGGCTCGGTGAAGTGCTGCGCGGGGACGATCTCGCGCACCGGCACGTGCTCGCCCGGCACGATGTCCGGGAGCGCCTGCTCGTCCTCGAGCGCCTTCCCTTCCCCCGGCTCGCGCGCCTCCTTGTACAGCGACAGGAAGCCCGCGAACTTGATCACCGACCCGGTGGCGCGGAACAGATAGCGGTGCTGCGCGCCCGCGAAATCGAAGTCCACGGTGGTCGTGTCGAACACCGCGGGCGCCATCTGGCTCGCCATGAAGCGCTGCCAGATGAGCTGGTAGAGCTTGAACTGCTCCGGCGACAGGAAGCGCTGCACCGATTCCGGCGTGCGCGAGGGCTCCGTGGGGCGGATCGCCTCGTGCGCGTCCTGCGCGGCCGCGTCGCCCGAGATGCCGTAGAGCATCGGGCCTTTCGCGAGAAACTCCGCCGGGAAGCTCCGCGCGAGATGCGCCCGCGCCTCTCCCACCGCGCTCCCGGCGACGCGCGTCGAGTCGGTGCGCATGTACGTGATGAGTCCCACCGAGCCCTCGACCTTTCCCAGCTCGATCCCCTCGTAGAGGTTCTGCGCGAGGCGCATTGTGCGCTTGGAGCCGAAGCCGAGCTTCTTCGCGGCCTCCTGCTGCAGCGTGCTCGTCTTGAACGGCTCGGCCGGGTTCTTCCGGCGCTCGCGCCGCTTGATGTCGGTGACGTCGAAGGTGCGGCGCCCAGCGAGATCCTCCACGAGCGCCTTTGCCGCGCCCGCGTCGGGGATGAGCGGCTTGTGGCCGTCGAGGAGATGGAGCTTCGCGGTGAACTCCTGGTCCTCGTGCTCGAGACGCGCGGCGATCGTCCAGTACTCCGTCGGGCGGAACGCGCGGATCTCGCGCTCGCGCTCGACCAGGAGGCGGAGCGCCACGGTCTGCACGCGGCCGGCGGAGAGCCCCTTCTTCACCGTCTTCCAGAGCACGGGGCTCGCCTTGTAGCCCACGAGGCGGTCGAGCACCCGGCGCGCCTGCTGCGCGTCCACCTTGCGCTGGTCAATGTCGCCCGCGCGCTCGATGGCGCGCGTCACCGCCTCCTTGGTGACCTCGTGGAAGAGCACGCGCCGGATCGGCGGCGCGCTGCGCCCCTTGATCTGGCTGTGCACGTGCCACGCGATCGCCTCGCCTTCGCGGTCGGGGTCGGTCGCGATGTACACGGCGCGCGCGCCCTTCGCCGCGGTCTTGAGCTCCGCGACGGTCTTTTCCTTTCCCGGAATCGTGACGTACTCGGGC
The DNA here is from genome assembly GCA_035286465.1 of Gemmatimonadaceae bacterium. Classification (GTDB taxonomy): domain Bacteria; phylum Gemmatimonadota; class Gemmatimonadetes; order Gemmatimonadales; family Gemmatimonadaceae; genus Fen-1231. The sequence continues at coordinate 2,183 of DATEDF010000054.1, read as the reverse complement.
TCGAACCCGCGCTCGAGATCAATCCCCAGCGTCTTCGTCGGCAGGTCGCGGATGTGGCCGACGGTCGCCTTCACCGCGAATCCGTGGCCCAGGTACTTGCCGATCGTCTTCGCCTTCGCGGGCGACTCGACGACGACGAGCGCGCGTGCGCCGGCGTGAACGCCATTGCCGTCGTCGCGGACGATGGCGCGCGCGCGGGACGCGCCCGCGCGCGGCTTCACCTTGCCGGCGGGACGCTTCGCGGAACTCCGCTTCTTCTTCCTCGATGATGCCATGGGGCTCCTGAAACCCGCGGCCGGGCGGTGCGCGAACGGCCACCCCCGGCCAGCGAGTGATCACTCTCTATAGTTGTACGCCCTGAGCGGGCCGAATCCTAAGTACCCCGGTCAGCCTGTGGCAAGCGCAACTATAGCGTCAATGACCTGCTGAAGCGACATCATTTCAGTGCTAACAGTATGATTCGCTTGCAGATACAGCGGTTCGCGCTCCTGGAGCAGCCGGCGAAGCTCTCCCAGAGGATCCGGCCGCATCAGGAGCGGCCTCCGGACCGCCTCCTTGCCCAGTCTCGCGAGCGCTATCTCGGGCCTGACCTTGAGGTACACGAGCACACCCGGGGGCCGTAACAGCTCCAGGCACCCCGGATTGGCGATCCATCCCCCGCCGGGCGCCAGCACCATGTTCCCGACCAGGCGCAGTTCCTCCGTGAGCGCGCGCTCGAGCCCCCGGAAATAGGGTTCGCCCTTCGAGGCGAAGATCTCCGCGATGCTGATGGCCCGACGCCGTTCGATTTCGGCGTCGAGGTCGAGGAAGGTGCGACGAAGCGCCGCGGCGGCGGCGCGGCCCGCCGTGGACTTTCCCGAGCCCGGCAATCCCACCAGAATGAGATGGGGCTTCGAGGGATCGGCGATCTCAGCCGCCGAGACGGGTTGCGATGTGCGAAAGGTAGGCATCGTAGTTGCGCCGAAGCTCGGCGAGGGAGTCGCCGCCGAACTTCTCGACGAACGCGTTGGCGATCACCAGCGCGGCCATCGCCTCCGCGATGACTCCCATCGCGGGGACGGCGGTGACGTCGCTGCGCTCGGTCGTGGCTTCGGCCGGCGCGGCGGTCTTCGTGTCGATCGTTCCGAGCGGCTTCATGAGGGTGCTGAGCGGCTTCATCGCGACGCGGATGACCAACGGCTCGCCCGTGGTCATCCCGCCCTCGAGGCCACCCGCGCGGTTCGTCCTGCGGTGGACGTTGCCGGTGCGCGCCCGGCTCTTGTCCGGCGCCATCTCGATCTCGTCGTGCACCTCCGCGCCGGTTCGGCGGGCGGCTTCGAAACCGAGGCCGATCTCGGCGCCCTTGACGGCGGGGATGGACAGCATCGCAGCGGCGAGCCGGCCGTCGAGCTTCCGGTCCCAGCTCACGTGGCTTCCGAGTCCCACCGGGAGCCCGTCCACGACGACTTCGCAGATGCCGCCCAGTGTGTTCCCTTCACTCTTCACCTGGTCAATCCGCGCGATCATCGCCGCCTCGGCCTCGGGGTCGAGCGTGCGAAGCGGGGACTTGTCGGCGGCCTCGTTGATCGCCGCGGGCATCGGCTCGGGGCGCGTGGCGTCAATGCCGCCCAGATGGACGACGTGCGAGCCGATGCGCACGCCGAACTCGGCGAGGAGGCGCCGGCAGACGGCGCCGGCGGCCACGCGCGCGGTGGTCTCGCGCGCGGAGGCGCGCTCGAGGATGTCGCGCGCGTCCTCGCGGTCGTACTTGAGGAGGCCGGTGAGGTCGGCGTGCCCGGGACGCACGCGGGTGACCTGCTTCTTGCGGCCTTCCGTCGCGTCCTCCGCGCGCGGGGCGGGATCCATGATTTCGCGCCAGTTCTCCCAGTCGCGATTGCGGATGAGCATCGCGATGGGCGAGCCGAGCGTCGCTCCGGCGCGGACGCCGGAGAGGAACTCGACACAGTCGTGCTCGATCTGCATCCGCCGACCGCGGCCGTAACCCTGCTGTCGCCGGGCCAGCTCGGCGTCCACGTCCGCGGCGACGAGCGGCACTCCGGCGGGAACGCCCTCGAGGACCGAGACGAGCGCGGGACCGTGGGATTCGCCGGCGGTGGTGAAGCGGATCATCTGGTGGTGCGGGGTGCGGGGTCTGGTTCGGGGTGCGGGGGTTTGGTGCGGGGTGCGGGGGAGGTTCAGGGGGC
>DATEDF010000053.1:0-53331 GCA_035286465.1 Gemmatimonadaceae bacterium | reverse complement strand
CGCAGGTCCATCCCCGCGTACAGCGACGCGACCTGGTCGGCGTAGCCGTTGAACATCAGCGTCCGGCGCCTGAAGAACTCGCCGATGCGCCGCTCGCTCGCCTGGCTCCAGCGCGGGTGGTCCACCTCGGGGTTCACGTTGCAGTAGAACCCGTACTCGTGCGGCGCGCTGATGTTCCACGCCGTCTTCGGCTGCGTGGCGACGAACCGGATGCGCACGATGGACTTGATTCCCTTGAAGCCGTACTTCCACGGCACCACGAGCCGGAGCGGCGCGCCGTTCTGATTGGGCAGCGTGCGCCCGTAGACGCCGACGACCATCAGCGTCAGCGGGTGCATCGCCTCGTCGAGGCGGAGCCCTTCCACGTACGGCCACTGGAGCACGGGCCACCGCTGGCCCGGCATCTGCCTCGGATCGTGGAGCGTCGTGAAGGCCACGTACTTCGCCTGCGAGGTGGGCTCGGCGCGCCTGAGCACGTCGGCGAGCGGGAAGCCGCGCCAGGGGACCACCATGGACCAGGCCTCAACGCAGCGGTGACGATAGATGCGGTCCTCGAGTGCCGACGGCTTGATGAAGTCCTCGAGTGCGTACTGCGCCGGCTTGTTGACGAGCCCGTCCACGGTCACGGTCCACGGGCGCGTGCGGAACGCCTGCGCGTTCGCCTTCGGGTCCTCCTTGTCGGTGCCGAACTCGTAGAAGTTGTTGTAGCCGGTGACGTCCTCCCACGGCGTCGGCAGGTCGTCCTTCTGCAGGCCGTAAGGCTTGCCCGGCGCCTGGGGCTCCTGCTGCCGGACGCCCGGCGGCGCGCGGCGCACGGCCGGAAGCGCGTTCAGCCCGAGCACGCCCAGCGCGGCGAGGAACTCCCGGCGGCCCAGATAGAGGGACTCGGGCGTGATCTCGGACGACGGAACGTCGGCGGCACGGCGGATGAGCACTCGCGGCTCCCTGGAGGCAAGGCCCGTATTATACATTGCCACCGCCCCGGTTGTCCCCTGCCCCGCTCCTCGCGCTCCCGACCGATGACGTTCCCCGACTGGATGGACCGCGCGATCCTCGGCAATCCGCTCCGCGACTTCTCGCGGCGCGAGGGGCGACGGATGGTCTTCAGGACGACCATCGCACCGGCCGCGTGAGCGCGAGCGAGCAGCACTCTGGCGCGGCGCGCGCGCGGCGCATCGGGCTGGGCGTGCTCCTCGCGCTCGGCGCGATGGACGCGTGGTTCTTCCAGCGCTGGAACGTGGATCCCGACGGCGTGAGCTACGTGGACCTCGCCATCGGCTTCGCGGCGCGTGGTCCCTCGGCGCTCGTGAGCGCCTACTGGAGCCCGCTCTTCCCCGCGCTCCTGGGCCTCGGCTACAAGGTCGTCCCGCCGACGATCGAGACGATGTACCGCACCGCGCACGCGGTCTCGTTCGCGGTGTGGATCGCGGCGACGTTCGCGTTCGCGCGACTGCTCGCGCAGCTCTCGTCGCGCGTCGCGGCGTTCCGGGAGGCGACGCCGCGCGCGCAGGTCGCCGCGATCGCCGTCGCGTGGGGCGCGTACGCGCTCTTCGTATTGAAGGGCCTCGGCGTGCGGCTCGTGACGCCCGACGCGGGCGTCTGCCTCGTCGTGTTCTGGACGACGGGCGAGCTGCTCGCGCTCCGCGACGCGCCCTGGCGCGCGTCGCGGTGGATCCGGCTCGGCGCCGCGCTGGCGCTGGGCTACTGGTGGAAAGCGATCCTCTTTCCCGCCGGGCTCGTCGCGTTCGGTGCGGCGGCGCTCGTCGCGCTCCGACGCCCCGACGCGCGCCGCGACGCGTGGCGCGGTCCGCTCGCCGGCGCCATGGCGTATGCCGCGCTCTCGCTCGTGCTCATCGTCCCGGTCTCGCGCCATGCCGGGCGGATCACCTTCTCCGAGACGGGCCGGCTCAATTACCTCTGGTACGTGACCAGCTCGCCGTACGTCTGGGACCGCTGCCGGGATCCGCGGATCAGCGACGAGGTGGCCGCGCGGTTCGGGCGGATCCACGCCGATCCGGTGCTCGCGCTCGACCCGCTCACCTGCGCGCTGCCGGAACTCGCGCCCGAGGCGACGCAGCCGATGTGGTTCGACACGGCGTTCTGGTTCCGGGAGGCGCACGCCGCGCCGTCGGTCGCGCTGCAATGGCGCGCGATCCGGAACAACGCGGGATATGTCCTCGCCTATCTCTCGGAGTACGCGCCGTGGGCGTTCCCGGCGCTCGTGCTCGCGGGGCTCCTCGCACTCGCACTGGGCGGCGTGCCGCGAGGCGCGTGGCCGGTGGCCGCACTGGTCATCGTGCCGTGCGCGCTCTACCTCGCGGTGTACGTCGAGCTGCGCCACCTCTCGCCCTTCTTCGCCGTCGGGGCGGCGGTCGCACCCCTCCTCGCCCTCCGCGCCGGACGCCGCGCGCGAGCGCTCTTCTGGGCGCTCGCGATCGTGGTGCTCGCCGACACCGCGGCCCGCGTCAGCACGCAGACGCTCATCGAGCTCACCTTCGTGCGCCGCGCCGTGACCGGCACGCTCAGCGACCGCACGAGCCCCACGCAGCGCGTCGCGCGCGCGCTCGCCCGGGCCGGCCTCACGCCGGGCACGCGCATCGTGGGGATCAACAACCTCTGGAATCCCGAGTGGGCGCAGCTCGCGCAGCTCCGCATTCGCGCGGCCGTCCCCGAGCTGGGGATCTCCATCGTCCGCGTGGATCGCGCGCTCCGCGACCCGTGCACCCTGGCCGCGTGGAGCGAGGCGCTCCGGAGCGACAGCATCCGGGCGGCGGTCGCCCGGATTCCGATGGGGCTCCCCGTGCCGCCGGGCTTCGCGCACGCCGCCGAGGACTTCTACGTGCTCGCGCTGGACGCCGTGCCGCCGTGCGCGCGCGCGGCGCGGCCCGGTCGCTGAGCGATCACGCGGAAGTCTTCCGGAACCGCAGGACGGCGAATCCCAGCACCGCCAGACCGATCCCGTAGAGCGTGAGGATCTGCGGCGCGAGCACCGTCCACCCGGCGCCCCGCAGGAACACCCCGCGCACGATGATCAGGAAGTGCCGCACCGGATCGGCCAGCGTCAGGTACTGCAGCGCGTGCGGCATGTTCTCCACCGGATACATGAACCCGGAGAGCATGATCGCCGGCAGGAAGAAGAAGAACATGGACATGAACGCTTCCTGCTGCGTGTTCGACACGGTCGAGATGAAGAGCCCCACCCCGAGTCCGGTGAGGATGTACCCCACGCCCGCCGTGGCGAGCACGACGAAGCTCCCCTCGAACGGGATGTCGAACCAGAGGATCGCCATCACCGTGATGAGGACCATGTCCACGAACGCGACGAACACCGGCGGGAGCGTCTTGCCGATGATGAGTTCCAGCGGCGTGAGCGGGCTCACCATCAGCTGCTCCAGCGTGCCGATCTCGCGCTCGCGCACCACGGCGAGCGACGTGAGGAGGAGGCTCATCATCATCACGAGCGTCCCCATGACCGCGGGCACGTTGTAGACCTTGCTCTCGAGATTCGGGTTGTACCACGCGCGCGCGCGGAACTCCACGCCGGCCGCGGTTCCCGCCGCCGCGCCGGGGTTCGCGCCCGCGATCGCGCCCTCGCGCGCGGCCACCCGCGCCCCCCGTTCCAGCCCCCAGCGCGCGATGATCGTCGTGGCGTAGCCCAGGGCGACGTTCGCCGTGTTCGCGCTGCTCCCGTCCACGAGCAGCTGCACCGACGCCTGCCGGCCGGCGGCGAGGTCGGCCGCGAACCCGCGCGGGATCTCCACGCCCAGCACGACGTCCGCGTGGTCGAGCGCGTTCACGAGGTCCTGCGGCCGGTCGCCGGTGCCGGTGACACGAAAGTGCCCCGTGGCCGTGAGCGCGGCCACGAGCTGGCGCGAGTCCGCCGAACGGTCGTGATCCACGACGAACGTCTTCGCGTCCCGGACGTCGGTGTTCACCGCGTAGCCGAAGAGGAAGAGCTGGATCACGGGCGCGACGAAGAGCATCCGCCTGGACCGCGGGTCGCGCAGCATCTGGCGGAACTCCTTCCGCACGAGCTGCCCGAGCCGGTCGAGGTTCACCGCGCCGCCGGTCACGCGATCTCCTTGCGGAACGAGCGCACCGCGAGCGAGAGCCCCACGACCGCGAACAGGATCATCCCGAGCCCCTGCGCCCAGAGCACGTCCACGCCGACGCCCTTGAGGAACACGCCGCGGAGCACGACGATGAAGTAGCGCGCCGGGACGATCGTCGAGATGACCCGCAGCACCGCGGGCATGCTCCCGAGATCGAACAGGAGTCCGGAGAGGAGGAGCGACGGCATGTAGGTCGCCATCATCGCGATCTGCGTGGCGAGGAGCTGCGACTTGACCGCGGCGCTGATGAAGATGCCGAGTCCGAGCGAGCCGACGAGGAAGAGGGTCGCCATCCCGAAGAGGAGGATCGGGCTCCCGCGGAACGGCACCTCGAACACGAACATTCCGAGGAGCACCGCGGCCGTGATGTCCACCAGCCCGATGCCGAGGTACGGGATCAGCTTCCCGAGGATCACCTCGGCGGGGTGCACCGGTGTCGCGGCGAGCTGCTCCATCGTGCCGCGTTCCCACTCGCGGGCCACCGTGAGCGAGGTGAGCATCGCCGCGATGATCATCATGATGACCGCCACCAGTCCCGGGACGATCATGTTGCTGCTCGCGAGCGTCTCGTTGTACCAGACGCGGGCTTCGACCGCAACCGGCGGCGTGCGCTGGGCCGTCCGCAGCACCACGCGCGCCGAGTACGCGGTGACGATGGCCGTGGCGTAGTTGAGCGCGATCGCGGCGGTGTTGGCGTCGGCGCCGTCCACGAGCGCCTGCACGGGGGCGCCCGAGCCCGCGGCGAGCGTGCGCGCGAACCCGGGCGGGATGACCAGCGCCATCCGGATGGCGCCGCGGTCGAGGAGGCGTTCGATCGCGCGGTGGTCCGCCGGCCGGTCGGTGACGCGAAACCGGCCGGCCGCCTCGAACGACTCGACCAGCTCGCGGCTCCGCGCCGTGTGGTCCTGGTCGAGCACGGCGAGCTTGATGTCCGTCACGTCGAAGCTGATCACGTAGCCGAAGAACACGATCATGAAGGCCGGCACGACGAACGCGATCCCGAGGCTCCGCGGGTCGCGCTTGAGCTGGATGGCCTCCTTGCGGGCGATGGCGAGGAGGCGCCGGAGGCTGAGGCGAGCGGCGGCCACTCCCGCCGGCCGGTGCTCCGGCAGCCGGTGCTCCGCCGGCCGGTGCTCCGCCGGCCCGCGTGCGTCGCCGATCATCCCGCCACCGCTCCGCCTTCCTTCCGCACGAGCGCCACGAACACGTCCTCGAGCGACGCCCGCACCGGCGTGATGCCGCGGCTCGGGAGGCCGCGCGCGGCGAGGAACGCCGGCAGCGCGGCCTCGGCGGCGGTCGCGTCGTCCACCACCACGTGCACGGCCCGGCCGAACATCGCCGCCTCCACCACGCCCGGCGCCTCACGCAGCGCCTGCGCCGCCGCCGGCCCGTCGTCGGTCGCGATCTCGAGGATCGGCTGGGCCATCCGCGCGCGCAGCGCCGCGGGCTGGTCGAGCGCGATGAGCCGCCCCCGGTTCATCAGCGCGAGCCGGTGGCAGTACTCGGCTTCTTCCATGTAATGCGTGCTCACGAAGATCGTCGTCCCGCCGTCGGCGAGCGCGTAGATGAGCTGCCAGAACTTCCGCCGCGAGATCGGATCCACCCCGGACGTCGGCTCGTCGAGAAAGAGGAGCGGCGGCTCGTGCAGCACCGCGCACCCGAGCGCCAGCCGCTGCTTCCACCCCAGCGGCAGCTCCGCGGTCATGCGGTCGCGCCGGCCGGTGAGCCCCGCCATCTCCAGCACCCACGCGCGCCGCCTCGCGAGCCGCTCGCCGGTCACACTGTAGAGCCCGGCGAAGAACGCGATGTTCTCGTCCACCGTCAGGTCCGCGTAGAGCGAGAAGAGCTGCGACATGTAGCCGATGCGGTGCTTGATCGCTTCGGCGTCGCGGCGGATGTCGAGCCCGGCCACCCGGCCCGCCCCTGATGTGGGCGTCAGGAGGCCGGTGAGCATCTTCATGGTCGTTGTCTTGCCGGCGCCGTTCGGCCCGAGAAAACCGAAGATCTGTCCCTCCGGCACGTCGAACGTCACGCGGTCCACGGCGGTGAAGTCGCCGAACGTGCGGGTGAGGTCGTGCACGTCCACGGCGAGCGTCACGCGGCGTCCCTCCCGCCGGCCGCCGCCACCCGCTCGATGAACACATCCTCGAGCGACGGCTCCACCGCGTGCACGTCGCTCGCCGCCAGGCCCGCGCCGGCCAGCGCCCGCTCCACGTCGGGCCAGTCGCGCGCGCGGGACGCGACGTTCACGTGAATCGTGTCGCCGAACAGCGCCGCGCGACGCACGGCGCTCAGCCCCTCGAGCACGCGCAACGCGCGGCGCGCGTCGCCTGTCCGCAGCGTGAGCATCTCGCCCTCGAGACTCCGCTGGAGCGCCTCGGGCCGGTCGAGCGCCACGATCCGCCCCTGGTCGAGCAGCGCCACGTGGTCGCACCGCTCCGCCTCGTCCATGTACGCCGTCGAGACGAGCACCGTCACCCCCTGCGCCACCATCTCGTGGAGGATGAACCAGAGGTCGCGCCGCGAGATCGGGTCCACGCCGAACGTGGGCTCGTCGAGGAGGAGGATCCCGGGGCGGTGAATGAGCGCGCAGCAGAGCGAGAGCTTCTGCTTCATCCCGCCCGAGAGCTGGCCCGCGAGTCGCGTCTCGAACGGCCCGAGACTCGAGAACTCGTAGAGCCGCTTGAGCCGCGCGGGGCGTTCGGCGTCGGGCACCTGATAGAGGTCCGCGTAGAACTCGATGTTCTCGCGCACCGTGAGGTCGTGGTACAGTCCGAAGCGCTGCGACATGTAGGCGATGCGGTGCTTCACCGCCTCGGGGTCGCGCACGACGCTCACGCCGCCGACCGTGGCGTCGCCCGCGGTCGGCCGCAGGACGCCGGCGAGCATCCGGAGGGTGGTCGTCTTCCCGGCACCGTCGGGACCGACCAGGCCGAACAGCTCCCCGGGCCGCACGTCGAAGGTGAGCGCGTCCACGGCCGTCAGCGCGCCGAAGGCCCGGGTGAGCCCGCGGAGCGCGAGCGCCGTGTCGGTCATGGAATGCGCGTGGATGGCAGAAGGTGGAAGGTCGTCCGCCGTCTACCTTCCGCCCTCCGCCTTCTGCACCGTCTGCGCGAGCCGCACATCCGCCGGCATCCCCGGCTTCAACTCGTTCGCCGTGTCGCCGGCGATGCGCACCTTCACCGCGTACACGAGCTTCACGCGTTCTTCCGTCGTCTGCACGTTCCGTGGCGTGAACTCGGCTTCGCTCGAGATGAAGCTCACCGAGCCGGTGTAGGCCTTGCCGGGCCACGTGTCGGCGGTGATGGTCGCCGCCGCGCCGAGCTTCACCGCGCCGATCCGGTCCTCGCGGATGTAGATCCGCACCCAGCGGTCGGCGAGGTTCACCAGCGTGAGCACGGGTGCGCCGGCGCCGACGCTCTCGCCCGGCCCGCGGTTCCGCACGCTGACCACGCCGTCGAACGGCGCGCGAATCACGGCGTTCGCGAGCGCGGCGTCGGCCTGCCGGAGCGACGCCTCCGCCTGCCGGACGGCGGCGCGCTGCGCCGCCACGCGCTCGGCGCGCGGCCCGCGCTCGACGAGTTTCCGCTGCTCACTCGCCTGCTCGCGCTGGCTCCTCGCCACGTCGAGCGCGAGGCGGGCCTTGTCGAATGCCTCCTGCGACACCGCGCCGCCCTGGAAGAGCCGTTGCGTGCGCTCGAAGTCGCGCTGCGCGTCCGCGTGGCGGACGAGTGCCGCGCTGTCGCCCGCGCGCGCCTGCGCCAGTTCCTCGCTCCGGGCGCCGTGCTCCAGCTCGGCGAGGAGCGCGGCCGCCGCCGCGATCTGCGCCTGCGCCTGCGCCCGGCGCGCCTCGAGCTCCGCACGGTCGAGCGTGCCCAGCGTGTCGCCCGCCCTGACGCGGTCTCCTTCGCGCGGAACGATCTGCTCGATGCGGCCGCTCACCTGGAAGCCCAGGGCGGCCTCGGTGGCCTCGACCGTGCCGGAGGCCGCGAGATCGTCGCCGACGCCGTCAGGCCTGAAGACGGTGAAGTACAGCGCCGCCGCGACGAGGACAACGACGACGACAACAATCGGAATGCCGCGCTTGCGATTCATTGGGAGGATTCCACGGTGCGGGCGAGCCACTCACGCGACAGCTCACCGACGATGCCGGCCAGCTCGACGCGCGCGGCGATTTCCGCGTGGCGCGCCTCCACGAGTCCGGCGCGCGCGCGCAGGAGGTTCGCCTCGGCGTCGAGGTACTGCGTCTGCGTGCCGGAGCCGACGTCGAGCGAGAGTCGCTCGATGCGCGCGACTTCGGCCGACTGCTCCACCGCGCCCGCGAGCGCCGCCACGCGGGCGTGCGCCTCGCGCAGGGCGGCGAGCGCCTGGTCCACTCCCCGCGCGATGGCGAGCTCCGTGCCGCGGAGCTGCGCCGCCGCGATCCGTTCGTCCGCGGCCGCGCGCTGAATGGTGCTCGTCCGCGCCCCGCCGGTGTAGAGCGGATACGCGAGCGCGAGACCCGCCTGCCACTCCGCGGAGTGGTCCCCCGACCAGCGGCCGCGATCCACATACGCGCCGCCGAACCGCACTTCCGGGAGCCACGTGGCCCGCGCGGCGTCGAGGAGGACGCCGGCCGCGCGCGCGCGATGGCGCAGCTCGCGCACGTCGCCGTTCAGCTCGCCGGCCCGCGCCACGAGCGCATTCCGCTGCGCGGTGCCGGTGTCGGCCGCGAGTGCGGTGTCGGCGAGCGTGAGCGCAGCGAGCCGAGACGCGTGGACCGCGGCATACGGGAGGTCCGCGAGCAACGCCAGCTCGTGCTCGCTCACGTCGAGCTGGGCGGCGGTCGCGATCCGGTCGGCCTGCCCGCGCTTGAGCTCGGCGTCCACGCGGAGCTGCTCGAGGCGCGCCGCCTTGCCTTCGGCGACGAGCTGCCGCACGCGCGCCGACGCGGCGGCCAGCGCCTCGAGGCGCTGGTCGTGCGCGGCGAGCACGCCGCGCGCCGTGAGCACGCGCAGGTACGCCCCCACGGCGCGCGCGGTCAGCTGCCGCCGCGCGGTCGCGAGCGCGGCGTCGGCCGCGTCGCCCAGCGCACCTTGCGCCCGCACGCGTGCGGCCCGGCTGCCGAAGTCGAGCACGGTCCAGCCGAGCGAGAGTCCCGCCTGCAGCAGCGTCTCGTCGAAGAGCGGCAGATTGCGCGGATCGAAGCCGTGCAACGGCTTCACGATCCACGGCAGCTCGTATCGCGTGAGCCCGCCGTCCAGGGCGAGCGCCGGCCGCCGCGCGGCACGCGCAGCGCCGAGGTCGGCCGCGGCCCGGTCGAGCAGCGCCGTGGCCGCGGCCACCGACGGGTGCGTGGCGAGCGCGCGCTCGACGGCGGCGGCCAGTGTGAGGCGTGCCGAGTCCTGCGCACCGGCGACGGCGAGGAGCGCCGGCGGTGGCGGCACCGGCGGCGCCGGCGGCGCGGATGGCGGCGGCGGCGCGAGCGAAAGGGCGCTCTGCAGCGCGAGAAGGAGGGGGAGGGGGAGGGGGAGCATCATGAGGGGCCCTTCGGCGTAGTGGCGATGGTGCAGCGGACGCTCTCGACCACGTGGTCCACGATGTGGGCCCACGCCGCCGGCTCGCTCGGCTTGATGCCGAGCGCCTGCTCGATCCCGCGCTCGGCGATCTTGAAGTAGATGGGCTGCGACACCACGCTGAGCGCGAGGAGCACCGGATCGCCCCCGCGGATCGTCCCGTCGCGCTGGCCGTCGGCGATGATCCCCGAGAGCACGCCGATGTTCCGCCGCATCAGTTGCGCCATCGGCGGCGAGATGGGCCGGCCGCTCGCCAGCTCGCGGAGGAGGCACTTGGGCGCCTCCCCGTGCTTCGCGAGATGGTCGAGCGCGGCGCGCACGACGGCCTCCACGCGCTCGAGCGCGCTGCCGGTCGTGCGAGCGGCCTCGGCGACGCGCTCGTGGGCGGGCTCGGCAATGCTCTCCAGGGCGGCGTGGTAGAGCGCTTCCTTGGACCCGAAGTGGTACGTGACGGCACCGAGGTTGGCGCGGGCCCGGGCGGTGAGGTCGCGCACCGAGACGGCGTCGTAGCCGGAGCGGGCGAAGAGCTCGCGGGCGGCGGCGAGGAGGCGATCGCGGGGCGGCACGCGTACGGTCATACGTTTGTATCATTTCATACGAACGTATGAATGTCAAGGGGCGGGCTCGCCCCCGTTCGCCGCGGGCTCGAGGCGGGCGGCCGGCCGCCCCCGGGTGGGAGAGCGTCTCGAGCGCGATCGGGCGCCGGCCCTCGGGAATCGCTTCCCGCGCGGCGACCAGTTTCCAACCGCCCGACCGGATAGCTTCCACCGCAGCCGCATCCACCCACGAGGCCCCGATGAGCGACCCCCGCCCACAGTCCTTCAGGACGCACCGCCGCTACGATCCCCTCTGGCACTTTGTCGGTGTTCCGATCCTCGGCGTGGGCTTCATCGTCGCGGCGGTCCACGCGGTGCGCGACGGCGGCCTGCACGACGCGTTCCTCGCGCTCTACGCGCTCGCCATCGTCGTCGTCGCGGTCCGCGCGCGCGAGCAGGCCAAGATCGTCCAGGACCGCGTGATCCGGCTGGAGATGCGGCTCCGCCTGCGCGAGGTGCTTCCGCCGCCGATGCACGCGCGGATCGGGGCGCTCACCCACAAGCAGCTCGTCGGGCTCCGCTTCGCGAGCGACGCCGAGCTGCCGGGACTCGTGGAGCGCTGCCTCTCGGGCGAGCTGCGGGACAACTACGCCGTGAAGAAGGAGATCCGCGACTGGCAGGCGGACTGGCTGCGCGCATGACCGGCCCCGGGATGCCTCCGCCGCCGGCGCGGGTGGAGATCAAGGTCCGGAAGAACGGGTCGCTCCTCGTGACCGGCGACGTCTCGCTCGTGGATCACGAGGGGAAGCCCATCCCGATCCCGCCCGGGAAGCCCAACATCGCGCTCTGTCGCTGCGGGCACTCGGCGAAGAAGCCGTTCTGCGACTCCTCGCACCGCGTCTGCGGCTTCGTGGATCCGCCGGACGCGCCCGCGCCGGCGTGACCGCGCTCAGCGCGCCGTGAGCAGCGTCGCGTGCCAGCTCTCGCCCGCGGCACGTTCGAATCGCGCGCGGTAATCACCCGCCGTCGTGAGCGTCGTGTCGAAGACGCGCGTCGCGCTCGAGACGTCGCCCGACCGGGAGAGCCGCTTGAAGTCCTTGCGCGCGACCGAGTGCACCATCCCTGCGGCGTCGCGGAAGAAGACGAGCCCGCCGCCGACGAGCGAGGTGCCGACGTCGCGCTCCATTCCCTGCAGCGTGCGGAAAAGCCCGTCAATCGAGCAGCCCGACGCGCCCTCGGTGCGCTGGTCCACGCCGATCACGAGAAAGTGCTCATCGCGCCATTCCCGCGCGCAGGTGAGCGCGTGACCGTGCGCCTTCCACTGGAGCAGATACCCGTCCACCGCGGCGAGGAGCTTCCCTTCGTCCACGTCCTCAATGGGCGCGGCGGCGGCGAAGATCCAGACGCGAGAATCGTCGGGGAGAGACGCGAACGGAACGAGGGGCATCGAAGCATCGAGCGAGTTGAGGGAGGCCGGCGCAAGCGGCTTTTCGTCGGACGCGTTAACGTAGGTCGCGTCGCCGCTCGGCGACCACACGCGGGAGCGATTGCGCCTCGCATCGTCTCTTCGACATCATCACGACAGTATCGCAGTATGCCAATGGTCACCGCACCGTGAGGAAAACGATGCAAACCCTTGTCGCGCAAGATCGTAGGGCCTTCCTCGGATACTTCGCCTCGATGGGTCTCGGAAGCACGCTTCTCCCGGGCGTTCTCTGGGCGAAGCTGCGCGCGGGCGCCGAGATTGACGATCACGTGATCATCGCCGCCGCGGAGCTCGCGGGTGTGTCGTTCAATGAAGACGAGCGCAGGGCGATGCTCCAGGGGCTCAGGCAGAACGCGACGGCCTTCGCGCAGCTCGTGGAACTCAAGCTCGACAACAGCGTCGCGCCGGCGATCGGCTTCAATCCGCTTCCGCCCAACTGGGAACCGCCGAAGGGGCCGTCGAAACCGCCCGTGCGCGAGAAGATGCGCGCGCCCGCGGTGACCGGGAATCTCGAGGACCTCGCCTTCGAGCCGGTCACCGTGCTGAGCGAGCTCGTGCGAACGAAGAAGGTGACGAGCACCGCGCTCACGAAGATGTACCTCGAGCGCCTCAAGCGGCTGAACGGCAAGCTCCTGTTCTACGTGAACCTCACCGAGGAACGCGCGCTCAAACAGGCCGCCGACGCCGACGCCGAGATCGCGCGCGGCAGGTACCGCGGAGCGCTGCACGGCATCCCGTGGGGCGCGAAGGACCTGATCGCGGTGAAGGGCTACCCGACCACGTGGGGCGCCACGCCGCTCAAGGAGCAGATGCTCCCCGAGGACGCCGCAGTGGTGCAGCGCCTCGACGAGGCGGGCGCGGTGCTCGTCGCCAAGCTGACGCTGGGCGCGCTCGCGCAGGGCGACCGCTGGTTCGGTGGGCAGACGAAGAATCCGTGGGCGCCCGACACGCGCGGCTCGAGCGGCTCCTCGGCCGGCCCCGCCTCGGCGACCGCCGCGGGATGTGTCGGGTTCTCGATTGGGAGTGAGACGCGGGGCTCGATCTCGTCGCCCGCCACCGAGTGCGGCGTGACGGGGCTCCGGCCGACGTTCGGCCGCGTGCCGCGCACGGGGGCGATGGCGCTCTCGTGGTCCATGGACAAGCTCGGGCCGATGTGCCGGAGCGTCGAGGACTGCGCGCTCGCGCTCGCCGCGATCCACGGGCCGGACGGGCGGGATCTCTCGGTGATTCCGACGCCGTTCAACTGGGACGCGACGATGCCGCTCGCGAAGATCCGCGTCGGGTACGTGAAGAGCGCGTTCGAGGCGCCGCCGCCGGCACCGCCCGTCGTACTCGATACCGGTGCGGGCCGCGGTGGCGGTGGCCGCGCCGCTGGCGCTGGTGGAGGTGGCGGCGGAGCAGGCGGAGCCGGCGCCGGACGAGCGGGTGGTGGCGGCGCGGGCGGCGGTGCGGGAGGCGGTGCTCCGGGCGGCGGACGCGGCGGCCCGCCCCGGCAGCCTACGCGCCCCTTCGACCTCGCCGCGCTCGAGGTGCTCAAGAAACTCGGCTTCGACCTCATCCCGGTCGAACTGCCCGCGTTGCCCTACAACGCGATGAACTTCATCCTCACCGCGGAGTGCGGCGCGGCCTTCGACGAGTACACGCGCTCCGGCAAGGCGAACCAGATGCAGCCGGAGCAGTCCACCTGGCCGAACACTTTTCGAACGGCGCACTTCATTCCCGCCGTGGAGTACATCCAGGCGAACCGCTTGCGTACGCAGGCCATCGTGAAGTGGGCCGAGATGTTCCGAAACGTGGACGTGATCGTCACACCTACGGGCGGCGGCGCGCAGCTCGGCGCCACCAACCTCACGGGCCATCCCGCGCTCATACTGCCGAACGGGTTCCGCGACGACGGCACGCCGGTGTCGCTCACGTTCCTGGGCACCCTGTTCGGTGAGGCAACGCTGCTGCGGGTGGCGCACGCGTACCAGCTGGCGACCGGCTTCCACCTCAAGCACCCGACGCTCACCTGACCGTGTCTCGAACCAGTCGCATCCGTCGTTTCAGCCGCGGCATCCGCAGCCTCCGCGGCCTCCGCGGCCTCCGCAGCCTCCGCGGGCTCCGCGGGCTCCGCGCCCTGCGCGGACTTCGCGCCGCGCCGTGCGCGCTCCTGGCGCTTCTCGCGGCGAGACCCGCGCTCGCGCAGCGACCCCCCAGCGGATTCATCGCGCCGTTCTCGGCGGGGTTCTTCTCCGCCGGCACGCTGCTGATGGACGTCTCGAAGCTGAACACGCGATTCGAGCGCCCGGACCTGCTCGTGCTCACGCCGCCCCAGCGCACGGGCTTCAGCACGATCTCGAACGACGGGTACGCGATCGGCCTCGGCGGATACACGCCGTACGGTCGCGTGCTGCTCGGTGGCGAGTACCAGTACGCCGACCTCGGTGAGGAGTCGAGCAGCGCCGGACGGACGAATCGTCTGGAGACCAGCTATCTGGTCGCCACGGTGGGGTACGCGGTCCTGACGGCGTGGCGGTGGACGTTCTATCCCTATCTGAACATCGGCCGCGGGACCGCGACGCTCACGTTGAAGAACCGCACCGGCGGGGCGACGGTCGAGGGCTCCAGCGACGCGGCGTTCGACGACGTGGTCCTTTATCCGGGTTTCGAGAGCACACTCAAGGGCTCGTACGTGATCGTGCAGCCGGGGCTGGGCTTCGACTACCTCGTGCTCAGGAGCGACGCGCGCCACGTGGGGATCGTGCTGGGCGTGCGGCTCGGCTCGGCGATCACGCCGAACCGCACCACGTGGAAGTACGGCGGGCGCACCGTCTTCGGCGGGCCCGACGTCGGGCCGTCGGGCGGGCTCTTCCGGCTCCAGGTGGGCGTGGGCGGGTTCCGGCTGGCGAAGTAGCACGGGCGGAGCGAGGGCCGCGCGATCACGGCGCGGCCCCCCGCTCTCCGCCGGACGCCACATACTCCCGCGGGGACGACTGAAATTGCTCGCCGAGAAGTCGCGCTCGATGCGGTAGCGATCGGCGGGCGAGTCCCTCAGTCGCGCGGCCGAGTCAGTTCAGGCATCCTCGTCGTTGAGCTGCTGAACGAGCGACTCCAGCGTCACGGCCTCGACCCCCGGCGCGATCGCGCCCGTCGGTGGCCGATCTCGTGTGGCTCGATGCGCGACGACCGCTCGACGCCGGCCGGAGAGCCGCTTTCGCAATGCCGCCACGGCGTACGCGTCGCGGGGCAGCACGGTCCGTGACGCTTTCGCCTCGATCAGCAATGTCTCGCCCCGAACGGGCGCGACGAAATCCACTTCGAAACCCTGCTGGTCGCGAAAGAAATACACCTCGCGTCGGAGCCCCTGATTCATCTGCGCCTTGGCGATCTCCGCCGCCACGAAGCCTTCCACGATGGGACCCAGGAACGGCGAGCGTTCCAGCTCTTGCTGGCTGCGGATTCCGAGCAGGTGACAGACGAGCCCGCTGTCGGTGAAGTACACCTTGGGGGTCTTGAGCAGTCGCTTGCCGACATTCTCGAAGTACGGCGGCACCACGAGAACTTGCCCCGTGACCTCGAGCACGTGCAGCCACGCACCGAGTGCGGGCACGGAGAGTCCGAGCGGCGCCGCGATGTCGGTCTTGTTCAGCACCTGTCCGTGCCGCGCGGCGAGGAGGGCGAGGAACCTCCGGAACGTCCCCAGGTTTCGGACGTTGAGCACTTCCCGGACGTCCCGTTCGAGATAGGTCTGCACGTACGACGAGAACCAGACGTCCTTGAGTCCCGGCCGCGCCAACACTTCCGGAAACCCACCGCGCAGCAGGTCCACCCGCGGCGACTCCGCCCGACTGAACGGCCAGAGCGCCAGCACGGCCACTCGTCCCGCGAGCGACTCCGTGACCCGTTCCATCAACGGCGCTTCCTGCGACCCGGTGATCAGCCATTGCCCAGTGCGGCGCGGCGCGCGGTCTATCGCCGCCTTCAGGTACGGAAAGAGAGCGGGCGCATTCTGGATCTCGTCGAGGATCACCGGGGGGCGTCGTTCCTCCATGAAGGTGCGCGGGTCGGCGCTCAAGCGCTCCAGCACATCGGGCGCGTCCAGCGCGACGAACTCCGCGCGCGGGAAGAGGCGGCGGAGCAGGGTGGTCTTGCCGGCCCGGCGCGGCCCGGTGAGCACGACGGCCGGGAAGCCGCGGGCGGCCCGGAGCAGGTGCGGGGCAAGGAGTCGGGGAACGAACGGCATATGAGAATACTAAACTAGTACCTCAGAATACTCAACAGCGTGAGGCCCACTCGCGGCCTGGCTCAGGCTCGCCGGTTGTCCAGATGGCGATGATGCGCATCGTGGCCCCGCGCCGCGTGTTTCCACCATATCTATAGTTGCCCCACCCCCCCGGCACTCGCCACATACTCAGCGCGGGGACGATTGAAATTCCCATCCGATGCCCGCCGCTTTCTTCGCCGCTGACCTCCACGGTCACCACGACCGGTACGACAAGCTCCTCGAGGCGATCGGCCGCGAGCGGCCCGCCGCGGTGTTTCTGGGCGGCGACCTCCTGCCGCACGCCATGAGCTCGCCCGACTTCCTCGACGACTACCTCCTGCCACGGCTCGAGGAGCTGCGCGCGCGCCTCGGGACCGCGTACCCGCGGGTGTTCGTGATCCTGGGCAACGACGACGCCCGTGTCGAGGAAGCGGCGGTGGAGGCGGCGGGTGCGCGCGGCGTCTGGGAGTACGTCCACGACCGCCGCATCGCCTGGGGCGCGTTCGACGTGTTCGGCTACGCGTGCGTACCGCCCACGCCGTTCCGTCTCAAGGACTGGGAGCGCTACGACGTGTCACGCTTCCTGGAGCCGGGCTGCGTCGCCCCCGAGGAGGGCTGGCACACGGTGCCGGTGGCGGAGCGCGAGCTGCGTCACGGGACCATCCGGGAGGATCTCGAGCGCCTCGCGGCGGGCACCGACGTGCACCGGGCGGTGTTTCTGTTTCACGCCCCGCCCTACGACTCGGCGCTGGATCGGGCCGCCCTGGACGGACAGACCGTGGACCACGCCCCGCTCGACGTGCACGTGGGGAGCATTGCCGTGCGGCGGTTCATCGAGGCGCGCCAGCCCCTCCTCACGCTGCACGGCCACGTGCACGAATCGGCTCGCCTCACCGGCCGGTGGCGCGACCAGATCGGCCGCACCCACGCGTTCGGCGCCGCGCACGACGGCCCGGAGCTGGCGCTGATCCGGTTCGACCCGGACGACCTCCCGTCCGCGTCGCGCGATCTGCTCTGACCTGGTGCGCAGCCGCGGCCTCTCGGGCCCAAGGGAGCGGACTCAGGACCCGGTCAGAGGCCGCGCACCGCTTTCATGGCCAGCGACCGCGCGCCATCGGTGACGGCGCCGATCTGGACGGCCCAGCTCGTGCGGCGGAGGATGTCGTCGTCCGTCACGTAGTGGATGTCGAGCAGCCCCCCCGTCTTCACGCCCGTGCGCAGGAAGTTCTGCTCGGCCAAGCTCAGGCTCCACCCCTCGAACCACGACTCCAGCCCGCGGAGGTGCTCCTCCGCGCCGTCGTAGTGGACGAGGAAGTCTATGTCGCTCCCGGCGCCGCAGGTGGCGTTCTTGGTCGAGCCGATGAGATACACCGCCCGCACGCCGAACCGCTCGGGGTCGAGCTGGGCGGCGACGCGCTCGCTCATGTGCAGCCGCCACCGCCAGTGGAACTCTCGCGCCTCCGGCTCCCGCCGCCGCTCCGCCGCCACCTCGGTGAGCGCGGCGGGCGGCGCCAGTACCGCCACGGCGCGGTCCTGGTCGCCGTTCATGAGCACCCGGAGCACCAGGCCGCCCGTGGCCCCCGGCACGTCAATCACCCGCACCGTCCCGGCCAGGCGCACGTGCTCCGGCAGCAGCTCGGGCAGGAGGTTGGGTGACCCCAGCAGAAACGCCTCGTTGAACACGTTGTCGGGCTCGTCGGGATAGAGCGGGAGGTAGCGGATCGAGGCCTCGACCAGGTCCTGGAAGAAATGCGTGCCGAAGGAGAGGTCGGGCACGTAGTTGCCTTCCTTGCGCGCGATCTCCACCAGCATGGCCGCGTTGTTGATGTCCGAGTACGTGACGCCCACACCGAGCTTGATGTCGCCGCGACTGCCCCAGCGGCCCGGCCCCATCAGAATGAACCGGCGCTTGGGCAGCTGCCTGTTCAGCTTGCCCACCACCCGGCCCACCTCCCTCAGCGCCTCGAGGTCCTCCAGGTCCTTGTAGGCGGCCGGTTCCACGTACACGATGTGCGTCAGCTCGGGCACGTGCCCGTTGGACACGTAGCGCCTGGCGGTGAACACGACGCGGTCGCGGGGCAGGTCCGCAGGAATGAGGGCGGGCGTCGCCTCCGCGGCGTAGCTCTGCGGCCGGCACTGCAGGAGATAGAGATGCGTGCCGTCGTGCGCGAACTCCACGTCCACCGGCGCCCCCAGCTTGTCCTCGAGCAGCCTGAGCAGGGCCCGCATCTGCACGACGAAAGGCGTTCGCGACACCAGCCCGTCGAACGTCACCACCATATCGTCCTTCTCGAAGTCCAACTGCAGCGCCAGCGGGCGGCGGATGGTCCCCTCCTCCACCACCGACACCACGTCCGCGATCTGCGGGTACTGGCCCCCGCAGTCCTTCAACAGCTTCCGGAACCGGATGGACTCGAACGACCGCGTCTTGAGGTTGATGGCATCCACCATCGAGGGCGAATACCGCAGCACTTCGTCGGGTGAGACGTTGACGCGAAGACCCGGCTGCCCGGGCGCGATCAACACGGGGTAGTCGTCGCCCAGTCGGTCTACCGCGCGCGTCCCCAAGCCGGGTACCATCCGCAGGAGGCCGTCGTCCCGGCGGATCCGGGCGGACCAACGGAACTCGTTGTTGCTCACGGCCACCCCGGAGAACGACGGCAGGAAGTGGTCGCCCACCCGGGTGCCCACCACCTCCTGGATCATGATCCCCATCTCCTCGTGCAGGTCGAGCATGCCGCGCTCGGCCCGGTACTCGATGGGGTCGGGCGCGAAGGTGGATGCGTACACCTCGGCGATGGCGTCCTGCAGCGCGGCCAGGCGCTCCTTCCGGCTCCCCAGGTTCGCCAGGAACAGGCTCTTGTACTTGCCGGAAAACGCGGCGCCCATCCGGTCCTCGAGCAGGCTCGAGCTGCGGACGATGAGCGGCCGGTCCTCCAGGTCGTCGAGCACCGACGCGAGTCCCTTCACGACCTCCGGGGAGAAGTGCGAGTTCTTGAAGACCTGCACGATGTGCGGGTACTCGCGCCGGATCTGGTCCAGCTCCAGGTACTTCCGGTCGTACACGTCCTCCAGGTGGTTGTGCTGGATGAAGTCGAGGATCCCGTCCGACGTGACGTACCAGGTCCGGGGCACGCGGACGTCCGCCAGGACGTGAGCGTACTCCGGCGACCGCTGCACGATCTTGGCGGCCAGGATGAGGCCGGCGCCCTTCCCGCCCAGCTTGCCGTGGCCGCTGGCCGGATGGATGATGCGCTGAGTGAGATCGTAGAAGTCCCCGACCTCGATGTAGTTCTTCGCCGTGTTGATGAACCCCAGCTCATCGGAGAAGAACCGCCGCACCAGTCCCACGCGCAGCGCCGTCTGCATGGGCCGGGTCAGCTCCGACTCGTCCACGCCCACGAACCGGAATCGCTGGATGGCCTCCGCCACCTCGGTGAGCGTCGCGGCCGGGTGCTCCAGCGTCTCCAGCAGGAAGCTCGACTTGTCGTCCTTGATCCACTTCTGGATGCGCGAGAGAATCTCGTCCACTTCGAGGTGCGCGGCGGCCATCCGGAAGGTGTCCTCGGTGAGGGCGAGGATCTCCTGGGGGCTCTTCTTTTCCACCGGCCGGTTGTCGTCGAGCGGCGTCCCCTTGTCGTCCTCCGCGGCCGGGGCGAAGCGCTGCAGCAGCTGTTGCGCCTCCTCGATGCCGTTCCAGCACAGGTGGTTGAGCATCTTCCGCGCGAGCCGGATGAGGAGTTGCCTGTCGGTGTGGCGCAGGAAGTCGATGATCACCCACCAGTCGCGCCCCTCCGAGACGGCGATCTCCCGTTCCGCCGCCTGCCACTCGCGGATGGCTCCCTGGAGCCGGCGCTGCGAGACGTAATGGCCGATGCGCTCGGCGATCGTGTCAATCAGCTTCCGCTCCTCCTTGAGGAACGGGCCCTCGTCGGAGCGGGGCATCGGCTGCGCATAGTAGACCTCAACCCGGCCCAGCGCGCGCCCCTCTACCACGATGCCGGCCGTCTGCACCCAGGGCGTCGCCGTGAAGCCCTCCGGCTCGTACGCGGCGTCCTCGACCACCAGCCGCGCCCGGCACACGCTGGGATACTGATAGCCGCGCGGGATGACCTCGATGATCCCGCGGAAGACCTCGTCGGGGGTGGAATCCGGACGATTGATCCGCTCATCCACCTGGTAGAGGCAGTTCAGCTCCTTGGCGCGCTCCTGGAGCGCCTCCAGGATCTTCTCGATGGGTTGGTGGGGATGGCTCATGTCGGTCCCGCGCCCGTGCGCACCACGCCCTGACCCGTGCGCCCGTCCACTTTCACCACGAGGGGCTGCTCCAGCCGGACGTGCCGCACCAGATCGGTCTCCGCCACGGCGCGCTGCCGCGCCAGCCAGTCCCAGTCCAGCCGGTCGTGACCGTCGTGTCGCACGCAGAAGTAGCTGACCTCGAAGCTCGAAATGTTGTGGAAGAAATGCGAGCCCTGGCTCAGGTCCACGTTCATGGTGGGGAGCGTGGCCTCGACGATGGCCTTGGCCCCGCAGATTTGCCCCCACGCGACCGGAATTCCGAGCGACGGGTCCGAGCTGCCCCAGCGGCCGAACCCGATCAGCAGGTAGGGGCGACCCTCGTCGAGCAGGACGTCGTTCCGCGCCCCGACCTCCTCACCCACCAGCCGGCTGAACCGGGGCTCGAAGATTTCTGGGCGCGCGTACACGATGTCCCGGATCCCCTCCACCACGCCGTTCCCCATCACGCTGCGCGACGCGAGTACCAACCCCTCGGCCTGGAGATCGGCGGGCTCGACCGCCACCATCGCGTGGGAGACGACCAGCGGCCGGACCTGCAGGAACCCAAACCGGGTGGCCGGGGGCCCGTCGTCGCCGAACGTCAGGGCGAACTCGATCTCCACCTTGTCGCCCAGCGCCTGCTCGCTGTCGGCCAGCAGCCGGCGGACGACGGCATTGAGCGGGGCCGCCTCGTGCACGAGCAGCGGGGCGAAGGTGAGGGCGCGCGGACCGGGGAGCCCCAAGCCGGGACGCAGGCGATCGGAGTCGGGATCATAGGTCGAGGCCAGGCGCTGGAGCACGCCGTCGCGCTCCGCGTCCGCGAGCCCGGGCTGTACGAGGTACTCGGTTTCCCGGATCGGATCGTACGCCGGGGGCTTCCCCATGTTGACCGCCCAGAACTCCCGTTGCGTCTGCTGCACCATGTCGCGGGCGGAGGCGGAGGGCGGCGCCGCTCGCGGCCAGGCCGGCGAGTAGTGCCACGCCAGCCCACCGTCCACGATCGTCTTCCCGAGCCCCAGGGCCAAGCTCACCACGCCGTCCTCGGGCCGGGCATGGCCGAAGCAGTAGAAGTTGTAGGAGCGCGCCACGCCCGAGACGTCGGGATAGAATCGCTCGCCGTGCCGCCGGCCGACGACCTCCTGGATGAGGACCGCCATCTTCTCGTCTTCGATGCGGTGGTTCGTCATCCGCACGTAGCGCCGCGCGCTGGCGAAGAACGTGGACGCGTAGACGAACTTGACGGCCTCCACGAGCCGGCGGAAGCGGGTGTTCGCATCCAGCTGGTTGTTCGGGATCATCTTCGTGGCGTACACGCCGGCGAAGGGCCGGTAGACGGCGTCCTCGAGCAGGCTCGACGAGCGCACCGCGAGCGGCTGGTGGACCTGCTCGACCAGCGCGCGCAGATCGCCGAGCAGCTCGGCCGGAAGCTCGGCGTGCTGGAAGGCGACGGCGAGGCGGTCGTCGGGCATTTCGTCGGCGACCACCGCGTGCAGGCGGTTCCGCTCCATGAACGCGTCGAACATGTCGGTGGCCACGACGGTGAGCGTGGGGATCTCGATCACGCACCCGGGGAACGCGTCCGGCTCGAGCCGCGCGAGCAGCAGGTCGTGAATCCGGAGGAGGCCCGTGCCCTTCCCGCCCACCGCGCCCCGCCCGATGCGCGTGAAGCGCTCCCGGCCGTCGAAGAAGCGGCGGTCGAACCGCGCGATTTCCGGAACCGTCAACGTGCTCACATGCCCCCGTTCCCGGGCCCCGGCGGGCGTCGCGGCCTGTGGCCGGTCAGACCCAGCCGCGGTCGCGACAGGCCTGGGCCACCCGGCTCACCCCGATCACGTAGGCGGCGTCGCGCATGAAGAGCTTCCGCTTCCGCGCGAGTTCGCTCACGGCGATGTAGGCCGACGTCATCTTGACGTCCAGCTTGCCCAGCACCTCGTCCTTCTCCCAGAAGTAGTTCGCGTTCGACTGTACCTGCTCGAAGTAGCTGCAGGTGACCCCGCCGGCGTTGGCCAGGAAGTCGGGGATCAGGAAGACGCCGCGCTGCTGAATCACGGCGTCGGCTTCGGGCGTGGTGGGGCCGTTGGCCCCCTCGGCGATCAGGCGCACCCGCCGCGACAGCTTGGCGACATTGTCGCCGGTGATCTGGTTCTCGATCGCGTTGGGCATCAGGATGTCCACGTCCTGCTCCAGCCAGGCGTCTCCGGGCAGTACCTCGTAGCCCAGGTCCCGGGCTTTCTGCTTGTCTATTCCGCCGAACCGGTCAGTGATGCCGAGCAAGGCGTCGAGGTTGATCCCGTCCTTCTTGCGGAAGGCGTAAGACGTCTGATCGGTCTGGTCCCAGCATGACACGCACACCACCTTGCCTCCGATCTGATCGTAGAGCTTGATGGCGAATTGCGCCACGTTGCCGAATCCCTGCACGCTGGCCGCGGTGTCGGCTGGGCGGAGCCCCAGCTCCTTCAGCGCCTCGCGCACCGTGAAGATCACGCCGTAGCCGGTGGCCTCGGCCCGGCCGAGGGACCCTCCCAGCGTCACGGGCTTGCCGGTGATGAAGCCGGGGTAACGGCCGCCGTGAATGGTCTCGAACTCGTCCATCATCCACACCATGTGCTGCCCCGAGGTCATGACGTCGGGAGCCGGGATGTCGCGCGTGGGCCCGATGTCCCGGGCGATCTGGCGCACCCAGCCGCGGCAGATCTGCTCCTGCTCGCGCATGCTCAGGTTGTGCGGGTCGCAGACCACGCCGCCCTTGCCGCCGCCCAGCGGGATGTCCACCACCGAGCACTTCCAGGTCATCCACATGGCCAGAGCGCGCACCGTGTCCACCGTCTCCTGCGGGTGAAAGCGGATACCGCCCTTGCAGGGACCGCGGGCGTCGTTGTGCTGTACCCGGAACCCGCGGAACACGCGCACGCCCCCATCGTCCATCCGGACCGGGACGGCAAAGTGGTACTCGCGCAGCGGGAAGCGGAGGAGGTGTCGGGTTGGTTCATCCAGTTCCAGCATCGCGGCCACGCGATCGAACTGGGCCTGGGCCATCTCGAAGGAATTGAAGGACTTCGTCGCCATGAGTCGCCTCAGTAGGCCGTCTTCCGTCGCGCCAGGATTCATCCGGACCGCGTCCGGGGTCCATGCGGCCTGCGTGCACTTCGGAAGAATTCTGCGAGTGGCGGCAGGGGTCAAGAGAACCGCAGACCCCGTTGCCGGCCACGCATACCGGCTCAGCCGGTGAGTCCCGCGATCGCCTCCTCGACCCCCCGCACCATCGCCGCGACGCTGAAGTGCGCGCGGGCGTGCGCGGCGCCGCGCTCGGCGATCGCGCGGGCGCGCTCGGGATCGGCACGGAGCGCGGCGATGGCGGTCGCGAGGGCCGCCGCGTCGTTCGGGGGCACGAGCAGCGCGGTCTCGCCGTCGGTCGCGATCTCCTGGACGCCGCCGCCGCTCGTCGCGACGACCGGTCGCCGCGCGAGCATCCCCTCGACGATCACCCGGCCGAACGGCTCGGGGTAGACGCTCGCGTGCACGACCGCGTCCGACGCGCGCATGAGCGTGGGCACGTCGCGCCGGAAGCCGAGGAAGTGTGCGCGCGCAGCGAGGCCCGGCTTCGCGGCCTGCGCGTGGAGCGCGGACTCGAACGCTTCCTCGCCGAAGAGCGGCGCGCCCACGAAGAGCGCGTGCACGCCGGGGAGCGCCGCGAGCGCCTGCAGCAAGACTTGCTGCCCCTTCCACGGATGGAACCGGCCGAAGAGCGAGACGACGAACGCGTCGCTCGCGATGCCGAGGTCGGCGCGCACCTGGGCCGCGTCCGCGCCCGTGGCGGCGTCGAAGGGGGCGGGATCTATCCCGTTGTGCACCACGCGCACGAGCTCGGCCTTCCCTCCGGACTCGATGAACGCCTCGGCGCTTGCGCGCGAGTTCGCGATGACGCGCGCGGCGCGAAAGTTCGCGAGGGTCACGGCCGCGCGCACGTTGCTCGCGCTGAAGTGCGGCGGCGCGAGGATGTCGCGGAGGTGCCAGACGACGGGCCGTCGCGCGAGGACGCCCGCGGCGGCGGAGACGACGAACGCCTTCTGCGAGTTCGCGTAGAGCAGCTCCCGGCGCCGCGCGTGCCGCGCGACGCGGCGCGCGAGCCGGAGCACGTCGGTGAGCGCCGCCGGCGACGGCAGGTGCGTTTCCTTCCTGACGTGCCTGAGCGCGCCGAGCGACTCCACCGACACGGCGATTCCGCGGGACTGGAGCAGCTCGCGGAAGGGGCCGTCGGCGAGGAGGAGCACCTCGGCGCGCGCGCCGAACGCCGCCACGACGTCGAGCAGCGACAGCTCCGCCCCGCCGAGTACGCCGGCGTGATCCACGAAGAGGACGCGCGAGGTCATCGTCGCACCTGCGCGTAGACCTCGCGCACGCGCGCGGCGATCACCGGCCAGTCGTAGTGGCGCGCGGCGAACTCGGCGCACGCCCGCGCTTCCGGCAGCGCCAGCTCGCCGCAGAGCGCGGCGGCGAGGCCGTCGGCGAGGGTGCGCGCGCCGGCCGCCGGGAGGACCAGAGCGCGCGCGAGCGGCGCCACGGCCTCGGGAAGTCCGCCCACCGGCGTCACGAGGCAGGGCGTCCCCGCGGCGAGCGACTCGGCGACGATTAGCCCGAATCCCTCGAGCGCGGTCGAAGGCACGACGGTGAGGTCGGCGGCGCGATACGCGAGCGGGAGATCGTCGTCGGAGACGAAGCCGAGGAGCCGCACGTGCGCCTCGAGCCCGCGGGAGGCGATCTCGCGCTCGAGCGCCGGAGCGATCGGCCCCTGCCCCGCGATGAGCACGAGCACGTCGGGCACGCGCTCGCGCACGAGCGCCGTGGCCGCGATCAGGTCGTCGAGCCCCATCCGGTGCGCGAGTCGCCGCACGGTGAGAACGACCGGCCGGTCCGCGGGCCACCCGAGGCGCGCGCGGCACTCGGCCCTCGAGGTCGCGATCCGGAAACGCGACGCGTCCACGCCGCCGGGAATCACGTGAATCCGCGAACTGTCCACGCTGAAGCGTTTCACGAGGATCTCGCCGAACGACATCGAAAGCACGATGAACGCCGCGGCGCGGCGATAGACCGCGCGCTCCATCACGGTCTTGGCGAACGTCGTGAGCGGCGACTGACGCTCGATGCTTCCCTCGAGGCCCCACGGCCCCTGGAAGTGCACCACGAGCGGGTGATCGCCGAGCACGCCGAGCACGGGCGCGGCGTAGAGCGCGAAGTGGGATACGACGACGAGGCCGGGGTCGCCTCGCAGGAGTTGCGCGGCACGACGGCGCATGCCGAGGAGGCGGGTGACGAGCGCATCGGACGACCGCGCGAACGACTCGACCGCGCCGCGCGAGTCGCGGGCCACCGCGTCGCTGCCCGCGACGAGCCCGTGCACCTCGACGCCCGCATCGGGGAGCCGCCGCACGAGCTCGAAGTAGACGCGGTTGAGCCCGCCGGCCCGCTCCGGGAACCACTCGGCGCCGAGCTGAAGGGTGCGCAGGGCCGGTGTTCGCGCATCGCGGGGCGTGGGGCTTCGTGTGCGCGTCGTCGCCGCCGCCACACTCCCGGCTACTGAAGTGCGCGCGGCGGCCGCCTCCGTGAACACCGCGAACTGTTCGTCGGCGATGCGGTCCCAGCCGTAGCGGCGCGACGACGCGACGGCGGCGGCCGACATCCGCACGCGGAGCGCCGCGTCGTCGCGGAGGCGCACGATCTTCTCGCGCAGCGCGTCGGGGCCGAACGGCACGAGCCATCCGTTCTCGCCGTCTTGCACGAGTTCCTCGGTGCCGTTGATCGCGTGCGCGACGATCGGCAGCCCCGATGCCGCCGCCTCGAGCGTCACGAGAGAGAACGCCTCGTAGCGCGACGGAAAGACGAAGGCGTCGCACGCGGCGTACCAGTCCTCGGGCGTGCGCGACGGGCCCGCGAAGAGGAGCTGGCGCGCGGCGCCCGCGCGCTCGGCGTGGCGGCGCATCACGTCCCGGTTCCCGGCGCCCAGGAGCACGAACTTCACGTCCGCGAGGCCCGCCACAGCGTCCATCGCGTCGCGCACGCCCTTGCGTTCCCAGTCGCCGCCGACGAAGAGCGCGAGGAACGCGTCGCCCGGCAGGCCGAGCTTCTCCCGCAGCGCGAGCCGCTCCGCCGCGTCTCGCGGCGGCCGGAACCGCGCGTGATCCACGCCGTTCGGCACGACGGTGATCTGCTCCTCGCGCACGCCGTAGTGCTCGCGCAGCTCGCGCGCGAGCCCGCGCGAGACGGCGATGACGCGCGCGAGGCGTGGCGAGCCGTAGGCGCGCCGCTCGGCGGCCACGAAGCGCGACTCGGCGAGGCGCTGGTACGCGGCGCGCGCGCCCGACCCGCCGCGGATCCCGCCGAAGCGCGCGGTGAACGCGGCGTGGCAGAACTGCGCGGTGATCACGTCGGCGTCGAGCGCGGCCGCGCCGATGCTGTTGGTGATGGTGCACCCGGCGTGCCGCTCCGCCACGCGCGCCGCGCGCGCGAAGGCCCAGGCGCGGAGCACCGACGGCCGCCCCGGCGCGCGCACCGGCAGCCACCGCACCGGCGCGTCGTCCAGCTCGCACGCGCGCGCGATCACGGTCACCGGGATGCGCCGCGCCACGCGCGAAAGCACCTCGGCGGCGGCGCGCTCCTGCCCGCCGCGGCGGTGGACCGCGTCGGCCACGAAGGCGAGCGAGAAGCCGTCGCTCACGCGCGGCTCACCTGACGCTCACCTGGGGATCTCCGGACGCCCACCGGACGCCCACCGGACGCTCTCGCGCAGCGCGGCGATCACGTTCGCCGCGTAGTGCCGGTCGTCGAACTCGGCGGCGCGCCGGCGCGCGGCCGCGCCTGCGCGGGAGGCGAACCACGCATCGTCGAGGAAGCGCGCGATCGCGCGCGCGAGCGCCG
This sequence comes from Gemmatimonadaceae bacterium, assembly GCA_035286465.1. Classification (GTDB taxonomy): domain Bacteria; phylum Gemmatimonadota; class Gemmatimonadetes; order Gemmatimonadales; family Gemmatimonadaceae; genus Fen-1231. Next base: position 26,206 of record DATEDF010000053.1, on the reverse strand, counting down.
CGGCGTTTCCGAAGGGCACGAGCAGGCCGTGATCGAAGTCGGTGATGATCTCCGCCGGCCCTCCCTCCGCGCCCGCGACGACCGGCTTGCCGAGCGCCATCGCTTCGAGCACGACGATCCCGAACGGCTCGCGATCCGACGCGTGGACCACCACGTCCATCGCCTGCATCCACTCGGGGACGTTCGCCTGATGTCCCGCGAAGCGCACGGCGTCGCCCAGGCCGAGCGTGCGCACGCGCGCCTCGAGTTCCGCCGGATACTCCGGCTCGGTCTCGTGCGGCCCGCCGACGATGACCGCGCGCGCGTCGGGCCGCGCCGCACGGACCTCCGCCATCGCCTCGATGAGCACGTGCACGCCCTTCCAGCGCTGGAGCCGCGCGACCATCCCGACGACGGGGCCGCCGGGCGGGATGCCGAGCCGCCGCCGCGCCTCGGCCGGCGAGGGGAGCGTGGCCGGATCGAACGCGTCGAGCGACACGCCGGGATGCACGAGCCATTGCCGCCACCGGGGCCACACGCGCGCCTGCGCTCGAGCGCAAGCGCGCGAGAGCACGAGCAGGCCCTCAGCCGGCCAGAGCGTCGCGAGGCGGTCGAGCCAGTCGGGGCGCGGCGTGCCGACCTGATACCAGACGCAGGGCAGCCCCGCGAGCACCGCCGCCGGCCCCGCGGTGAGCTGACCCGCGACCATCCATCCGAGCAGCAGATCGGCGCGGCGCCGGCGGGCGAGCGCGGCGATCCGCCAGACGGCGCGCGCGCGCCGCACGACGTCGCGCAGGCGCCCCGCCTCGATCACGTGTACCTCGAGGCCGAGCGCGCGCGCCTCATCCGCCATCGGCCCGGCGCGCAGGAACACGACGATCCACTCGACGCCCTGGCCGCGCCCGTGGCGGAGCAGCGCGCGCAGCATCTGCTCGCCGCCACCCAGCGCCGAGGCGAGCGGCATCACGACGAGCACGCGGAGCGGCGGCGCCGGCACCCTGGTCGCCGCGTCGGCGTCCTCGCGCCGCCACGCGCGCCAACCACGCCGCCGCCCCGCGCGCGTCGCGCGCCAGCGCGAGAGCGCCTGGCGGTCGCCTCGCGCCGCGAGCCTCGCCAACTGCGCAAGTCCCGGCTCCGCGCGCGTCCCGACGAGCGCCGCCCACGCCGCGAACGCGAGCTGCGCGGGTGCGCTCAGGTGCTCGAGGAGCACCAACGTCTCGTTGTGCACCGCGTCGGCCTGCGGCGCGGCCGCGAAGACGCCACGGTGAAGCTGGTCCGCGTCGTGCCGCGGCGCGACGTGATGTTCCACGGCGATCGCCGGGTCGTAGATGAGCCGCCATCCGGCGCGGCGGAGCGGGAGGCAGAGTGCCAGTTCCCAGAAGAGCTGCGCGCCCGAGCCCGCGAGGCGCGCGTCGAAGCCCAGCGCGCGCACGAGCGGCGCGCGGAACGCGCAGTTCGCGCCCTTCAGCACGTCCACGTCGCGCGGCGGGCCCGCGCCCAGGTGGTGATGGCCGATGACCCGCCCGAACCACTGCACGCGTCCGACGACCGGCTCGTCGCCGCGCTCGTGCGGCTGCCAGTCGCGCCCGCCGGCGCCGCCGACTCCGGGATCCTCGAAGCACGCCGCGAGCCGCGCGATCCAGTCGGGGCGCGGCTCGGCGTCGTCGTCGGTGAGCGCCACGACGTCGCCGCCGCACCGGGCCAGCGCCGCGTTCATCGCCGCGATCACGCCGGGCTCACCGGTGGTCGCGCGGCGGAGCGGCACGGGGAAGCCCGCCTGCATCGCGTCGAGCGCGCGGGCCGAGTCGGGGTCGTCCGCGCGGAGGCCGACGACGACCTCGTGCGGCGCGCGCGTCTGCGCCGCCAGCGCGCGCAGGCACCGCGCGAGCGCGTCCGGGCGGCGCCAGGACGGCACGAGGACGGAGACGGTGGGGGCGGGGGACGTTGGAGAACGCAAGAATGGGAGAGAATTACTCGGCGCACGGCACTCGCCGGTCGGAGTGAGTATGCACCCCCGCCCCTGCCCCGCCAAGCACTCCGTTCGTAGAATCAGGCAAGCGAGGTCCCGCACCCCGCACGTTCCCTGCCCCCCGCACCACCCCTTCACCCTGCACCTGCACCCTTCACCCTGCACCTGCACCCTTCACCCTGCACCGCCTTGTCCCAGCCGCTCCACCTCATCCGCCCCCTCACCACCCGCTCCTTCCCCGACCTGGCGGAAGTGTGGCGCTTCCGCGACCTCTGCATCGCGCTCGGCCGGCGTGACGTCACGCTGCGTTACCGCCAGACGCTCCTCGGCGTGATCTGGGTCGTGCTCCAGCCGCTCATCGCCGGCGGGCTCTTCACCATCGTCTTCGGGAAAGTCGCCAAGCTGCCGAGCGAGGGGCGGCCGTACTTCCTCTTCGCGTTCGCGGGGTTCGTCGCGTGGAGCGCGTTCCAGAGCACGCTCGGGCGCGCGAGCGGCTCGCTGGTCGGGCAGAGCAACCTCATCACGAAGGTCTACTTCCCGCGCCTCGTGCTGCCGATCTCGGCGCTCTTCTCGTCGGTCGTGGATTTCCTCGTCGGGTTGGGGTCGCTCGCGGTGCTGCTCGTCGCGTACGGAGCGACGCCCGGGCTGCCGCTGCTCACGCTCCCGTTCTGGATTCTCCTGCTGCACGCGATGGGGCTCGGGCTCGGCACGCTCGCCGCCGCGCTGTCGGTGCGCTTTCGCGACCTGCAGCACGCGCTCCCCGTGCTCGTACAGCTCCTCCTCTACGCGAGTCCCGTCGCGTACGCGGTGAGCGCGGTGCCCGAGCGGCTGCGCCCGTTCTTCTTCCTCAACCCGATGAGCGGCGTGCTCGACGGGTTCCGTTGGGCGGTGCTCGGCACCACGCCGCCGAGCGCGATGGGCGTGGCGTTCGCGGTCGCGGGCGCGATCGTGGCGCTCATCGTGGGCGCCGTCGTCTTCGCGCGTTTCGAGCGGCAGCTCGCCGATGTCATCTAGCGCTCCCGCGATCGGCGTGCGCGGCGTCGGCAAGGCGTACCGCCTGGGCATTCAGGACGCCGCGACCACGCTGCGCGAGGCGCTCGTCCAGGCGGTGCGGCGCGAGCGCGGCGCGGAGGAGCCCTCGGTACTCTGGGCGCTTCGCGACGTGTCGTTCGACGTCGCCGCGGGCGAGACCGTCGGCATCATCGGCCGGAACGGCGCGGGCAAGAGCACCCTGCTCAAGCTCCTCTCGCGCATCACCTGGCCCACCGAAGGGGAGATCCGGCTCTACGGCCGCATCGGCAGCCTGCTCGAAGTCGGCACGGGGTTCCATCCGGAGCTGACGGGCCGCGAGAACATCTTCCTGAACGGCACGATCCTCGGGATGCGGCGGCAGGAGATCACGCGCCGCTTCGACGAGATTGTCGCCTTCGCGGAGATCGAGAAGTTCCTCGACACGCCGGTCAAGCGCTACAGCAGCGGGATGTACGTGCGGCTCGCCTTCGCGGTCGCCGCGCACCTGGACCCCGAGATTCTCGTCGTGGACGAAGTCCTCGCCGTGGGCGACGCGGCGTTCCAGCGGAAGTGCCTCGGCAAGATGGGCGAGGTGGCGCGCGAGCAGGGGCGCGCGGTGCTCTTCGTGAGCCACAACATGATGGCGATCACGGCGCTCTGCGCGCGAGGGATACTCCTCGAGAAGGGGCGCGTGACGGCCGACGGGCCCGCGGGCGCGGTGGTGCAGCAGTACCTTCGCTCGCTCGAGACGCTCGTGACCGTGCCGCTCACGGAGCGGAAGGACCGGACCGGCACGGGCGCGCTGCGCTTCGAGTCGCTCACCGTGCGGAACGCGAGCGCGGGTGGCGGGCTCGTGCGCTCGGGCGACGATGTCGAGCTCGTCATCCGCTACTCGTCCGCCGAGCGCGTGCTCCGGAACGTCCACGTGGACCTCGTGGTGCACGGCCCGCTCGACGAGCAGCTCGCGCAGCTCTCGGCGACGGCGCAGCGCGGGCCGTTCGAGGAGATCCCGGGGACGGGCACGTTCGTCTGCCGCGTCCCCCGGCTGCCGCTCGAGGCGGGCACCTACCGGATCACCGTCTACTCGGAGGTCGGCGGCGACGTGGCCGACTGGGTGATGCACGCCGCGGTGCTGGAGGTGGAGCCGGGCGATTACTTCGGCACGGGGCGCGGGAACAACGAGGGGCAGGGGCAGTTCCTCGTGCCGCACGAGTGGAGCGTGGAGGTGTGAGGTGCGCGTCTCGGCGTGAGTGTGAATTCTCGCACCAGCCGGTGCCTTCCTACCACCTTGTCCTGGCTCAACAACGTGAGAATTCGCGGTCGAATTGAGCCACCGTGGCCGAAAGACGCCCGCCAGCATTGCGCTGCTTCTGATTCGGTCGATCATTGGAGAGGCGGCGACGCCACCGTCATCACGCGAGTTCCTGTTTGGAGGAGACCCTGTTGTGAGATTTCCCGCTCGGGTTTCCGTAGTCTTCCTCTGCGGCATTCTGGTTGCCGGCGCGTGCCGGGACAGTCCCACCCAAGTGCGGACGCGGGGCCCGGCAACGCGAGCCCTCACCCACGGGGATTCGCTGCGGCTAGGGTACTCCCGAATCGTCCGGACGCCAACGACGATGTCGCCGGACGACGACGGTGACACATGTGCCGTAGACTGTGTGGCGGTTCTGGGCGCGGAGCCATCCTTCGACCAGGGCTATGACCAGCCGGGGCCGATCACCCTCACCTTCGCGGGAGACGTGGGCTCCGTGACCGTGACCGGTGAGGGAGCCATCCTGTGCGCCGGCACCTACGGGACGCTCATCGGGTATGACGCGGCAGGGGCCCTGCTCGGCCAGGTCGCCCTCCGGCTCATTGACCCCACGGACTGTTCGCCGAGCGAGAATCCCGACGATGTCACGTTCGGCGCGACCGCCACGCTCGTCACGCAGACACCGATGGCGCGTGCGGTGATCCTGCCGATGAGCCCGTTGTCGTTCCCCGTGTTCGGGATCCCGGGCGGCAAGGCGAAGGCGACATACGCGGTGAGCGTTGGGCGAGGGGGCATTGGTGCCCCGCCGCCCGAAGCGACCGGGCGTGTCGTGCTGGAGCTGGAGACACCGGGCTTCATCCCGACGGCACGGACGTTCGGAAACCCGGCTCGCGGAGTCTTCGTGTCCGTCAAGGAGGCGGACGGCTCGCTGCGCCGGAATGCTGATATATCATTGAATCTGGATATCGTGTCAGCATCGGGCGGCCACAACCATGTGAACCCGTCACGGCCAAGAGGAACCTTGGTCACGAGCGTCAATACGGGGGCTGCTGGTCGCGCCCGCGTGGTGTATCATGCTCCTGAGGTGGCAGGCGACGTTGTCGTGACGGGAACGAGCGTGCAGGCGGATGATGGGACGCTGACGCTCAACGTCGGCCTGCAGCTTTCCAATCTTCGCGGGACGATCCCGGGACTGACATACACCGGCGAGAAGCCCTGGCATCCTTTGAACGAGTTCGGCCAAATGGAATTCCGCGACGATCTGATCGAGTTCTCGCGAAGGTATCAGGAGCGGCTCGCCTACTACAGCCAGCACCCGTCTGATGGCCCCGCACCGGGCGATCGGGTTCCGAACGCATTCGGGGCGAACGACTTCAGTCTCCCGCGAGGCGGCCGGTTTGACCTCAACCAGGACTGGGCCGGGCCACATACCTCGCACCGTCACGGCTTCGAAGGTGATTTCGACGTGCGTCGTGGGCGCACGGATGACTTCTTGGCCGGCATCGTGCGCGACATCTGGGACTACGAGATGAAGAACACATACGGCGAGGAGCGTGAATCTCGGAACCACGTGCACCTCAAACTCGGTGCGAGAGGGATCGCGGCGATCACGTCGCGGCTGGGCCCATTATCGTCACGGGGACTTCTGGTCGGACTGGCGTTGAACGCTTCGCTTGCAAGCGTTCAGGCACAGAGCACGTTCTGGCCGCGACGTGACCAACTGCAAGTCACGGTGCAACCGACAGTCACCAACCTCGGCGGCGACACCGTGCGCATCTCGTACCGCGTCTCGAACAGCGCCGGCAGCGCGCAAGCCGTCGGTGCGGTGGTCGTTCGCACCGACGTCGTTCCGCTCTCGAAGTCGGGTCCCGCGAGCTGGTACCCAAGCGGTGGTCCGGTCGCGGATTCGGCAGCGATAGCGTGGCTGGGAGGAAGTAGGGGCCGCATCCAACCTGGCGCCGCCCTCGGCGGTATGGTTGCTACGTTCGTTGGGCTCGTTGACCTCGTCGCCTACCGCATCGTGGGCGACACGCGCAACCCGAGTATCGAGGATCTCGACCCCGATTCGATTCCGGACCCGCCGACGATTTGGGAGAACGGGGCCAAGGGAGTGACCCTGGGCGTCATTCCGCTTCCGCCGGGCTCGACGGCGTCGAGCCTCTCCGCTCGCCTCCCGGCGCTCCTCGCGCGCACGTGCGACCTCGGCTGGGTGGATTCACCGGGCATCTGCAACAGCCTGCAAGTGAAGCTGGACGCGGCGACACGGAGCCTGGCCAGGGGCAACACGACGGCGGCGCGCAACGAGCTCAACGCGTTCGTGAAGGAAGTGCGGGCGCAGAAGTCGAAGCACATCTCGACTGACGGCGCGACACTCTTGACCCAAGCAGCGCAAGCAGTCATCCGCAGACTGTAGCGGGGAATGCAAATCGGAGGGCCGGTGAACCTGCCCGGACCCTCCGTTGCGGACATCTGAGAAACAGGTCAACGACACGGCAGAATCGCCCGAGAATCACGTCACAGATGTCTGCGTCTACCAGTTCAAGCCGACGCTCATGAGCAGCGAGCGCATGTCGCGACTCAGGGAGCCGTTCCGCCGCGTGAAGCTCGTGGTTCTCTGCGGAATCGCATCGCTCGCCATCAGCGCAAGCGCCTCAGCCGCGGGCGCACAGACGCCACCCAGCACGCCGCCTGACGACAAGGACTGCAAGAGGGCGGCGAAAATCGTGGAGAAAGGCAAGCCGGAGAAGAAAGAGGACTGGGCGTTTGCGGTCCTCCACGCTTGCTCGCCGGCGATCAGCGTGCCGGCCGCCGCTTCCGCCATCGCCTCGATGCACTCCGAACGCGACTCCGTGGCCCTCCTGAACGCGTGGACGCCCTTCTTCCGCGTGCTGGACGTCGCGATCACGAGTGCGTTCGTGAACGCGATTGCTGATCCTGCCGCTACGCCGCAGGCGCGCATCGTGGCCGCGCTGGGATTGGCTTCGCAGGTTTCAGATGGCACGGGTGCGATCACCTACGCCGACGCGGCGAGCGCGGGCGTCGTGTGCAGGATCGGCGTTCTGTACGCGTCTGGATCGACAATCGGAAATGCGCCGACGCAGGCGACAGCCGCCCGCGCGCTCGCGACGCTCGTTCCGCTTGAGGACGACGCGAAAGCGCCACCAACGGTTCGAAGCGCGGTGTCGTGCGTGCTGATTCTCGTGCGAAATAAGGCGGGCGTTCCTCAGCCGTGAGCGCGATGCTCGGCCGTGAGGCCGAGAGCACGGCGTGATGCGCGTCGACGGTGCTCCGGTGGCGGCCCCGTTCCTCCCCGCTCACAGCGTCGCGGAATGGTCTGTCGAATGCCACACTGCTCGAGCAAAGCCAAGGCTGGCTTGACGCGTTCTGCCTCGGCGGATCCGGATCGAGGTACGGTGCGTGCGAATCGCTCGACAACCACTTTTCCAGCGCGATCAAACATTTTGGCGGAAACCGGAATGCCGCGCGGAATGCTCTTGACGCGCTTATCTTCCGCGCCAAGACCGCGCGCGATCACGGCGATCCAGCAACGCTCGGACGGCGTGGACGTGGCCAATCGGGTGACTTTCGGGTGCAGTTTCAACTTCAGCTACCGCCTATCGCCTTAGCGGAGGACTGCCAATGAAAAACGTCACGATTCGGCGGCCCGTTCAGTCGGCGGCGACTTTCGTTGCCACCGCGCTGATCGCCGCATCGGCCGCTCACGGGCAGGCCGTCAGAGAGCGCGAGTCGGTACAGCTGCGCAACGACTGCAGGCTGGCATCCCAGACCCTCGAGAACGGTCACCCAGCGCCGAAAAGCGACTGGGCGCTGCAGGTCATTCGCGACTGTGAGGAGTCAGCCGGCGCCGCGTTGCAGAGGGTGTGGGCGGCGCCTCCCGCCGACAGCGCCGCGCTCGAACCGCTCGTGGAGGCAAGTGGCGCGATGCGCGACCAACGGATCTACGAAGCCGTCGCCGCGGTGGCGCGGAATGCGGGCGCTGCGCAGGTCGTGCGCCTTTCCGCCCTCAGGGTCCTGGCGGCATACCTCGATCCCCGCAAGGTCGTGGATCTCGACGACCTGCGGCCCTCGCGGGACTCAGGGGCCGTCGCGTGGGCGGATCACGCACACCAGTTGACTGGTTCGCAGCCGCTCGACGGTGCGGCTCCGGCGAGGATACACGCGCTCTTCGCGGATCTGGCCGCGAGCGACCCGGACCCCGTCGTTCGCTATGCGGGGCGTTGGCTGCGAGCCCGGTTTCCCTGACCGCCTATTGAAGCTCCTGCTGGTTCAGAGAATGGCATCGAGGGCTTTCAAGCGCACGAGGCCTGCACGCTCCAAGAGCGTGGGAAGGCAACGAATGCCTCGTCGACGGACCGCGTTCTTCGCGCTCCAGATTGGGCTGCGTGGTGTAGTCATCCTCGCCGGCGTCGCGGGTCTACATGCGTGCCGCACAGGCGATCCTGACAGCGCGGGAAGTGTTGTTAGCGTACCCGATGAGGTGAGCTGTTCTCGATGCGAGATTGACATCCGGACCGTGTTGCGCCTTGAAGTTCCGCCCACAGTACCAGACGGTTTCGCTGCGACGATTCGGGTGGACCCTCAGGGTCGCTTCTGGACCTTCAGGAACGGCGAGATGCCGGCGCTTTTCGATCGCACCGGCAGGTTTCTCGGTATCGTCGGGCGGTCAGGTCGGGGACCCGGAGAGTTTGTGATCCCCCACGATCTCCTCGTACTCAGTAGAGACAGCCTGCTTGTACTCGACGCGAGTGCCCGGAGAGCCACTCTTCTCGATTCGAATCTCACGCTGATTCGCTCATTCGGCGTGCCGACAAATGTCAGCTCGGCGACGGTTGTGTCGTGGCCGGATTCTGTCGTGATCAGCGGTCGCGCACCGCTTGCCGAGTCAGTTGAACCTCTGCACCGACTGTCCTTTGATGGCCCGAACGCAGTGGTGGAATCCTCATTCAAACTTGGCGATGGCGATCTCCCGCCCGAGATGATGCTAATTCCGCGACACCGCCTGTCGCGACCGAGGCAAGGACGATTCTGGTCGGCTTGGGAGCGGCGCTACGACTTGAAACAGTGGACCGCGGACGGCGTTCAGCATCGCAAGCTAGAACGTCGACCGCCGTGGTTCGCTGGAGTATCTCCGACAAGCTATGACTGGCGAAATCAGCCGCCTCCATCGAGCATCGCTGCGATTGAGGAGGACGATGCCGGCTTGCTCTGGGTGCTCATCCTGGTGGCGCGTTCCTCGTGGAGGGAAGCATGGGCGGACGCACCGCCATCCGCGAGCGAGGCGAGGCCGAAGCACGAGTTGCTCTTCGCGACGATGATCGAGGTGATCGACGCGTGGCGCGGCCAAGTCGTTGCACGCAGCGAGACCGACGGTTATGCGATAGGCGCCTTGCCAGGGGGACGCGCTGCTGTTTACAAGCTCGATGTTCACGGCGAGGGGCGCGTGGAGATCCTCTCTCTTCGGCTGATCAAACGATAGCGCAATCGCCGTGAGTACAAGCACCTGCCGCGTCTGTTCTGCTCCCCGGTTCGTGGGACACGTGCTGAGCTGAACTGTCACCTTCTCCGGGCGCCCTGAACATCAGCGCGCGCTCCAGCGGCTGTCAGCGCTTCGTCGCGACCGCCGCAATCACGATCGGGTAGTCCACGTCGCGCGCGAGGAGCTCGTTCTCGCGCAACTCTTCGGCCGCCATGCCGGCCAAATACGCGTGCGCGGCGACGTGGTTGCCATACGACGCCACGCGCACGTTGGTCGCGCCGAAGTGCGGCTCGAAGAGCCGGCGCACCGCCTGCTCCGTGAAGTGCCAGTACTCGCCCCAGCGCTCCACGTCGTAGCGGCTCACCGGCGCGATGGCGGGCACGGTGACGAGCGCGCTGCCGCCGCTCGCGAGCAGGCGGTGGATCGTGCGCGCGGCCCCCTGCACGTCGAAGATGCACTGCAGCGTCTGCGTGAGGATCGCGGCGTCGAAACAGCCGCCGGGAATCCCGTCGCCGGTCGCGAGGTTGCCGACGATCGTCGCGGCCGGGTTTCCGGCCTCGACGTGCAGCACCGCGCTCTCCGTCACGCGGTCGCCGCCGAAGCGCCGGGTGTAGGTTCGCTCGGCGACCTCGAGCACGCGCCCCCACACGAGCGACCGGTGCTCGTCGAGGAAGCGCTCGATGTACCAGCGGCAGATGGGCTGACCGCGGTCTTCGCCGAAGAGTCGGCTCGCCGGCTCCATCGCGCGGAGGTCGCCCATCTCCACGCCGGGCGCGCGGCGCCACCACCGGCGCAGGCGTGGAGGAAGGAGGAGCCGGCGGAGTCGCGCTAACACGATCGGCCCCGCGGTGCGCTGTTCCGATCCATCGAGACGTGGTACAATCTTGCTGACTCCGTTCGCCGCCCGACGATCCGAGTGCGCCAGGCTTCGAATCCGGGAAACCGCTTGAGGTCAGCCAACATGCACTATGACGCCGACTACTTCAATTGGCAGAAGAACATCGGGGCGTTCGGCGCGGTTGCCAATCGCTTCCTGTTCTCCCGGTACGTCGGCCCCGATGATCGCGTGGTGGATCTCGGCTGCGGCGGCGGTTTCACGCTGCACGACCTGCCGGCGAAGGAGAAGCTGGGTGTTGACATCAACCCCGCCGCGCGGGAGAGCGCCGCCGGTTTTGGTCTCCGGGTGTACGCGGGGGTCGAGGAGTTGCCGGACGGGTGGGCCACCGTCGTCATCTCGAATCACGCCCTGGAGCACGTGACCGCCCCGCTGGATACGCTTCGCGCGCTCCGTGCCAAGATCGCGCCGGGCGGGCGGATCGTGCTCGTCGTTCCTCACGAGCTGCCGAACCAGAAGTGGGTCCCGGGAGACATCAATCAGCATCTCTACACGTGGAATCCGATGACGCTGGGCAATCTCTTCGCCACGGCGGGCTACGAGGTCGTCACGGTCGAGGTCATTCGCCACTGCTGGTGGGAGAACGACGTGGGCCTCCTCAAGCTGCTTGGCGAACGCCTGTTCCGTCTTCGCTGCACGCTCATGGCGTATCTCACGCGCAACTACCAACTTCGCATCGTCGCGAAGAGACCCGAGCGAGAGGGCGCGTAGCGTCCGGGCCCGGCCCGGACGATCCGGGAGCCGGAGCCCGGAACGGTCACAGCCGGGGGCGCCGGAGTCGCGCGAGGCGGCGCCAGGCGCGCACGAGGAGCGAGGGCCGGGGCGGCGCGTTCACGGCGCGCCGCCAGAGCGCGGCGCTCCCGGGTTGCTCCACGACCTCCGGCCAACGGACGCTCTCGACCGGCGGCGCCGGCGCGGGCGCGTCGGCCCACCCCGCCACGTTCGGCGAGTTGGTGGCGCGCGGATCGTAGCCCGTGTGCGCGACCATCGAGCGCGCGGGCCAGAGGAAGAGCCCACCCTGCGCGAGCATATGAAGGTTGAAGCGCAGGTCCCACATCCCGTACTCTTCCGCGTGCACGACGGAATCGCGAAGATCGTCGCCGTAGCGCGTGGGGTCCACACCGCGTGCGCGGCACATCGCGGCGAAGTCGGCCGCGGGGTGCTCGGTGACACCGGCCCACGCGCGCCGCCACGTTCCCCACATCAGCCCCGACATCCGGCCGCAGAAGTACGGGTCCGTCACGACGTCGTCCGGGGTGACGCGAGGGTGGTTCCACGCGGTCACGCCCATCACGCGCGGGTCGTCGCGATAGCGCGCGAGCGCCGCGCAGACGTACGCGTACGTGCCGGGGCCGAACTCCAGATCTTCCTCGACCGAGACCACTTCCTCGTGCTCGGCGAGCACGCGCGAGATGCCGGCCAGCTCCGACTCCCCCACGCCGAGGTTCGCGGCCTGCTCGACGAGGATCATCCGCGTCCAGTCCACGTGCCGGAGGAGCCGGCGCACTTCGGCGACGTCGGCCTCGACGCTCGCGTCGCGCGGCCCGTCGGAGAACGCGCAGAGGAGCGGCACCCGGTTCACGCGCAGCGACTCGAGCGTCCGCGCGAGCAGGTCGGGCCGCCGGTAGGCGAAGAGCACCACGGGGACGACGCTGCTCATCTCGCCGCCCCTTCCGCCGTTCCCGTTGCCGTCCCAGTCGCCGTCGCCGCCGCCGCGCCCGCCGCCGCCCCTGTCCCCGCCCCCGCCCAGTCCGGCGCGCGGCCCGCAGCGCAGGCGCGCAGGAGCTCCGCGTATCGGCCGCGGAGCGCGTCCCACGAGAAACGCTCGCGCACCCACGCGTGCCGCGCGCGCATCGCGCCCTCGTCGCGCGGCGCCGCGAGCGCGCGCGCGGCGAGCCGGGCGAGCGCGCCGTCGGCGCTCAGGTCGCCGCGCTCCGCGTGCGGGCCAGCGAGGTACCGCGTGCTCGCCGTGTCGTGCACGACGCACGGCAGCCCGGCGGCGAGCGCCTCCACGATCGCGAGGCCGAACCCTTCCCGGAGCGACGCGAGCACGAAGAGGTCCGCCGCGCGGTACACGAGCGGGATCTCAGTGCCGGAAAAGGCGCGCGCCGTGCAGCCGAACGGCCCCAGCCGCTCGCGCGCAAGCGAGAGAATGCGCGGCGTCTCCGGAGAAGCGGTTCCCGCCAGCAGCAGGTGAGGCCGTGGCTCGCCCAGCGCGGCGACCTCGCGGATCACGTAGTCCATCCGCTTGATGCGCGCGTCGAGCATCCCGACGCTCACGACGAGCTTCCCGCCGGCCGGCACGCCGAGCGCCGCGCGGGCCTCGGCCCGCTCGCCGGCGGTGGGCGGCGCGAAGCCCGCGCTCACCTCCACCCCGTGCGGAAGGAGCACCTGGCGCGCCGCCGGCTCGCCGCGCGCGAGAGCGGCGTCCAGGTGCTCGGGACTCACCTGCTGCACGAGATCGCAGCGGGTAAAGGGCTTCGTGGAGGCGCCACCATTGTAGAAGAGCAGCCGGAAGCGTTGGCCGGAGAGCCGTCGCCAGTGCCAGCACGCATTTCCGAGATTGAGATCGGCGAAGTACACCACGTCGGGCCGTCCGGCGACGAGGCGCGGGAGAAAGCTCGCGAAGAAGGTGGCCTGCTCGATGAAATAAGGATCGCGGCCAGCGAGCGCGCCGAGCAGGGGAGCGGCCGAGCTGTCGCGCGGCAGGTTCGGGACGAAGCGCTCGCCGGCCTTCGCATCGGCGCCGCCGCCGCCGAAGACCGTGATCTCGAGCCCCGCCTCGCCGCGGAGCGCCGCCGCGCACGAGCGCGTGAAGCTCTCGAAGCCGCGCCGCTGGCGGCCGAGCCCGGTGCACGGGAAGAACACCCGGACCGCGTGACGCGCGCTCACGGGACTCCGAAGACGAGCCGACGCGCGCAGCCGAGCCCGCTCCGCGTGAGGAGACTCGGCGGGTACGACGCGACCGCCCGGGCGAAGCGCTTGCGCGCCTCGGCGCGCCGCCCCTCCGCCAGGTCGCGCGCCGCGCGTGTGTACTCGGCCCCGCTCCGCCGGAGCGCGAGCCGGTGGCGCGCGACCACGCGCTGGTGCGCGGGAAGGAGCGGCACGAACCGGTCGCGAATCCGGTCCCACTCGGCCTCGAAGCGGTCGCCCTCGGCCACCGTCTTGCTCGAGGGATGGAACCGGTACGCGGCGAGCGGCCGGCCGAGCGCGAGGCACCGCTCGCCGCGCGAGAGGAGCGACGCGTAGAGGTTGATGTCGAACAGAAAGCGGAACGATTCGTCGAACCCGCCCACGGACTCGAGCATCGCGCGCGACCAGACGTGCCCGGGCTGCGCCGCCTGGAAGCGCGACGTGACGCAATCGAGCAGCGTCGTCGGCACCTTGGGCAGGTGCCACTCGTGCACCGGTGCCTCGGCGGTGCCGAATCCGATGACGCCGCCGGCGACCCAGCGCGCGCCCGTGGTGCGCGCGAGCAGGTCGAGCGCCGCGTGCAGCGCGCCGGGGAGGTAGAGGTCATCGCTGTTCAGGTACGCGACGAACTCTCCGGTGGCGCGCGCGAGCCCCTTGTTGATCGCGTGCGCCTGTCCGCGGTCGGGCTCCGATACCCACCACGCGAGCGAGCGCTCGTAGCGCTTGATGACGGCGACGCTCTCGTCGGTGCTTCCGCCGTCCACGACGAAATACTCGAGCCCGGGGATGTCCTGGTTGAGCACCGACTCGATGGTCTCCGCGAGGAAGCGCCCCTGGTTGAACGACGGCGTGATGACCGTGAGGACCGCGCGCGGGCTCACGCCTTCCTCCCGATCCACATCCGGTAGTCGGTCACGCGGTCCTTCCACCGCTCCCACACGTCGCGCGCGTAGCGCGGCTCGTAGAGGAGGTAGTCGCGCTCGACCACCTTGCGCACGCCGCATCCGGCGAGCGCGGCCTCGACTTCCGGCCACTCGATGTGGTCGTCGGGCCAGATGTGGAGGTCGCCCTCCGGCATCCAGCGCGGGTTGAGCCATCGCCGCCACGCGAGCATCGGCCGCACGCGCCGCCACCAGGCGGCGGGACGGAGGAAACGCCGCCACGTGCGCGCCGGCCAGACCACCGCCTCGCGCAGGAAGGCGTCGCGCTCCGGGCTCGGCGCCCACGAGGCGTCGTGCCGCTCGTGATCGAGGTAGACCACGCCGCCCGGCCGCACGATGCGCGCCATCTCGCGCACGAGCGCGAGGTAGTCGGGCACGTGATGGAGCACCGAGTAGCAGGCGGAGAGGTCGAAGGTGCCGTCGCCAAACCCGCCGAGCCCCTTGCCGTCAAGGAGCGCCAGCGCGACGCGCTCGCGGTCGGGGAATCGCACGTGCACGAGCGCGAGGCAGACGGGCGAGACATCCGCGGCGGTGACGCGCGCGCCGCAGGCAAGGAGCTGCCTCGTGAGGTTGCCCGTGCCCGCACCGACGTCGAGCGCGCGAACCTCGCGACCGCGCGCGTCGGAGGCGACGACGACAGGGGCATCCACCGGCGCGTCCCGCACGGCGGCGAGGGCCTCGCGCACCGCCCCCGCCAGCCGTGCCTGCTCGATCTCGTTGAAGATCTCTCCGTGCCGCGCGTCGTAGTCGCGCGCGGCCCGATCGTAGGCGTGGCGGCCCCACGCAGTCGTGCGGAGGTGGCTCATCGGCGCTCACCTTCGGTCATCGGCTACCCCTTGCCGCTCCGGGCGTGGCGGAACCCGAGGCATCCGCTCGCGCGGCCGCCACCGACCGGATCCAGTCGAGATACTCACGCGCGTGCGCGCGGCGGTCGAAGCGCGCGCGCGCGTCGCGCGCCGCGTTCGCCGAGAGCGCGGCACGCCGCTCGGCGTCGAGCTCGGCCACGGCCGCGATCGCGTGCGCGAGCGCGCCGGCGTCGCCGGCGGGCACGAGCGCGCCCGTCGCGGTGTCCACGCGCGCCGATGCGCGGGCACCTCGCAGGAACGACGCGCTCGCGATCTGCTCCGGAATTCCCCCGACGTCCGTCGCGATCACCGGCGTGCCGCACGCGAGCGATTCCACCACCATCTGGGGGAAGGTATCGGCCCGCGACGGGTGGACGTAGGCGTCCGCCGCCTGGTACCAGCGTGCGAGCCGCCGGTCATCGGTCTCGAACCCGGCGAAGCGCACACGCACCCCGCCCACCTGCTCGTCCGGCCCCGTCTCGCCGAGCGCGACCCACTGCGCGCTCGCGGCGCTTCCGCGCAGCCGCTCGAGCGCGCCGCGGAAGGCGAAGCTGTCCTTCCACGTGCGCGCGCGGAGCGCGTTCGCGAACACGAGGAAGACGGCACGCGACGGGTCGAGCCCGAGCGCCGCGCGCGCGGCGGCGCGCTCGGCGCGGTCCGCGGCGCGGAAGACATCGAGGTCCACGCCGAACGGGATCACGCGCAGTTCCCGCACGGCCGGCATCAGCATCGAGCGGCGCACGCGCGCCGCGAGCCACTCGCACGGGACGCCGACGTGCACGGCGCTCTGCGCGAAGAGCGCACGCTTTCGCGCCCAGTTGAACGCCGTCGCGTCGCGCGGCACCGCCGGGTAGATCCAGAGCGCCGGACACTCGCCGCACCCCGTCTCCCAGCGCCCGCAGTCGAACGAGTGCGCGCAGTGGCCGGAGAGGAGCCAGGCATCGTGCAGGCTGAGCACCGCCGGCACCCGCGCGGTCAGTGCCGGGAGCGCGCGCAGGTCGAAGTACCCGCCGTGCAGGTTGTGCAGGTGGAGCGCGTCGGGCGTGCGACCGGGGAGTTCGAGGAGCGCGGCCGTGCCGGGAAAGTTGAAGTCCTCGCGGCCGCGGAGCCGCGCGGCCCACCGCGCGGGTTCGGCGACCGCTTCGCGCAGCGCGCGCGCCGCCCGGAACCCCGCTCCACTCGGTGGGAGCGCGTCGGCGGCGCGCATCCACACGCGCGCCCACGGAGAACGGCGCGCCCGATTCGGGATCTCCACCGTGCGGGGGTCGCCGCCGCGCTTCCGGCCCACGGCGAGCCACGCGTCCTCGCCGGCGGCGGCGTAGTGCTCGTGCAGCTCGCGGCCGACGCGCTCCGCGCCGCCCCCGGCATCGGAGGAGTTCAACGAGAGGATCGTGAGCCGGCTCACTGGGCGAACCACTCCTCGAGGTGCCGCGCGAACGTCTCAGCGTCCCAGTCGCGAACCACGAAGCGCGGCAGCCGCCAGCGCGACGACCAGCGCCACGCGGCCCGCGGCTCGTTCGCCATCGCGTACCTGAACCCGCCTTGGCGCACCGCCCTGATCGTGGACGCCGACACTTCGGCGCGCGTCCCGAAGGGATAGGCGAAGGCGTCCACGGGCCGACCGAGCGCGTGCGCGAGCCACACCCCGCTCCCGGCGACTTCCCGCCGCTGTTCCGCGGGCGGGAGCGCGGACAGCATCGGGTGCGTCATCGTGTGCGCGCCGATGGTGATGCCGGGGCTGGTGGCGAGCGTCTCGAGCTCGCGGAGGGTGAGCGCACGGTGCGACTCGCGGGCCGGCCCGCTCACGCGCGCCCACGCCCGCCACTCGTCGAGCGAGGCGTCGCGCGAGGCGGGGGCGGCCGCGTAGAGCGCCGCGTGCAGCGCGCGAAAGAGCCGGTGGCGCGGCGTCGGGTCATCGGGCGCGAGGACGGACCAGCGGTCGGGCGCCGTGCCGGCGACCGTGCCGGCGGCTGGCGGCGCCCCATCCGCGGCGCCCCAGGGCATCGCGAGCCCCGGCACGCCGCCGCCGAGCGCGTGCGGCGAGAACGCGATGCGCTCGACGAGATCCCACCAGAACTCGCGATCGCTCCCTACCATCCCCGCCGTGACGAATATCGTCGCCGGCACGCCGTGGCGCGCGAGGATCGGTGCGGCCGTGAGAAGGCTGTCCGCGTAGCCGTCATCGCAGGTCACCGCCACGGCGCGCGGCGGGAGGGTTCCCGCGCGCCGGCGCGTCTCGAACTCGTCGAGCGCGAGCGGGGCAGCCGTACGCGCGAGCACCGCGAGCTGCGCGTCGAAGTGCGCGGGGCGCACGTCGAGCGCCAGGGGGTCGCGGCGCGGGCCGGCGACCCGGTGGTAGAGCAGCACGATGCCGTGATGCGACCGCCGGAGGAGCGCGCGCCCGAGCGCGCGGCCCAGCCGCCGGACGTGCCATCCCCCGGGGAGCGCGCGCATCCCGACTGGCGCGCGCCGCTACGCGCGCACGGGAGTCGTCACCGCGCCAGCCAGGGGCACCGGCGTGATGAAGCGCGAGCGCAGCGCCAGCCCGGTGGTCATGTGATACGCGTGCGCCGCGATCCCGAGCCCGATCATGCTCCAGAGCAGCGTCCCCGTCGGGCCGGTGAAGATGTCGCCGATCGGCAGGATGGACGCCAGCGCCAGCGCCGTCGCGCGCAGCGAGTTCGCGAACGTGTCGCGCCGCGCCTCCACGTACCGGAGCGATTGGAACAGGAGCCCCGCGATGCCGAGGAAGAAGAGCGCGCCCCCCGGCCACCCGAAGATGTAGAACACCTCGAGGAAGCCGTTGTCGAGCGAACGCACGCCCCGGTTGCCGCGCAGCTTGATCGCGCCGCCCGTTGCCCCGAGCCCCGCGCCCTCGGCCGTCTCGACGATGCTGCTCGCCGTCTCCGTCGAGAACGCCACGCGCCGGATGAAGCTCCGGTCGCCCCGGATGTCCGTCAGCGTCGAGAGCCGGGGGGCGATGATGCTGCGGAACCTGGGCGTCGCCACGAGCGGCAGCGCGAGCAGCGCGACCACGACCAGCGTGATCGCCCGCTTCGGAATCCGCACGATGGGCTGCGAGATGAACTGCACGAGCAGCCCGATGAGGAAGGCCACCCACGCCGCGCGCGTGCGCGTCAGGAGGAGGGCCACCAAGGCGAGCGCCGTCGAGACGTAGCGCCACTTCCCGCGCGCCTGCAGGAGAATCAGCACGCCCGCGGCGAGGAACGCCGCGTACGGACCCGGCGTGTTGAGCGTGCCGAAGATGCGCACGAGGAACGGCACGGGGTTGCCGATGCTCCGGAGGTCGGCGTGCCGCATCCACTCCGCGTCCCACGAGGGGAGCCGCACGAACTGGTAGATGCCGTAGGCCGCGAGCAGCGGCACGGCCACCGCGAACGTCCGGCGCAGCGAGGCGCCCAGCTCCGGATAGTGCCGCCAGCTCACGGCGAGGTGGATCCCGAAGAGCGCGGGCGCGAGCCAGGTGACGAGCGCGTACGTCGCCGGAATGAACCCGGTGCTGATCAACCCGACCACGTACCCGTAGGCGAGCGCCGCCAGGACAAGCAGGAACGGCGCGAAGAGCAGGCCGCGCAGCTCTCGCGGGTGCCGCGCGATCACCACCACGGCATAGAGCGCCACGAGCGGCGGTGCGAGGAGGACGGGATTGGTGGGATGCCAGCCGTGGTGGTGGTCGAGCACGCGCCGCACGAACGGCGTCACCCACCAGAGCCACAGGCTGAACGTGACGTACGCCACCGGGGATTTCGCGAGCAACACGACTCCGCAGAAGGCGGCCAGCGCGACGTACGCGTACACCGCGAGGCGCCCGCCCGCTCCGGCGAGCAGCGCCGCGGTCGCGGTGATGAACAGGCCGACGACGAACTGTGCGGCGCTGGGCCCCCGCCGGGCGGGGAGCGCACGCGACGGCGGCGCCGGGCCGCCAAGCCGAGCGGGAGCGAAGGGGAGCGCGGAAACGGCCGCCACGGCGCGCGCGAGAAAGCCCGCCCGCTACGGCGCGTGCGGCCCGCTGAGCGTGCCCATGTCCGCCACCGACTGGTGGCGCAGCCGCCGCCGGAGCCGGCGCCGCCCCGAGACCACCGCGTACGCCAGCAGGCTGATCGCGATCGTCGAGGCCGTGCCGTGCGCGAACAGGCTGAACGGCGCGAGCGACGACGGCGGCGGCGCCACCGGGGAGTTGCTCGCCCGGAACGTCCGCATCGCGTTGAGTTGCGTCAGCATCCCGATGTCCACGCCGAACATCGCGGTGGGCAGCGTCGAGGTGAACCCCGACGAGAGCGTCGGATCGCTCGCGCGGAACACGAACATCACCGAGAGCCAGAGCCCGGTGAGCATCAGCGTGCTGAGATAGAGGAGCCGCGAGGTGATCCCGCGCCGCCGCGTCCGCTTGCGCCGCCCCGACCACGGCTGGTCGAGCAGCCACCAGGTGAGCATCGAGGCCAGCAGCGTGATCGCGAAGACGAGCGGCGCCACCAGCAGCTCGAGGGCGAAGAGCCCCAGCCCCGCGATCGTCGCGGCGCTGAACTGCCCCGACGACGGCAGCCGCTCCGTCCCGGCATCGAAGAGGTCGGGAACGACGTCCGGCCCGCGGACGGGCCCCGACCCGCGCGCCGACGCGCTCGCCTGGAATCGGTCAGCGGGCATAGTCGTAATAGTACCCGTAGCCGAGCCGGTAGCGCGAACTCCGCCGGAACTCGACGTCGTTCAGGATCGTCCCCGCCAGCGTGACCTGCACGTTGCGGAGCTGCTGCACGGCAAAGCGCAGCTCGTCCCGGTCCGTCCGGTCCGCCCGGGCCACGAGGAGCAGGGCGTCGGCGTGCGCGCCGATCAGCGCGCCGTCGGTGAAGAGGTTGAGCGGGGGCGTGTCAATGAACACGAAGTCGTACTGCGCGCGGAGCCGCTCGAACAAGGGCTGCAACCGGCCCGCCACGAGCAGGTCGGCCGGATTCACGCTTGGCGAGCTGCCGAGCGGGAGCACGTCGAGCGTGCCGCCGCCCTCCATCTGCACGCGGCGAATGCACTCACCCGGCGACGCCTGCCCGTACATCAGGTCGAAGAAGCCCGGCCCGGGCGGAATGCCGAACACGTCGTGCACCGTGCCGCGCCGCGTCTCGGCGTCAATCAGGATCACCCGCTGCCCCTGGTGCGCGAGCGTGATCGCGAGGTTCACGACCGTCGTCGTCTTCCCGTCGCCCGGCAGCGCGCTCGTGATCACGATGATGCGCGGCGGACGGGGAGGCGTGAGGTAGTTGAGGTTCGTGCGGAGCGTGCGGTAGGCCTCCGCGGCCGGTGTCTGGTATTCGCGTCCCGCGGCCGGCCGGTCTTCGCCGCCCTTCGGCGCCGGCAGGCGGTACCCCACCGACCGGGCCTGCTGCTGGAGGTTCGGGATGATCCCCACGACGGCCACGCCCACGATGTTCGCGAGGTCCTGCTCCGTCCGCACCGTCGTGTCGAGCCAGTCGCGCAGGAAGGCCACGGCGATGCCCACGAGAAGCCCCGAGAACACCGCGACGACGAAAATCAGCGTTTCCGACGAGCCGCCCTGCGGTGCCGCCTCCACCGCCTCGTCGAGCACGCTCGCCGTGGAGTCCTGCACCGCGGCCCGGATCTCCGCGCGCTTCAGCTCCGACTGGACGAGCGTCATCATCTCCTCGACGATGTGCCGGTCGCGCTCGAGCTTCGCGTACTCGAGCGCCTGCTGCGGCACCTTCTGCAGCTTGCCCGTCACCGCCGCGATCCTGGGCGCGAGCCCGGTGATCTGCTGGTCGAGGTTGGAGAGGTAGGTCTCGGAGCGCAGCCGGATGCTCTCCTGCGTCTCGTTGATCTGCTTGTCCAGCTCCCGGACGCGCGGGTCGGTCGGGAGCCGGCGCGTCAGATAGTCCGAGCGCGACACCAGCAACTGCTCGAGCCGGGTGACGTCCGCGCCCGCGACGCCCGCCTTCGTGAAGTCGGGGGTGGCGAGGAGCCGGCGCAGGAACCGGTCGCGCGCCGCCAGCGTGTCGGGGTCACTGAGCGGCTCCATTGCCCGCTTGATGTTGTCGCGCTGCGTCTCCAGCTCGCGCTTCTGCCCCTCGAGCTGGCCCAGGTCCGCCGCCAGGACCTGCTCGGCCCGGCCCACGCTCGGAATCCCCTCCTTCTCGAGATAGGCGCGCATCTCCTGTTCCTTCTCGGTCACGTCCGCGGTCAGCGTCGCGAGCTGCTTCCGCAGGTATTCCTCCTGCGCCGTCGCGCCGCTCCGGTCGAGCTCGAGCCGCTTCTTGACGAACGCGTGCGCGATGGCGTTCGGGAGCTGGCTCACGAGGGCCGAATCGCGCCCCCGGTACGAGATGCTCAGGACATTCGCGTCCTTGTTCACCTGGTCCACGCCGACCGATCCGCGGAGCCATTCCGCCGCGTTCACCCGCGGCTCCACCACCACGAGCAGCCGGTCGAGCGCGTGCCCTTCGCCCGTGAGGCGCACCGCGCCGCCGATCAGCCTGAGCTCGCCCGTGTCCGGATAGACGCCGAGCAGCGAGTCCGGCTGCGTGAGCCGCACTTCGTGCCCGCCCTCCACCTTGATGAGGCGGTAGGACACGGACGGCGCGTCGGGGAGGAAGTGCGCGGAGGCGACGAGCTGGCTCCGCACGGTGCGCTGGGGCAGCGCCACGCTCAGCCGGAGCCCGAGCAGGTCCACCACCTCGCTCGCGAGCGAGCGGCTGGTGATCAGCTCCGAGGCCACGGCCAGCGTGGTCTGGTAGTCCGAGCCGCCGAAGTACGCGATGGCGGCGCTCGCCCCCGCGCCCCGGTTCGCGTCCTCGATGCGCACCGTGGCCATCGCCGTGTACCTGGGCTCCACGCGCCGCGCCGCGACCACTGCCGCGGCGACGGCGAGCCCCACGCACACCACGATGATCCACGCGCTCCGCGCGATCGTCGCCCACGCGCGCCGGAGATCAATCTCCTGGTTCGGCTCGGCGAACGGGGACTGGGGCTGCAGCGCCGGAAGGTTGTCCACGATCGCCGCCTAGCGAGCCAGAATGAGGATGAGGCCGAGCGCGCTCGTCGCGAGGCTCACCGCGAGGGTGAGCGCCCCGAACGTCTGCTGGTTGCGCCCGAACCACGACGATTCCTGCACGAACACCGCGTCGCTGCGGGTGATGTCCATCGTCGCGAGTCGCGCCTCGCGCGGCAGACGGAACTGCCGGCCGTCCGCCTTGACGAGCGTGAGCATCGGATCCCGCCCCTGTCCGACGGTGCCGCCCGCCTTCGCGACGAGCCCGAGCACGGTCATGCCGGGATCCACGAGGTAGACCCCGGGCGCGCGTGCCTGGCCGTAGACGACGACGTCGCGCTGCACGGTCACGTCCACCGCCGCGTCCACGAGGAACTTGCCGTAGCGCGACGCCACCTCGGACTGCAGTGAATCGAGCGTAAGCCCTTCGACGTGCACGCGCCCGAGACCGGCGAAGTACGCCGTGCCCCCGACACTCACCACCGACTCCCCGGACAGCTCCGCCTCGCGGTAGATGCGCACCCTGAGGACGTCACCCTCCGCCACGCGCCAGACGACGGTCCGCGAGACGGGCGCCGGCTCGACGACCGTCTCCGGCCGGCGCGTGGCGCAGCCGGAGAGCGCCACGACCGTGGCGAGCGCGAGGACGCCGGAGACGCCGGGGACCGAATTCCGACAGGTTCGAATCACGGGCATGCGGTTCGGGAGCGAAAAGGGACCATCGGCGCACCGGCGGCCGGCCACCGCGACGCGCCGCCTCTGTCGCCTAAACGATCTATAGTTGCGATCGTCACCGGATCGCGGCGCCCCGGGGACCGGTTCGACGGGTGCGCGGCTCAGAACGCCCCCTTCATGCTCAGCACCGCCGGCACCGTGCGAAGCAGGATCAGGAAGTCGCGCCACACCGTCCAGCCCTTGATGTAGCGCGTCTCGAGCTTCACGACATCCTCGAAGTTGCTGATGGCGTTCCGTCCGCTCACCTGCCAGGGGCCCGTCATGCCCGGCAACACCTCGAACCGCACGAAATGGTGCTGCTGATAGCGGAGCGCCTCCGACGGGAGCGCCGGGCGCGGCCCCACCAGCGACATCTCGCCGCGCAGCACGTTGATGAGCTGCGGCAGCTCGTCGAGCGACGACCTGCGGAGGAACACGCCGATGGGCGTCGTGCGCGGGTCGTTCGCCAGCTTGAAGATCGGCTCGTCGGAGTAGACGTTCGCCTCCTGCAGCGCGGCCTGCCGCACCTCGGCGTCGTGCACCATGGTGCGGAACTTGAACATCACGAAGGGATCGCCGCCCAGTCCGACGCGGATCTGGCGGAAGAGCGCCGGGCCGTGCGAGGTGAGACGCACGGCGAGGGCAACCAGCAGGAGGAGCGGCGAGAGCACGAGCATCGCGACCAGCGCCCCGGACACGTCCACCACGCGCTTCAGCACGAGTTGCCAGCCCACGAGCGCGGGCCGCGAGAGCACGGAGAGCGGCTCCGCCCGGCGCAGGACGAAGCTCGGCTCGTCGAGCCCGCGGAACGCGGAACGGCGCGTGGCGTACACGCTCACCCCGGCGCTCGAGGCCGCGATCATCACGGCCTGCAGGGCGGCGTCGGAGAGCGCCCCGACCACCACGATCGCGTCGCCGTCGGACTCGGCCAGCGCGTCGTACAGCTCGCGCATGCTCTCGGCGGTGCCGTGCGGCCAGGTGTCCGAGAGGACGAGCGTCGGCAGCGGCGGCCCCCCGCTGCGCTCGGCCCGCCAGCTCGTGACGCGCTGCACGTCGTCCGCCGGGCCGACGATCAGCGTGCGCGCCGGATCGAGCCGCCGCGGGTCAATCGCGCGGAGCGCCGAGGCGAACCCGCGCCGCTGGACCACCAGCGCCCCCCACGTCACCGCCAGCACGAGCCCGAGGAGCAGCCAGCGCGCGGGGAGGTGCGTCGTCCAGATCTCCACCCAGCGCGGAAGCGCCAGGCCGAGGAGGAGCGCGGCCGCGATCCGCGCGGGGTGCTGTTGTCGCTCCGTGTGCGCGTAACAGCGCGTCACGAAGAGCACGAACAGGAGCGACGTGACGCGGCGCGCGAGTGCGATCGGCGTCTGTGGAATGAGCCCGCGTACGAAGGACTCGCCGCCCTCGCCAAGACTCGGGATGAGGGCGTCCAGCGGCAGCATCCCGAGCAGCGCGAAGACGGCCGCGAGCGTCAGGATGTCGGCGACGACGAGGATCGCCCCGTAGGTCAGCTCGCGCCAGAATCGCCGGCGCTGCAACCCCAGCGCGCGGTGCCGGAGCTCGAGGCGCGAGACGTGGACGGGGGCGGCCGCGGATACCATCGCGTCAGAAGTTCGTCTTAGGATATGGTTGGCGCGGGCCAAGGCCACGGTGCGGGCGGCACGTAAGTGACCCATCTTGACCATGGGCCGCTCCGATCGGCAAGTTACGCGACTGGACAATTTTCAGCCAGTGAATACTGTATGACGCGAGTGGTTGCGCCCTTTCGCCGCCAAGGGAGATGGGACGGAGGCTGTGTGTCATCGAGATTCTCGCACTGAATGCGAGCCGAGCGCTCGCCCCAGGCGCTGAAGGTCCCCCACCCCGCGACCGGCGAGGTCATGCCCAGCGTTAGCGCCTCCGAGGAACGCCGATTCCGGCCCCCCGCCGCTCAGGCGGAGGTGGACCAGCTGCGGCAGTTCCTCGTGGACGCGATCCAGCGCGGAACCACGGACATCCACATCCGCGCGGGCGACGTCGTGTACGCACGCGTCGGCGGCCAGCTCACGCCGCTCGAGACACCGGTGCTGACGGCGGTCAGCACGTTCGAGATGGTCTCGCACATCCTCGGCACCTCGGCGAACGCGCCGACGATCGAGGACGTGCGCGACTACTCCGGCCCGTGGAGCGCGCCGGGGATCGCGCGGTTCCGCGTGAGCATTCTCCGCCAGCGCTCGAGCTTCGCCATCGTGATGCGGGTCATTCCCGACGTCGTGCCGACGCTCGAGTCGGTCGGGCTCCCCGTGTCGCTCGGCACGGCGGTGCTGCACGACTTCGGCCTCGTCTTCGTCACCGGCGTGCCGGGCTCGGGGCGGGCAAGCACCATCGCCGCGCTCGTGCAGCATCTCAACGCGCACGCGCTGCGCCGCCGCCACATCGTCGTGATCGAGTCGTCCATCGAGTTCCTGCACAAGAACAACAAGTGCTCGATCACGCAGCGCGAGGTGGGCGTGGACACCGACAGCTTCGCCGACGGGGTGCGTGCCGCGCTCGAGCAGGACGCCGACGTCATCGTCATCGGCGAGATGAACGAGCCGCAGATTCTCGAGATCGCCGTGCGGGCCGCCGAGGCGGGCCGGATGGTGATCGGGAAGATGAACGCGCCTGACGCCACGGGCGCGCTCCGCACCTTCTTCGCGGGGCTGCCGGGCGACCAGCAGGACGCCGCACGGCTGCAGATCGTCGAGATGCTGCGGGCCATCTGCGCGCAGCGTCTGCTGCCGCGCGCCGACGGCCAGGGGCGCGTGCTCGCCGCGGAGATCCTGCTGATGACGCCCCCCGTGCGCGACGTGCTCGGCGACCCCGGGCGCCTCGGCGAGATCCGCCAGACGCTCGCGGACGGGCGCGCCGAGTTCGGCACGCAGACGTTCGACCAGCACCTCGCGGACCTCGTGATCGCCGGCCACGTGTCGTTCGAGGTCGCGCTCACGCTGGCCTCGAATTCGCTCGACTTCGAGCTGCAGCTCCGCGGACTCCGCCGCTAGCCGCCGCTAGCCGCCGCTAGTCCTCAGTGACATAAGTATGGTAACGTATTCTCTGGACTTCGCGACCGCGGGGTGACATACTTCCTCCACCCGGAGGGAGCCATGCCGCGAGCGAGCCCGTTCGTGATTCGGTTGTCGCGCTTCGAGCGCGAGGT
>DATEDF010000052.1:0-18860 GCA_035286465.1 Gemmatimonadaceae bacterium | reverse complement strand
GGACGAGCTGCGCATCGAGGCCGCGTGCGTCGTCGGGCACGCGATGGGCGGCGCGGTCGGCCAGGCGCTCGCGCTCGAGGCGCCCGCGCGCGTCACCCGACTCGCCCTGGTGAGCAGCACCGCGTTCAGTGCGTGGCCGCGCAAGGCGGCGCGCCTGGCGCGCGCGCTCGCCGCGGCTCGACGAGTGGGCCGCGCGATCGGCGCTCCTTTGCTCGCGGGGCTGGTGCACGGGTCGCTGCTGGCCGGATTCGCCGACGCCGAGGCGGGCCGGCGGTCGCTCGATCACTACCTCCGCGCCTTCACGACGCACCTCGGGACCGACTCGCTCATCGCCCAGCTGCTGGCGATGCAGGACGACACGGTGCCCGCGCTCGCCGAACGGCTGGGCGCGATTCGCCAGCCGACGGCGATCGTCTGGGGGGAGCGCGACCCCTTCCTCGACGTCGGCGTCGGGGAGCGTCTGCGCGACGCGATTCCGGGCGCGACGCTCGAGGTGATCCCGGATGCGAGGCACTTCACGCCGGAAGATGCGCCGGAGCGCGTCGCGGCGGCGATCGGCGGGCTCCTGGAGCGCTAGGCGGAGATAGCCGCTGAACCGGTGATTCGCGATCGGCATCGCGACGGCGCGTGCGCTTTCCCGGTCGGCGCCCGCGTGCAGATTCCAGGAGTGGGGCGGAGGTCATCATCCGGAGGAGCGGCCCGTGAAGCCCACCGACGTACTCATGAACGAGCACCGGCTCATCGAGCACGTGCTCGACGCGCTGGAGATCGCGGCCGATCGCCTGCATCGCGGGCAGGCCGTCCGGCCAGCGTTCTTCCTCGAAGCCGCGGATTTCATCGCGGGGTTCGCGGACGGCTGCCATCATCACAAGGAGGAGGGCGTGCTGTTCGGCGCGATGCGCGAGAGTGGCGCGCCCGCTGGGGGCGGGCCGATCGAGGTGATGCTCGCCGAACACGAACAGGGACGCACCCTCACGCGCGGACTGCGGGAGGCCGCGCGCCGGCTGGAGTCGGGCGACGCCTCCGCGCGCGTGCAGGTCGTGTCGCACGCGCGACGCTACGTGGCGCTGCTACGCGAGCACATCGCGAAGGAGGACAACGTCCTCTTCCCGCTGGCCGACGCGCTGCTGTCGTCCGAACGCACCGTGAGCGTGCTGCAAGGCTTCGAGCGCATCGAGCGAGAGGAGACCGGAGAGGGCGCGCACGAGAGATTCCACGCGCTCGCGGAGAAGCTCGCTCGGGAGGCGAAGGCGCTGGGCGCCTGAGCGCCTGGGCGCCTGGGCGCCGGAGCGCCTGAGCGCCTGAGCGCTCGCCCGGGTACCGTTGCCGGGTCCCGCTCGGAGCGCGGATCGCGGATCGCGCCGCGTGTCCGCCGCCCCGGGCCGCACCGGCCGTCAGCCCGGCACAAGCACCACGCGCTTCAGGAGCCGGCCTTCGTGCGCCGCGTCGAAGACCTCGTTGATCTCCGCGAGCGGCCGCCGCTCGACGAACGGTTTCAGGCGGACCCGGCCGGCGGCGACCCACTCGAGCAGCTCGGGATAGACCAGGGGATCGGCGCCCCAGTTGCCGCGCGCCACGGCGTCGTACGCCATCAGGTTCGAGAGCGGAATCTCGACGCGATCCATCGTGAAGCCGACCACGGCGAGCGAGGCACCGAAGCCGAGCAACGAGAACGCGGTCTCCTGGCCGCCGCGCGTCCCCGACATCTCGAAGATCTTCCACAGATGCGCGGGCGCTCCGAGGCGTTCCGCTTCCGCGCGCACCTGCTTCCGAATCTCCTTGACCGGCACGTCGCGCACGTTGAGCGCGCCCCGCGCGCCGGAGGCGCGCGCCTGCTCGAGTTTGCGCTCGTCGAGGTCGAGGGCAATGACGGTCGCGCCCGTCGCGGCCGCGACCTGCACGCCGTACACGCCGATGCCGCCCGTGCCCACGACGACCGCGAGCTCGCCCGCGGCGAGGCCCGAGCGCTTCACCGCCTCGAACGGCGTCGCCACGGCGTCCGAGACGACCGCAAGCTGCCACAGCTCGTGGTCCCGCAGCGCCGCGTCCGGCACGTGACAGAGGAACCGGGCGGGCACGACCACGTGTGACGCGAAGCCGCCGTGGCGGTCGTTCCCCGGCATCACCTGCTTCCGGCAGATCGTCCGCCGGCCGGCGCGGCAGAGGTCGCACTCGCCGCAGGGCAGCACCGCCGGCACCACCACCGCCCGGCCGACCTGCTCCCTCCCCACGCCATCGCCCACCTCGCGCACGACGCCGCTGATTTCGTGGCCGAGGACGAGGGGCGGCGCGGCGCGGGTCTTCACTCCGGAACGGAGAAAGGACACGTCGGTGTGGCAGACGCCGCACCCGGCGACCTCCACCAGCGCCTCGCCCGGCTTCAGCTCCGCCGTCTCGAACTCCCGGCGCTCCATCGGCGCGCCCGGCACCGTCATCATCCACGACACGCACGTGACCCGGGTTCCGGCCGTCATGCTCCCGCCCTCCTCTGTCCCTGTGGATCCGTTATCCGCGCGTCCTCGAACACGAAGCTGCCGCACTCGTGGCAGCGATCGAGCGTCCGATCGTTCCCCGCGAAGCACAGCCGGTCGTCGCCCGCGATGCGCATGACCTTCCTCAGGAAGCGACAGTCGCAGTCGGCGCTCGGCTCGTAGACCGCCTCGAGGTACGGGGCGGCGTTGCTGAGCACGTTGCGCACCCGGACCTTCATCGAGGGCGTCAGCTCGTGCGCTTCGATCGAGAGTTCCTTCGCGACGACCGCGAACGCCTGGATGTGCTCGTACTTCACGCGATGCGCGCGGTTGAACGTCACGAACGTCTCGCGCAGCGACGCCTTGACGACCTGCTCGGCGCGCGTGCGATCGTCACCGAACTCCTCCCGGATGCGGAAGAAGTCGGGGAAGACGAGCGCGGCGAGAAAGCGCCGGCCGTCGCCCGCGACGATGACGTGGCGGATGTACCGGTTCATGCCCGCGAGCTGGTTCTCGAGCGCGGTCGGAACGACCTTTTCCGCGTTCAGCATCTTGAACACGCGGTCCTTGCGGGCGACGAGCTTGAGTCC
Source organism: Gemmatimonadaceae bacterium (assembly GCA_035286465.1). Classification (GTDB taxonomy): domain Bacteria; phylum Gemmatimonadota; class Gemmatimonadetes; order Gemmatimonadales; family Gemmatimonadaceae; genus Fen-1231. The sequence goes on along the minus strand of DATEDF010000052.1, from coordinate 15,799 downwards.
CGCGCCGACGAACTCGCCGAGATCGCCGGTGTGGAACCATCCGTCGCCGGGCAGCGCGGCCGCGTTGGCGCGGGCGTTCTCGAAGTACCCGCGCATCACGTTGGGCCCCTGCGCCAGGATTTCCCCGTCGGCCGCGATCCTGAGCCGCACGCCGGGAATCGGATAGCCCACCATCCCGGGCACGCTGCGCGCTTCGTGCAGGTCCGTCAGCGTGCAGCAGGGCGCCGTCTCGGTGAGCCCCCATCCCTCGAGCACGGGAATGCCTCGCGACGCGAAGAACTGCGACACGTTCGCCGGGAGTGGCGCGGCGGCGGTGAACACGAAGCGCAACTCCGGGTGGAAGATCCGCGCGTCGTCCTCGGGATGCATCTGCGCGTGCGTGACGAGTTGCTGGTACACCTGCGGCACGCTGAAGTAGACCGTCGGCCGCACCGTGAGCCAGTTGCGCAGCAGGCGGTCGAAGTCCTTCCCCAGCGAATCGTCGAGGTGCAGCGCCGCCCCGTTGAAGAGCGCCGTGTACTTCTCGAAGATCCCGCCGAAGCTGTGGTGCCACGGGAGGTACGAGAGCAGCCGGTCGTCGCTCCCCACCGACCAGATCGCCGAGAGCGCGCGCTGCTGCGACAGGATGTTGTCGTGGGTGAGGAGCACGCCCTTCAGGATGCCGCTCGTGCCGGAGGTGAAGTTCATCAGGCACGGCTCGTCCGGGTTGACGCGGGTCGCCGCCTCGAGGAAGGAGCGCAGCCCCGCCTCGGTCTCCTGCGTGCCTGCGGCGGCGCCAGCGATGTCGCCGAAGCACGCGTGGGAGACGCCGGTTCCGGTGAGCGTGGCGTCGAGCGCGGCGGGCACGACCGGGTCGTAGGTCACGACGGCGCGCACGGTGGGCGGCACGCAGATGCGCCAGAGCTGGTCGCCACCCGCGATGACGAGCACCGTCGGCTTCGCCTGCTCGATGAGCCCGCACGCCTGGTCCGCCGGGTAGCCGGCGAAGATTGGAGCGAACGTCGCGCCGATGCACATCGTCGCCAGCTCGGTGACGAGCATCTCGCCGCGGTTGGGCGAGAACACCGCCACGCGAGTGCCCGGACCCGCGCCCGCCGCGGCGAGGAACCGCCCGAACGCGGCGACTTGCCGCGCGAACGCCGCCCAGGTCACGCCGCGGAATGTCTCTCCCTCGCGCTCGAGGTACACGGGCCGCCGGGCGTATCGCTCGGCGTTGCGCGTGAGCAGTCCGCCCACGGACTCGCGTTCGCCCACCGGCGAGAGCCGGGAGTAGATGACGTCGCCGTCGCGCACCGCGGCCGTGGCGTGCGTCATCGCGGGCCGTGCCCGGCTCCCGGCGTCACGGCTCATCGGGCCCTCCGGCGGATGCCCGGCGCGCGCCCACCCGCGGGGCGGCCTCGGGCCCGACCGAAGCCGCCCCGTCGCGCGCGGCGAGGGCCGCGCCGAACGCGCCCATCTCCTGCGGGTGCGGCGGCACCGTGACTTCGGTGCGCAGCTCCGCGGCGAGCAGCTCGACCACGCGGGGGTGGTACGTCACCACGCCGCCGGTGGCGACGATGCGCCCTTCGAACACGTCCATCGCCGACACGCGCCGCACGAGCGAGCGGTACGCCGCCATCGCGAGGTCGGCCGGCCGCTTGCCCGCGCGGATCAGCGTCAGTAGCTCGGTGCCGGCGAAGACGGTGCAGAAGCTGGAGAGCTCGAGCACGTCGGCCGAGTTCGCCGCGAGCCGCGGGAGCTCGCCGGTCTCGACGCCGAGGCGCAGCGCGATCTCGTCGAGAAAGCTCCCCGTGCCGGCGGCGCACTTGCGGTTCATCCGGTGCGAGAGGCGCCGCCCGTCCGCGTCGAGACGAATCACCTTCGCGTCCTCGCCGCCGATGTCGAGCACGACGAGCGGCCCGCTCACGTAGAACGCCGCCCCGCGGCCGTGACAGTCCAGCTCGGTGCGCGAGCCGTGCGCGAACGTGACGCTGTTGCGGCCGAAGCCGGTGGCCCAGATCGCCTCGACGTCGTGGGGCGCGAGCGCCGCCTTCTCGAGCGCGTCGCCGTAGGCGCTCCGGGCCGCTGCCTCGAGGTCCGCCCCGCTGCGGACGACCGACGTGCCGAGCACGCGGCCGTCCGCGTCAATCACCGCGGCCTTCGTGTTCCACGAGCCGCTGTCAATGCCGGCGAAGCGGGTCATGGGCGTCCGCCCCGGCGGGCCGACGCGCGCGCGTCGGCCAGCTGCTCGACGAATCCCTCGATGTTCGTGCGCGCCTGCTCGTCCGAGAAGCAGCGCAGGTCGTTCACGTCGCCGTCCAGCACGAGCGTCGGGATCCCCAGGCGCTCCGTGAGCCGGCGCGGCATCCCGTAGCGCGTGTTCGTGTTGTTCGGGCAGGTGCGACAATCGTGAAAGATGATCCCGTCCGCGTCGTAGAACTCGACCATCCGTTCGATGTAGCGCTCCTTCGGCGCCTCGGCGCGCGCGATGAACAGCTCCAGCGACGCGCGCGCGAAGGAACGGAAGGGATCGGCCTCGTCGAGCTGCGAGAGGATCCAGCTGTTGCAGTACGTCGAGGCGACGACGGCCGTGCGGAACTCCGCGAACGTCGTCGCCAGCGCGCGAAGGCGGCCCCAGAGCGGCATCCCGTCCCAGTAGAGGCGCAGGTTCTCGCCGGGCACCGCGCCCACGTCCTCGCGCGTGCGCGCCTCGAGCTCGGAGAGGAGGGTCCGATAGTACACGGCGGCATCGGGCGTGCCGCGGAGCACGACCGCCGGCCCCATGTGGATCGTCCCGTCGAAGAACGTGAGTGGCGCCGGCCGGTGCGCCGCCGTCTGGAGGCACGCCTCCCAGAGCACGGAGCTCTCCTTCGACGCGCGCACGGCGGCGGTGAGCCGCGCGGCGTCGAGCCGATGGCCGGCGACCGCCTCGAGCGGCGGCACGAGCACTTCGATCTGTCTCGTGACGGCGTCCACGTCGTCGTCGCGCACGTCCCCGATCGCGCGCGGTGACGTGATGCCGATGAGCGGCACGCCCCACTGTCGGGCATACCACTCGAACCAGTCTCGCACGTCGCGACACTGGTTCGTGTTGAACACGAGCACGTCGGCCCGCGGCGTCTCCCGGAGCCCGTAGGCGGCGAGCGGCGTCTCCCGCGCGAGGAACGCGCCGATGTCGCTCGTGAGGTACGAGCAGACGTCGGGCGAATAGCCCTGCGCGTGCGCCAGCGGCAGGTACCGGTTGGCCGTCCGCGCGGCGCCGAGCATCGCGGCGTGATTCTCGGGGAAGAACACCGCGAAGCCCAGCGCGCGCAGCAGCTCAGCCGGGCCGACGCTCGTGCACCAGGCCACCGGGGCCGCGCCGCGCTCGGCGGCGTCGCCGAGCGAACGGTAGTACGCGCCCATCGTGTCGCGCAGGGCCGCGGTGCTGGCGAGCTCCACGCGCGCGGCGTTCGCGCGCGCCCCGCCGGTGGACGAGCGCGGCGTGCTCACGCGTGCGCCAGCGCGACGGCGGAGTCGTCGGCTGCCTCGGGCTGTCGGAACACCTTGAGCGCGGCGCCCAGCGCCGCGGTGAAGATCGGCTCCGCCACCGGTCGCACGGTGAGACCCGAGAGCGACGCGAACGCCTGGAGCACGCCGGGGAAGTACTCGGCGACGCCGCCGCAGATCATCACCGGGTCCTCGAACCCGCCGATCTCCAGGATGCGCTCCGCGATGGAGTGCATGCACCCGAGCGCGACCTCTTCCCTCGTCGCGCCCTCGCGCAGGCGCTCGAGGACCTCCGAGGCGCTGAACACCGAGCAGTAGCTGCTCACCCGCGCGGGATGTTCCCCGGCCGCCGACGCCAGCTCCTGCAGGCGCGTCGCACTCACGTCGAGATGGCGCGCCGTGAACATCAGGAAGCTCCCGATCCCCGCCGCGCAGCGTCGCACGCCGCGGACCCGCACCCGCCGGCCCTCCCCGTCCACCGTGATGACGTGCGGGTCGCGCCCGCCGATGCTGACCAGCGTCATCGCGTGCCGCACCTGCTGGAACGCGCCGAGGGCGTGGCACGCCGACTCCGTGACCGTCCGCGTGGCCTTGGGCACGCACGTCGCCGCGAAACCGGTGGCGCCGACGCCTTCGAGCTCCTCCTCGTGCCGCTGGGCGTCGTCGAGGGCGGCGGCGAGCGCTTCGTACGCGCACGTCTGGAAGTAGCCGCGCGTCGGCAGCACGGCGCGGCCGAGCGCGCGCCCGTCGTCGGCGGCCACCACCGCCTTCACGCACTCCGTGCCGACGTCCACTCCGGCGGCGATCCTCGTGGTCTCCTCGGGCATGCGTCGGTTCCTCCGGGTGCCGGCGCTCAGCCGACGCCCACGCGTTCGGCGTGCTGCTCGAGGAACTCCGCGAGCTGTCCCTCGAGTTGCTCCGCGGAGAACAGCCGCGGGTCGTGTGAATCCGCCTCAACTACAAGTGCCGGCACGCCCGTCAGGCGTTCGGCGCGCACGGCGAGCCCGTAGCGCACGTGGCTCGCCTCCGGCGTCGTGCGGCAGTCATGATACACGGCCGCATCCACGCCGAACTGCTCGAACTTCTCGGCCAGATAGGCGGTCTTGTACTGCTCCGACCGGTTGCCGAAGACGCTGGTGTACGCGCGCGCCATGCTCTCGATCGGGTCGTGCGGATCGAGGCCGGGGAGCGTGAACACGCCGCAGAACGTGGATGCGACGATGGACACGCGCGCCTCGGCGAAGAGCCGCGCGAGGGGCCGGAGGGCGCACCAGATCGGCGGGCCGTCCCAGTAGAAGCGATGGGCCTCGCCGGGCACCGCGGCGACGCCCAGCGCGACCCGGTGCTCAATCTCGTCCTTGAGCAGCCGGTAGTAGTCCACGGCCTCGGGCGTCCCGCGGAGCAGGATGATCGGCGCGAGGTGAATCAGCGTGTCGAAGAACGTGAACGGCACCGGCGCCGCGCGCGCGAGATCGAGAATGGCGCCCCAGAGACGCGCGGCCTCCGCGGTGTGCGCGACGACCTCGCCGAGCCGGTCCGGGTCGAGCGTCCGCCCCGTCACCTGTTCGAGGCGGTGCGTGAGCCGCAGGAGCTGGTGCACGGCGGCGTCCACGTCAATGCGCTCCAGCTCGTGCAGCGCGGGCGGCGGGTGCAGTCCCACGACCGGGACGCCGTAGTAGCCGCCGTAGAACTCGAACCAGCGGAGCAGTTCGTGCCCCGTGTTGGTGCTGTAGACGACCACATCGGGACGCGGTGGCCCCTTGATGCCGTAGGCGGCCACGAGCGGGCTGCTCCCGTCGAGGAGCGCGCCGATGTCCGTGCGCATGGCGGCGCTCGCGAACTGCGAGAACCCCTCGGTCGTGGCCCGGGCGATGTAGCGTCCCGCCTGGCGGGTCGCGCCGATGAGCGCCGCGTGGTTCTCGGGGAAGTAGGGCACGATCCCCAGCGCGCGCACGATCTCGACGGGCGCGAGCCCGGAGCACGCCGCGACCATCCGGGCGGGATCGTCCGACGCCGCGTCGAGATCGCGGTAGTAGGCGCGCATCAGCTCCTTGAGCCGCCGCGCGCTCTCGAGCGGCGGGCCGCCCGAGGGCATCCCGCCGTCCCGTCCCATCGGCGTGGCCCGCGCCGGGGCTCGTGGGCGCTCGCTCTTGCCGGGGGCGTCCTGCGCCTGATCGAGTCCGAGCTTGCGCGCGATCGCCTCCCGGTTCAGGAACTTCTGGCGCTCGCGCGAATGGAGGAAATGCACCAGCGCGGCATTGTGCGGCGCGGCCAGTCCCAGGCGGCGCGCCTCGACGACGACCGCCCCGTTGAGCGCGTCCACTTCCGTTCTCGTCCCCCGGGCGAGGTCCTGCCACATCGTCGGCCGGTTCTTTCCCAGCGCCGCGAGCGAGCCCAGCAGCGGCCGGAACGGGTCCTCCTCGTCCACGATCGGCACGCCGCGCGCGCGCATCACGGCGACGATCTCCCCGCAGAGATCGCGCATGAAGGCGAGCAGCTCCTCGTCCGCGAGGATCTCGCGGCACGTCAGCCCGGTGACCGCCGACACGGGATTGATGACCGCGTTGTGGAGCAGCTTCTGCCACACCACGTGGTCAATGTTCGCGACGACGTTCGTGTCGAGCCCGGCGCGGCGGAACACCTCGCCGATCGCCTCGATCTCCGGCGTCACGTTGCCGGCAAACGGCGCGATCTGGATCGGCTTGATTCCGGTGCGGAAGCTCAGCCGTCCCGGGCCGGCGTGCTGCACGCTGTGGTACGTGATGCCGCAGAGCACCCGTTCCGGCCCCACCACGCGCGCGATCGTCTCGGTGTTCCCGATGCCGTTCTGCAGCGAGAGGAAGCGCGTGTGCGGGCCGCTCGCGCCGAGCACCGGGCGCACCGCCTCCTCCGTCTGGTACGTCTTCACCGCGATCACCACGAGGTCGAACGGCGCTTCGCCCTCCACGGTCGTGACGACCCGCACCGGCACGCGGACCGCCTCCTGGCCGGTCCGGGCGATCTCGAGGCCGCCCTCGTTGAGCAGCCGGGCGCGCGCCTGATTGACCTCGAGCAGGGTGACGTCCTCGCCCGCGCGCGCGAGCTGCGCCCCGAAGAGCCCGCCCAGCGCGCCCGCCCCGACGATCAGGATTCGCATCCGTGCCTCCCGCGACCAACGTTCCCCTCGCGTCTCCCGGGTCTCCCGGGTCTCCCGGGTCTCCCGGGTCTCCCGGGTCTCCCGGGTCTCCCGGGTCTCCCGCGCCCCGTGCGCCGCGCGCTCATCGGTTCTTCCACGCCGGAGGACGCTTCTCGACGAACGACGCGATCCCCTCGCGCACGTCCTCCGTGGCCATCAACTCGCCAAGAAACACGCGCTCCGCCTCGCGCCGCGCCTCCTCGTACGGGCGGCCCGCGAGCGCGCGCACCAGGCGCACGTTCATCCGCATCACCACGGGGCTCGCGCGCCGGAGGTCGGCGAGCACCGACTCGAGCGTCGCCGCGAGCGTCTCCGGCGCCACCACCCGCGACACGAGTCCCATCGAGCGCATCTCGTCCGCCGAATAGGTGCGCCCCGTGCTCGTGACCTCGACCGCCCGCGCGAGACCGATGCGCGCCGGCAGCCACGCCACGCCGACCGGCGCGAAAAAGCCGAGCCGGATCTCCGGCTGCCCGAACGTCGCGCGCTCGCTCGCCAACAGCACGTCGGCCATCATCGCGAGCTCGAAACCCGCGCCCAGCGCCGCGCCATCCACGGCCATGACCACGGGCAGCTCGATGGCGCCGAGGAGCTCGAACAGCGCGCTGAACGCGGCGATCATCTGGCCCGCCCGCTCCGGCCGGTGCTCGGCGACGTCGGCGCCCGCCGAGAACGCGCGGCCCTTCCCCGTGACGGCGACTGCCTTGAGCGCCCGATCGCCGCGCGCGCGCGCGAGCGCCGCCGTGAGCTCGCCCATCATCGCCGCGGTGAGCACGTTGAGCGGCGGCGCGTCGAGCGTCACGTACGCGACGTCGTCGCGGACCTCGTACCGCACGGAAGCGCGTTCCGGCGTCACCCGCGGTGCCCTCGCGTCAGCACAGTTGCCCCCCGTCCACCTTCACGATCTCGCCGGTGACGTGCCGCGCCGCATCGGAGCAGAGAAAGACGACGACGCGGGCCACGTCCTCCGCGTCGGCGATGCGGCCGAGCGCGCTCTCGGCGAGCGCGACGTCGAGGACAGCCGGTGGCAGCGTGGCCGTCATCGCCGTCCGGACCATCCCGGGCGCGACGCAGTTCACGTTCACCCCGCTCCGGCCCAGCTCCCGCGCGAGCGTCCGCGTGAGCGCGATCACGCCACCCTTCGACGCGGCGTAGTTCGCCAGCCCGACCTTGCCGCGGAGCCCGTTGATGGACGCGATCGTCACGATGCGCCCGCTCTTCTGCGCCCGAAACACGGGCGCCACCGCGCGACAATAGGCGAAGGTGCCCTTGAGGTTCACGGCGAGCACCTCGTCCCACGCCTCCTCGCTCATCTTCCACGACATCGCGTCGCGCGCGATCCCCGCGCAGCTCACCAGGCAGTCGAGGCGGCCGAGGTCGCGCACGGCGGCACCGACGCACGCCTCGGCGGCCGCGAAGTCCCGGACGTCCGCGCGCATCGCCACGGCGCGGCGCCCCGCCGCGCGGAGCGCGCGCGCGAGCGCCTCGGCTTCGTCCATCGCGGCGAGCTCCACGAGCGCCACGTCGCATCCCTCCGCGGCGAGAGCGCGCGCGACCGCCGCGCCGATGCCGCGTCCCGCCCCGGTGACGAGTGCCGCCTTCCCCGCGAGGCCCAGGTCCATCACCCGCTCCGCGCCGGCTCCGCGAGGGCGGCCCCGCAGCCGCCGCAGAACGTGAAGGCCTCGGGGATCCCCGTCGCGCCGCACTTCGCGCACGCCTTCACGTACGGGCCCCACAGGAACTCGCTGCTCCCGCCGCTCGCGGCGCGCGTGCGCAGCCCCATGAAGTCCACCTTGCGCTTCTCGACGAACGCCCGCATCCCCTCGTACGGCTCGAGCGTCGTGAAGTGCGTCGAGAGCCAGTCGCGCGCGTGGCCCACCGTCGCGTACCACGCCTGTTCCTTCCAGTAGTTCACCTGCTGCTTGGTGTAGCGCGTGCACTCGGGAAACTTCTCGAGCACCTGTTTGGCCAGCGCGAGCACTTCCTCGTCGAGCTTCGCGCGCGGCACCACCCGGTTCACGAGCCCCCACTCGAGCGCCTTCGCCGCCGGAATGCGCGGATTGAGAAACAGCATCTCGCGGGCGCGCCGGTCGCCGACGTGGAGCGAGAGCCATTGCGTGGCGCCCCCGCAGGCGACGCTCCCTACGCTCGTGCCGACCTGCCCCAGATACGTGTCGTCGGCCATCACCGCGAGGTCGCACGCGAGCTGCGACTCGTTGCCGCCGCCCACCGCGATCCCGTTGATGCGCGCGATCGTCACCTTCCCGCTGCGCAGGAGGCTCTCGATGTACTTGCTGAAGAGCCCCATGTACTTCCAGTAGTCGCGCGGCCGCCTGGTGTAGACGGCCGAGTACTCCTTCACGTCCCCGCCCGTGCAGAACGCCTTCTCGCCCGCGCCGGTCAGCACGATCACCCCCACGGCGTCGTCCCCCGACGCGTCGTCAATCGCGGCGATCAGCTCCCGCAGCGTCTCGGTCGTGTAGCAATTGAAGGACTCCGGCCGGTTGATCGTCACCCGCGCCACCCAGTCCTTCTTCTCGTACAGGACGTCCTTGAACCCGAAGGTGCGCGCCTCTTTTGAGGCGAAGTGTGTCGTCACCGCTCTCTCCCCCGTTCTCGTTTGCCGTCAGCGCACGCTGACCTTGACCACGACCGCGGCGGCGCTGTCGCCCGCGGCGCATCCCGTGAACAGCCCGAACCCCCCGCCTTGCTCCGCGAGGTCCTCGATCAGCTCGATGATCGCGCGCATCCCCGTCGGTCCCTGCGGATGTCCCCACACGAGGGAGCAGCCGCGCCGGTTCATCCGCTCGGGATCGAGCGCGAGCTCCCGGGCGAGATACACGTCGTTCACCGCGAACGGATTGTGCGTCGTGACGCTCACCAGATCGGCGGGGCCGATCTCCGCCCGTTCGAGCGCGAGCCGCGCCGCCGGCACGACGGCCATCGGCATGAACCCCTTCTTCACCCGCGCCTGCCCGAACGAGGCGAGCTGCACGTCCACGGCGCCGTCGCGCGCGAGCTCGCGCGCGCGCTCGCGGCTCGAGGTCAGGAGCATCGCGGCGTTTCCGTCGGCCGGATGCGTCTGCGTGCCGAAGGTCACGGTGCCGCCGTCGAGCACGGGCTTCAGCGTCGCGAGCCCCTCGGCCGTCGTCGGATAGACGCCCTGGTCGCCGGCGACCGTCGCGACGACCTTCTTGCCGCGCGCATCCTTCACCTCCACGGGCCACGGCATGAACCGCTTGAGGAAGGCGGCGTCGGCGGAGAGCGCCGTCGCGTACTGGCGGAACCGCAGCAGCGCGATCTCCTCCTGCGCCTCCCGCGTGATCCCGGCCTCGCGCGCCACGTTCTCCGCCGTCTGAATCATCGAGTTCTTCGCGTACGGGTCGTGCCCGAAGCTGTCGAGCACGAGATTCTCGGCGTCCCCGGTGCCGCCCGGGCCCGACGGGTTCGGATAGAAGACGTGCGGGCCGTTGCTGGTCCGGTCGGCCGTCGCCGCGAGATAGAGCGAGGCACCGTTCGCGCCCAGCTCCTCCGCCGCCTGCACCAGGCAGCGCACCGACGTCGCGCACGCCTGGTTGATCGTGGGGCCGCTCACGTGGCAGAGGCCCGCCAGGCCCGCGAACCACGGTGCACCGTAGAACGAGTGCTTGCTCGGCACCGTCGTGCCGAGGCAGACGCCGTCAATGTCCGTCGGACCGACGCCGCGTGCCGCGAGCGCTTTGACCGCGGTCTCGGCGGCGAACGGAATCGGCGGCAGCGTCGCGAAGCTCCCCTGCCACGCGCAGAAGGGCGTGGACCAGTAGCCGCCATAGGGAATCCACACATCGGTGAACTGCACGGGCCTGTTCCTCATCGGTTCGGACGGACGCGCCGGCGCGGCGCCCCCGTCATCTGCCCTGTTGCTCGCGCCGGAGGCCGTTCACCACCAGGTCGTACATCTCCTCGCCGATCTGCTCCACCGGGCCGTGCCGGTCCGGGTGGTACCACATGAAGATCCAGTTGAGCATGCCGAACACGAAGAGCGTGGCGTGCCGGCTCCGCCGCGACTCCGCTCCGTCGTGCGACCCGCCGTCGGTCACGGCGCTCACCACCGCGGTCATCAGCCGGTAGTACTCGCGGCGCAGCTCCTCGATCGCGCGGTAGCGCTCGCCCTTCAACGATTCCAGCTCGAACGTGCACGCCTTCAGGGCCTTGGTGTGCCGGTGGTAGAAGCGAAGATGCCCGATGAGGAGCCGGCGGAAGCGCTCTTCCGGCGTCCCCGGCTCCGCGGCGATCTGCTCCTGGCCCGCGTTGAGCGAGGCGAAGGTGCGGTACTGCAGCTGGAAGAGGAGGTCTTCCTTGCTCGCGAAGTAGTGGTAGAGCCCGGCGAGACTCACCTCCATCGCCGTGCCCAGGTCACGCATCGTCGTCGCCTCGAAGCCCTTTTCGGCGATGAGCGCGGCCGCCTTGGTCAGCAGGCGATCGAGTTTCCGCTGCGTGGACGCCCGCGCCAGCCGGCGCTGCAGCGCGGCCGGCGCGCCGACGGGCTGGAGCGCACTCATCACGGGCGCGTGCCTCCCGCCGGCTCGAGCGCGGCGCCAGAGGCAGGCGGCGACACACCCGGGCGAGCGAGCCCCTCGAGAATCTTCTCCGGCGTGATCGGCAGCTCGGTCACGCGCACGCCGCACGCGTCGTAGATGGCGTTGGCGATCGCCCCGAGCACCGGCAGCAACGATCCCTCGCCGATCTCCTTGGCGCCGAACGGCCCGCGCGGCTCGTAGCTCTCCACGGCCGACGTGCGGATCTCGGGCGCGTCGCAGATCGTCGGAATGAGATAGTCGTGGAGGTTCGCGTTGGCGAAGCGCCCGCCCGCGCCGACCACCGTGTCCTCGAGCAGCGTCTCGCCGAGCCCCATGACGATCGCCCCTTCCACCTGGCCGTGGAACGTCACGGGATTGATGACGGTCCCCGCATCGCTGAAGTCAGTGACGCGCTCCACGGTCACGTAGCCCGTCTCGAGGTCCACCGAGACCTCGGCGACCGCCGTGGAAAAGCTGTAGGCGGGCGACGTCCCCACGGTGCCGCCCTTGAAGTCGCCGCCGAGGTTCCTTGGCGGCCGGTACGACCCCGTGCCGACCACGGGTCCCTTCCGCGCGAACGCGAGCCGCGCCGCCTGCGCCCACTCCAGGCCGCGCTCCGGCCGCGCCCCCTCGAAGATCCGCCCGTCACGCACGACGAGCGACGCCACCTCGCAACCCAACTCCTCCGCCGCGACCGCGCGGAGCTGCGCGACCACCTGCTCGGCGGCCGCGCGAACCGCGTGGCCACCCATCAGCGTCACGCGGCTCGAGTAGGAGCCGAGATCGAGCGGGCTCAGCACCGTGTCGCACTCCACGAGCCACACCCACTCGTACGGCACGCCGAGCGCCTCGGCGGCGATCTGCACGAGCACGGTGTCCGACCCCTGCCCGATCTCCGACGCGGCGATGTGCAGCGAGACCGCGGTGCCGTCCTCGTGCACGCGAATGACCGCGTTCGAGTGCGGAAAGTCCGACCGGTATATCGGGAACCCGGCGCCGGAGACGAATCCGCCGCACCCGACGCCGATCCCCTTCCCGCGCGGCAGCTTCCCCTTCTTGTCGCGCCACCCGGACGCGTCGCGTGCCTCGAGCAGCGTCTGCGTGAACTCGCACGACGAGATGTCGAGCGCGTTGCACGTGCGCGTGTTCGGCTCCATCGCGTTTTTCAGCCGCACCTCGAACGGGTCGAGGCCCAGGTCCTCGGCAATCATGTCGAGGAGCGATTCGAACGCGAAGCGCGGTTGCGGCACGCCGTGCCCGCGAAACGCGCCCGACGCGGGGAGGTTGGTGTACACGCGCGTGCCGTCGTAGCGGTAGTTCGGGATCTTGTAGAGCGTCGGGAGCATCGCGCCGGCGTAGTACGCCGTGATGACGCCGTACGACGTGTACGCGCCGCCGTCGAGCACCACTTTCTGGTCCACCGCGGTGATCGTGCCGTCGCGCTTCACGCCGATCGCGAGCTCGATGTACTGCTTGTGGCGGCCGCGGAAGTGCCGGAACATCTCCTCGCGCGAGTACTCCATCATCACGGGGCGCCCGGTCACTCGCGCCAGGATGGCGGCACAGAAGTCGAGCGGCGTCGCCTCCGCCTTGCAGCCGAACCCGCCGCCGACCGCCGGACGGATCACGCGGATGTTCCCCATCGGAACGCCGAGCAGCCGCGAGAGCGAACGGTGCAGGTAGTGCGGCGTCTGCGTCGCCGACCAGATCGTCAACCGTTCGCCGTGGTGTTCCCACCGCGCGAGCGCGGCGTGCGGCTCCATCGGCGTCTGGTACGGCCGGTTGCCGACGAAGCGTTCCCGGCGCACATGGTCGGCCTCGGCGAGTCCCTTCGCCACGTCGCCGAAGTGCCAGTCCACCTTCGTGTTCACGTTGCGGGCGTAACGCGGATGCTCGGGGTGGATGAGCGGCGCGCCGTCGGCCATCGCCGCATCCGGATCGAACACGGCGGGCAGTTCCTCGATCTCGACCTCGATCAGGGCCAGCGCGCGCTCGGCCGTCTCCTCGTCCACCGCCGCGACCGCGGCGATCTCGTCGCCGACGTAGCGCACGCGGTCCTTGGCCAGGATCTGCTCGTCCTCGCGCGCGGGGCTGACGCCGTACCAGCCGTCGGGCACATCGGCGCCGGTGATCACGGCGACCACCCCGGGCACCGCACGCGCCCGTGCCGCGTTCACGCGTCTCAGGATGCCGTGCGCGACCGGGCTTCCCAGGATCTTGCCGAAGAGCATGCCGGGGAGACGGAAGTCGGCGGTGTATCTGGCCCGCCCCGTCACCTTGTCGGGCGCGTCGTAGCGCGGCACGCCGTGCCCCACCACCGCGTGGTCTCGCCGCTGATCGCGCTCGTGCTCGTCGAACGCGCGCGCGTCGAGCGGGACTCCCTCGAACGCCTTCCATCCCTCGACGGCGCGCAGCATCCGCTCGTACGTGGCGCAGCGGCAGAGATTGCCGGCGAGCGCCTCCCGGATCTCCGCGCGGGACGGCTGTGGGTTGCGGTCAACGAGCGCCTTCGCCGACATGAGCGCGCCGCTCGTGCAGAAGCCGCACTGAAGCGCGCCGTGCTTCACGAACGCCTTCTGCAGCGGGTGGAGGTCGCCGCCCTGAGCGAGCCCTTCCACCGTGGTGATCCGCTTGCCGTCCGCCGCCGCGGCAAGCACGAGGCACGCGGCGGCGGGCGCGCCGTCGAGGAGCACGGTGCACGCGCCGCAGTCGCCCGTCCCGCAGCCCCGCTTGGTGCCGGTCAGGTCGAGGTGATGCCGGAGTGCCGCGAGCAGGGTGGTGTTCGCCGTCACGGCGAGTGTGTGACTCTCGCCGTTCACGGTGAGCCGCACGATGCGTTCCGCGCTCATCGGCCGGCCTCCGCGGCGCGCCGGTGCGCCTCGGCGAGTGCCCGCCGCGCGAGCACCGCGACCAGCTCCCGCCGGAACGCTTCCGAGCCGCGCACGTCGCTCACGGGGAGCGCGCGCTCGGCGCACTCGGCGGCCGCGCGGGCGAACAGCGCCTCGGACGGCGCCTCTCCCTCGAGCAGCGACGCCGCGCGCGGCACGAGCAGCGGCACGGGCGCGACGGCGCCCAGCGCGATCCGCGCGCCCGCGATGCGCCCATCCGCGTCGAGCACCACGCGCGCCGCGACCGCGGCGACCGCGAGCGCCGCGCCCGCGCGCCGCGCGAAGCGTTGATAGCTCGCGCCCGAACGCGGCGGCTGCGCCGGCACCAGGAGTTCGGCGAGCAGTTCGCCGGGTTCGAGCACCGTCTGCCGCGGGCCGATGAAGAAGCCCACGGCGTCGAGCTCGCGCTCGGACTCGAGCCCCACCAGCCTCAGCCGCACGCCGGCGACGATCGCCGCGGGCGGAAGGTCCGCGCACGGCACGGCTCGGCAGAAGTTGCCGCCGACCGTCGCGAGACTCCGGATCGGCGGACTCCCGATGGCGCGCGCGGCGTCGGCGAACGCGGGAAGCCGCGCGCGCACGAGCGTCGAGTCAGCGACCTCCGCCACGGTCGCCAGCGCGCCGATCCGCAGGACGCCGTCGCGGACCGAGATCCCGCGCAACTCCCCGATCGCGTCCAGCGCGATCAACGTGCGGGCCGGCTCCACCCCGCGCTGGAAGTCGGGAATCAACTCCGTGCCGCCCGCCAGGTACGCGGCGGCGCTGCCCAGGCGGCGGCCGAGCGCGCACGCCTCGGCGAGCGACGCCGGCCGCTGGTACGTGAGGTCCGGGATCCCCATCGCCGTTACCCTCGGCCCGCGCGGCGCACCGTCAGTTCCGCTCCGCCTGCCACGCCACGCCGCCCCTGCCGAGGCGACGGTAGCGGAAGGCGCCCCACAGCGCCGCCCCGATCGCGCCGGCGAAGATCGCCGACCCGTGGGTCACCACGGCGGGGGGTGCGCCACCGCCGACCTTCTTCGCGAGCGCGTCGCGCAGGGCGGCCAGCAGCCCCTCGTCCGACGCCAGACCGCCGCTCACGAACACCGCGCCATCGAACTCGAGCGAGCGCAGGAGCCGCACCATCCGGTCGGCCATGCTCTCGTGGACGCCGCGCAGGATGTCGGCCGTGGTGATGCCGCGCGACACCATGTTGATGACGTCCGTCTCGGCGAGCACCGCGCAGATCGAGCTCACCTTCTCCGGGCGCGCCGCCTGCTGGGACAGCGCCCCGATCTCGTCGTGCGAGACGCCGAGGTAGCGCGCGATGTTCTCGAGGAACTGGCCGGAGCCCGACGCGCACTGACTCGTCATCTTGTAGTCCATCACGCGGCCGCGCGCGTCCATCGCCACCGCGCGTGTGTGCAGCGCGCCGACGTCGAGCACCGCGCGCGACGCGGGCGCGAGGTAGAGCGCGCCCCGCGCGTGCGTCGTCATGCCGTAGAAGTGACCGGTGGCGTGCGGGAACTCCGCCCCCTCGCCCGTCGTCGCGATGTAGTGGATCTCCCGCACCCCCGCGCCCGCGACCGCCGCGTCGAAGGCCTCGTCCACCACCTTCGCGATCTCCCGACGGCGGATCCGCAGCGACACCTGCGAGAGAATCGTGCCGTCGGCCTCGCCGTTCGTCCCCACCACGGCCACCTTCACGGCGCCGCTCCCCACGTCAATCCCCG